>CAKRXU010000001.1 GCA_934424575.1 uncultured Blautia sp.
TCAAGATGGATATCATCGAATCTGTAGTGCCGTTCATCAGGAAAAGTATCAGTATCTATTCCTATGTGCAAAAGCAAATGATGATTTTGAAGCATTTATGAAATTAGCAGGATAATTTTGTGCATTTTTTCAAATTTGCTCATTTATAGTTATTTACTATTTTACTATATCTTATATTTTTTGTTATGTCCAGAAATGTTTTGTTGCATATTGTATTTTTTTTCAGAACATAGGCATGGGTGCTTCCCATGCGCCCGGCAATTTACATTGACATGTAAGAAGACCGTGAGGGGACGTCGCCCGTCCCCTCACCCACCCCTGGGCTGGGTGTTTGACGGAAATTTTTGTCTTATGGGGTGCCCTTTGAAAAATTCTCCTGGTGTTTCAAGTCGGAAGATTTTTGTATAAATATAAGCGCAGACTTGCACGGTTGCCCCATGAGTCTGCGCTTACTTATGTTGTTGGTTTTTCTGTATGGTTCAGATTTGCACCTGAAACTAACCACTCCTACGTATTTTATTATTCTACGTGCTTCCGCAGCATCACATACTACGGACCCGTCGACGCCACGCCTTCGGCGTGCTCGCGGGAACCCCAGTTCTCGCAAGCTCAAGTTCCCGCGCTTTTCGCGTCAGCGAAACAGCCCTAGCAGTTGGCGTCAACCCGTTCCGTCTTGATGCACCAAGCGTGGCCAAGTAGGGGGTGTCTGAGGGGGAGCTTCGGCCTTCGCAACTTTGAGATGCTCCCCCTCAGGTTTTTCTCATTTGTCAAATGATTAACGGGCCGCTGGGATGTTCCCATCATTGTCAATTATTGACGGGCACCCGGGCAGTTCCCGGCAGTTCGGAAGCGGCTCAGGAACTCCCTCGTTGCTTCTTTCTGTGGATCTTCAAAGATCTGCTGGGAAGTCCCCTCTTCCACGATAACTCCATCGCCCATGAAGATCACATGCTTCGCCACATCTCTGGCGAAAGCCATCTCATGTGTGACGATGATCATCGTCAGACCATCCTTTGCAAGGGTTCTCATGACTTCCAGAACCTCTCCGACCATCTGCGGGTCGAGGGCGGATGTCGGCTCGTCGAAGAGCAGGATCTCGGGTTCCATCGCAAGGGCTCTTGCGATCGCTACCCTCTGCTTCTGTCCACCGGAAAGCTGTTTCGGCTTTGCATTGATGTATGGAGCCATGCCGACTTTTTCAAGATACATCATTGCGTTTTTGTGTGCCTCTTCTTTGCTTTTCTTGAGGACTTTTTCCTGTCCGACTGTGCAGTTCTTGAGAACTGTCATATTGTTAAAAAGGTTAAAGTTCTGGAACACCATACCGACTTTGGAGCGGTACTCCGGAACGTTCACATGTTTGTCCATGATGTTTGTTCCGTGGTAGCGGATCGCGCCGGATGACGGTGTTTCCAGAAGGTTCATGCAGCGCAGCAGTGTGGATTTACCGGAACCGGAAGGTCCGATGATGCAGGTAACATCTTTCGGTTTTACAGAGAAATCAATGTCTCTCAGGATCTCATGTGTTCCGAAGGATTTTCCCAGGTGCTGCACTTCCAGGATCGTTTCACTCATTCTCTGTTGTCCTTCCTTTCCTTATAAGAATACATACCACTTGTATGTGTCAGGGTATCTGCGGTTGCCAGGTCGTAGTTGTCCGGTCCGTCCATCTTGCGCTCGATCACGCGAAGGATCCTGGAACAGGTAAAGGTCATGATAAAGTAAATGACCATGGCAATTGTGAAGGACTCAAAGTATGTATACAGTGCACCTGCCACACCTTTGGTCGTGTAAAAAAGTTCTACCGTACCGATGATGGAAAGTACACAGGTATCTTTGATGTTGATGATCAGGTTGTTGCCGATCTGCGGCATGATGTTACGCAGTGCCTGTGGCAAAATAACATTGATCATGGTCTGTACATGTGTCATGCCGATCGCCTTGGCTCCTTCTGTCTGACCCGGGTCAATGGAAAGGATACCGCCGCGGACGGTCTCTGCCATGTATGCACCTGTGTTGATGGATACGATGAAGATCGCGGCAAACCACATGGACATATTGATATTGAACAGATATGCACTACCGAAGTAGATAAACATTGCCTGTGCCATCATAGGAGTTCCACGGAAGAACTCCACATAGCAGGCAAGGATAAATTTCACGATTTTGATCAGTACCTTCTTGGCTGTGGAATCGTTTTTGTCCACCGGGATCGTCTGCACGATACCTACGAGAAAACCGATGATGCATCCAAAAAGTGTTCCGACCAGTGCCAGCCACATGCTGACTCCGGCTCCCTTCGCGAAAGAGGGACCATATTGCTGAAGAAGATATATGATTCTTCCTCCAAAACTTTCAGGCAGCATTTTGCTCCTCCTTTATGACTCGCTGGACAGCGGCTGAACTGAGATTGCTTCGTCCATCATATCATTGAAGTCGTCTTCTGTCATCTCGCTTAAAACTCCGTTGATCGCATCTTTGAGTTCATCGTTTCCTTTCTTGAGGGAGATACCGATGTTGATGTCCTCGTCAGATACTTCGAATTCTCCGTCTGTTCCTGTGAAGTCAAGAAGTTTGAAATCTGGGTAAGCTACGCAGGCAGCTTTTCCTGTAGGCATATCTGTTACGACTGCATCACATTTACCAGATTCCAGAGCTACCAGCATTGCCGGTGCACTTTCCTGTGCTGGAAGGATGTTTCCGTCCGGGATCTGCGGCAGGCAGGAATCATACCAGATGGTATTCTGCTGAGAAGTAACCGTTGCTCCTTTGAGGTCTTCTACGCTTGCTGCGTCTTTATAGTCTCCATCCTCTTTTACCAGAGTGATGATTGATGCGTAATAGTATGGATCTGTGAAATCAACCATCTGCTGACGTTCTTTGGTGATGGACTGTCCTGCAATAACACAGTCAACCTGTCCGGACTGCACTGCCGGTACGAGGGAATCCCAGTCAAGTTTAACGATTTCAAGGTCATAGCCAAGTTCGTCTGCGATTTTCTTCGCCATCATAACGTCATAACCATATGCATAGTCGGAACTTCCGGAGATCTGCACTGCTCCGTTGGAATCATCCGGCTGTGTCCAGTTGTATGGGGCGTATCCACATTCCATTGCAACTTTGAGGGTCTTTTTGTCAGCCGCACTTACGCTCTGTACGCCAAATACTCCGCATGTCATAGATGCTGCTACGGCTGCTACTGTCAACATTCTCCCCATTTTGCTCTTTCTCATTTTCGTTTCCTCCTGAAATATATATTTTTCATCCATATGTCCTTTCGGAACATATCACCGTGTTGAATAAAGCAGATTGGACTGCTTTAAAGTAAAAAAGAGCGCACGAAACTATGAAGTGCCCCGTTGCGCTTTATGACATTCTAATACTTTATCCTTGGAAAGTCAACAATTTTGTTTGCCGGTGTGCGCCCGGCAGGTAGGCGCCTTTTGGAAAGGCAAGACCGCCAATGGGACTGGCCAAGCCCCTTCGCGGTTTTATCTTTTTCAAAAAACAAAAAACGGCAGTTTTACACCACCGTTTTTTACAAATACATTTTTTCTAAAAAAATTATGACGGTCTTCTTACAGAAAGAATAGTCCTATAAGTAGCATCATTACTAATCTTAATACCATCCTGGGAGTTAGACGCATGTACAATCTGTCCATTGCCCATATAAATTGCAACATGTCCACCATAGCAGATCAGGTCGCCTGGCTGTGCGTCTGCGTAGGAAACTTCAGTTCCCCAGTTCTGCTGCTCGTAGGATGTTCTCGGAAGGCTGTATCCGAACTGTGCATAGACACTCTGTGTGAAACCAGAGCAGTCAGCACCGTTTGTAAGGCTTGTACCGCCCCATACGTATGGGTTTCCGACAAACTGCAGTGCGTAATCTACGATAGAAGATTTTGAACTTGAAGAAGAACTGGATGAGCTTGAAGAGCTGTCAGATGAATCATCATAATCATCTGGATCTACAGTGTTGTCGCTGTCGATCACATTGCCGTACTCATCGTACTGTACACCATCGCTACTGTCATCAGATGATGTATCCTCGTCTTCGCTGTAATCACTGTCTGTGCTTTCATCCTCGGAATAGTCTTCATCAGATTCTTCGTCGTCATCCGTGTAGTCTTCGTCCTCAGAGTAATCCTCATCTTCCTGATATTCCTCATCAGAGTTACTCTGGTCTTCCTGTGCTGCCTCTTCCTCAGCGGCCTGTCTTGCAGCTTCCTCTGCTGCAGCTGCGGCTTCTGCCTCAGCCTGACGTCTCGCTTCTTCTTCAGCGGCGATACGCTCTGCTTCAAGCTGTTCGATCTCTGCCTGCTGCTGAACGATCAGATTGGAATATTCTGTTGCCATCTGCTGTGCATATGCGATCTCATTGTCACAGTCTGCGGAGTTGGCTTTCTTGGTATCGATCTGTGTCTGAAGGTTTACTGACTCAGCTTCGTATTCCTGTTTCATTCCTTCCAGCTCTGCCTTTTCCTGTTTGTACTGGTCACCGAGCTGAGTTACCTGGTCAATCGTATTGGCATATTTCTCAAGACTCTGTCTGTCGTACTCATACATCTTCTGTGTATACTCTGCCTGAGTAAGAAGATCAGAAAGATTATCGGCATCCATCATCATCTGGAACCACGCTGCATTGCCGCCTTTCTCATAGATGTACTGGATACGCTCTTTCATTGCTTCGTACTGCTTGGTCTTGGCATTCTGTGCTTTCTCAAGAGCTGTCTGGGTATTCTGAATGTCAGTTTCTTTATTGCTGATATCCCCTTCAAGGGTCTGAATGGAAACCATGACATTCACAAGATTTGCATCCAAAGCATCAATTTCATTCTGTAACTGCTGCTTTGCTGAATAAAGCTGGTCGATCTGTGCGTATGTAGCATCCAGCTGTGCGCTGGTCGCTGCCTGTTCCTCTCTCAGCTCATCTTCTCTTGACGCGCTTACGCTGACAACCTGTGCTGCTGTCATCATTAATGCTAACGTCATGCAAACAATTCGTTTCTTCATGTTTTCACCTCATAATCTAAATCAATCTATTTTGTAACATTTTCGAAATATCTTGTTGAACTTCCTTTACATATTAACATATCGTTCTCAGGAACGCAAGAGTAAATAATTAAAAAATTTAAATTTTTGTAACAATTAGTAAAGAATACGAAAAAAAGAGAAGCTGTCTTCTCTTCAAAAGACGCTTCTCTTCTGTGCTGCATACAATTAACTGTACAAATCTGCAAGGATCTGTGCTGCTGTTTTGTTTTTATATCCATCCGGGTCTGAAAGAGTACTGCTGTACCATCTTAAATAATTTCCTCGACGAATGTAATTACCGCTGGATGTATGATAGTCATATTTTGTAAATCCTTTATATTTGGACATATAAGTCTTGGCAAGTGCGATCGCCTGACTGTCATAGTCTCCACTCGGAGTAGGTGTACCCGAAATCTGGCAGCCTGCCTGTGGTGTAGAGTGAACGATCACGGCACTCTTGTCAGCACACTGTCCCAGAACGATCCAGGTATGTCCGGAATCATATCCGATATCTCCAGGATATAATTTATAGTTATTCTGTGACAGATAATTCTGATTTACGATATGTCCCCATTTCAGAGTGTTCTGGTAATAAGAACCAATATCTCCGGAAACAACTGTATAACCACTGCCCTCTCCGGATTTTGAATGCATGACCTGATAAGAGGCCCATCCGACAAAACCGGAACAGTCAAGTCCCTTAATTCTGTTCGCAGTTGTTAAATCTCTGTAATTATTGTAATCATAACTGCTGCTCTGACTGTTATACCAGGAAACCCATGTCGGGCTTATACCCTTTCTCGTAGAGTCAGTCCAGCCGCCGCCCCATACATACAGAGCCTGTCCCACTGGCTGCAGTGCTCCGGCAAGATAATTCTTGATCGTTCTTGCTGAGGTCGGTGTCGTTGGTTTTGCATCGCTTCCACTGTCATAGGAATCCGTCATGACTCCATTTGAATCAAATACATAGTATTTTCCATCAAGCAGGATCGTACCTGTGGTAATGACATATGTGTCTTTGTTAAAATAATATTTCTTTCCGCTGATCGTTACCCAGCCGCTGGTTGCAATTCCTGTACTGGTATTAAAGTAATAGGTACTTCCGCTTATTTTCTTAAGCCCCTTACACATAACACCTGTGCTTGCGGCAAAATAGCGTCTGTCTCCTTTGCTGTTCTTCAGCCATCCCGTTGCCATCACGTATGTCTTTGCTCTGAAATATCGAACATTTCCATTGGAGGCTGTCAGGAAACCACTTTTGGATGCACCTGTTGTCTTATCGAAATAATAATAATATGATCCAACCTTTTTCAGACCCTTATACATAATTCCACTGGACGGGGTAAAATACCATTTCTCACCTTTGCTGTTCTTCATCCAGCCTGTTGCCATTGCATAAGTATCTGAGGCAAAATATCTCACATTGCCATTCGCAGCCTTAAGAAATCCGCTTTGGGAATATCCCGTGGAAGCATTAAAGTAATAATAGCTTCCTTCCACTTTCTGAAGTCCCCTGTACATCACACCTGTACGGGCATCGAAATATCTCTTAGGTCCTTTGGAACTCTTCTGCCAGCCCTTATAAAGAACACCTGTCTTCGTATTCAGAAAATACTTGTTCTTGCCAAGAGTAAGCCAGCCTTTAACCATCTTACCATTCTTATAGTAATAGGTCTTTCCGTTTATTGTACGAAATCCTGTCGTTGTCGCCGCCTGTGTCTCCACAGTCGTTACATGCACGGCAAATCCTGCTGCAAAAAGCATGAGCCCCAGAAACACCCCCAAAAGTCCTGCTTTTTTACATACCTTCTTCATATAATGTCCTCTTTCCGAAAAAAATGTTACTGTTCACATGCTACCTGTTAAACAGCACTCAAAACTCATTATTACTTTTTTCGTTACAATTCTTTACAATATTATTACAATATCATGTAGGTATTATATCTCAAGATTGCGGATACGTCAATATAAAGATGAATGTCTGTGAGACACTTACATCAATTTAATGTTTTAAAACGTAACAGAGCGGGAATCAACGATTCCCGCTCTGGCTAAATTCGTATTATAATTTACAGAAGATGTTTACGAAGCTCGGCTCCATCCTGTGCACTTAAGTAAGCCGGTGCAACATCGAAAACTGTCTTGCAGCCTTTCTGTCCTTCCTGGCTCATACGATATGCTGCTCTTGCATAAGCAACGATTACGGAAGAAGTAAATTCCGGATTGGAATCCAGTTTCAGGCTGTATTCGATCACATGGCTGTTCTCATCATTCCATCCTGTTTTACCGGAACGGATAACAAATCCACCGTGCGGGATTCCGCTGTGATCACGTTTCAGTTCTTCTTCGCTGATGAAATGTACTGTAGTGTCATACTCATCGAAGTAGTTTGGCATAGTCTTGATTTCGTTCTCGATACGTGCAAGATCTGCGCCTTCCTCAGCTACTACGAAGCACTCTCTTGTATGTTTCTGTCTTGTTGTAAGTTCCGGATTCTCACCGTTTCTTACAGATTCCAGAGCTGCTTCTACCGGAATGGTGTACTGTTTGCCATCTTTGACTCCGTCGATTCTGCGGATCGCATCAGAGTGTCCCTGGCTTACGCCCTTGCCCCAGAATGTATAATCTTTACCGTTGGTAAGGATTGCATTTGCATACAGTCTGTTCAGGGAGAACATTCCCGGGTCCCAGCCTACGGAGATGATTCCTACGTGTCCGCTCTCGGAAGCTGCTTTGTCTACATTTGCAAAATGCTCCGGAACTCTTGCATGAGTGTCAAAGCTGTCTACAACATTGAACCACTGTGCATATTTCGGTGTCTGCTCCGGAAGGTCTGTTGCACTTCCTCCGCAGAGGATCAGAACATCGATCTTGTCTTTCATTTTTTCTGCTTCATCTACATGATAAACACTGGCTGTCTCTGTGAGGATTTTTACTGTTGAAGGATCACGGCGTGTAAAAACTGCCACAAGCTCAAGATCCGGATTGTGTTTGATCGCACACTCTACACCTCTTCCAAGGTTGCCATAGCCTAAAATTCCAATACGAATACTCATTACGATTTCCTCCTGTACTTTTGCATTGTACTTCTGTAGTTCCTGTTTACTCTCTCAGGAACCTTATCTGCTGTTTTTACTTTATCACAGCAGTACGATACTATGATAATAGCACAGCTAAAAAATGTCAATCCGTTGATTTGTATTTTCTTGTATTCATTTGCCTGTGCTGAATATTTTTCTCATTTTAGTCATTTTTAAGACGGCATCAGCAGCAGAACACACCGCCTCCTGGACAACACAGTCCGCAGAGCATATTTGCAATACAGAGTTTCATACAGTAATCACTTCCGTCTACCGGCATTCCTCCAAACGGATTCTGCTGTTCCTGATACCAGGTTCCGCCGCCTTCCATTCTCTGAAGGAGCATGCGGTACTGCATATTGTCTGGCTCCAGGTTTACAGCTGTCCGGATATTCTCCAGAGCATTGACATTATTTCCAAGTCCCATATTTGCCATTGCAGAAAGGTAATACCACTCTCCGTTTCTCTGCTTCAGAGATGACAGGACATTCATCGCCTCCTGGAAATGGCGGCTCTGGATATAATTGGCTGCTGCCTGTCTTCGGATTGCTTCCTCATCCTGATAACCGCCCGACTGTCTTCCGGTAAATCCACCATAGTAGCTGCCGTCGGCATTTCCATACGAGGAACCATATTCCTTTTCTTTCATGATCTGCTCATAAGCCTGCTGGACTTCTTTGAATTTTTCTTCCGCCTGTTCTTTGTTTGGATTGTTAATATTGGCATCCGGATGATATTTCCTGCTCAGTCTCCGGTATGCTTTTTTGATTTCTTCATCAGATGCATCCCTGGAAACACCAAGGACACTGTATGGATCAAACATGCTCTTTCTCCCGCTCTTTCTTCCTCTTACCGGACACTGCCTCAAACCTGCACCAAACTCCGGAATACAGAATATTTCGCAGTATGTCGGTATAATTAATAATAGGAAGTTTTTCAAATTCCCGGCAGACCTCTGCCATCATCATGATCAGCATCTGCCGCACCTGTTCATCGAACCCTTCCATTATATAACTTCTGGAAAAAGGATTGTAATTTCCTTTTTTGATATCTTCCTCCACATCATCATAGGCATCCATGAGATAAATAAATTTACCCAGAAAAAAGCCCATCCGACGCAGTGTTGGTTCCCACAGATCTTGTCGATATGCAAAAATCTCCTCCATGATCTTTCCGAAGCATCCTGAAATGCGGTCGATATTCTCTTCTCCCGCCTTCTCCATCTCAGAAAGTTCGTTCAAAAGCGAAATGATCGTATCGACTTTGTGACGCCACTGCGCTTCTGCATGCTTCTCCTTGCCCCGAAGGAGATTCCCGTACAGAAGACTCAGAAGTTTCTTCTCATCCTTCCAGTCATCTTCACATTTATAGTATGCAAGAAAAACATTCATATCCGCAGCATACTCTGTGATCGCGTTTTTGCGGACCGGCTGTTTCCGTACAGGGTGGATGATGCATCTCGTCGTTCCTTTTTTTGTCGGTGGTTCATAGAGCCCGCTCAGAAGAAGGATCACAAACGTCATATCATATGTCAGGGAAATCTGTCCTGTCACTCCATAGCGTTCCCGCAGTTCTCTGCAAAGGCCACAGTAAAAAGAACGATACAGGTCAAAATCCTTGAATTTGATTTCTGGTTTATTCATTACCACATAACCAAACATAAAACCTCCGGCTGCGTTCTGACCCTAAAAGATCATCAGCTTTTTTTGATAAATTTCGTGTGGCATTTCGGACAGTCGATCTCGATCTTGCCTTTTCCTCTCGGAATACGGATCTTCTGTTTGCAGTTTGGACAGGAATAAATATGATATTCCTTCCTCTGCTGCATGATATTTTTCTCACGATTGAATTTCTGTCTGATGCCAGCCGTGATGGACAGATATTTCTGATTTTCGGCATAACGCTTCTGTATGTCTCTGGAAAGCATTCTGTAATAAGTATAAAGAATCGCAAGAAGGCCAATGGTATCAAACGCTGCCCCGACCCGGTTTCGGATAAACATGGACAGGATGATCATTACAAATGCAACTCCCATCGTAAATCTTGCAAATGCATCTACTCCATAACGTCCTTCCATAAATTTGATGAACTTTTCTCTCATGCAAGCCCTTCTTTCTTTTTGTCGTTACTGTTCACTTCATTCGCAATAACCTTTTGTCACTTCATTATTATGTAGCATTCCTGATCATTTATCACTGCATACCTGGAACACATAAAACTTCAGATAATAAGATTCATCCGAAGACCACAGGATCGGGTGATCCGGTGCCTGGGTCCTGTATTCTACCTGACGAAGTCTCTTGTGTGCATTTCGTGCCGCCTGTCCGATCGTCTTGGTAAAAAGTTCATAATCCATGAAATGAGAACAGGAACAGGTTGCCAGGAATCCTCCGTCCTTGACAAGTTTCATACCACGCAGGTTGATCTCTCTGTAGCCCTTGACTGCATTCTTGATCGAACTTCGTGACTTGGTAAATGCCGGTGGATCAAGGATCACAACATCATATTTCTCGCCCTCTTCTTCCAGTCTCGGAAGCAGTTCAAAAACATCTTCACAGATAAATTTAACTCTGCCGTCCAGCCCGTTCAGTTTTGCATTCTCCTGCGCCTGATGAACAGCAAGCTCAGAAGCATCCACGCCGGTAACTTCTCTTGCCCCTGCAATCCCTGCATTCAATGCAAAGGAACCTGTATGTGTAAAGCAGTCAAGAACTCTCGCATCCTTACAGAGTTTCTGGATCGCAAGACGATTGTATTTCTGATCCAGGAAAAATCCTGTCTTCTGTCCATCTTTGACATCGACCTGATATTTGACACCATTTTCGACAATCTCAACAAGTGTCGGAAACTCCGGTCCGATAAAGCCCTTGTGAAGTTCCATTCCTTCCTGCTTGCGGACCTTGGCATCACTTCTCTCATAGACTCCACGGATATGGATCCCGTCCTCTGCAAGAACCCGCTTGATAAGTTCAAGGATCATTTCTTTCCAACGGTCGATTCCAAGTGCCAGAGACTGTACGACCAGAACATCCTCAAATTTATCGACGGTCAGACCCGGCAGGAAATCCGCCTCTCCAAAGATAAGGCGACAGCTTGAAGTATCTGTTACTTTTTTTCTGTATTCCCATGCATCTCTTACTCGTTTTTCGAGAAAATCCTCGTCGATACGCTGGTTTTCATCTCTTGTTAGAAGGCGCACTGTGATCTTGGAATTGGTGTTGATAAATCCTCTTCCAAGCGGATATCCATCAAAATCATGTATGATCACAATATCTCCATTTACAAAACTTCCCATAATTGTGGAAATCTCGTTGTCAAATACCCACATTCCACCAGATTTGAGAAGTCGTCCTTCTCCTTTTTTCAGTGTAACCACTGCAAGACTCATATTATTTCCCCTTTCGGCTATAGTTTCCCCATCAATTCAGTTAACAAGATTTCCCTCTATTCTATCACAGATGCTTTGGGATTTCCAGTTTTTCACAGGGCTCACAAAAAAATCACATTTTCTGCTGATCAGTGGACACAAAAAACCGCAGTCCTCTGTTGATTCAGAAAACTGCGGTTCCGTGCTTCTAATTAATCCTTATTCTTCATAGGATTCCTCTGTTGATTCCTGATAAGTAGAGTCCTCTGTATTTTCTCCATAGAGCTGTTCAAAGAACTTCATGGTGTCATTATACAGGCTCTGTCTGTCCTCTGCGGACTGTGCTGCAAGAATATCATCTGCTGCCGGCTCGGTCTCAATACTGAAGATCTTCTTCATATCACTGTTGATCATATTGAGCTGATCTGACATATAGATATCTGTCTCGCTCGGTGTATAGGATACACCACCGTCCTTGAGGACATTCAGGTATGCTTCCAGTACTTTCTTTGTCAGTTTTGAAGCAGTATCTGTATCCAATGTAACGGTCGGCTGCTGTGCATTTGCCATAACAGCCTGAAGTGCTGCAAGATCTCCCTGATATTCTCCCTGGCAGAACTGCTGTGCCTGATCAAACAGTGCCTTGGAAGCATCATCAAGAGAATCTGTATTTAATGTATCTTCCTCAGAGCTGTCTGTGCTTTCATCTGTTCCCTGCTCGCTGGAATCCGGTGTCTCTTCATAATATCCATCTGTATCATCACCAGTTGCCTCCGGGATATCCATGCCATCATCAGAACTGCTGTCAGAGTTCTCTGTATCTTCCTCTGTAGAATCAGTCTCAGACGGAGTCTCTACGATTTCTTCGGTGTTGTCCTGTGTACCATCCTCAGTTGCTTCCGGAATTCCCATACTGTCATCCCCGGAACTGCTGTCAGACTCTGTAGTATCATTCATGCCGCTTTCCTCTGCAACGCTGGCATCCTCTGTGTAAGATTCCTTGACATCTCCGCCAAGGGCATCACTGTCTACATCCTGTGTGATATCTTCTCCGTCGCTGGAATCCTCATCTGCAAGATTTTCCTCATCATCTGAAGAATTATCAGAAGTATCATCTGAAGAATTATCGCCATTTGTAGTCTTGTCAAGATTCTTCTGAATACTCTCAAGCGTTTGTTTCATCTCCTGAATATCATAATTCTGCTGTACAATCTCCTGAAGAAGTGCTGTAATTGTATTCAGTTCATCAGAGCTCAGTGTGACATTATTCTGAACTGCAATGTTATTAACAATATTATAGATCTCATCTGCATTCTGAACATTGTCGCCGATGATCTGGAGTTTTGCCTGGTTGATGATGTTGGTAGCATTGTCGCCGCCGACCTGCTGTGCAACATCTCCTGTAACTACAACTTCCTTGGTTGCCAGGTCTTTCTTAGTGGAATCAAGCTGCTGTCCGCTGGCGGTTTCATAAGCCATCATGACACCAGTCAGTGCACCTGTTCCGGAAACTTCATACGGGCAGGCTGCAACTGCTTCGCAGTTTGTGATCCCGGCTGTGGAAAGTGCATTGGCAAGCATGTTACAGGTTACATAGTTGAGGTTTGCAGTACGCACCTTGATGCCGCCGGACTGTGTAGGCTTTACATAGGCACAGCTTAAAGTTCTTGTACCGATCTGTTCACTTGAGATATATTTGCCCAGATAATTCCGCTCATCCTGATTGTTGACTGTAATGACCTGTACCTGACTCGCATCTGCCTTAAAATATTTCATCATAGTATTCTTCTGTGCGTCTGTCAGATCCGCTCCCAGTGTCACTACCTTGGACGCATCCGCCATAACCGGAAGTGGATTTCCCAGTGCAAGGCACATACTGCACAGTGCAGCTACGATCAAACTTCTTTTTTTCATAAACTCATCCTCCATTATAATATGCTCTGACAGCCTGTTATCTGTCCTCATGTCTGTTATTCAAGTGTCTTTATTATAGCATAGCACTCCGTAAAATTGTATTTTTTATTTTACTTATTATCAGAAATCATTGAAATTTTTCCAGAAAAACATCAATGGTTCCTCCACAGACCATTCCTTCATCCTCCGCCTGTGACACTGTCATGTCTGCGCAGACGATGCGGGACCTTTCGTTTTCTTCGTGGAGAAGTCTCAGGCACTGATGCTGGACCTCACTTTCCATGCAGCCGCCGCCGATCGTACCGATGATTCTTCCGTCGCCGAGCACCAGCATCTTGGTGCCGATGGAACGCGGTGCGGAACCTCTGCGGGCTATGATCGTTGCAAGGATCTTTGGCTGATCTGGTTCCTTCTCTCCTGTGAGATATTCCATAAGAAGCGGATCGTATCCGGCTGTTTTCTTTGTCTGGTTCTTGGTCTGGATCAGTTCTGCCACGATGGAAACAGCGATCTCCTCCGGTGTTTCCGCATGGATGGAAAGTCCGACCGGTGTGTGGATACCGTCAAGTGCTGCTCTGTCAACCCCTTCCTCTTCCATCTGATTCTTGAGAAGTGCTGACCTTCCGCGGCTTGCCATCATTCCTACGTAAGCGTACGGCTTATGCAGGATCTGTTCCAGGCACGCTCGGTCGTAGCGGTGTCCTCTGGTCACTACCAGGAAATAGGTGTCTGGTGTTCCTGCGATTCCCTCCAGACTTTTTTCGAAGGCATCGCAGAGCACCAGATCTGCTCCGATCTCTCGTGCACGATCTGCAAAATAAGGACGATCCTCAAGTACCGTTACGTGAAAACCGACTCTTCCGGCAAGTTCGATCACCTGCTGTGATACATGCCCGCCGCCGCAGATCACAAGATGTGCCTGGCGTTTGAGATGCTCTATAAAAAATCTTTTCCCTGAAATTTCATAAATTCCGCTCTGCGGTGTCTCTGTGATCTGCGTTTTCAGTTCTTCGCTCACCTCACCGGTGCCTGTATACCCCAGAAGTTCCCCCTCGGCAAAAAAATACCGTTTTCCCGCTTCCGGTCCCTCCAGCACAGTCGCCAGCAGGTTGGATTTCTGCTGCAGATTTTCATTCATAACATGATACAGTCCAAAAAGATCCATTCTTTTCCTCCTTTGAATCTCTTCCGTGAATTAAAAACTCTATCCTCACATGACTGAAGTCACGTGCTTCCAGACGCTTTAGGCGTCAGACTAAATATCGGCGGATACGCCTGTAACTTAGGTGCGCAGTTATGCGCATTTTCCATGCCGGATACGACAGGTTCCCACATAACAGGTAGTCCACTGTATATCTGCCTGCGTTTATGCTGCTCTTAAGTTCATTTCTGAACTGAGTTTTCTCAGATCCGCATAAACACATGAGGTTCTACGCTTTACTGCAGGGACTTTTGCCTCCAGCAAAGACCTTTCCGTTACCGGAAGGGGTTTTAAAAGCTCTCTGATAAAATATCTTGCTCCTATATTGTACGATGCTGATAAGTCGCAATTATATCGTTTTCCTGTCTGGAATACACACAGGCTGTGGTTTCCCGGATCACGGGTAACTGTTCCTGTTCCATCATATGCAAACCTGCTGGTGTTCCACGCACAGATCCTCGATATCCGCATCCCATTTCTATGTGCCTGATGTTCACAGCGTTTCTGGATATCCCGTTTTCTCCACAGATGCAGTTTCTGTTTCTTTCTCCCGGATATCTTTCCTTTTGTCTCCAGATATTCGAAAACAATTATATCTGCATGGTTCTCTTTTGCATATTTTGTGACTGCTCCTGCAATTTTTCTGCCCAGTTCTGTATTCAGGCGTTTTACATAAGCCCATCTGCTCTTTGCCTGTGCAGACCCATGTTCTCTCTGGAATCTCTTTATCCGTCCCAGCACACGGTACATCCGGTCTTTTTCACTGGGAAAATCGATAAACTTTCTTCCCAGGACAGTTCCATCCGACCGCATAATAGTACAGACTGCATCGGTATTGATTCCCAGATCTACACTGCAGATGAGTTGTTCTTTGACTGGTGTTTTCGTGAGTATCACATCTTCTGTATAAGAAAAACGCAGAAAATATTTCTTGTGTCTTCTCTCCAATGTCGGGGCAGATGCTTTCTTCCCGGACCAGTTCTTTCTCAGATACTCCATGTCAGTATGGCTTAACCGTACATGGAACCACTTCCAGTCATGCCCATCATATAGTTTCAGATAAGCAGCATCCTTCCCTCCTTCATCCTCCCGGTACATCACATCACGGTAAAAGACCGGCATGGCATGATTCCCACATATAAGTCGTGGCTTTCCTTCTATCCAGCCTGTTTTTTTCCATAATCCCATTCGAGTTTTGTAAGAAGATACGCCTCCCAGCGCATGCTGGATGGCTGCCCTTCTCAAATAAGAGGGCATCTTTGGAAATCGAATATCAAAATCAAAACGAGCCTGATTCTTTTTCGTTGTATGTATCAGGTGTTCTGCTTCATTGAAACGTTTCTTTGTTCCCGGGATCCTTTCCAGCTCTTCCCATACCTGTGCATAGATCTCTGTCAGATAGCCGACTGCAGACCTGTAAACATCCAGTGTCTGACGAATCGGGATATTCTGTTTTCGTAATTCTACGCCATAGCTGGATGTTATCTTCACAGTTGCTTCCTGCCTTTCTGACTTGTACTGGCATAAATAAGTCCTATTTGTTCTTTTCTATTATAACTCTTTTTGGGTCCAATAAAACTCCCTTTTATGTTTTTTTGTAAAAAATTTGCGCGCCTAACTCATCACTGGAAGTAACGAGAATGCGGCGCGCAGTTATTCAAACATTACCCCAAGTATATCATGTCACTATCTGATATGCAAAAGAAAAAGCAAAGCCTCATATTATTTCAGGAAATGATCAATATCAACTTCTGTAAATGATCGGATGATCGGATATTCTGTTTCATGTTCCGGTTCCTGTTCCTGCGTGTACCAGATACCGCGCAGACCACTGTTCCAGGCGCCTTCTACATCTTTCTTATAATTATCACCGATGAATGCACACTCAGCTGCCTGTACTCCGGCTTTTTCCACGCAGATCTCAAAAAGGTGTGGATGTGGTTTCTCAACGCCGGCCTCTTCGCTGCTGACCATAAAATCAATATATGGTGCAACACCGAGGGATTCCAGTTTCTTATACTGGATATAGGCGGTCATGTCGGTCCCTGTTCCGGTGCGGATGCCGCGTTTTTTGAGTGCCTGGAGGAAATCAATCACTCCAGGCACCGGCTGTGCCTGACGGATCAGGGTGTCCCAGTATGCGTGATACATATTGCGGGCATGTGGAAAGATTGGTTTTTCCCATAGTTCCAGCATGCATTGTGTGCGGAGCAGACGGCTGTGGATCGCTGCCACGTCGCCGCCGATCCTCCCGATCATGATCTGTCCGGCTTTTTTATAGCATGCGAGGGTTTCTTCCGCTGACTTTCCAAACGCACTCTCGCAGTAGTCGGTGAGGGCTTTCATTCCATAAACGTGGTTTTTGTCATAGTTATACAGGGTATTGTCAATGTCAAAGATCACTGCTTTTATGGAAGGTCTGGCACCTGGAGTGCTTCCTTCTGTCGAATCTATTACTTTTGGTGTCTGGATCAGATCCTCAAATTCAATCTGGAGACCGGCTGTGATCTTGCACAGAACACCAATAGATGGATTTGCCTGACCTCTTTCGATCTGTGCCAGCATGCTCTTGCTGACTCCTGTCCTTTCAGCCATCTGATCGAGGCTCATGCCTCTGTACTGACGGAATCTCTTTAAATTTACTGCTACATTATTTGATAAATAGTCCATATCGTCATCTCTTTCTCTTGTGTGGTATCTGCGGATCGTCCATTTCCGCTGCAGGTTTCTTCCTTTATCTTACCTTATTCTTCTGATTTTGACCATACAAAAAATGCCGGCATATGCCTGTTTCGGGCAGACATATGCCGACATTTGCTTTATGTTACTATGAAATCTTACTCTAAGATATGCTCTCTTCCCATGGATATGATCATTCTGACATGGTCATCTGCCAGGGAATAAAAAATGGATTTTCCTTCTCTACGGTTCTTTACGAGCTTGTTCTGCTTGAGAATGCGTAACTGATGGGACACTGCTGACTGGGTCATATTCAGGACTTTTGCCAGATCGCAGACACAGACTTCGGACTCAAACAGTACGAACAGGATGCGGATACGGGTAGAGTCTGCAAAAACTTTGAACAGATCTGCCAAATCATAGAGTTCTTCTTCATCCGGCATGGTCTCATTCACGATCTTAAGCAGATCTTCGTGGATCTCCTGACATTCGCAGGTCATTTCTTCTTTCTCTTCTGCCATAAACAGTCTCTCTTTCTTATAAATTTTTGACAAATAATGTACGGATCGCATTCAGGACTGCAAGCACCATGACTCCGACATCTGCAAAGATTGCTACCCACATGTTTGCAATACCAACTGCACCAAGGATCAGGCAGATCACTTTGATACCGATCGCAAAATAAATATTCTCATATACGATACGCATACATTTCTTTGCGATACGGATCGCCTTGACGATCTTCATCGGGTCGTCATCCATCAGGACCACATCGGCTGCCTCGATCGCAGCGTCGGAACCCATAGCTCCCATTGCGATACCGATATCTGCTCTGGAAAGTACCGGTGCATCGTTGATCCCGTCACCGACGAAAGCGAGTTTCTCTTTTTCTGATTTCTTTGCGAGAAGTTCTTCTACTTTGCTTACTTTGTCAGCCGGAAGGAGTTCGCTGTATACATGGTCAACGCCAAGTTCACCTGCAACCTGCTGTGCAACTCTGTCAATATCACCTGTCAGCATGACAGTTTCTTTGATACCGTTTTTCTTAAGGTTTGCGATCGCATCTTTGGAAGTCGGTTTCGGAACATCGGAGATCAGGATGTGGCCTGCATAAGCTCCGTCGATCGCCACGTGGATGACAGTTCCTACCTGATGGCACTCTACTGCTTCTACGCCGATGCGCTTCATCAGCTTAACATTTCCGACTGCAACCGAAGTTCCGTCTACTTTTGCTGTAACACCGTTGCCGCTGATCTCCTCTACATCTGTCACGCGGTTCTGATTGATCTCTTTGCCGTAGGCAGTTTTGAGGCTGCGGCTGATCGGATGTGAGGAAAAGCTTTCTGCAAGTGCTGCGTACTCAAGGATTTTGGACTGTTCCATGGTGTTGTGATGGACACCTGCTACTTCGAATACACCCTTGGTCAGAGTACCGGTCTTGTCAAATACGACATATTTTGTCTCGGACAGAGTCTCCAGATAGTTGGAGCCTTTGACCAGGACACCTGCGTTGCTGGCCCCGCCGATTCCGGCGAAGAAACTCAGCGGGATACTGATCACAAGTGCACACGGGCAGCTGATTACAAGGAAGGTCAGTGCACGGTAGATCCACTGGCTCCACATTGCAGGATTGTGAAGGATCACAAGGTTTACAAGCGGTGGCAGGACTGCAAGTGCGAGCGCACCGTAGCAGACTGCCGGGGTATAATAGCGGGCAAATTTGGAGATAAAGTTTTCGGATCTGGATTTACGGGAACTGGATTCCTCGATCAGTTCCAGGATCTTGGAAACGGTAGATTCATCAAATTCTTTGGTTGTTCTGATCTTGAGCACGCCTGTCATGTTGATGCAGCCGCTGATGATCTCATCACCTGGTTTTGCACTTCGCGGAAGACTTTCACCTGTCAGTGCACTGGTATTGAGGGTTGTGGTTCCTTCTACGATCACACCGTCGAGCGGGACTTTTTCACCTGGCTGTACGACGATGATGGAACCGATCTCAACTTCATCCGGGTCAACTTTTTCCAGTTTACCATCGTTTTCGATGTTGGCGTAGTCCGGGCGGATATCCATCAGTTCGGTGATGTTGCGGCGGCTCTTGCCAACTGCATAGCTCTGGAAAAGCTCGCCGATCTGGTAGAACAGCATAACGGCTGTGCCTTCTTTGTAATCCTTCAGAAGGATTGCTCCGATAGTTGCTACTGCCATCAGGAAGTTTTCATCAAATACCTGTTTGTTGCGGATTCCCTTGAATGCTTTGATCAGGATATCATAGCCGATCACAAGATATGGGATCATGTAAAGTGCAAATTCCAGATAGCCGTCAACTGGAAGCACGGACAGTACTGCGATCAGTACGAAGGCTATGATGATGCGGGTCAGCATTTTTTTCTGCTTTTTGTTCATGTTCTCTCCTCCTTCACCCATTTGATAAAGATGCCCTGCCGCATCCGCAGCAGAGCATTCTCATTGTTCTTATAAGTAGATCTCGCAGTCGTCTTCAACCTTCTTGCAGTTCTTGAGAACTTCTTTCATAACGCTGTCCGGATCCTGGTCTTCTTCGAATTCTACTTTCATTTTGAGCATCATGAAGTTTACGCTTGCATCCTTAACACCTGCTGTGTTCTTGGCAGCTTCTTCCATTTTGTTTGCACAGTTTGCACAGTCAACTTCGATTTTGTAAGATTTCTTCATAGTGGTGATCTCCTTTTTCTTTATAGATGTTTTATTCACGTTTTCATATGAACAATTATTCATATGTTTGATTGTATTATACCATCTTGTATAGAAATGTCAATATGTTTTCGCAAAAAAAGAAACCACCGGGAACGGAAATTTATTCCGTTCCCAATGATTTCCTGGTTTTCTCAATTTTTTACAAATACTGCGACTGCTTCCGTCCACACGGTTTCGCAGAACTGGTCTACACAACAGGCTTTCTCAAGACGGTAGCCTGCCTGAAGAAAGGCTTCGAGGTCTCTGGCGAGGCTGGTAGCTTTGCAGGAGACGTAGACGATGCGGTTTACGCCGTAGGAAAGGATCTTCGGCAGTGCTTTCGGATGGATTCCGTCGCGCGGCGGGTCAAGAACGATCACATCCGGTTTCTCGGTCAGGTCATCGAGAACCTTAAGAACGTCACCGGCGATGAATCTGCAGTTATCAAGGCCGTTGAGTTTCGCATTCTCTCTCGCTGCTTCCACGGCATCCTCCACGATCTCAACACCGATCACTTCTTTTGCCACTGGCGCGAGGAGCTGGGCAATCGTGCCTGTTCCGCTGTACAGGTCAAAAACTTCCATTCCACTGGTATTCTGAATGTAGTCTCTGACAACATTATAGAGCACTTCCGCTGCCAGTGAGTTCGGCTGGAAGAAGGAAAATGTGCTGATGCGGAATTTCAGCCCAAGCAGTGTCTCATAGAAATAGTCCTGTCCGTAAAGGATCCTTGTCTCATCGCTCTTGACCACGTCAGAAAGTGAATCGTTGATAATGTGCATGATCCCGACGATCTTGCCTTCCAGAGGCAGTGCCAGAAGCTGTTCCCTAAGCGGTTCCAGATCGTATTCCTCCTGGCTGGTAGTGACAAGATGTACCAGAATCTCGCCAGATGTCACGCCACGTCTCAGCATCAGATGACGGAGATAGCCCACATGCTGGAGTTTACGGTAATAAGAAGCTCCTTTTTCCTGAAAAAATCCCCGTACACAGGTCAGGATATCTGTCATATCCTTATGGACAAGTCTGCAGTCGTCCGTGTTCAGGATATCATAAGTGCTACCCTTCTTGTGCAGACCGAGAGAAAGCGGTCCGTCCTTGTATTCATCGCCAAAGGAAAATTCCATCTTGTTGCGGTACCCGAACTCAATCGGGCTTCCGTGGATCCCTTCCCATTCAAAGTCAGCCCTGCCCTCTGCGTTTGTCTGTCCACCCTGGATGAGTGCATCTTCCAGAAGCTCACGGATCTGTCTGTCTTTCATCTCAAGCTGATTCTCGTAGGACATTGTCTGGTACATGCATCCGCCGCATGCAGGAAAGTTGCTGCATACCGGCTCTCTTGTCTCAAGCGGGGATTTCTCCAGAACTTCCAGGATGCGTCCCTGCGCCCTGCCGGAACGTTTCTTCTGGATCATGAACCGTACATTCTGACCCGGGATTCCGTTCTTGATCAGGACTTTCTGATCATCCACCTGGACATAGCCTTTGTTTGGAAAGTCCACTTTTTCTATAATGCCTTCGTAAATTTCACCTTTTTTCATTTCACTTATTCCTTATCTTACTTTTATATTTACAGTAAAACAGCCCCGGTTATCTGCCGGAGCTGCTCAAAATCCAAGTTACTGTTCACCGTAGCCTGCTTACTCTTCTTCGTCCTCGAAATAATCATCAAAGTCGTCGTCGAAATCTTCTTCAAAATCCTCCAGATAATCTGGTGTGAAGAAACGGTAAACTGCAAATGCGATACCTGCTACTGCTGCAACTGCACCGATGATTGCCAGCACCCAGAGAACTGTGTTTTTCTCTTTTTCTTCTTCCTTCTTGTTCAGGGTAGAGAGTAATTCCTCGATTTTGGCATTCATGTTTAAATTATTCAGATTCATTGTACGCACCATCCTCTCGCTCGATGTCAATTTTTATAGAACATAGTATATCACTATTCTGAATATTTTACCATATGTTCTCAAAAAAAGTTGCGTCAAAAGTCCGCGAAAAATTCTCAGGCCTTCTTCATCAGAGGTACACTGCCTATCTTACTGCCTATCTGAATCTTTGTCTCAACGCCTTCCTGTGAATTCACCAGAATATCCTGATCTGGAATCACACATCCTTTCTGTGTCATATAAATGATCGTTGATCCGCCAAATGCAAAGTTTCCTTTCTCCTGTCCACGCTTTACATGTTCACATACCGGGCGGTTTTCAATCTTTCCGACCATCAATGCACCGACTTCCATCATCAGAAGTGTTCCGAAATGATCGGACTTCATAAGGGAATACTCCCTCGTATTTTCTTTATAAATGGGATAAACATCATTTGCTGCCGGATTCACCGTATGCAGGACACCTGGTATTCTCTTTCTCACCGATTCCCTGCCACTGTCGACATAGATATAACGGTGATAATCCTCCACACTGAGTCGGAACACCCACAGATATCCACCTGCGAACCGCCTCGCAAGTGACTCATTTCGAAGCAGACTTCCTGCCGTATACCGCGTATGCTTGATCGTAACTTCCATCTGACTGCCAATCGGATAAACACTCAGCCGGCAGTCACACGGACTGATGAAATGAGTCGCGTCCATGTCGATCTTGCGTGCACCCTTCCTGAGTTTCCTTGTAAAAAAGTCATTATAAGAACGGTATCTCCGCGGCTCATAATCCTTCATATTGATTCCGGTTTTTCTGATAAAAGGAGCAATCGCCAGAGTAGAAATCCCGGAATCCAAGAGTCTGCCGCCAAGCTTCGAAACTACCGGTGATACCATTGGTTTCAGCAGGCAGCGTCCCACTGTACTTCCATAGAGCTTCTCCAGAAATTTATCCTGACCGGTGCTTTCCGCCCGTCTGTTTCCCTCACGGTCTGCCGTATATCGCATAAATTCAGACTCCTTTCAGCTTTTTCATTCTGTAAAGGTTATATTTTGCCCACCATCCTTCTTTGTAAAAAAGGATAAAAAGCACTGCCACTGCGACAACCGCCACCAGCATAGCAAGCTCACGGTTTGTCGGTTTGCGGAAACGGAAGTTCAGGATAAAGAGAAATCCCACCAGAAGCATCGCAAGGTGGAGACATCCGAGGAAATACCGGAAGCCCGGAAAAAACACTGAAACCATAAACAGAAGCGGCATGATCACAGACATGGATGTGATCGGAAGTCCCTGATAATATTTACGGTTCTCGCTTGTCTCGCTCTGTCTCTTTTCTTCCATTACGTTAAAATATGCCAGTCTGATCACACCTGCCACACCATAAAAGGCAAGGATCATCAGACTATAGACCTTGCACATTCCAAGCTGATATCCCAGAATGATCGGAAAAATACCAAAACAGACAATATCACAAAGGGAATCGATCTGGATTCCAAAAGCCTTCTCATCGTCTGTCCGGTTCTTTTTTGTCCGGGCGATCTTGCCGTCAAACATATCACATAAGCCGGAAAAGGCAAGGCAGAACACTGCCGGCGGCAATTTCCCATCTATTGCAAAAAACATGCCCATGATCGAAGAGATCAGGCTTATGTACGTTACCACTACTGTATAATCATAAAATCCAATCATTCATACTACCCCTGTTTTTCATTTGTTTTCTGACCTATCGTCAGCTGCGCTATTACTGTAAAAAACGCACTGATAAAGAGTTCCCCATAGTATCCCAGTCCCCTGCTCAGTACCATTCCAGGAAGCAGAAGGCTTCCAAAAACAGGCACAAAAATATTCAGGAACAGTGTCTCGCTGATTCCCATTCCTCCCGGAAGGGGTAGCATGTCAACAGAAACAGAAATCACCGCCTGCAGAAACAGGACCGTCCAGAATCCCGTTCCACTGAGCGAAAAAGCCCGGTACACAAACCAGGTGACCGCAAACAGAGCCATTCTCTGTGCAAATGTGATCAGGATCACATGAAAGATCACCCGCGGATGAGTTCTTAAATACGCCGCAGTTTCTCTGTAAGTATCCATAGAATCTTCCAGCTTCTTAAGTCTGCTGTGTTTTTTGCGGACAATATGCAGTTTCTCCAGGATCTTAAGACCCTTTACCAGAAAGTTTCTGGCAAGATCCGGATGAAACACCAGCACTGTCATGAACGTAACGCAGAAAATATTCAGCGCCAGTCCAAGATAAAAAACCGGCAGGATCCCTGTCAGATAGCGGTGCAGAAAACCTCTTCCAAAAACTGCGATCCCGACTCCGATCGCCACCAGCACAAACTTGTAAGTGATCGTAACGATCATCAGGATCACTGTTGCCACCGGAATCGAGATTTTTTCTTTCTTCATGTAGTAGATCTGCATCGGCTGCCCGCCGCTTGCAGACGGCGTGATACAACTGAAGAAAAAACCTACCGATGAAAACAGAAAACAGACTCTTTTCTTAAGATGGATTCCATAAGAACGCATCATATACCAGATAATGATCGATTCGCCCCATATAAAAAAAGCCACGAGTGCAACTCCCGGCAGAAGCCAGATCTTATTTGCACTCTGGATCGCATCCATGACTGCACTCAGGTCCTCTCCATGAAAAACGCCATAGATCGTCAGCCCAAATACTACGACCAGAAATATCGTATTAAAAATTATCTTTTTTGTTTTGTTCATACGCAGCTTACCCTTCTGTGATTTTCAGGATCTTCTTCTCGATCCTGCTGCCAAGTTTCTCATAGATTCTGTAGAGCTCTGTCTTCTTTCCGATAAAGAAACACAGTTCTGCCAGAAGAATACCGCCTGCCACATCAACGATCACATGCTGCTTCGTCAGAAGTGTCGATGCAAATACAAGGGCTGCGATCACCATGGATACTCTCTGATACCATACCGGAATCTCTCTTCTTCCACGAATGCCGAGATAGCAGAACCAGCTCACAAGACAGTGAATAGATGGGAACAGGTTATCTGCCGCATCTATGGAATACAGCCAGAGTGCTGCCTGGTTCCATATGCCGCCGTCTGTGATCAGTGGTCGTGTATTGGTTGTGGGATATGCAAGAAAAAAGCCAAGGCAGATACATCTTGATATAAAATCCCCTGTAAAAAACTGGTACACACTGCGTCGATCCTGCCTGGCAATCAGAATATAATTGACAGCCCAGAAAAGATAGCAGCCGAAATAGATCACAAGAAACTGCGGGACAAAAGGAAGACTTCTGTCCACGCCGGTCTCGATATTGTGGTGATACCATCCGCCTGCGATCATTCTGGAGCCGGAATAAACAAGACAATTAAATACAAAAGAAAAAATAAGTGGAAAGACTCCATAAGCCGGGAGTATCCTGGTGATACCTTTCATAACTTTCTTCATTATATACTCCCTTCAGCTTTCTCATGTAAACAGTATAGCATCCCCGGACCGGGTAAGCAACCAAAGTCCGAAAACATTAAGAATTCTTAAGAAAAATGTCAGATTTTCTTCAACTTTGCAAATCCTGCGAACATTTTTTTGACCCCGACCTTGTCAAAATCTACGGTTACCTCGTAATCTCTGCCGCCTTCTACGATATCCCTGACGATACCAACACCAAATTTGATATGACGGACGGTATCGCCTACGCCATAATCCAGTGATGCCGCCTTGGTGACTTTGAAGTTCTGTGCCTCAAAAGGCTTCGCACGGAAGGTCTGGCGCATCTGCATATAGCTGTTCTTAGGGGATGATGTCTCCTGTATGGACGGCTTATGCTCCTGAATGGTCGTTCCAAGCTCCACCAGTTCCCTCGGGATCTCACGGACAAATCTGGATACTTTGTTGTACTGCGTCTCTCCACGGACCAGACGCTGGCGGGCGCTGGTCAGGGTCAGCTCCTTCATCGCCCTTGTGATCCCCACATAGCAGAGTCTGCGCTCCTCCTCCATATCGGTAGGATCATCTGAATAGATGCACATACTGCTCGGGAACATTCCATCCTCCATGCCCGCAAGGTAAACATACGGAAATTCCAGTCCCTTGGCACTGTGCAGGGTCATGAGCAGAACATAATCCTGATCCGGATCTACCGTATCAATATCCGCGATCAGTGCGATCTCCTCCAGAAAGCCGGAAAGTGTCGCTTCTCTTCCCTCTGCCTTCATCGCATCCTCATAGGAAACTGTCTTGGAGATCAGCTCGTCGATGTTCTCGATCCTTGCTTTTGATTCCTCTGTATCCTCTGCTTTGAGTTCATCTACATATCCGGTGAGGTCGATCACTTCTTCCAGGATCTCTGTAACGCTGTATGCCTCTGCTTTGCTCTTGAGTGACTGGATAAAGGTGACAAATCCCTCGATCTTGTTCAGGCTCCTTCCGATGGCAGGAACTTCCTCTGCCACTCTCAGTGCATCATAAAAACTGATATCCATGTGATCCGCATAATCCTGCACACGCCCTACAGTCGTTGTGCCGATACCTCGTTTCGGAACATTCAGGATACGTCTGACGGCCAGATCATCGGCAGAATTGTCGATCGTCTTGAGATAACAGAGCAGATCCTTGATCTCCTTACGCGCATAAAAGTTGATCCCGCCAACGATCTTGTATGGGATATTTGCCTTCAGGCATTTCTCTTCAAACAGACGGGACTGTGCATTGGTCCTGTAAAGGATCGCGCACTCTCTGTAATCTGCGGTATGTTCTCTCTTTTTCTTTGCGATATCTCCGATCACGTATTCTGCTTCCTCAAATCCATTCATAAACTGGCGGAAGTGAAGTTTCTCTCCCTCCGGATTCTCTGTCCAGAGACGTTTCTCCTTACGTGCTGTATTGTTGGCGATTACCTCATTCGCCGCATTCAGGATATTCTTGGTGGAACGGTAGTTCTGCTCCAGACGGATCACCTTTGCATCCGGGAAAACACGCTCGAATCCAAGGATGTTGCCGATGTTGGCTCCTCGGAATTTGTAGATGGACTGGTCATCATCACCTACTACGCATAAATTCCCGTATCTCGCCGCAAGAAGGCTCACGAACTTAAACTGTACGGTGTTGGTATCCTGATACTCATCCACCATGATATAGCGGAATTTCTCCTGATAGGACTCCAGGACATCCCCGCAGTTCTGAAAAAGCTCTACGGTCTTGACCAGAAGGTCATCAAAATCCAGTGCATTGTTGCTCTTGAGCGCAGCCTGATATTCGCGGTAAACCTGGGCTACTTTTTTCTGGTTAAAATCTCCTCCTGCATTCATCTCCATTTCATCCGGTGAGATCATCTCATCCTTGGCATGGGAGATCTGTGCAAGAAGGTATCTCTCCTTGTATTTCTTGGTGTCGATGTTTAATTTGCGGCAGATCTCCTTCATCAGAGTCTTCTGGTCATCGCTGTCGTAAATGGTGAAGCGATTGTCATATCCAAGACGGTCGATATAGCGGCGCAGGATACGGACGCAGGTAGAGTGGAAGGTCGCAACCCAGACACTCATTCCGTCTGCTCCTGTCAGCCTGTCCACACGCTCTCGCATCTCCTGGGCTGCCTTGTTGGTAAAGGTGATTGCAAGGATGTTGAATGGATTCACGCCTTTATCCTCGATCAGATATGCGATCCTGTGTGTCAGTACTCTCGTCTTGCCGGAACCTGCTCCTGCAAGAATCAGAAGAGGCCCCTCTGTATGAAAAACTGCCTCCTGCTGAGGCGGATTCAGTGTGTCATATATACTCATTAAAAAATTTCTCCTGTTTCTGTTAAACGTTCATAAGTTATCTGTGTCGAACTGATGTTTTACAGTCTTTTTCTATTATACATGAAAGTCCCGGGAGGGTAAAGGAAATTCCTTCGACAAGGATAAGATTCCCACATTGCCAGCTTTTCGCCATATAATGCAAAAACAGAGAAACCAGTCTGCCCGGTCTCTCTGTCCTGTAAAACTTAATATGCAGTTCGTTTATTTCGCTGTGATGTGATAATTCCAGCTCTGGTATTCTTTCTTTGCTTCTTCCAGAAGAATGCCGCCGTGCATGAGCGCACCGCCCGGATATTCCACACCATTTACCAGATACATCTGATTTTCCTTAAGTCCACGGAGTCTGATTCTTACTCCCGGATCGTTTGCACGTACTCTGGATGCCACAACGCTGACAAGTGCTTCGTTTCCGTCTTCACTTACAAACTCCCATGCCGCATAAGGACCTTCCTCCATCGCATTGGTCAGTCTGTAATAATTTCCAAAATGGATCACATCATAATATTTCTTAAATTCCTCGATCTGACCACGGATCTGCGTTTTTTCTTCTTCTGAAAGTTTCGCCGGATCCAGTTCATATCCGAAGGTTCCTGCCATCGCTACGGCTGCTCTTGTCTCAAACGGTACGAAACGTCCTGTCTGATGGTTCGGGCAGGCAGATACATGAGATCCCACTGCGCTGACCGGATAAGCAAACGAAGTTCCATACTGGATCTTCAGACGCTCGATCGTATCGGTATCATCGCTGCACCAGATCTGAGAAGTATAATGAAGCATTCCTGCGTCAAATCTTCCGCCGCCTCCGCTGCAGCCCTCGATCAGCATATCCGGATATCTCTTTCCGAGTCTGTCCAGAAATTCATACAGACCAAGAACATAACGGTGCGGAACCTCTCCCTGGCGGTCTGCCGGAAGTGCTGCACAGTAAATATCACTGATGCTTCTGTTAAAATCCCATTTCAGATAATCGACATCCGCTTTGTCCAGGACCTTGGTCATCTCATCAAAGATATGATTTCTGACATCTTCTCTGGAAAAATCAAGCACAAGCTGGTTACGTCCACGGTTCGGTCTTCTGCCAGGCACGGTAAATGCCCAGTCCGGATGTGCACGGTAGAGGTCACTGTCCTCTGATACACATTCCGGCTCGTACCAGATACCGAATTTCATTCCAAGACCATGGATGCGCTCTGCCAGTTCGCTTAACGTGCAGCCTAATTTCTTCTCGTTTACCTGCCAGTCTCCAAGACCGCTGTTATCATCATCTCGTTTTCCGAACCAGCCATCGTCCATGACGAACAGTTCCACACCGCAGGAAGCTGCTTCTTTCGCCATCTCGAGGAGTTTTTCACCGGTGAAATCGAAATAGGTTCCTTCCCAGTTGTTGATGAGGACCGGTCTGCGTTCCAGTTTGAACCTGCCTCTGCATACATGCTCACGGACTGCCTTGTGGTAGCAGTTTGACATTTTTTCGAAGCCCTCTGCGCTGTATACCATCATGACTTCCGGTGCATGGAAAATCTCGCCTTCTCTCAGAAGGAACTCGAAATTTCCCGGATGGATTCCCATGATCAGTCTGGTCTGGTCAAACTGGTCTTTTTCTGCTGCCGCGAGGAAGTTTCCGCTGTACAGAAGTGAAAATCCATAACACTCTCCTGAAGTTTCTGTTGCATTCTTATCTGCCAGCATTACAAATGGATTGTGCTGATGGCTGGATGCACCGCGAAGGCTTCCGACAGACTGCACACCGTGGTGGATCGGTGTTCTGGAAAGCTGTCTCTCCATCTCATGTTTTCCATAGAAAGTCATCCAGTCCCAGTCTCCATACGGCTGGTCCAGGCAGAGGGACATCACACGCTCAAGCTGAACCGGTGCTTTTCCGTGGTTTTCCACGCTGACACTTCTTGTGATGACATCCAGATCTTCCACAACTCCGTAGTACAGTTTTACTCTGACATCCTGCACATCATCACGAAGAGTGATCACGAGAGTCTCTGCCTCGTTTTCGTCTGCATACATTGCCGGAAGTCCCGGAATGGAATATTTTCCCTTGATGATCTCATAGCCTTCATAACGAAGCCCCAGAGTTCTTGTTCCATTATCATAGCGGATATCGAGTGCACTCTCACGATAGTCTCCGCTTCCAAAAGAAGAATATTCCTGCGGCAGAGTATCTGTGGAGTATGTCCTGTCCCCTGCTGCCTCGTCCGGATTTCCGGAAAAACCGTGATCTCTTCTCTGGATCAGATAGGAGTAATCACAAATGTCTGTTTTTCTTCCATAGTAGGTGTGAAGCAGGATTCCTTTGTCGTCCGCTTTCATCTGGTACATGCTGTTCTTCGTGCACAGGGTGAACAGTCTGTTTTCTTTCTCAAATACGATTGCCATAGGTGTCTTCTCCTTTTGATAAGTTTATGATTAAGTTTATTTTACCGCTCCATTGACAACACCGTTGAGTATCTGCTTCTGGCATACCAGATAGAAAATCACAATTGGTATCAGTGCCAGCAGGTAGGATGCAAATGCAAGGTTGTAGTTGGTTCCGAACTGTGTCTGGAAATTCAACTGTGCAAGCGGAAGTGTGTTTTTACCGGTTCCGGACATCATGACGAGTGGGGTCATAACATCATTCCATGTTCCAAGTGCAGTTAAAACTGCCACTGTCGCATGCATTGGCTTCATGATCGGGAAAACAATACTCCAATAGGTCTTCCATGTACTTGCACCGTCTACTTTTGCAGCTTCTTCCAGTGCCATCGGAATATTTTTGAGATAACCGGAATACAGAAGAAGATTCATTGGCATATAGAATACCACATAAAGCACGATCACACCAACCCTGTTTCCGATTCCCATCTGAGAAGTCTGTTTTACAAGCGGCATCATCAGGATCGCGAATGGAACGAACATACCGCTCACGATATAAAGATAAGAAAATTTATAAAATTTGCTGTTTGCCATGTTTCTTCCGATCGCATATCCGGCAATAGAATGAATCAGAATGGCAAGTACCACTGTCACAATTGTGATCAGCAGAGAGTTTCCAAGAGAATTCCAGAAATCTGTGACTTTCATTGCTTCTGTAAAATTCGAAAAGCTCCAGGAGGACGGCAGGGAAAGTGCTCCTGCAATATCATTTGTCATCTCGGACGGCTTTTTGAATGCAATGATCACTGCCATATATAATGGAAAAAAGATCGTGATACATCCAAGGATCAAAAGGATTGTAACCGGCCAGTTGGTTTTGCCTGGCATCTGACTGTTCTTTTTCATTATAACTGTTCCTCCTTTTTATTCATAAATGTAAGCTGGAATACAGAAATTGCAACAATGACTACGAAGAAAAGTACTGCATTCGCACTCTGGAAACCAAACTGTCCTCCATCCATTCCGTTTCTGTAAATAAGATAGGAAATAGACTCTGTACTCTGTGCCGGACCACCCTTTGTCAAAGACATGATCTGGTCGAATACCATGAGGAAGTTTTTCATGCAGAGAACCATATTTATGGTAAAAAAAGGAATGATCAGCGGAAAAGTAAGGTTTTTGAACTTGCTCCATCCGGTTGCACCGTCGATCGCGCCTGCCTCATAAACATCCTCCGGAACGGTCTGCAGACCTGAGATATAGATGATCGTGTTCATGGCGATTGCCTGCCATGCTGCAACAATTACGATTGCAAACCATGCTGACTTTGTGCTCGCAAGCATACTGCTTTTGAGAAATCCGATTCCCAGGTTTTCTCCGATCGTCGGGAGAATATATGTGAAAATAAAACTGAAAATATAGCCTACAACAAGTCCTCCGAGAACATTCGGGATAAAATAGATTCCACGGAGTGCACTTTTTGCACGGATCTTGCTGTTCAGACCAAGTGCAAGGATCAGACTTATCACATTGACAATGATCGTTGCCACGATTGCAAATTTAAACGTAAACAGATAAGATTTTCCTACGCGTGCATCCTGAAAGAGGTCAATATAGTTTCTGAGTCCTACCCATTCGTAACTTCCATATCCCTTGAAGTTCGTAAAGCTGTAGATGAAGCCTTTGATCAGCGGCAGTGTATTAAAGGTAAAAAACAGGATGAGCACCGGAATGGTGATCAGCATAAATGTACGTTTTCTTTCATTTCCTTTCATGATTCATTTCCTCCCTCTCCATGTTCTTCCTCATACTTCTGGACTTTTCGTATCAGGTCACGGTTGTAGCGTATCCAGTCTTTATCGAATTTTGCAAGGAAGCTGTCTGCATCACCATCCATAAGATAGGTCTGGATCATTGCATCTACGGCCATTTCTGACGGATAATGGTGATCCTGGTAGTCTGTCATTTTGTCGTTTTCGATGTATTCTTTCACGCCGTCAAGCATGGACGGAAGTTCAAAGTCACCTTCCTTGCATGGAACTGCATTCTGCTCGTCCAGGTAAATCTGAATATTTTCATCCTCAAGCATAAATCGCAGAACTTCATAAGCGGCTTCTTTATTTTTGCAGTCCTTCATAACCGAAAATTGAAGGTCTACACCAGAATTCAGCACCTGTTCGTCTGCATTGTCATTTGCCGGAAATACGAAGGAATCAATCTGCATATCCGGATTCACAGACAGAATCTGCGGAACTGCGTAACTTCCGATACAGTACATTGCAGATTCCCCTCTTGCAAAAGCAGTGCAGGCATCGTTGTAGCTGAATGCATATGGATCATTCTGTGCATATGGAAGCAGCTGGATGATCTTGTCGGCAAGCTCTCTGTATTCTTCTGAAAAAGTTGTCGTTCCTTTGTTGACCTGCTGGCAGACATCTGCCGGTGAGAGGTCACACGCCATGGCATTCCACGGTGCAAGACAGGTCCATGTATCCTTAAAGCCAAAGTACAAAGGAAGCTGTCCTGAAGCCTGGATCGTATCCAGAAGTTCTATGAATTCATCCCAGGTTGTCGGGATCTCCCAGCCATTTTCTTCGAACATTTCTTTGTTATAAAGGATTCCTGCTGCATTTGCCACATACGGAACTGCGTAAGTACCATCTTCCGGAATAAATTCCAGGTTTTTATCGATATCTAAGTAGGACTGTTTGATGTCTTTCAGACCATCAAAATCTGAAATATCCATCAGCATATCAGAATCCAGGAAATTGGAATAGTTCACATCTCCACCAATTCCAATGATATCCGGCTGATCTTCCTTGATAAATCTTGTCTTGAGGATTGTCATTGCCTCATTCGGTGATTCAATCGTCAGTTCGATGTCATCATGGGTTTCGTTAAATTTCTCTTCCATCTTTTCGAAGGCTTTGACTGCCTCCGGTTTGTACTGAACCATTTCTATCTTTGTTTTGCCGTCAGAAGTTTTTGAGGAATCTCCACATCCGGCAAGAGCAAGTCCTGCTCCCATAAGAACGGTTCCTGCAAGAATTAATTTTTTCTTCATTGCACTTCTCTCCCTTCCTGTTTTTCTTTTAGTACCACGGCCATAGTATTTTGGATCCTGAACGGATTTCCGTCACTTTTCATCTAAAATAATATCATCTGGACTTCTTTCCGTAAATATTCTCATGGCAGCACTTTTATACCTTTATTCGTTTTTTAAAGAATAAAGTTGAAGTATAGACTCATTATGGTATATAATATAGAAAAACATGCAATTTTCGTGTATTACTAACAATTTTAATTGATATTTTTTAGTAATATTAACCAATTTCTATGTTTCATGGAGGATAAAATATGGATAAAGTCTTGTTTCATATGTTTTCAGATGACCGTTTTATGGATCTTACACTCTACCAGTATGGATATGAACAGTGTCTTCCACTACACTCCTACGGTCCTTTTGTACGAAACCATTTCCTGTTCCATTATGTTATTTCAGGTAAAGGAACACTCCTGGTTGATGATGAAAATTCCCAGTCTACGGAATACCAGCTTCAGGGCGGAATGGGATTCCTGATTGAGCCCGATTGTGTAAATACTTATTTTGCCGACCGCAAAGACCCATGGGAATATGCCTGGATCGAATTCAGCGGACTCCGGGCAAAGGAGATTCTGGAGGGCTCCGGTCTTTCTTCTGACTCTCCGGTCTATCTTCCACGCACACCACAGGATGGGGAGCGGCTCAAAAATGAGATTCTGTATCTTGCCACACACGCTCAGGAATCTTCCTATCATCTGATTGGGCATCTTTATCTTATCATGGATGCACTGGTCAGCGGATCGTCTTCCAGGCGGCACACCCAGGGAGGCAAACGTGCACAGTTTTACACGAACGAAGCTGTGACCTTCATCGCCCAGAATTATTCCCGTGCGATCACGGTCGAGGACATGGCTCGCCGCTGCAATCTGGATCGGAGTTATTTTGGCAAGGTTTTCCGTGATGTCCTCGGACAGTCTCCACAGGAATTTCTCATCCAGTACCGTATGGAAAAAGCTGCCGAACTTCTCAAGATCACAGATCTTTCTGTGGGCGAGATCAGCAGGCAGGTCGGCTATCCCAACCAACTCCATTTTTCCAGAGCTTTCAAGAATTTTTATGGGATTTCCCCCCGTACTTACCGCCAAAATAACAAATTCCTTTAGAAAAATGTTTACAAGTAGTATTTAAAACTATATAATAAAGACCAGAAGAGAGAGGAAAGTGGTAATTATGTCAACAGATAATGAAGCTATGATCAGACATATTCTGGACTGGATTTCCGGAATTGGATATATTAAGCCAGAAGACATCCCGAATATTGATCTTTATATGGATCAGGTAACAACTTTTATGGAAGGACAGCTCGCACATTCCAAGCGTTATCAGGATGACAAGATCCTTACCAAGACCATGATCAACAATTATGCCAAGAATAATCTTCTGCCGTCACCGGAGAAGAAGCGTTATTCCAGAGAGCATCTCCTGGTTCTGATCTTTATTTACTATTTCAAAAATATTCTTTCTATCAATGACATCCAGACGCTCCTGAATCCGATCACGGACAAATATTTCAAGTCACAGGAAGAACTGGATCTGACTTCCATCTATGAGGAAGTTTTCAGCATGGAGAAGGAGCAGATCGAAGCCCTTCAGAAAGAACTGGTCAGAAATTATCAGACTGCACAGAGTACATTCAAGGATGCACCGGAGGAAGATCAGGATTTCCTGAAATTATTTTCCTTCATCTGCCTGCTCAGTTTTGATGTCTACATGAAAAAAACGATCATCGAGCAGATGATCGACAGTCTTCGAGAGAATGACCCAAAGAAAAAGAAATGATTTCGCTTAAATAATGCAGGAGGTTCCCGCCACAGTGTGACGGGAACCTCTTTTGTCATTGTATTTAGTATAAATAATCCTTATTTACATATCCAGATTTGTTCAGTCTCGGTGCATATACATACCAGTAAGTGCTGTCACTTGTATCCTGTACCTGCACGGTATCTCCACTGTTAAGGCGGCCGATCTCATTGCTGTCGTCATAAGCTTTGGCGCTGCGAAGAGCAAGATAGCCACTCTTTACGCTGACTGTTTTGGTGACAACAGATGGTGTGCTGCTGCCTGCACCTACGAGATAATTTCGGTTTACGTAACCGGATTTGTTCAGTTTCGGCGCGTATACATACCAGTAAGTGCTGTCACTTGTATCCTGTACCTGTACGGTATCTCCGCTGTAGAGTGATCCGATCTCGTTCTTTTCATCGTATGCCTTGGCACTGCGAAGAGCAAGGTAGCCGCTGCTGACACTGACTGTGTAATTTGTGCTTGCAGATGCTCCACCTACCAGATAGTTCTTGTTCACGTAACCGGATTTATTAAGCTTCGGAGAATATACATACCAATAGGTGCTGTCGCTGGTGTCCTGTACCTGTACGGTATCTCCACTGTAAAGTTCTCCGATCTCATTCTTTTCATCATATGCCTTGGCGGTACGTAATGCCAGATAACCCTTGCTTACACTGACTGTGTAGCTGCTTGTGCTTCCTACGAGATAATTACGGTTTACGTAGCCGGACTTATTAAGCTTCGCAGAATATACGTACCAGTAGGTGCTGTCACTGGTGTCTGTAACTTCTACAGTGTCCCCTGTGTAGAGCTCTCCGATCTCATTACTCTTGTCATACGCTTTTGCAGTACGCAATGCCAGATAACCCTTGCTTACGCTGACTGTGTACATGGTTCCTGCAAAACTCTCCCTCGCAGTGAGCGGAAGTGATAAAGTAAAAACAAGTACAAACAATGCCATCCATTTGAATAATGATGTTTCAAAATTCTTCTTCATAGTGATACCCTCCTTTTGGATTATTATTTTTACAATTCTCTCAGGAATTGTAAGAATCATAGATCTGTCTGCTCAGAGAAGCGATCGTGCTCTGCGCGGATCCCGTCTGTGAAACATTCTCTGACATAAATACAATGATCAGATCATTCATTTCATTGTAGATGATCCCTGCATCGTTCTCCACATCTGAGAGTTCCCCGGTCTTGTTTGCGACACTGACACCAGAAGGCAGCTGTGCCGGAATCTTATTTCTCCTGGTCTGTGCTGCAAGCAGGGCAAATTCTGCCTGCGCGTGTGCATCGGACTGCTGGTTTCCTTCATAAACTTCTTTAAGAAAATGTCCGCAGTCTGAAACAGAAGTGTAATTGTCATCGTACTGGTTGCTTGCAAGGAGAAGTCTCCCCATGTGTGTACTGGAATAGCCCTTCTCACTGCAAAAAGCATTGACTGCATTCATTCCTGCACTGCTGTCTCCGCCTCCCAGATAACTTACCAGTGTATTTGCAGCATCGTTGTCGCTGACTGTGATCATGGAATTCAGGTTAGAGTCTACGCTGGACTGGCCATATTGTCCTATGATACTGTCGTAATTCTCATAGACCGCTCCCATGATGTAAAGTTTGATGAGGCTCGCCGCCTGCATGTTGGCATCCTGGATCGCACCCTCTGTGTTGTTCTCCAGATCACATACATAGACGGACCAGGTTCCATTTCCGGACGGAAGTGCAAGACCTGACAAAAGTCCCTGTATCTTCTCATCCGTTCCTGCTGTCTCAGAAACTGCAGAACTTCCAAATATACTTCCGCCCTGAGACTCTGATGGTGGTGACAACGTTCCCTGCTCTTCTTCTGCTGCGAAACATGGCTGTGTAAACAAACACATCGTAATCAAACTACTCACTGCAATCCTTGCAAAAATCTTATTTTTCATTTTCTCCCTTCCTTATTTTCAGATATTTATAAGATAGTCTTATTATACGATTTTCGCTGTATGGTTGCAAGGAAATTCGTGCCAAAATATTGCCGGTAAACAATAACGAGCATCCACTGTCAGAGCGTTCACTTCTTGCAAAATTTCTGATTATAGATTATCATAAAGGCGTCACTTTTTTATAGTTTTATTATATCAGAAGCTTTAATAAATTTGTATTTTGGACATGCGTAAATCTACTTCAGGAGGTATCGTTTTATGACAAAATTTTTGACAGCATTATTGCTTGGCAGTCTGATCATTGTTTCCCCGACAGTCGTTTCGGCTTCCTCGGAAAACACTTATAAAAGTGAAGAAGGACAGGCAATGATCAAACCACCGTCTTCTGAACAGACATCTGAAACAGGAGATAAAACAACAGATGAAACTGACGCCCAGGAAGAAAATAGTACTATCAATTCCTCTGATTCCTCATCTGGCATGGACTGGTCTGCCGCCAACACCAAGAACAGCAAGTCTTCCGGACAGGGAAATTTCACAGTCTGTGTAGATGCCGGTCATCAGGGATCCTGGGTGGATATGAGTGCCCAGGAACCTATGGCTCCTGGCTCTTCCCAGACAAAAAACAAGGCTACGACAGGAACCAGCGGGAATTTTTCCAATGTTCCGGAATATGAAGTGAATCTGGAGGTTTCTCTCGTTCTTGAGAAAGAACTGGTCTCACGTGGATACAATGTTGTTATGACTCGTGAGGATAACGACACGGCTATCAGCAACAAGGAACGCGCAGAACTTGCTACAGAAAAAGGTGCAGATATTACGGTGCGTATCCATGCAAACGGAGATAATAATTCCGCTTCTTCCGGCGCACTTACGATGGCTCCGACTTCTTCCAATCAGTATCTTGAACAGGATATCATTGAGAAGAGTAATACGCTTGCAAGCTGTATCATCGATCATTACTGTGATGCGACCGGGCTTGGAAATCTTGGGGTGATCTCTTCTGATAATATGACGGGAACCAACTGGAGTACTGTTCCTGTTGCAATCCTTGAGATGGGATTTATGAGTAATCAGAATGATGATCTGTATATCACCAACTCGGCAAATCATGAGACGATGGCAAAGGCAGTCGCGGATGGGATTGATGAATATTTTGGACAGGTTTCTATGACAGATTCACAAACTGTAGGGAAGAATAAATAAAAAAATGGAGCCGTGGGAATCTTTTGTCCCTGCGGCTCCGTCTTTTATTTATTCTTCTGTTGATTTTTCTTCTTTGGCTTTCATCCTTTCGAAGACCATTTCGTAGCCGTCGTTTCCGTAGTTGAGGGAACGGTTTACTCGGCTGATGGTTGCGGTTGAGGCTCCGGTCTTTTCGGAGATATCCAGATATGTGCGCTTGTCAGTTAACATTTTAGCTACCTCAAAACGCTGTGAGAGAGAAAGAAGTTCGTTGATCGTGCATACGTCTTCGAAGAAGGTGTAGCACTCTTCTTTATTCTTCAAACAAAGGATTGCCTCAAAAAGATGGTCAACCTCTTCCGTCCTGATTTTTTTACCCATTTTCCTGCTCCTTTAGCTTACATTCTGTTGCGTTTCACTTAGTAGTATTTTAACACTTTAACTTGTGATAAGCAAGTGATTTTGTGATTTTCGTAACAAAACGACATGGATAGTTGAATTTCCCTTGAAAAGCGGGTATACTGAGAACAAATGTACGAATTTTTCAGATTGGAGTATTGTTATGGATTTATTTGAATATGCCAAATCCAAGACTCTGGACCGGGAGTCTCCTCTGGCTTCCAGGCTTCGTCCTGTTACTCTGGATGAGGTTGTCGGGCAGGAGCATATTGTGGGGAAGGATAAATTATTATATCGTGCGATCAAGGCAGATAAGCTGACTTCAGTTATTTTTTATGGGCCTCCGGGGACTGGCAAGACGACGCTTGCGAAGGTGATCGCGAATACGACCCGTGCCAATTTTACGCAGATCAATGCTACGGTTGCAGGCAAGAAAGATATGGAGCAGGTCGTAAAGGAAGCGCAGGAACAGCTTGGTATGTACGGAAAGAAAACGATCCTGTTCATCGATGAGATCCATCGTTTCAATAAGGGACAGCAGGATTATCTTCTTCCTTTTGTGGAGGATGGGACGATCATATTGATCGGCGCTACGACGGAGAATCCTTATTTTGAGGTCAACGGTGCTCTCCTTTCCCGTTCTATTATTTTTGAGCTCAGGGCTCTGAGTCAGGAGAATATCCGCACTCTGATCCTGCGTGCAATCAATGACTGTGATAAGGGAATGGGGAATTATGGTGCTGTGATCGACGATGACGCGCTTGAATTTCTTTCTGATATGGCCGGCGGCGATGCGCGAAGTGCACTGAATGCCGTGGAGCTTGGAATCCTGACAACGCCAAAGAGTGATGACGGTTATATCCATCTGACGCTTGATGTTGCTTCTGAATGTATCCAGAAGCGTGTGGTCCAGTATGACAAGCAGGGGGATAATCATTATGATATCATTTCTGCTTTTATCAAGAGCATGCGTGGCTCAGATCCGGATGCAGCGGTCTATTATCTTGCCAAGATGCTCTACGCAGGGGAGGATATCAAATTTATTGCGCGCAGAATCATGATCCTTGCCTCTGAGGATATCGGAAATGCAGACCCGCAGGCACTCTGTGTGGCTGTTGCTGCTGCCCAGGCAGTTGAGCGTGTCGGCATGCCGGAGGCACAGATCATTCTTTCACAGGCAGTCACTTATATGGCATGTGCACCAAAAAGCAACGCTGCTGTGAATGCGATCTTTTCTGCCATGGATTCTGTCAAAAAGACCAGGACTACGGTTCCTGTCCATCTGCAGGATGCACATTATGGCGGACATGAGAAGCTTGGGAAGGGGATCGGATATAAATATGCACATGATTATCCGAATCATTATGTGGATCAGCAGTATCTGCCGTCGGAGATTGAGGGAGAACAGTTCTATGAACCTGGAGATCTTGGATATGAGAAGACGCTTAAAGAGTATATGAAACATATAAAGGGTGAAGCTTAACGGCTCCACCCTCTTATTTTATGAAATCAACTCTCCCATCAACATTTCATATATATCCTGTGACTTTGCTGCCCAGCTCCGGCAGATCTCCTGGGCTGCTTCTTTGTTCGGTGCAGCCATGCTCAGATCCATGATCGTATAGGAATCCTTCTCTATGATCTGGCAGCGGACGGCATATCCGCCCTGCGGGGTCGTATAATAGTCAGCCGGGGTCAGGATCCGCTCCTGTACTTTGCAGCCACGGCTTTCCAGATATTCCTTGACTTCATTCTTGATATCCTGTGAGATATCTTTTTCGAAGTAGGAAAGCGTCTTGCGACCTTCTTCCGTCAGTTCATAGTAAGAACTGTTCGTGATCGTCCTTTTGTGGAGAAGTTCTGTCTCTGTCAGCTCTGACAGTACTTTCTGCAGCTGGAAATAATCGGTATATTCCCGATCCAGGATAAACTCTGAAATCTGTGAATTTGTCAGTGCCTGTGTCGCGTGCTTCGCCATATATAATACGATCAGCTTATACGTTGTAAATGGATCTGCCATTTGAGTCACCTCTTTCTTATTCTGACAGGGTGTGAAACTGCTTATTACTGTTCACTCCGTTCACAGTAACTTGGTCAAAATTATACTGCTTCCCCTGCCAACTGTCACATACCTTCATCTGATGATGCAGAAGATTCAGGACTTCTCTCTTCCTTCCTGTCCATAACGGAGCCAACAGCAGGTCCTTCGGTCCGTCTCCTGTCATCCTGTGTATGACGATCTCCGGATCCAGATGCTCGATACACTGGATCAGCAGATTCAGATATTCTTCTATTTCGTATACGTGGAATTTTCCCTCCAGATATTCCTGTGCAAGGTCGGTGCCCTTAAGCACATGGAGAAGCTGAAGTTTGATTCCCTGTATGTCTCTGTGGTTCAAATATTCCATGGTAGCGAGGATGTCCTCCTCGGACTCCCCCGGAAGCCCCAGGATCGTGTGAACGATCACTTCGATCCCACGTTCCCGAAGATTTCTCACCGCTGTCTCAAATACCGAAAGCGGATATCCTCTGCGGATATATGCGGCCGTCCGCTCATGGATCGTCTGAAGACCAAGTTCGATCCATACCGGCTTGATCTGGTTCAGTTCTGTAAGAAGATCCAGGACATCGTCTCCCAGACAGTCCGGCCTTGTCCCGATCGACAGTGCCACCACAGATGGATGATGGATCGCTTCTGTAAAAATCTTCCTGAGATATTCCACCGGAGCGTAGGTATTGGTATATGCCTGAAAATAAGCGATATATTTATGGATCGGGCGTTTCGCGGACAAAACAGCGATCTGGCTGTCGATCTGCTCTGTGATCGTCAGTGCCGCATCTGCCGCAAAATCACCGCTTCCGCCCTCACTGCAGAAAATGCAGCCACGGCTTCCGAGTTTCCCATCACGGTTTGGACAGGACATCCCGCCGTTCAGCGTCACCTTGTATACCTTTTCGCCAAAGGTCTCTCTCAGCATATAGTCAAGTGAATGGTACGGTTTACCATTCCAGTTTCTCATTCTGCCTTTCCTCCATCTGGATTTTCTGCATTTTCCGGAATATAATTCTCAAAGATTTTTACCAGGAAAAATGAGTTGCAGTATGCAACCACTGCCCCGCCAATCACAAGACAGATCAGGATGATCGTTGCCTGTACTTTAAATGTCGGTGCAAAAGATACCAGAAGTACCGGACATGCGCAGATCACTGCCATCAGGACCGTATATGGAAGATGACGAACAGACATCAGCACTGCATTGATAAACGTATTTCTGGTGGAATTATAAAATTTCGCCAGAACAGGATAAATATACAGGAATACCATCACATACAGAACGCTGAATGCAAGGAAAATGATATTCATGATCTGTCCAAGCGGCTGTCCCATCTGCTTTACGATGCTCATATCCACATAAAGGATCCCTGCCAGCACAAGCATGATCAGGTTGATCACCGTTGCCTGTTTGAAATTCTGTTTGAAAGATTTAAAAAAGCTCTTGATTATGTAGGACTCTTCGTTCTTTACCATCTTCATGGTCACATAGAACATCGCTGTGATCGATGCCCCCGCTGTCACGATCGGGATACAGCAGATCAGACATATGATATTCAAAATAAATAAATCTGCGACCTTTCCCATAAATGTAAAAAACTTATTATCCATACTGAAGAATCTGTCCATTTTTTACTCCTTTTTCTGCTGAATTGATAAACTCGTTATATATCAGTATAACGAAATTGGGCAAAAAAAGCAATGACAAACCTGTTACGATATGATCACGGTACGATCAGTTCATCTACTGTCACAAACTCATAACCTTTTTCTTTTAACCGGTCAATGAGAAGAAGTGCCGCCTCCACGCTGGTCTGATATTCGTCATGCATAAGGATGATCGAACCGTCCTCCGGCTCTTCTCCTGCTGCTTTAAGGATCGCATCCACATTCTGGCTTTTCCAGTCAAGTGTATCAATATCCCAGAATACGGGCAGCATCTCGACGCAGAGCTCCATGTTTTTCTTCCAGGCTCCATAAGGAGGACGCATGTATTCCGGATAATTTCCTGTCGCCTCATAGATCTCATTGTTTGTTTTGAGTATCTCCTGCCGGGCCGTAGTCTCCGGGATCTTGTTGAGCTGTACGTGATTATACGTATGATTTCCCAGAAGATGTCCTTCCGCCTGCATCCTCTGCACCAGTTTCTGATTCTCCTTCACGTTTTTGCCCAGAAGAAAAAAAGTCGCCTGGACATTTCTCTCTTTCAGTCCATCCAGAAGAAGCGGTGTATATTTCGGACTTGGACCGTCATCGAAGGTCAGTGCTACCTTAGGATGTGCCTGGCTCTGCTCCATAAGTTCCTGTTCCATCAGCCGGAGCATTTCCTCTCCTGCAGCAAGCCTGGCTGCCTTATTTCCGATCGTCTGTACAGCCTTCGGTTCTTTTCCTGCAGACCAGACAGTTCCCATGAGCAATAGAAGTACAACGACTATCCCTGGAAAAAATTTTCTCATATCCACCCTGCCTGCCCTGTACTCCCTTCAATATATGCATGAAAGCATAAAAAAAGAACGGGGACGGTGTTTTGAAAACACCGCCCCCAACTGGCTTTTATTTCCCAAGCATAATCTTTAACTGTGCTTCGATCGCATCAACACATTTCTCAAATCCGAGTTTGCCGCTGTTCAGGCAAAGGTCGTAATTTGTCGCATCGTTCCAGATACCGCCTGCAAATTTTTGGTAGTAGTCCTGTTTGCGCTTGTCATCCTTGAGAAGAAATTTCTCCACATCTTCTCTTGATCCGGAGATTTTCTCGGAAGCCTGCTCTACACGAAACTCCCATGGTGCATGGATGAATACACGCAAGGTATTCGGACGATCCTTGAATACATAGTTTACGCAGCGTCCTACGATCACGTAGGATTCTTTTTCTGCAAGGTCGTTGACTACTTTGGCCTGATAGTTAAAAAGGTTCTCATCAGAGATGAAATCCTTACTGCCCGGCTGGTGCAGGTCTCCCTTGTAGATGCTGTCCTTGCTGCCAAAAAGAGAAGTCTTGACTTTATCTCCCGCTTCTACTTTGCCGAAAAGTTTTACGTCAATTCCACTCTCATCAGATGCCATCTGAATGATCTGCTTGTCATAGAAAGAAATCCCCAGACGCTCTGCCAGCATTTTGCCGACGGTACGTCCGCCGCTTCCATACTGTCTTGCAATTGTGATTACAACCTGATCCATTATTGATTCCTCCTTATTCTCCCAGATATGCTTTCTGGACAGATTCATCATGAAGCAGATCATCTGCTTTGCCTTCCAGAGTAATGCTTCCTGTCTCAAGGACATACGCTCTGTCAGCGATAGAAAGGGCTTTCTTCGCGTTCTGCTCAACGAGGAGAACGGTTGTGCCGCTTTCACTTACTTCTTTGATAATATCAAAGATCTCATTTACAAAGATCGGAGAAAGACCCATAGACGGCTCATCCATCAGGATGATGCTCGGTTTACTCATCAGAGCACGTCCCATTGCAAGCATCTGCTGCTCACCACCGGAAAGTGTACCGGCACGCTGTCCTTTACGTTCTTTCAGACGCGGGAATCTCTTGTAAACCATCTCGAGGCTCTGTGCGATCTCGTTTTTGTCTTTTCTTGTGTAAGCACCCATCAGAAGGTTTTCGTATACAGACATGTCTGCAAATACACGTCTTCCTTCCGGTACGTGTGCCATACCCATCTCGACGATCTTGTGTGCAGGTGTCTTTGTGAGGTCTTTGCCGCCAAACATAATACTTCCTGCTTTTGCCGGGATGATTCCGGTCAGTGTCTGCAGTGTGGTTGTCTTACCGGCACCGTTCGCACCGATCAGTGCGATAACTTCTCCCTGTTCTACATGAAAGGAAATTCCCTTCAATGCCTGGATAACACCATAATAAACCTGGAGATCTTTTACTTCCAACATTGACATTTGATTTTCCTCCTTATTCTCCCAGATATGCAGTGACTACTGCCGGATCTTTCAGAACCTTCAGAGTCTCGCCCTGTGCAAGCACCTGTCCGAAATTCAGTACGGTTACTTCTTCACAGATACCGCCGACCAGTTTCATATCATGCTCGATCAGAAGAGTGGTCATATCAAAATGTTTCTGTACGAAACGGATGGTATCCATCAGTTCCTGTGTTTCATTCGGGTTCATACCTGCAGCCGGCTCATCCAGAAGAAGAAGCTTCGGATTGGTCGCCAGTGCTCTGGCGATCTCGAGTTTACGCTGTTTACCATATGGAAGGTTTCCTGCAAGGGTATCTGCTTCTTTGTCGAGGTCGAATACCTTGAGGATCTCCATTGCTTTTTCATTCATTTCTTTTTCTACTTTGTGATATTTCGGAAATCTTAAGATTCCGGTCAGGGTAGAATAAGAATGATGATTGTGAAGTCCGACCTTGACGTTGTCAAGAACCGGCATATCCTTGAACAGACGGATGTTCTGGAATGTTCGCGCGATACCTGCTTTGTTGATCTCGATCGTGCTCTTACCTGTGATATCCTGTCCGTCCAGTTTGATGATACCCTCGGTCGGTTTGTATACACCTGTGAGAAGGTTGAAGATTGTTGTTTTGCCGGCACCGTTCGGTCCGATCAGTCCGTAGAGCTGACCTTTTTCGATTGATACATTGAATCCGTCAACTGCGCGAAGACCGCCGAACTGGATAGCCAGATGATTTACTTCCAACATTGCCATGGTTAAGCTGCCTCCTTTTTGTTCTTAGTGCCTTTGATCTTTTCCATTACGCGTGCTCTCCAGTTTCTTGCTGCCGGTGCCCAGTTAAAGAGCATCATAACGATCAGGACGATCGCATAGATGAGCATACGATAGTTTGCAAATCCACGGAGAAGTTCCGGAAGTGCATAGAGGATGATTGCTGCGATCATGGAACCTCTCAGGTTTCCGATTCCACCAAGTACGACATATACCAGGATCAGAATTGACATATTGTAGTCAAATCCGGATACCTTTAACATGGAAAGGTTGTGTGCATAGAGAACACCTGCAACACCTGCGAGGGCTGCGGAGATCGTGAATGCAAGAAGTTTGAACTTGGTAACATCGATACCTACGGATTCTGCTGCGATACGGTTATCTCTGGTTGCCATGATCGCACGTCCGCTTCTGGAGTTTACAAGGTTCTGAACAACAAATAAGGTAAGCAGGACCAGAATGATTCCGATTGGGAAGAAATAGTGTTTTACATCTTTATAAAGAGCACCCGTTCCCGAAATACCAAGTGCACCCTTGAGGATCTGTTTGCCGCCCGCTGCCATTTTAAGATTTGCAGCCTTTGTAGCAACATGAAGACCATTTTCATCAAATCCAACATACAGGATATTGATCAGGTTCTTGATTATCTCACCAAACGCCAGCGTCACGATTGCCAGATAGTCACCGCGAAGTCGGAGTACCGGAATACCGATAAGTACACCAAACACAGCTGCTACTGCTGCACCGATCAGTATTGCCAGAATAAAACGCGGTACCTGTGGGATATTACTTGCCACATGTGAAAACAGCGCACTTGAGTAAGCACCGACACACATGAATCCGGCATGTCCAAGACTCAGCTCACCAGAGAAACCAACTACAAGGTTCAGAGATATCGCTGCGATCACATATACACACAGCGGAACTAGAAGACCTGTGATAAGTCTGGAGAGATGACCTGTGCCGGAAAGGATCTGTACGATCACAAACAGCGCGATTACAATTCCATAGTTTATCAGATTATTTTTTGTTGTTTTGTCCATATTTTTTTTCATTCTGACCACCTCTTATACTTTCTCCTGGATGTTCTTGCCGAACAATCCGGTAGGTTTTACAAGAAGCACTACGATCAGAACTGCAAAACAGATCGCATCTGCCACCTGGGATGAGATATAGGCCTTTCCGAAAATCTCAATGATACCAAGAAGGATTCCACCAACCATAGCTCCCGGAATAGATCCGATACCACCAAATACAGCTGCTACGAAGGCCTTGATACCAGGCATTGCTCCTGTATATGGTGTCAGTGTCGGATAAGTCTGACAGAGAAGAAGTCCTGCAATTGCTGCAAGTCCTGAACCAATTGCAAATGTAAGGGAAATTGTTGCATTCACATTGACTCCCATCAGCTGTGCTGCGTCACGGTCTTCGGATACTGCCTGCATGGCACGTCCCGGTTTGGTCTTCTGTACAAAAAACATCAGTCCGACCATGATCACGATACAGGTAAGGATCGTCACGATCGTGATTCCCTTGATGACCAGTTCTCCTCCAAAAAGGGAAAGTGACGGTACGTCGATAACGGTTACAAAACTTTTGGCATCTGCACCAAAGATCAGTAAGGCCAGGTTCTGAAGCAGATAACTGACACCGATCGCGGTGATCAGTACTGCCAGATTTGACGATGCTTTACGGAGCGGGCTGTATGCAACCTTCTCGATCACCATACCAAGAACGGTACAGAAGATCACGGAAAGTACAATAGCCAGCACCGGCGACATTCCTCCCTTTGTAACAGCAGTAAGGATCACAAACGCACCAACCATGATGACATCACCATGAGCAAAGTTCAGCATTTTTGCAATACCATATACCATTGTGTACCCGAGTGCAATGATCGCATAGATGCTGCCCAGGCTGATTCCATCTTTTAAATATGATATAAAACTCATAATGCACCTCTTTAATTTATTATCTTATTAGTGCAAGAAAGGAGGACGGTCCTGTGATAACAGGCAACCGTCCCCCGTCCTCTTATTTCAGTATACTGTTAGTTCATTTCCACGTAAGCACCATCTTTGATCTCGAAAGCTTTTGGCTCTTTATCACATTCGCCGTCTTCGGACCATTTTGCCTTACCTGTCAGACCATCAAGTTCAATGTTCAGCATGGAAGCTGACATTGCAGCACTGATGTCTTCATTAGACATATCCGGTGTGATTGCCGCATCGTTTGCAGCAAGCTGCATTGCAAAAAGTACGTCATAAGCATCTGCTGCGAACTGGTTCGGAACCTCGTTCTTATTTGCTGCTTCATATGCCTCAACAAATGCTTTGGATTTTTCATCTTCAGATGTTGCAGAGAAAGGTGTCAGAAGCATAACGCCCTCTGCAAGAGATGTATCGAAGTTTTCTACTCCAAGAATACCATCCATACCGTCTACACCAAATTTCTTGATGTCATCCATTCCTGCATCATGAGCCTGCTGAAGGATCAGAGCATTGTCAGAATAGTAGTTTGGAAGGAACAGAAGCTCTGCTCCGCTGTCTTTGATCTTTTTGAGCTGTACGGAATAATCTGTGTTGTTGTCTGTTGTGTAAGCTTCGTCAGCTACAACCTCCAGACCATTCTCTTCTGCTGCTGCAACAAAGGCATCATGTACTCCTGAGTTGTAGTCTGCCATGGAATCATAGAGAACAGCTACCTTGGTAGCAAGCTTATGTTCACCGATGAACTCAGCAGATTTTGTTCCCTGTGCAGGGTCTGTGAAACACATACGGAATTCATTGCTGCCTGCGGTGATACAGTCTAATGCTGTACCTGACGGAGTGAACAGGAATGTGCTCTCTGCTGCTTCTGCACCAACTGCGATGCAGGCACCGGATGTTACTGTACCACAGAGCATCTGCATTCCCTTGTCCAGAAGGTCATTATATGCATTTACTGCCTTCTCCGGATCACCCTGATCATCACCTGCATCAAGGATCTCTACATTATATCCGTTAAATCCACCGTTTGCATTGATCTCTTCTGCTGCAACCTGTGCTGCGTGATATACACCAAGACCATACTGTGCATAATCGCCTGTCATAGGTCCGATCACACCGATCTTGAAGGTCTCATCCTCTGCCGCGAATACAGATACTGGCATCATTGTTGCTGTCATGGCCACTGCTGCTGTTAAACTAAGTACTTTCTTCCAGTTTTTCATAATAAAGCTCCTCCTTTTACTTTAACTCGCTAATACTTTAATGTTTTTGATTATAGCATCTGATATATGTGATTGCAAGGTAAATTTTAGATTTCTTTAAGAATTTGTTTATTTCGTGAGGATATGTGTTCTTGCAGCACGGACTTTTCATTCAAATCTGACAGTCATATTCTCCGGGATATGATAAAATTCCTTAAATTTTTCTGCCCATATCTCATCTATCGGTTCCGTATATCCTGTATAATCACTGAATGGCATGACCGGAAGTGTCAGCTCCTTTACATTCTGTTCGACTGCCTCTTCGATCAGTTCTGCTCTGTAATCACTGTACTTCCCTATTATCATAAAAATCCTCACATAAAATAATGCTGAAATACAAACTGCCACTGCAAGGATCAATGCCGGATAAAAAACCTGTATTTCTTCTCTCTTTTTTAGAAGATATTGAAGAATCTTTACCGCCGCCAGCACTTCAAACACATAAGAAATATAAAAGCATCTCGGACCGATTGGATCCGCTGCAATAAGCGGTGCTGCAAAAGCCAGCGAACCAAGATATGTAATACAGATGGAAAACCGTTCTTCTTTTTCTGTAAACATCCAGACACAGAGAAGCACATTTATAAAAAATACTATGGAAAGAAGTGCCATAATCCCTCTGTCCACCGCCTGGTTTCCATCAAATGTCCACTCTGGACAAATTCTGTGAAAAATACTGTACACACTGTAGCCCCAGAAAACGACCAGCATCTCTGCTGCTGCAAAACTTTGTTTTCTTTTTTTCAGGATCAGAGCAGTCAGCAAAACTGCAAGTATCACTGTCAGTACCCAGTTATTCAGAACCAGGTTTGTCCATATCCTGACAACAAACCTCTGGAGCAGTACTCCTGCACTCATATCAATGCTTTTATAGGTTTTTCCATTATGCACTGCCGCACTGGAATATGCCGAATTAGAAAACATGACCACCGCCCCCAGAATTGCGGACCACAGATAATTCACTTCTATTAAATAAATCTTTCTGTATCTGACACCAGTGTAAATCATCATCCATACTGCATATGCAACAACAATGATCGTTATATTTTCGCTGAATAGCTGGACACATATTCCCAGTGGGATGACTGCCAAAGTTTGAAACCATGAGTATTTTTCCACTTTATTTCTGTAAAGCTCATCTGTCCATATAAAATAGACCAGAAACAATGGCACCGGAACTTCGTAATTAACAAAAGCTGCCGGCCATCCATAGCTCTGCCCATACAGGGAAGCCGGGACAGCGAGTAACAATAAGATGAGGCTCAGAAGAAGAAGCGGGTCTGACTTATCTTTTTCTGAAAAAGTTTTTCTTCGCACACTCATTTCCATCAGCCATACGATTAGCACCATACATACGGATATTACAAGTGTTTTTGCCACTTCTGACCTTGTGATCAGCAATGCCAGAATATTTCCCAGATATCTTCCATTATATCCCGAAAAGCCTCTCTTCATCAGTTCCACTCTCTGAGGAAGTCCCCACTTCCACTCATCAAGGCAGTATGGGACTTTATATCCCAAATATACAAACAACATAAAAAATGCAGCATAAATAAAATATCTTACCCTGTTATCTTTGATCTTCATCTTCTCTCTCCCTGAAACTGCCACAAAAAAAGACCGCAGTTATAAACTCTGCGGTCTTTTCAGGCATATTAACTTATGCTACTGCTTTCTTAGCGATTTCAGCAAGTGCTGCGAATCCCTCTGCATCGTTTACAGCGAGCTCTGCAAGCATTTTTCTGTTGATGTCAACGTTTGCTACTTTGAGTCCGTGCATCATTTTGCTGTAGGAAAGTCCGTTCATTCTGGCTGCTGCGTTGATACGAGCGATCCAGAGCTGTCTGAACTGACGTTTTTTCTGTTTACGTCCTGCATAAGAGCTTGCAAGTGCTCTCATAACAGACTGTTTTGCTACTCTATACTGTTTGGAACGAGCTCCTCTGTAGCCCTTTGCCAGTTTTAATGTACGGTTATGTCTTTTTTTTGCGTTTAATCCGCCTTTAATTCTTGCCATTTCTTATATTTCCTCCTGTTTGTCTTCTGATATCGTCCGCTGCCTGTTAATTATAAATATGGCAGAGCTTTCTTAATATTCTTCAGGTTTGTAGAATCAACAACAGTAGCTTTTCTCAGGTTTCTCTTTCTCTTCTGAGATTTCTTTGTTAAGATATGGCTCTTATAAGCTTTATTTCTCATGATCTTTCCAGTTCCGGTCTTTTTGAAACGTTTTGCTGCTGCTCTACAAGTTTTAATCTTAGGCATTGTTATTTCCTCCTTGATTCGTGGTTCTGTTTTTTATTTCACATTACCAGGTTCATGCACCAATGGCACAGTGCTCTGATAACTGCTTAACGCTTTTCGCTGAGAAACATGGTCATGCTTCTTCCTTCGATCTTAGGCGCTTTCTCTACGGTTGCAACGTCTGCGAGAAGTTCTGCAAAATCGTCGAGCACGTGTCTGCTGCTTGCCATGTGCGCCATCTCTCTTCCTCTGAAACGAAGTGTAACCTTTACGCGGTCACCCTTGGAAAGGAACTTTCTTGCTGCATTGACCTTGGTCTTTAAGTCATTTGTATCAATGTTTGGTGAAAGACGTACTTCCTTGATGTCGATCGTCTTCTGTTTCTTCTTAGCTTCTTTTTCCTTACGGGAGAGCTCATAACGGTATTTACCGTAATCGATGATCTTGCACACCGGTGGTTTTGCCTGTGGTGCGATCTTTACAAGGTCAAGTCCTGCTTCCTGTGCCTTCGCCATTGCTTCTCTGGCTGACACGATTCCGAGCTGTGCTCCGTCCGGTCCGATCAGACGCACCTCTCTGTCTCTGATCTGTTCGTTAATCATTAAATTGCTAATTGTAGTACACCTCCATACCTGTGAATAAATGATATGCCTGACTCTCAGTCACCCTTCAAAAAATAAAGAGCATGGACAGAATCCACACTCTATTATACCCAGTGATGCATGAACAAAATGCCATGCGATATCCAGAATCTGAAAAGATCCTGCCATATATCTCTGCATATAAACCTGAGACACAATCTCTCTGTGCTGAGGTGAGAGTGAAACTCTGCTTTGTTTTCTTTACGTACTTTAACAATATACTATTCCTTCCAGAGAAAGTCAAGAAGTTTTTTTGTATATTTTAATTTTTTTTGCGAATACTAGAATACGGACATACGTCCCGCAAAAAATCAATCAAGGAGGAATGAACTATGACAATTCTCAAATGTTCTGCAACCAAATGTATGTACAACGAAAACGAACTCTGTTCCCGAGGTGATATCGAGATCACCGGTGCGGGTGCCCGTAATGCGGATGAAACAAACTGCGGAAGTTTCCGTGAACGAAATGCTTCCGGTGCTGCCATGAACAGTGAAGCGCACCACTGCGGCTGCGAAAAGATCAACATCGACTGCAAAGCCCAGGAATGTACCTACAACGAACACTGCAAATGTACCGCCTCCGCTATTGATGTCTCCGGATGCAGTACAGAAGGATGCAATGAGACAAAATGCAGTACCTTCTCCTGTAAATGCTGATTTCTCTTCCCTTAACTGCCCCCATTCCTGAATAAACTGATATATAATACAAAGAAGACGCTGTGGAAACACAGCGTCTTCGTATGTTCTTATTCTTATCTGTTTCTGAGGAAATCCGGGATCTGGATGTCCTTTTTCTGTACAGTGCTTGACGGCATCTTAGTATTGAATGTCGGGGATGACTGCATGTTTGGCAGGTTGAAGCTTGGCATGCTCATTGTCGGCTGTGCCTGAGCTGTAGCTGTATTCGCTGCTGCCGGTTTGCGGACACTGAACGGTGTGGTGTTGCTTCTGTTTCCAAACGGTGTGGATTTTGCTTCCAGATCGGAAAGTCCTGTTGCGATCACTGTGATTCTTGCGTAATCTGCAACGGAGTCATCGTACATAGCACCGAAGATGATGTTGGAATCCTCTCCTGTGAGCTCCTGTACGTAGCTTGCTGCATCGTTTGCATCCATAAGAGAGATATCTCCGGAGATGTTGATGATCACATGAGTTGCGCCCTTGATGGTTGTCTCCAGAAGTGGGGAGGATACCGCCTGCTGTACTGCCTCCATCGCCTTGTCGTCTCCTCTTGCTTCACCAATTCCGATATGAGCGATTCCCTTGTCTCTCATCACTGTCTGAACATCTGCGAAGTCAAGGTTGATCAGAGCCGGGAGATTGATCAGGTCTGTGATGCCCTGTACTGCCTGCTGAAGAACTTCATCTGCTTTGCGAAGAGCTTCCGGCATGGTTGTACGGCGATCTACGATCTCTAACAGCTTGTCATTCGGAATGACGATCAGTGTGTCAACAGCTTTCTTCAGATTTTCGATTCCAGACAGAGCATTGTTCATACGTGTTTTTGCTTCGAAACGGAAAGGCTTCGTAACAACGCCGACGGTCAGGATTCCCATCTCTTTGGCTGCTGCTGCGATGACCGGTGCTGCACCTGTACCAGTGCCGCCACCCATACCACAGGTAACAAATACCATGTCTGCACCTTCCATTAACTGTTTAACTTCTTCTATGCTCTCCTCGGCAGCCTTCTGGCCAACTTCCGGCTGTGCACCGGCGCCAAGGCCCTTCGTAATCTTTTCACCAATCTGAAGTACTGTTGGAGCTTTGCAAAGTGTCAGGGCCTGTTTATCAGTATTTACACCAACAAACTCTACTCCTCCGATAGCCTCTTCCACCATTCTGTTTACTGCATTATTTCCAGCTCCGCCTACGCCAATTACAATAATCTTGGCAGAAGACTCGGCCTCATTTGACATAATCTCTAACAATGTACTTCCTCCTTTTATCTTCCTGATATTGTCATATCAAGCTACATATAGATATATCATATATTTTTTTCTTGAATTAATCAACTACTATTTTTGTTTTTTTATACTTTTTTCACGATTCTTTGCTGTCGAATAGCTAGTATTCCTCATCGTAATAGTCCCCTTCTTCGTCTGAATAATCGCTTTCATCGCTATTTTCTTCACTGTCTTCTGAGCTGTCGTATGACAGATTTTCCCCGCTCTGATCACTCTCCGAATCTCCTGCATCCACGGTATTTTCGGTGTTTCCACTGTCATCAGGCTTTGCTCCTACATAGTTCCCGTCGGCATCATACTCACCGGTTCCGTCAAATCCGCCATCTTCATTATAGCCACCAGTCCAGTCTCCAAAGCTGTCCAGAAGTTCCTGCGTCGGTGCAGGACCAACATAATTCAGATCCGCATCATATTCTCCGTTTCCGGTATAATCGCCTTCCTCATCGTAACCGCCAACCCATCTCTCAAGTGCTGTATCCAGTGTACTTACCGGTTTCGGTCCGACATAATTTCCATTTTCGTCGTACTCACCGTCTCCTGTGTAGTCACCATTTTCATCATAGCCGCCATTCCAGTTCTCTGCTGTTACTTCCGCTTCTGCTTCCTCAGATTCAAAGGTCACTGTTTTGGAATTGCGCGATATATTTTCCATATGGAGGATCCCCTTCTGACCAGAAAGCTCAGGGAGAATCGCAATTGCTCTTGTCATCTTGTCTTCCAGATACTGATCCTTTCCAAGCTGAACTGTAATGTCCCCATACAAAAGACTGATCTCATAATTATCATCAAAAATGATATGATCCGGAACCATATCATTTTTTGCAAAGATCGTAGAAAGTGCCACTGCTGTATTCAGGATCGTTTCTTTGATCGGAAGTTTTTCTTCCATGATCACCTTTTTGACCTGGATCCCATCAAAAAAAGCAACTTTTGTGTCTCTTATTTTGCTGCCCTCGACAAAATAACCACTTCGATCAAAATAAATATAACTGTCCAGATAAGGTATACACCCTACCACATTTTTTTCTTTTACTGTAATGATCAGCTTGTTCCTTCCAGAACGTCTGACATTGAAACTTTCAATGTATGGAAGGCTCTCTGCTGCATCTTTTGCATAAAACATCGGCGCCAATATGGAGTTCGTTGTCAGCGTCCCTTTCAGGATCTTTTCTTTCAGCTGGTCTTCAGAATAATGGTCACTTCCCATAACTTCTACAGTCTTTACATGAAAAAAAGTAAAGAAAAAAACTACTGCCGCCAGAAATATTACTGCCGCACTTCCAAAAATGAATTTACGTGTGCTGTCATTGCTGGATGTCTTCATATGTTGTAATTCCCGTATCCTTTTTGATTTTTCCACCAAGAGCAGAAATGTCCTGATTTATATTTTCATAACCTCGATGGATAAATGAATATCCTTCTATAATAGACTCGCCCTGTGCAGCAAGTGCTGCGATTATCAGAGCTGCACCTCCCCTGAGTTCCTGTGCCCGAAGCTTTTGACCTTTTAAAAAAGACGTTCCGATTATCCGTGCCTCTCTTCCTTCAATTCTGATCTGCGCTCCCATCCGGTTCAGTTCTTCTGCTATCTTGAAACGGTCTTCAAAAACTGCCTCCCGGATACGGCTCTCACCTGAAATTGTCGCAAGCACTGCCATAAGCGGTGACTGCAGATCTGTTGGAAATCCCGGATATACCGCCGTTTCCGTCATAGGAACAGAAAAACGCACCTGACTTCCGTCCGCTAATAGTTTACCACTGTTCCATTCATATTGTCCACCCATTTTCCGATATACTTCCAGGAAAGCAGCAAGCTCATCCTGTGGTGCATTCTGAATTTCAATTTTTCCTCTGGTTGCCGCTGCCGCACACAGATATGTTCCGGCAACGATCCTGTCTGGAGGAACTTGCATATCTCCGCCTTTAAGACAGCATTTCCCCATGATCTGGATCTCATCTGTTCCTTCTCCCTGGATTTTTGCCCCCATTTTTTTGAGAAATCTGCAGAGCCATATAACTTCCGGTTCTCTTGCACAATTATATATTCTTGTCTGCCCCTCTGCCAGAACTGCTGTCAGAATCGCCTGTTCCGTTGCCCCCACACTGCATCCTGCAAAAAACACCTCTGTCCCAAGAAGTTTCCTGCAGGATGCTTCCAGATATTTCTGTCCTTCGTCTATGTGTGCTCCGAATTTCCGAAGCGCATAAAGATGCAGATCTATCGGTCTCTTTCCAATCACACAGCCACCTGGATAACCCATAGAAGCTTTTCCTGTCCTTCCAAGCAATGGCCCCAGCAAAATGACAGAAGAACGCATTTTTTCTGTATATTTCCCTGGAATCGCGTTTTTTTCTATTTCTGTACAATCCAGATACAGGTCATGTTCTTCCCACCATATTTTTGCGCCAAGCGTTATTAGAATTTCTTTCATGCAAAATACATCTGCAATCTTCGGACAGTTTCTAAGGATGCTTATTCCCGGATAGAGAAGAGCTGCTGCCATCATTGGCAGTGCAGCATTTTTGGAGCCCTGGATCCGGATACTTCCATGTAGGGGTTTTCCTCCTGCTATGTGAATTCTATCCACTCAGTTCACTCCCAAAGGGCCTCTTACATTTATTATATGTCACTGCAGGTTTTCTGTGATTTTTCAGTCTGCACCTGAAACCGGCGAATCTGCCACGGATTCCTTCCTGTTATACAATAAAAAAGCCAAATCTGAATTTCAAATCTGGCTTTTCTTCTATATTAATATATTTTGTAAAAATCGCCCAAAAATCAAAGAGCTTTTACGTATTCTTTGAACATATCTCCACGCTGTTCATAATTATCAAACTGTCCCCAGCTTGCACATGCAGGTGAAAGGAGAACAGCATCTCCCGGCTCTGCTTTCTGTGCACAGAACTCTACGGCTTCTTTGAGATCCTCACAAAGAACGATGTTCGGGCATACGCCGAGACGCTCTGCGGCTTCTTTGATCTTCTCTCTTGTCTGTCCGATCAGCACGAGGTAACGAACCTTGCCGTCAAAAGCATTCAGCCATTCATCGTAGCTGGATCCTTTGTCATAGCCTCCGCCGATCAGCAGGGTAGGACGGTTCATCGCCTGGATCCCCTTGATTGCTGCATCCGGGTTGGTTCCCTTGGAATCATTATAATAAGCAACTCCGTTTTTCTCTGTGACGTATTCAATTCTATGTTCTACCGCTGTAAACTCACAGATGCTCTTACGGATGCTCTCCACGGAAACACCTGCATAATAAGCCATTGCAGATGCGGCCATTACGTTCTCAAAATTATGCTGTCCCAGAAGTTTAAGTTCTCCTGTATGTACAAGAGGAATTTCCTCATCTGCCGTCCTGAGTACGATCAGATCTCCATCCAGATAAATTCCCTCATCGAGCTTTCTCACACTGGAAAAATAAACCGTCTTTGGAACGATGTTTTTGCCAAATTCGCGGAGTACCGGATCCTCATAATTCAGGATACAATAATCCTCCGGTTTCTGATTCTTGACGATCAGTTCTTTGACACGAATATATTCTTCCATTGTATGATGTCTGTTCAGATGGTCTTCTGTGATATTGAGGATCGCACTGACCTGTGGAGCAAATTCATCAATGGTTTCCAGCTGAAAACTGCTGATTTCTGCTACTGTTGTAGAATTTTCTTTCATTTCCGGTGATTTAGAGGTATATGGCGTTCCAATATTTCCTACTACAAATACAGAATCCTCTGCGTCAGCCATGATCTTACCCAGAAGAGCTGTTGTAGTTGTCTTGCCATTTGTTCCGGTAATCGCAAGTACACGTCCCTTACCTGTACGATAAGCAAGCTCAACCTCTCCCCATACCGGGATCTTGTGCTCATAAAAATTCTTTACTACCGGAATATCTGTCGGAACACCTGGGCTGAGTACGACCAGGTCCAGATTGTTTACTACTTCTTCCGGAAGTTCTCCTGCATAGATTTCTACATTCTGTGCATTTGCAAGCTTATTCAAGACAGCGGCTTTATCTGTTTTTTCGTTGCCATCAAACAAGATCACATGGGCTCCTGTCTGTTTCAACAGATCAGCGGCTCCTATACCACTTTTGCCAGTACCGAAAACCAGTACCTTTTTGCCCTGTAAATTCATTTCATATTCCTCCTGAAACTTTGTGATGCTTTTTGTCAAAGAGCAAGCAGTGCGATCAGGCACATAACTGCTGTTATAATGGAAAATACGGCTACAACTCTTGTTTCTGACCATCCGCATAATTCAAAATGATGATGGATCGGCGCCATTTTGAAGATACGCTTTCCATGAGTTTTCTTAAAGTAAGTTACCTGGATGATAACAGACAAAACCTCAACCAGATAGATCAAACCGACCAGAAGAATAAACAGCGGCATCTGCATCATATACGCTGCTCCTGCCACAAATCCTCCAAGTGCCAGTGAACCGGTATCTCCCATGAATACTTTGGCCGGATACACATTAAATAACAAGAATCCCATCAGTCCGCCGACAACCGCACAGGTGATCGGCTCAATACCGCTCTTCGTTCCAATAGAAACGACGGTAAAGAATACAGCAACGATCAAAGTCACACTTGATGCCAGTCCGTCCAGACCGTCTGTAAAGTTCACGCCATTTACCGTTCCGATCACAGCAAAAAACAGTACAGGAATTGCAAGCCATCCCAGATTCAGATAGTGATCTGTCCAGAACGGAATGCGCATTGCCAGGTTTACGTCTGTATAGTTTACAAGGTAATAAGTAAACACGGCGGTTACAACCACCTGCAGAGAAAACTTCTGCCATGGAAGAAGACCATCGGAACGTCTCAGGACTACTTTGAGATAATCATCCAGGAATCCGATAATTCCAAAGCCCAAAGTCAGAAACAATACCGGAATTACTTTTGGATAATCTTTTACATAAAACAGGGATGTTACAACTGTAGCTATCAAAAAGATGATACCTCCCATTGTAGGCGTACCTGCTTTTTTCAGGTGAGACTGCACACCTTCCACACGTTCTGTCTGTCCCATCTTGAGTTTTCTCAGAAACGGGATGATGATCGGTCCCAAGATCGCACTGATCACAAATGCGATCAGGACAGGGATTACAACTTGATAATTCATCCTCACACCTCTTATCATTCTTTTGTTTTTTTGTCATGTTTGATTATAAGGCTTTTTCGTACATTTCGCAACCCTATGTTGTGCTTCCCTCAGACCTGTCAATTTCCATATAAGGAAGAACATTCTCAAAGATCGTACGCACAACAGGTGCAGCAATCGTTCCTCCATAATAAATTCCTTTTGGATCATGAATAATGCAAAGTGCAAGGACCTGAGGTTCCTCTGCCGGGGCAAATCCGAGAAAAGACGAAATATAGCGGTTTGCACTTCTTGGAAGAGTCTGGGATGTCGCTGTTTTTCCACCAACCGCATATCCTTCAACCGCTGCATTTTTCCCCGATCCTTCGGATACAACTTTTTCCAGGATATATCTGATCTTCTCTGAGGTTTCTGATGAAATGATTCCGGTTTTTATCGGATACTCCAGCTCTCGAATAATAGTTCCATCCTCATCCTCTACTGCTACGCCAAAGTGCGGAGTGATCCTGCGTCCGCCATTGATCAGTGAACTCACTGTCGTTGCCAGCTGAAGTGGCGTGATCTGAAAAGACTGTCCAAATGAAACTGTCGCCAGCTCCACATTTCCCATATTCTTTGCCTGATGCATGATCGTTCCTGCTTCGCCTGGCAGATCGATCCCTGTTTTTTCCAGAAGTCCAAATTTTTTGAAATAGTGGTAATAATTTTCGACTCCAAGTCTCAGGCCCACTTCAATAAAAACAGGATTACAGGAATTCTGCGCGCCCTCAACAAAGTTCTGTGAACCATGTCCTCGCCTGTTTGCACAGTGTATTCTTCTGTCATCCACTATTTTGTAGCCCGGACAATAAAAGCGGTCTTCAAGATTTACCACGCCTTCCTCCAGACCCGCCGCCATTGTTATAATTTTAAATGTTGACCCTGGTTCATAAGTATCATTCAGACACGGATTTCTCCACATCTGATTCAGAAGTTCCTGCTTTTTTTCCTCACTCAGGCCGGACACATCCTCTTCTGTATTAAGTTTAAACGGCTGGTTCAGATCAAACTCCGGAACATTCACACAGGCGTAAATTTCTCCATTCTGTGGATTCATCAGAAGGATGGAAACACGTTCTGCTTCTTTTTCCTCCATAACTTTTTTGGCTGCCTGCTGTACATACTCCTGGATATTAACATCCAGACTGATCCTGAGATTTCTTCCCGCCAGCGGTTCTTCTCTGTCCTCGCCGATCCCGTCCAGTTCAATCCCCCGTGCATCTGTTGTTGTAAGGATCTTTCCTGACTCACCGCTCAAAATATCTTCATATTGAACCTCCAGTCCGATGATTCCCTGATTGTCCGCCCCTGTAAATCCAAGAACTTTTGATGCCAGCGAGTCATATGGATAATATCTTTTATAGTCTTCATCCACTTTTACGCCGGAAAGCCCCGCTTTTCTTATTTCATCGCCTGTCATTTTCTCAACATTTGTCTTTATCCTTTCGATGGAGGATACTTTTTCTACTTTTTTGCGGATGGTATCTTCTGATATTTCCAGTTTTTGTGATAACAATGAAATGATTTTTTCCGGTTCTTTGATCTGACTGTGGATAACAGATACGGTACAGACCGTTTTATTGGAAGCAAGAATATTTCCTTTTGCATCCACGATCTTTCCTCTTGCCGCTTTGATCGACCGTTCTCTCTCATGCAGATCCTGTGCTTTTTGGTAGTAATAATCCGACTTAAACCCCATCAGATAAACAAGCCTGCCCGCCAGTCCCAGCATCATGACTGCACATAAAAGAAACACTACCCACACTTTCCGTTTGTGAAAGGTACTGTTTTTTTTCATAAAAAAATCCCTCCGAAGACTGTCATACTATTTATTATATGTCCAATCTCCGGAGAGAATCACTATGCTCTAATCCAGTCCAGCCTCTTCATTTGTAAGGCCTTCACTTTCCATATCGTTATCCGTCGTAGTATCTTCTGCCTCATCTTCCGGTGGTTCCGGTACATTTGTATCTGAAATTGCTTCTTTCAGATCGTTTTCTGTCGATGTGGAACTTGTTGAGATCGATGTAGTTCCCAGATTCTGCGACTTCATATACTGACCGTTCTCATCTGTCATATATTCTCCGTCATCCTGAAGAAGGAAACCATTCTCATCAATTCTGTTTCCATCAAGATCCACAAGATTTCCATTTCCATCGGTAAGATTTCCACTTTCGTCTACACTGCTGCCAGACACATCCACAAGATTTCCATTAAATCCTTCCCAGAGCTCTGTCTTCGGGATGGTTCCATCTTCAGATTCATCCGGTGTAACATTCAGGTATGGAAGGAGTTCCGACAGGATTCCCTGCGCAATATACTGCGGGTATTTACTGTCTGCCTGATCCTCTGCATTTGGCTCATCTACGACCACATACAGAAGTACCTGCGGATCGTCAACCGGTGCAAAGGTGATAAAAGAAACGACGTATTTCTTATTTCCTCTTGGAAGTTTCTCTGCAGTACCGGTCTTACCGCCTGAACTGTATCCTTCTACCTTAGAAGTACGGCTGGTACCCTCCTGCACACTCGCCTGCATATAAGAACGGATATCAGCAGAAATATCCGAAGAAATCGTCTGCTTCATAAGTACCGGATCAATTGTTCTTACGGTTCCACCACTGCTGTCCTTGATCGCAGTTACCAAATGCGGCTGGTAATAATATCCTCCATTGATCACAGAACACATTGCATTGATCTCCTGAAGCATTGTGCTGGTAAATCCCTGTCCAAATGCAGAACATGCAAGTTCGGTCTCTCCCATGGTCTCTGTTGTATGAATAACACCAGATCCCTCATTTGGAAGATCAATTCCCGTACGGGAACCGAAATTAAATAAAGTCTGCGCTTTCAGAAAAGCCTCCGTTCCCATTCTAGCGGCGATCTGCATCATCGCATCATTACAGGAATTTGCAATAACTTCTCCGAGGGTTTCTGTTCCATGTGCATCCGGCCATACCGCACATTTGATATAGGTATCTCCATTTGCTCCAAAAGCTTCTCCACCGTCACAGGTAAACGTGTCATCTGTGGAAATTTTGCCCTTTTCGAGAGCACCTGCCATGACGATCGGTTTTACAACAGATCCAGGTTCAAATGCATCTGTCACACAAAAATTACTCCACATGGCATTCAATGCGGTTACTGTTTCTTCATCTGACATCGCATCAATTTCTTCCTGAGAATACACCTGGGACATGTCTCTTGGATTATTCAGATCATATCTGTCTCCACCATCCATAGCAATGATCTCACCAGTTGATGGTTTCATCACGATCACGCCTATATTCTTTGCACCCATGCTTGACTTGAATCCATTGACATATTTCTCTACGATCTGCTGTGCACCTACATCCAGAGAAGTTTCAATACTCTCTCCGGATACTGCCTCCATGATCGTCTGTTCTGCGTCTGAATCATCATTAATGTATCCATATTTACGCCCATCCGTTCCCATCAGTGTACTGTTGTAATACCCCTCCAGACCAACATCGGCAGTTTCTCTGGAAAGTGTAAAGCCAATGGTATCACAGGCAAGATCATTGAACGGATATACTCTCAGATAATCTTCCTCAAACCAAATTCCCTGGATATTAGCGCGCGCCTTCAGTTCTTCCTTCGAAAGTCCACTGTCCTCACCCGGATTTTCATATTCCTCAAAAACTTTTTTCTGATCCATCGTCACTTCTCTTTTGATGATCTGATACTGACTGGAACTTGTTTGAGGATCTGTAAGCCGCTCACGGATTTCATTCTCATCAATGCCGAATACCTCTACAAGTGCATTTACTGTAGCATCCACATAATCATGCTTCTCATCATTGATGACCTTACAGTCCATAAGCACATTATAAACTTTCTGGCTTGTAGCGAGGATATTCCCATTCCGGTCATAAATATCGCCTCGTTTTGCCGGAAGCACACTGCTCTGGTATGTCTGCTGTGCCTGCAAAAGTACACGTTTTTTATATTTTGTTCCGTTGGTCGCATTAATATAAGTAATTCTTCCCAACAGACAAACTAAAGCTAGTATTACTACTGCAAATAGTCCTACTAGCTTTCCACGTATCGTATGATCGATTCTTCTCTGAGGTCTCTTACGCTTCCTCTGTTTGGTATTGCTCAAATTCTCACCTCTTACTTTCAGAAACATCCTGATACTGTCTCACATAACTGCTGCTAGGTACACTGTATGTCTTTTTCTGAGCGTCAGAAGGATAATTCATTCCCAGACGGCCAATGGCAATCTTTTTGATCTGGTTCAGATCAATTTCTGAAGTCACCTGACTTTCATAGGCATCATTTTCTTCTTTAAGCTGGGCCCACTCGGATTCCAGACTTGCCACAGCCTTGATCTTACCTGTCAGTTCAGCTTTCAGCTGAAGATAGTTGACACAACAAAATAGCACCGCAACACTTACAACAGCCAAAAAGGTTACAAATCCACGACCCATGCTCTTTGCTTTCGCTCGATTACGCTGGGCCTCCCGGCTTATCCCCTGGCTTCTGGTATTTTCTACACGTGCTGTAGTATTTTTCTTTTTCAGTGGCTGCGAAGACTGATGATGCTTCACCGGTACCTCCTGCAGCCTCCTGACGGTATTTCCATCTACATACATCCCACGGGCATTCCTTGCATTTATTTTCTTTTTCCTGTTCGTAACTGCCCTGTTTGTCCTTTCCATTTACACCATTTCAACTCCCTATATTTCTGTCAGTCTGAATCAATATCCAAAACTTTTCTCTCAAAAATCCTTAGTTTTGCACTTTTAGATCTTGGGTTTTCTGCCTGCTCTGTAGTGCTTGGAAGAATAGGCTTTCTGGTGATAACTTTTCCTTTGGATTTTTTACCACATACACATACCGGAAAATCCGACGGGCATGTACATGGATTTTCATTTTTTCGAAAGATCGTTTTGACAATACGGTCTTCCAGTGAATGGAATGTGATAATACAGATCCTTCCTCCATCATCCAGAAGATCTATCATCCCATCCAGTGATTCTCTGAGAACATCCAGTTCTCTGTTCAGTTCGATCCGAATTGCCTGAAAAGTTCTCTTTGCCGGATGTCCTCCGGTCACCTGAATTTTCATTGGGATCGACTGACGAATGATCTCTGTCAGTTCTCCTGTTGTGCGAATAGGTGCCTGTGCACGGGCAGCCACTATATGCTTTGCAATATTTTTTGCAAATTTATCTTCACCGTAGTCACGAATGATACGGTACAGTTCTTTTTCTTCGTAACCATTGACAATGTCCGCAGCTGTACGGCTCTGTCTTTGATCCATTCTCATATCCAGAGGTGCATCTACCCGATAGGTAAATCCACGCTCCTCATTATCCAGCTGATAAGATGAAACTCCCAGATCCAGAACAATTCCATTGACTTTCTGAATTCCCAGATTATGCAGCTCATTCGCCATGTAACAATAATTGCTGCGAATGATCGTCACTCTGTCCTCATAGGCAGCCAGTCTTTCACTCGCAGCAACTATTGCATCTTGGTCCTGATCTATGCCAATAAATCTCCCCTTGGCAGAAAGTCTACGGCACACTTCACTCGCATGCCCTGCTCCTCCCAGCGTTCCATCCACGTAGATTCCTTCCGGCTTAATATTTAAGCCCTCAATGGTTTCTTCCAGTAATACAGATTTGTGTTTAAATTCCATCTCCGACTCCTGTTGGATTTCTTTCCGGCGTAATGCTCAGATGATGATATCTATATCCTGCATGCTCTGTGCAATGCTGTCCATATCATCATAATCGCAGTTCTCGCTCCACTTTTCCTTGCTCCAGACCTCAATCCGGTTCAGATTTCCTGTAAGTACAACTTCTTTCTCCAGACCGGCAAACTCCCTTAATGTCTGAGGTACAAGAATTCTCCCCTGCTTGTCCAGTTCACAGCTTGTGGCTCCTGCTACAAAGAAACGTGTGAAGGTTCGCGCATTTTTATTTGTAAGTGGTAAGGCTCTGAGTTTTTCTTCAAAAGCTTCCCATTCGTTCATAGGGTAAATAGAAAGACAACCATCCAGACCTTTCGTCAGGATGAACTCTTCTCCCAGGAGTTCTCTGAACTTGGCGGGAATAATCAAACGCCCCTTCGCGTCAATCATGTGATTGTATTCTCCCATGAACATAAAACTCACCTACTCTCAAAAAGCACGATTCTCCCCTTCGTGCTCTTCAGGTGGAGCTGTCAGGTCTGCCACATGCCATCCATTCCCCACCACTATTCACCACTTTCTACCACTTATGAAATAATTCTACCCCATTTATTGTTAAATTACAAGTGGGAATCTCAGTTTTTTGCTATGTATAATTCTCTCTAATGCCCTCAAAAGGGAAGATTCTCACACTTTCTGCGGAGAAATCTTCCCTCTTGATCTATCATTTTATCTCTTCTTCTATTTCTTTTTTATCTGAAATCGTTTTCGGTAATATTTCAGATTCTTTCAGACCTTCTGCCGTTTTTTCGACCTGTGAATCTGCCGAAGCAGAAAAAACATCTTTAAATTCTGCACTGACATCCTCAAAACTCTGCATATTCCCATAGCTTCGGGAAGCTTTTTCTTCTGCCATACGGTATTTTTCTTTTCTGCTCCTGCGGACCTTTTCTCTTTTCTTTGACATGATCCGCCGTACTTCTGCTACAATGCCAAATAACACAAACAGCCCTGCAGATACTGGTAAGAAAACTGAGATTTCTGCTCCCGGGATACAGATCTTATCTGCGCAAAGCCATTCAATTCCAATCCTTCCCAGTCCATAAAGTGACAGATACCTCATAAATATCTCGCCCTGGAATTTCTTCCGCTTACTGTAAAGAAGGAGTACAAAGAACATAAACAGACACCAGAGACTTTCGTACAGAAACAATGGATGTACCTGTGCATAAGAAATATCTCCAACTGTTGTCAGATGTTTCTGTATTTTCGCAGTCAGGCTATTATCTGTAAGCACATCTGCCGGAATCTGCATTGCCAGAAAACTGTCTGTGTATTCTCCCAGAAATTCTCTACTGAAAAAGTTTCCCCAGACACCGATCATCTGACTGAGTACGAGCCCAAGACTGATCGTATCTGCCATACGTCCAAAAGAAATCTTCTTGCCTTTACAGAAAATGGCAGTTACGATCACGCCTCCGAGGAGCCCGCCGTAAAAAGTCATGCCTCCTGTACGAATATCCCAAAGCGCCCGGATCTCCTCTCTCTCAAAAAGCTTCCAGTGCATTGCCACATAACTCAGTCTGGCACATACCATTCCGATCAGTACACCCGGAATCAGTGCTTCAAGATAAAGGTTCTGATCCTGATTCTCACGCTTTGCCTGAAGTATGATAAACGAAAGCCCCAGAAGCATTCCGGCTGCGATCAGGATCCCATATAGCGTTATCTCAAATCCAAAAACCGAAACAGTTTTTCCCACATAGCCAAGGTCAATGCCAAGATGTGGAAAACGAATCGACATATTCATAAAACACCTTCATTATACATTGAATCTGAACAGAATCACATCTCCATCCTGAACAATGTATTCTTTTCCTTCCATGCGGACAAGTCCCTTTTCTCTTGCTCCTGCATAGGAACCGCAGTCAAGGAGATCTTTGTAATTGACAACCTCTGCCTTGATAAATCCACGTTCAAAGTCTGTATGGATCTTGCCTGCTGCCTGTGGAGCCTTGGTTCCGATCTTGATCGTCCATGCACGTGTCTCATCCTCTCCGGATGTAAGGAAGCTCATGAGTCCCAGAAGGCTGTAGCTTGCTCTTACCAGTTTCTCAAGACCAGATTCTGTAAGTCCCAGATCTTCGAGGAACATTTTTTTCTCATCATCATCGAGTTCGGAGATTTCTTCTTCGATCTCTGCACAGATCACGAATACTTCACTCTTCTGCTCAGCTGCATATTTACGTACAGCCTGTACATGCTCATTGGATGCTCCGTCATCTGCAAGATCATCCTCACTTACGTTTGCAGCATAGATCACCGGTTTCCAGGTGAGGAGATTGTAAGTTCCCATCCATGCTTCCTCGTCCTCAGATTCCAGTTCCATTGTGATCGCCATCTGTCCATCCTCGAGATGTGCTTTGACTTTCTGGAGGAAATCCAGTTCCTTGGCAGCTTCCTTGTCCATACGTGCTGTCTTGGTGACTTTGGCGATTCTTCTCTCCAGAATCTCGATATCAGAGAAGATCAGCTCCAGGTTGATAGTCTCAATATCTCTGAGCGGATCGATGCTTCCGTCTACATGGATAACATTCGGGTCCTCAAAGCAGCGTACTACGTGAACGATCGCATCTACCTCACGGATGTTTGCAAGGAACTGGTTTCCAAGTCCCTCACCTTTGGATGCGCCCTTTACAAGACCTGCGATATCAACGAATTCAATGACTGCCGGAGTTACCTTCTTGGAGTGATAAAAATCTCCCAGAAGTTTCAGTCTCTCATCCGGTACAGTAACAACGCCCACATTCGGGTCGATGGTACAGAAAGGATAGTTTGCTGATTCTGCACCTGCTTTTGTCAGTGAATTGAATAATGTACTCTTACCTACGTTTGGTAATCCAACGATTCCAAGTTTCATCTCTCTATTTCTCCATTCCGTTATTTATTGATTATATTTTCCTGCTTAATTTTAGCACACGCATTATAAAAAGTCTATCGTTACTGTTCACTCCGTTCACAGTAACAGTCTATCTTTTAGTCCCTGGACATGATCATGAGCAGTTTTCCTGTGTCAAAAATGACTTCTGCCTCGGGATCTGAGATCTCATTACTGACGGTCAGACCGCTGTCCTCAACTTTGAGAGTATAGCCATCCAGAGGATATTTGAACCCTTTTAAAGTCAGTCCTGTGACTTCTCCTTCGATCGGGAAGAAAGAGACATATTTTCCAAATTGTTCTTCTTTCTTAAGGGTAGTTCCACTCTCGATCAGCGTCATATAATTGTATGCGTCAACAAGAACGATCTGTACCTGCTTCAGTTTTCCGAGCATCAGAAGACCGAAATTTGCCATCAGATGATCGATGCGGTTTCCTGTCGCTCCCAGGATCATGATACGTTCTGTTCCCTGTTCGATCGCATAATTTACCGCAGACTGTGTGTCAGAATCGTCTTTTTCCGGTTTCAGTCTACGAATCTCCGTATGTTTGAGATTCTCCATATATTTCACACCCTCAGCAGAAAGACTGTCAAAATCCCCTACTGCCACATCCGGTTCCAGATCTGTCCCTATAAAAAATTCAACACCCCGGTCTGCTGCGATCAGACAGGTGTGCTCTGTTTTGTTTTTTTTCAAAAAATCGAGGGCAAAATCTTTATGGATATTGCCCCCGCTTACGATGATCGTATCTTTCATGTTATGCCTCAATTCAACTTCTCGCTGATATCCTGAATCTTCTGCTGGATTCTCTGTACATTTGATTCAAGATCACCATTAAATACGTAAGAACCTGCGACAAGAAGATTTGCACCGGCACTCATCGCCGTCTCCAGAGTGGAATCGTTGATTCCTCCGTCTACCTGGATATCTACATTCAGATCTTCTTTGTCGATGATCTCCTTGAGTTCCTGCACCTTCTCGGTACATTCCGGAATATATTTCTGTCCTCCAAATCCAGGCTGTACTGTCATGACAAGGACCATATCCACATCCTCCAGAAGGTGGCTGATATCATTGACCGGAGTTGCCGGTTTGATGGAAATACCAACTTTGACACCTGCATCACGGATCAGCTCGATCGCACGTTCCAGATCTTCACATGCCTCTGCATGCACAGTGATAGAATCCGCGCCGCAGTCTACAAAATCCTGAATATAACGCTCCGGTGCGCTTACCATAAGGTGTACATCAAAAAACATCTTTGATTCCCTGCGGATAGAGCGGATCACCGGCATTCCAAAAGAAATACTCGGCACAAAATCTCCATCCATGACATCAATATGAAGCCATTTTACTCCCTGTCTCTCCAATGTCTGAATCTGTTCGCCCAGACGATTAAAATCCGCTGATAAAATAGACGGGCACAACTGATATTCCATTTAATATCTCCTTTTCTCTTTCAATTCTTCATATAGATTAAGATAATCTTCGTATCGGATCCTGCTGATCTCACCCTGTTCAAGAGCTTCCTTTACTCTGCAGCCTGGTTCATGGATATGTCGACATCCCTGAAACCTGCACTCTTCGTCATATCTTCGAAATTCCGGAAAATAATCCTTCAGTTCCTGCTCTTCCATTCCTGTAAGATACAGAGAAGAAAATCCTGGTGTATCCATAAGAAATGTATTCTCTCCTACCGGGATAACCTGCGAATGTCTGGTCGTGTGCTTTCCCCTCTTGAGTTTCTTGCTGATCTCACCGGTCTCCATCTGCACTTCTTCCTGCAGCAGATTTGTCAGCGAAGATTTTCCCACACCTGAGGGACCGGCTACTACCGTTGTCTTTCCTTTCAGGATCCTGTGTATCTCCTCAATACCTTCTTCTTCCAGTGCACTGGTAAGAAGGACCTGATAACCGCAATTCTTATATATCTGATACAGTTCTTCTGTTTCTTTTTCTGTTGCAAGATCTTTCTTGTTGAAGCAGATCACTGTCGGAATATCCGCCTGCTCCATCATGATGAGGAAACGATCCAGCAACATAAAATTGGGCTTGGGATTTTCCATTGCAAAAATCACAAATGCCTGATCCACATTGGCAACTGCCGGGCGGATCAGGGAATTCTTACGGGGGAGAATCTTTGTAAGATTCCCCTCCTGTGTCTGTTCGTCTAATATCGTGATCTCTACATTGTCTCCAACCAGTGGCTTCTGATTATCTTTGCGGAAAATTCCTTTGGCCTTACATTCATAAAGCACTTCGTTCTCTCCGTAAACATAATAAAATCCTGCAATCCCTTTGATAATTTTGCCCTGCATGGATTACTCTGCTTTCTTGAAAGTCAGTGGATAAGAACCCAGCTGCTCGAAGTTTCCATTGACCAGTTCGGATACCCACAGAGTTCCCTCACTGACGCCAGGTGCTCCTGTTATATCCAGTGTATATGGAAATTCGATCACCTGTCCATCCACCACCTTGGTAGAAGTAGATTCACCATTTACCTCCTGGATCAGTTCCAGACGAATCGCACCTCCCTGATATCCATTCGGGGTATTCAGAGTCTGTGTGCATTTCCATACTTCTCCATTTGCAGCAGCTGCACTCTGCTGTGCATTATCTGCTGAAGTGGTATCTGTTGCTGTTGTATCTGCTGATGGTGCCTGATCTCCACTGCTTACCACAATTGACATCGGCTCATCCGGATCTCCATAAGCTGTATCCCCATCATCTGTCTCTGCTGACGGTTCCTGAGAAATAACCTGTCCTGCCGGTACTTCTGTGCTCTGCTGTTCTGTAACCTGGATATCCACCCATTTACCAAGAGCTGTAAGTGCCTCATTCTTTGTCATTCCTACTACATTAGGGATCTCAGCACTGTCACCATGATCAAGGCCACGGCTGACTGTCAGGGTAACGGAATCACCAACTGTCATGTTTGTGCCTGCCTCTGGTGATACACTCAGCACATATCCTGGCTCTGTAAGAGGCCATCCACTGTCATCTGCTTCACTATATTCCTTCTGTACAGTTACAGTAAGACCAAGATCCTCCAGTGTCTGCTGTGCATCCACACCAGTCTGTCCTGAAACATCCGGGATCGCAATCTCCTGCTGTCCCTTACTGATATAATACTTGAGAGTTGTATACTGCTCAACTTTGGTTCCTGCCGGAATATCCTGAGAAGAAATACGGCCTTTCTCCTGAGTTGAATTCTCTTCTCCCATCATCTGCTTGCCAAGTTTCTCTTCCTCAAGAAGTGCAGCAGCCTCGTCTTCTGTCTTTCCTACCAGGTCAGGAACAGTTACCATTCCATCCTCATCTGTGGCAGTATTATCTGTACTCAGCTCTGTCTGCTGGCTTTCTGCCGCGCCATCGCCTCCAATGATCCCTGCTGCCTTGCCAATAACAAAGATCGCTCCCACAAGAACGACTGCTCCCGTGACAAGTGCCGCGATCGTAACAGCCGATCCTGAACTCTTTTTCTTCTTGCTGCCTGATTTTTTTTCTCTTGGTGCGTCTTCATAGTCATTCTCTTCATCATTATAATCTGTATCGTAAATCTCATCTTCCAGATCATCTACTTCTGATTTATGAGAAGAAGTACGCGGCGTATTCTTTATTTCACCCAGTTCTTCATCTGAGATCACAACGGTCTTTGCCTCGTTATCTACAGAAGATAATGTCACAAAATCACCCTGTGGATCGATCAGTGAATGTTTCAGATCCGCGATCACGTCTTCCATCTTTTCATAACGGCGTCCAACGCTCTTCTGGGTACATTTCAGAATGATCTGTTCCAGACTGTGCGGAAGGTCTTCTGTATATACGCTTGGCGGTACCATTTCTTCCTGCAGATGTTTGATGGCAATTGCTACAGTTGTGTCTCCATCAAAAGGAACTCTTCCTGTTACCATCTCATACAGTGTGATACCAAGAGAATAAATATCACTCTTTTCATCACTGTATCCGCCACGAACCTGCTCCGGTGAGCTGTAATGTACAGAACCCATCACATTGGAACTGATCGTATTGGACGATGCAGCTCTTGCAATTCCAAAATCTGTGACCTTAACCTTACCATCTGTAGATATGATGATATTCTGTGGTTTGACATCACGATGAACGATTCCATGATTATGTGCAGCTTCCAGTCCCATAGATACCTGAATGGCAATGCTGGTCGCTTCTTTGATCGAAAGCTTGCCTTTCTTGCTGATATATTCCTTAAGAGTAATTCCCTCTATCAGCTCCATGACGATATAATAAACGCCGCCATCATCTCCTACATCGAATACATTGACAATATTCGGATGTGTAAGGCCGGCTGCTGCCTGTGCCTCGCTGCGGAATTTGCGGATAAACGTTGTATCCTCTCTGAATTCCGGTTTTAATACTTTTACCGCAACAAAGCGATTAAGTTTGTGATCTTTTGCTTTATAGACATCGGCCATTCCGCCGGTACCTATTTTTCCTAAAATTTCATAACGTTCTGCTATGATCATTCCCGTCTTTAACATTTTTCTACCTCATTCGTGAATGGTTCTACCAGTATGACTGCAATGTTATCCTTACCACCGTTCTGGTTGGCTTCTCTCAGAAGTCTTTCGCCCTTCTGCGGCAGTTCCTCGTTCTGGTTCAATATAATTTCTTCAATCTTACTGTCCTCTACCATATTGCTCAGACCATCGGAACACATAAGGATGGTACTGCCCGGTTCCATCTTCAGGTCAAAAAAGTCAATATCTACGGTTCTCTCCGCGCCAAGCGCTCTTGTAATAATGTTTTTGTCCGGATGATTTCTTGCCTCTTCTGGCTTGATCTCACCTATCCTGACCATTTCCTCTACAAGAGAATGATCCCTCGTAACCTGATGAATCTGTCCCTGGATGATATACAGGCGGCTGTCGCCAACATTCGCCACATATGCATAGTGTCCTACGATCGTAGCTACTACCATAGTTGTTCCCATCCCACGCAGTGTTTCTTCTCTCTTTGCGCATTCAAGGATTTCTGTGTTGGCAGTCTCAATGGCATGACGAATCACCTTGATAGGGTTAAAATCCGCATCTTTTCGAATCTCGTCCACCAATGTCTGAACAGCATGTGAAGATGCATAATCTCCCGCATTATGACCGCCCATTCCATCGGCAACGACAAACAGATTCTGAAGATTTCCCACCGGGGTCTCGGAAACGAACACATAATCCTGGTTCATCTTCCGCTTCTGCCCTACATCCGTAGCTGAATATACCCTCATGTCACTTCTCACTTTCTGTTTTTTCCATATATCTTTTTCTCAACTGACCACAGGCACCGTCAATATCGCTGCCCATTTCCCTTCTAATAGTACCATTTATTCCGTATTTTTCAAGATTTATTTTAAAATTCTCTACCGCCTGCCTGGTTGAACGCACAAAGGAACGCTCTCTGACAGGATTGACCGGAATCAGATTCACGTGGCAATTCAGTCCCTTAAGACGGCCAGCAAGTTCTTTTGCATTCTCTTTACTGTCGTTGACACCTGCCACCAGACTGTATTCAAAAGTAATTCTTCTGCCTGTCTTGTCAAAATAATTCCGGCAGGCTTCCAGAAGCTCATCGATAGAATACTTATTTGCGATCGGCATGAGTTCACGCCTTTTCTCATCGTTCGGCGCATGAAGAGATACCGCAAGCGTCATCTGAAGTTTCTCTTCTGCAAGCTTGTAGATCTGTGGAACAAGGCCGCAGGTAGATACTGTCAGGTTCCTCTGGCTGATGTGGATACCACCTTCTTCTGTCAGGATATGTATAAAGCGAAGAAGGTTATCATAGTTGTCCATCGGTTCGCCGGTTCCCATCACGACCACATTGGAGATACGCTCACCAAGTGATGTCTGGATCCTGTAGATCTGATCCAGCATCTCTGACGGAAGCAGGTTTCTCGTAAGTCCGCCGATCGTGGAAGCACAGAATCTGCATCCCATACGGCATCCCGCCTGAGAAGAAATACAGACGGAGTTGCCGTGCTTGTATTTCATAAGAACACTCTCGATCATATTTCCGTCAGACAGGCGGAACAGATATTTCCTGGTGCCGTCTATCTTGGATATCTGGACATCCAGTGTCTCCAGAACTGTGATCGGGTACTGCTCCAGCTTTTGCCTGAGGCTCTTTGGAATGTTTTCCATTTCGTCGTAAGAAGTGACCAGATGCTCGTGCAGCCAGCTGTAGATCTGCTTTGCGCGGAAAGGTTTCTCTCCGAGTTCTGTCATAAGCCCTTTCAGTTCTTCGACGGTCATTGATTTTATGTCTGTCATTTTTATTTCCTTCTGAATTTTGCCATAAAGAATCCATCCGTTCCGTGAACGCCTGGAAGCAGCTGCAGGTAGCCAAGTCTGGTCGTTTCGGATTTGAGTTCATCCGGAACAAACTCATCGATGCTTTCCAGTTTGAATGGATGGTTGTTCATAAACCACATCATATTTTCTTCGTTTTCTTCTTTGGCGATCGTACAGGTACTGAAGATCAGAACGCCTCGAGGCTTCACGTACTCTGCTGCCTTATCCAGAATGTTTCTCTGGAGGATCACCAGTTCTTCCTCTTTCTGTGCGGTAGAACGATATTTGATTTCTGGTTTCTTGCCGATCACACCATAGCCGGAGCATGGTACATCTGCAAGGACGATATCTGCCTTGCACTCAGATTCCACATCAAACACCGTCGCATCCTGCACATGTGCCTGTACATTGATGGAGCCGGTGCGATGGATATTTTCCTGGATCAGATCAACCTTGTACTGGCTGACATCTCTTGCATCCACAGTTCCAAAACCTTCCATCTTGTCTCCCAGATGAATGCTCTTGCCGCCCGGTGCCGCACACATGTCGATGATATAATCACCTTTCTGTGGGTTTGCGATCTCGGAAACAAGCATGGAGCTTACATCCTGTGCCACGATCTTGCCTTCGATGAATGCATCCAGTGCAAGAATGTGGTTATAATCAGAGATCCTGAATGCATATGGAAGATACGGTGCCTGTTCTACCTTTACACCCTGGCTTCGGAGGCTTTCGCAGGTCTCCTCTACAGAATTCAGATATGTACGGCAGCGTACAGTAATCGGTTTTTCTTCCAGAAAATCTGCCAGCATCTTCTCTGTGACTTCCTCGCCATAATCATTCAGCCAGCGCAGAACAAGTGGTTCCGGCATGGAATATCTGACAGAAAGATAACGGACCAGGTTTACTTTTCTTGAAGGATATTCAAGTTCATCCATCTGTCTCGCTATCGTCCGGAGCACGCCGTTTACAAAAGGTTTCAGATTATAAAAACCTTTTCGCTGGGCAAGTTTCACAGCTTCATTGCAGACTGCGCTGTCCGGCACTCTGTCCATGAATTTCAGCTGATATACCGCACTCCTGAGTATCTCACGGATCGGCGGTTTCATCTTGTCCACGGTGATCTTTGAAAAAGAATCTATTATATAGTCAATGAGGATCCTGTATTCCAGAGTCCCCTCACAGACTCTGGTAATAAAGGCTCTCTCCTGCTTCGGAAGAAACTGATATTTGGAAAGCGCATTGCGGATCGCAATATGGCTGTGTTCTCCTTCTTCATTGATCTGAAGGAGGATCTCCAATATCATTTCTCTTGTATTGATACCACTAGTCATCTCGTCTTCCTCCTGCCAGTATTACAAGTCTCAAAAGTTGCAAAATAGATGCTGCAAGTGCCGCAACATATGTCATGGCAGCTGCAGTCAATACCTTGCGGGCTCCCTTTGTCTCGTCTGCCCCGAGGATTCCTGTACTCTGGAGCATCTTGAGTGCTCTCGCAGATGCATTGACCTCAACAGGAAGTGTCACAAGCTGAAACAGAACTGCCAGTGAAAACAGCACGATACCTGCTGTTACCAGCGGACGGATGCCTGCAAAAAGTCCGATCAGGAACAGCGGCCAGGAAAGACTGCTTCCAATATTTGCCGCCGGAACGATCGCGCTTCGCATTTCCAGCGGTGCATAATTGGTCGCATGCTGGATGGCATGGCCACACTCATGTGCTGCGACTCCGACTGCTGCCAGCGAAGTCTGACCATAAATATCCTGAGAAAGATTTACCGTCTTCGTCCGTGGATCATAATGATCTGTCAGGCTTCCGGCTACCGGTCTTACCTGTACATCTGTGATCCCGGCACTGTAAAGGATCCTTCTGGCTGCTTCTTCTCCGGTAAGTCCCGATGCGCTTCTTACTCTCTTATAACGGGCAAAAGTGCTTTTGAGCTTTGCAGATGCCGCAAGAGACAGAAGCATTCCGATGATCAGAAGAAGATACGTCCAGTCAAACCCATAGTATCCATATCCATAACCATATCCGTACATGTTATCACTCCTTATGATCTGTCAGCATGGTTCCCTCAGTTACCTGATATCCGCGAAGGAAAGCATCTGTTTCCATACGCTTCTTTCCCTCAAGCTGTACTTCGCGAAGGACGAGAACATCTTCTCCACAGGCTACGTGGATCCCTGTTTTATCCACCGCTGTAATCGTTCCCGGTATGGCTTTTCCACCATTTGCGCCCTTTTCTACTGTGGATTTCCATACTTTAAGTGTTTTACCATTGAGGAAGGTGTAGGCGCTCGGCCACGGGTTCAGGCCGCGGACCAGTCTCTCAAGTTCTTCGGCACTCTTTGAAAAATCCATAAGTCCCATTTTCTTGGTGATCATCGCTGCATACGGAGTCGGACTTTCCTCCGGCTGTTTCTCGTAAGCAGCAGTTCCATTCTTTATAGAAGGAAGTGTCTCCATCAGAAGGTCAGCCCCTGCCTGTGCAAGTTTGTCAAAAAGACTGCCGCCTGTTTCTTCTGTCTCGATCGGTACAACGATCTTGGAGATCATGTCTCCGGTATCCAGACCGGTTCCCATTCTCATGATCGTCACGCCGGATTCTTTCTCTCCGTCAATGACTGCCTGCTGGATCGGTGCTGCGCCTCTGTATTTCGGAAGCAGGGAAGCATGGATGTTGATGCATCCATATTTCGGAAGATCCAGGATCGTCTTCGGGATGATCTGTCCAAATGCAGCCACAATGATGATATCCGGTGCAAGTCCTGTAAGTGTCTCCACAAATTCCGGATCACGTACTTTGACCGGCTGGTAAACCGGGATTTCATGTTTCATGGCTTCTTCTTTGACAGGAGTTGGCATAAGTGTCTTGCCTCTTCCCTTCGGTTTGTCCGGCTGTGTTACAACTGCCGTGACCTCATATCCGGCTTTTACCAGTGCAGCCAGCGGCGGAACTGCAAAATCCGGAGTTCCCATATAAACTATTTTCATAATATGCTCCTTTTTTTCGTCTGTTATTCGAAATCCTCGAATTCCTCATCCTCGTCATAGCTGGTTCTGTGAAGTTCTCCTTCTACCAGATCTGTGTACATCTTGCCATCGAGGTGGTCGATCTCATGGCAGAAAGCTCTTGCAAGAAGTTCTGTTCCTTCGTAGATCACTTCTTCCATATCTTCGTTCATTGCCTTTACTTTGACATAGTTCGGACGGGTCACCTGTCCTGCCATGCCCGGAACGCTTAAGCATCCTTCATCTCCTGTCTGTTCGCCGGATGTTTCAAGGATCTCCGGATTGATCAGGACGATCGGACCATCTCCGATATCAATAACTACGATTCTCTTGAGGATTCCGACCTGCGGTGCTGCAAGTCCTACTCCCATCGCTTCATACATAGTATCAAGCATGTCATCTACTAAAGTTACGATCTTTGGTGTAACTTCCTTTACCGGTTTGCTTACCTTTCTCAGTACCGGATCTCCTTCTGTTCTGATTGTTCTGAGTGCCATTTCTTTCTTCCTTTCTTTTGTCCTTTGTAATTTAGCTGTAATCAAACTGTATATATAATTTCCGGAAACCGGAATTTACTTCGATATATTTTTCTGCTTTATCCTTGATATCCATCAGCACACGTTCTTCCTGATGTTTCAGGTAAATGACCTTGTGGTAGACATCGTTGATCTTCCCGACGGATGCATAGGCGGGGCCGATCACATGAAGGTGATATTTTTCCCCGATCCGTTCTACAAAACGTCCGAGATAATCCATGCCCTGGCTCAAAAGTTCCTCATCTTCTCCCGCTGCAAGGATCGACAGCATATGTGCCGCCGGCGGATAATCCATCAGAAGGCGGTAACTCATCTCCTCGCGATAAAAAGCTTCATAATCCTGGGTTGCTGCTGTCCGGATACTGTAATGTTCCGGATGATATGTCTGGATCACTGCCTCTCCCGGCTTATTGCCCCGTCCGGACCTTCCGACTGCCTGGGTCAGAAGCTGAAATGTCCTCTCTGCACAGCGATAATCGGCCGCATTCAGAGAAAGGTCAGCCGCCACTGCACCAACCAGAGTCACATCCGGGAAATCGTGTCCCTTGACGATCATCTGGGTTCCCACCAGGATATCCGCTTCATGGGCAGCAAAAGATGACAGGATCTGCTCATAACTTCCTTTATTTCTTGTAGTATCGTAATCCATGCGGAGAACACGGGCTTTCGGAAAAGTCTTGTGAAGGACCTGCTCGATCTGCTGTGTTCCCGCTTTGAAACCGCCGATATAAGGTGAGCCGCAGGACGGACACTGTTCCACACGCAGTCTCTCATAACCACAGTAATGGCAGACCAGCTTTCCATTGTTGTGTTCTGTCAGTGCAACATCACAGTGCGGACACTTGAGAGCCTCCCCACAGGAACGGCAGGAAACAAAGCCCGCATATCCACGCCTGTTCAGGAACAGGATGGACTGTTCATTATTTCTCAGACGGTTCTCTATGGAATCCTTCAGTTTACGGCTCAGGATCGAACGGTTCCCTGCTTTTAATTCTTCCCTGAGATCCACAACAGATACTTCCGGCAGCGGACGATCCTCAAAACGGGCCGTCAGCTTCGTTAGCAGATATTCACCGGAAACCGCCCTGCTGTATGCTTCCAGGGACGGCGTCGCTGAACCAAGGACCACATGTGCACCTTCCTGCTCTGCTCTCTGCACAGCAACCTCTCTCGCATGATAGCGTGGGCTGTTCTCACTCTTATAAGTCTGCTCATGTTCCTCATCAATTATAATAAGTCCCAGGTTGGAAAAAGGTGTAAAAAGAGCGGAACGCGGTCCCACCATGATCTGGATCTCTCCACGCTTTGCTCTCCGAAACTGGTCATACCGCTCACCCATGGACAATCGCGAATTCAGGACAGAAACCTTATCTCCAAACCATCCATAAAATCTGCGTACTGTCTGGTATGTCAGAGAAATCTCCGGGATCAGTACGATCACCTGTTTTCCCTGTGCTGCCACCTGCTCGATCAGTTTCATATAAACCTGCGTCTTGCCGCTTCCGGTGACACCGTGGATCAATACCGGGCGCGGAGTTTCCTGCTTCCATTCCTTCTGGATCTGGCAAAGGACTTCCTGCTGCGCTTCGGTAAGATTTGACAGTTTCTCCCTTGGGATCGACCCTTCCTCTATCGGAATGCGGTAAATTTCATCCTGCTGGATATGGACAAACCCCTGTTCAACGAGAGGTGTGATCACTGCCGCAGTCATGCCCAGTTCTTTCGAAGCTCTGGTATAATCAAGTTTCGGTTCCTCGCAGAGTGCCCGAAGAAGTCTTGCTCTCGCTTTACATCTGCCTTTTTCGAGATTTTGTGCAAGGGCGAGGGCTTCTTCTCTGTCAATATTGAGAAGAACATAGCGTTTTTCTTTGGATTTGACTTTTTCTCTCACAGGAAGGACTGTCTTGAGTGCCTGTGCCATCGTGGAACCGTATCGTTCTTTCATCCATGCGGCAAGTGCGATCAGTTTTTCTTCGGTCGTTTCCTCGCTGCTGCAGATTTCCTTAAACGGTTTGATCTTTGCCGGATCCAGCTTTGGCTCCCGGGAAAGTCCGATCACGTAACCTCTGCGCTCATGATTTCCATTTCCAAAAGGTATGGATACCACCATTCCTATATGGATCCGACTTTCCAGTTCCTGCGGAACGCGATACTGAAAACTGCGGTCCAGTTTCTCATGGGAAATATCTACAATGATATCTGCATACATCATTGATCTTTTTCCTGATCCTCCTTCAGGATCTCTGTGATCAGAACTCTTTCATCCATAGGATACTTCTTGCCTTTGATCTCCTGGTAATCTTCATGTCCCTTACCGGCAAGGACAATGATGTCGCCCGGCTCTCCATGATGGATTGCATAGGCGATCGCTTCCTTACGATCACAGATCTCTACGTATTTGCCATTTGTTTTGGCAATTCCTGTCTTGATGTCGTCGATGATCGCCTGCGGCTCCTCGAATCTCGGGTTGTCTGAAGTAATGATGGTCAGATCTGCCATTCTTCCGGAAACCTCGCCCATTTCATAGCGACGGGATTTTGCACGGTTTCCTCCACAGCCGAACAGGCACACCAGTCTGTGCGGATGATATTCTCTCAGAGTTGTAAGAAGGCTCTCCAGTGCCATCGCATTGTGTGCGTAGTCGATCATCAGAGTAAACTCATCGGATACCTTGATCATCTCGATACGTCCTTTGACTCTCGCTACTTTGAGAGCTTTGATGATGTTTTCCTGTGAAACCTTGAAATGACGGCAGATGGCGATCGCAGTCAGTGAATTGTAAATACTGAATTTACCTGGAATATCGATTTCTACCGGGAAATCCATAAGTCCTTTGACATGGTAGGAAATTCCCAGATATCCTTTGCCGCCGACCATATGTGCATCTTCTGCGCGAAGGTCTGCCTCCGGTGAAAATCCATAAGTCTCCAGATTGCAGGTATGACCTTCGATGATCTTCTCAAAGTGCTCATCATCGCGGTTTACGATGCCGACTTTGCACTGGCGGAGAAGCATGGATTTGCAGGCAAGATAATGTGCGAAATCTCTGTGCTCGTTCGGTCCGATATGATCCGGTTCAATATTGGTAAAGATACCATAGTCAAAAACAAAGCCCTGTGTTCTGTGAAGCATCAGTCCCTGTGAAGAAACTTCCATTACTACACAGTCGCATCCTGCATCGACCATCTTGCGGAAATATTTCTGAACGACAAAAGATTCCGGAGTTGTGTTGGCTGCCGGGATCACCTCGTCACCGATGATCGCCTCGATGGTTCCAATCAGGCCGACTTTGTATCCGGCGTTTTCAAGGATGGATTTGACCATGTAGGTTGTTGTGGTCTTTCCTTTGGTTCCTGTGATTCCGATGGTCTTGAGCTGTTCTGCCGGATGGCCAAAATACGCAGCAGAAATGAATGCCATTGCATAGCGTGTATCTTCTACCTTGATCACAGTGACATCCTGCGGTGCTTCCACATCGTCCTGGACTACCAGTGTCTTTGCTCCCTTCGCAACTACATCCGGCACAAATTTATGTCCGTCCACAACTGCACCTTTGATACAGATGAACAGAGAATTCTCAATTACTTTGCGGGAATCATACTCTACAGTACTGACTTCCTGCTCCACGCTGCCCTGGCAGCAGGTATATTCCAATCTCTCTAATAATGATGAAACTTTCATATTTATTCTGATCCTCCTCACTTCGGGATATACTCCATTATAGGATATCACAGGTCGAAGTCTTTTTCAATGTCCGGTCTGTGTCCGTTTTTTATAAAAAGCGGACTGAATTTTTTCTTGTCATATCCTGTAATGGGCTGTATAATAGTAACGTAAATTATATATGAAACAGGGGAGCTGGCTGAAGCTGGCTGAGAGGAAACTGACTGGTTTCGACCCATAACCTGATTTGGATAATGCCAACGTAGGGAAATACCGAAGATTTTTCAGGAGAATTCCCCCGCGGATTTCTCCTTTTTTTGTGCTATTTTTTCAGACCAGATGTTTCATAATTAATAAAGGAGGTCAAAACAATGTCAAAGAGCAATACACATGCCGCACAGAAGCTCGCCATTGCCGGTGTACTGACAGCAGCTGCCGTAATTGGAAGCTTCTTAAGTGTTCCGGTTGCAGGAAGCAAATGTGCTCCGGTACAGCATATGGTCAATGTATTCTCTGCCGTCCTTCTCGGACCGTGGTGGGGAATCGGCATTGCATTCTGTGCAAGCCTGATCCGAAATCTGCTTGGGATCGGAAGTTTTCTTGCCTTTCCGGGAAGCATGGTCGGAGCCCTGTGCTGTGGACTTATGTACCATTTCACCAGGAAATCAAGTCTCACCTGTGTTGCAGAAGCACTTGGAACCGGCATTCTCGGCGGACTTGCCGCTTACCCGGTTGCGCGTTTCGCCATGGGACTTGCCCCTGCCGGATTTACGGTGTACATGATCCCGTTCTTTATCTCTACTCTGGCAGGCAGCATCCTCGCCTACGTGCTTCTTCGCATCTTCGAGAAAAGCCAGGTGCTTGACACAGTAATGAGGTAATTTATGGAAAGAAACGAAATTCTGGCTGCGATCCTTAAGGAACAGCCAAAGATCCACTGTCTGACCAATCCGGTCACGATGAATGATGTTGCAAACATCCTTCTCGCTGCCGGCGGAAGTGCCGTAATGGCACAGGATGAACAGGAGGCTGCTGAGATCACTACTTTCTGTCAGGGAACCCTTCTCAATACCGGCGTCCCTGATGAAGCCAAGATCCGGGCATGCATCCTTGCCGGGAAACGTGCCAATCAGCTTGGGCATCCTGTTGTTCTCGATCCGGTCGGTGTGGGCGGAAGTTCTTTTCGCCGAAGAGAACTCCGGAAGCTTCTGGATCAGGTGCATCCGGCTGTGGTCCGCTGCAATCAGGAAGAAGCGGCTGTGCTCTGTTCTTTTCATTCAGGACAGGAAACACCTTTTTCCCACGGCGGCGTGGAAAGCAGCCTGCATATGGATGCGCAGAATCTGACACAGCTCGCCCGGACTGCTGCCAGACTTTATAACTGCACCTTTTTTATTACAGGAAAAACAGATGTCGTATCAGACGGCGAACAGACCATTTTGCTTAGTGGCGGTGATCCAAGGCTCTGCCGGATCACGGGCGGCGGCTGTATGCTCTCTGCCCTGTGTGCCCTGTTCTGCTGCAGTGGAGCATCTGCTTTTGAGGCAGCGTCCACAGCCGGTCAGCTCTGGAAAGAAATCTCAGAGGAAGCCGGGAAACGCACAGATCAGAATGGCGGCGGCATCGGACAGTTTCACATGTCCCTCATGGATATGACCGAGCAGAAAATCTATTTTTCCGCTCATTCGTAAAACTCATTTGTAACAGGAGGAAAATTACTATGAAAAAGAAAACAGTACTGACTATCGCAGGAAGCGATTCCAGCGGCGGCGCAGGTATCCAGGCTGATATCAAGGCGATCACCATGAACGGCGTTTATGCTTCCAGTGTGATCACTGCCCTGACTGCCCAGAATACTACCGGAGTATATGGAATCCTGGAAACACCGGCTGATTTTATTGCCGCACAGATGGACGCCGTATTTTCAGATATTTTCCCGGATGCTGTCAAGATCGGCATGCTTCCATCTCCTGAGGCTATGGAATGTGTCGCTTCCAAACTCCGCCAGTACAAGCCGGAACACATTGTCCTTGATCCTGTCATGGTGTCCACCAGCGGCCATCGTCTCATGGAACCGGAAGCCGAAGAAACACTCAAGTCAGAACTTTTCCCGCTGGCAGAACTGATCACTCCGAATATCCCGGAGGCTGAAGTTCTGACAAAACTTCTTATCACAGACGATAAATCCATGGAACGTGCCGGTCATGAACTTTATGCCAGATTCCACTGTGCGATCCTTCTCAAAAGCGGGCACAGAAGCGATCATGCAAATGACCTGCTTTATACAGGAGATGAAACGCTCTGGATCAAAGGTGAACGTATTGACAATCCAAATTCACACGGAACAGGCTGCACACTTTCCAGTGCAATCGCAGCCAATCTCGCCAAGGGGTATTCTCTTGGTGATGCTGTCACCAAAGCCAAGGAATATCTTACAGAAGCACTTCGGGTAAATCTGGATCTCGGAAACGGCCACGGACCGGTAGACCACGCCCTCGGCGGACAGCATACTTCTTATTTTTATAACTGATCACTTTTTAAAATTTCACATAAACAGGAGGAAACTTATGACTCAGTATACAACTCAGATGGATGCCGCAAGAAAAGGCATCGTAACACCACAGATCAAAACCGTTGCAGAAAAGGAACACATGCCTGTCGAAAAAATGATGCAGCTCGTAGCAGAAGGTAAGGTTGCCATCTGTGCGAACAAGCACCACACCTGCCTGAATCCGGAAGGTGTCGGAAGCATGCTCCGCACCAAGATCAATGTAAACCTTGGTGTATCCAGAGACTGCAAGGATTATAACATTGAAATGCAGAAAGTCATGAAAGCTGTAGACCTCGGTGCCGAAGCGATCATGGACCTCTCCAGCCATGGAAACACACAGCCATTCCGTCAGAAACTGACACATGAATGTCCGGCAATGATCGGAACTGTTCCGGTATATGACAGTGTCATCCACTATCAGAGAGACCTCTCTGAACTGACCGCTCATGATTTCATCGATGTGATCCGTCTGCACGCAGAAGATGGCGTTGACTTCGTTACTCTTCACTGTGGAATCACCCGCAAGACTATCGAACAGATCAAGAAGCACAAACGTAAAATGAATATCGTAAGCCGTGGCGGAAGCCTTGTCTTCGCATGGATGAGCATGACCGGCGAAGAAAACCCGTTCTATGAATACTTCGATGAGATCCTTGATATCTGTGAAGAGCATGACGTTACGATTTCCCTCGGAGATGCCTGCCGTCCGGGATGCCTTGCTGACGCTACTGATGTATGCCAGATTGAGGAGCTTGTCCGTCTTGGTGAGCTCACCAAACGTGCTTGGGATCACAACGTACAGGTTATGGTCGAGGGACCGGGACACGTTCCGCTCGATCAGGTTGCTGCAAACATGAAAGTACAGCAGACTATCTGCATGGGTGCTCCTTTCTATGTACTTGGACCTCTCGTTACTGATATCGCACCTGGATATGACCACATCACAGCAGCGATCGGTGGTGCCGTTGCCGCTATGAACGGAGCTGCTTTCCTCTGCTATGTAACACCGGCTGAACATCTGGCACTTCCGAATGTTGACGATGTTAAACAGGGAATCATCGCTTCCAAGATCGCAGCCCATGCGGCAGATATCGCCAAAGGTATCCCGCACGCAAGAGATATCGATGACAAAATGGCTGATGCACGCCGTGTTCTTGACTGGGATGCACAGTTTGCCTGCGCCCTTGATCCGGAGACAGCCAAAGCGATCCGTGACGACCGCCTTCCAGAGGATGACCACAGCGATACCTGCAGCATGTGTGGTAAATTCTGTGCTGTTCGAAGCATGAACAAAGCTCTTGCCGGAGAACATATCGATATTCTGTAATCTTATCTGTTTCTTAACTTAATCTAATTTTTCAGCTGTCTGCACACCCAGACGGCTGACAGAAAAGAACCGGGGATCATCATAAGCCACAGGACAGGCTTCATGGGATCCCCGGTTTTTGGATGCGTGGAAGCTGTTTTGCTCTGTAGTTCTGTATTCTGCGTTTCTGCACCTTCATCTGAAGATATTTGGGGTTCAGATGTCGGTGTCTCTGCCATTTTATAAATCTGAAGTTCCGCTCTCGATGTTACTTTCCGCTCTCCCGTCTCAGCCGTTACTACAATTACTTCATTTATAAGTTTCGGCTCTTTTAGATTTTCCGGAAGAGTCACTTCTGCCAGAAGTCCTACGGAACATTCCGGGTCAATCTTTTCTATTTTTGCCTTTGTCCTGTCTTTATTCAAAATGACTCCCTCTGCCTCCCAAAACTGCACCGGAACATTTTCAAGCTGGAATTTTTCTGTTGTGACTACAGAATGCAGGGTTCTCTCCCCTGTATTTCGGATACAGATCTGAAAAATAATCTTATCTCCCGGCATTGCCATTGTACGGTCGGCTGTCTTCGTGACCTGAAAATCTGCTTTGAGCGGGAGGATTTCTGTCTCACTGCTTTCTTCTGCTGCGACAAGACTTCTAAGTTCGCCCGTTTCTTCCTCTTCATATTCTGCACTTCCATTCAGATACAGGCAGATTTTTCCCGACTGCGCCTCAGGAAGCTGTACAGAAAAATAAAATTCTTTTTTTATCCCTGTTTCCAGCGTTTCCAGTTTCAGGATCTTCTCCTGGATTTCTGCACCTTCCGCTTCTTCCCATGTTCCCTCCAGAGATGCATCCGAAAAAGCGGTCTGCAGACAGATATTTTTGAGAGGATATCTGCCTGTGTTTTCCACTGAGATCGTATAGAGAAGTTCTTTTCCTGCTTTGATCTGGGTCTGCTGCGGGGTTATCCACATTTTGCAGGATGCTGTCCGATCCTTATCCTCCGAATCGGTGAACGGTGGTGTATCTGTTGCATCTGGATCTCCTGTAATTTCTGATATTTCAGTGATTTCCGGAGTTTCTGCAGCTTCCGTTTCCCTTATCTGCTCCTCTATTTCTTCAAAATCCAACGCCTTTCCTGTTCCAGAATCACCGGACGGATTCTCTTTTTCGACCTCTTCCAGAAAAATGTCACTTCCCGCCAAATCTGCTTTTGAAACCTCTCCATCCTTTTTTCCGGGTTCAAAGTTTTCCTCAAATATGTCTGGCAGCTGCTCCATCTCCTGCAAAACTGCCATCTTCTGCCCATCTCCATCTGCCCCCAGAACTGCACTCCCGTTTCCTATCAGAAGCGACCAGGACATGATAAAGGCTACGCCTGTCATTTTCCAGTTTCTCCATATTTTATTTTTCATAAAAACATACTCCTTTTTACTCTGCTTTACTGTTGTTTCTACCCAGGAATATGTTCACACAGACATAGGCATCTCCCCTTCCCATTCTGTTTAAAGATCTGATCAAAAATGGAATGTTTCGTCGAACGACGATAAGAAAAAAATAACTCTCAGATGGAATCCTGTGAAATACGATTCCGACTTACTGAATGTAACACGTTCTGCTCAGATATACAAGGATATCCTGTAATTATAAAATTTATTTAAGATTTGTTTATAAAATTTCGATTTCTTTTAGAATCCGTACACAGTTTGCACACATTTATTTCTTATAATAGATCTTGGATAGATGAATAACCACTCTCTATCTCCCCCCTCAAAAAAGTTAAGGAAACAGGCCGCCTGAATTCAGGCGGCTTTTCCTTATGTCTTTATAGCTTTACTTCTCCGGCGCAGGTGGGTATTCATTGCACAGAAGTCGGTATGGCGGCTCGTCTTCCTCAATTTTCGGGAAACGGCCTACTGGCGGCTCGAAGCGGTTGTCGGTATTGTCATCGTTACACTGGCTGACTTCTCCGATCAGGACTGCGCCTGTTCCCGGTTCCACTTCAAAATCGTGGTACATCCCCTGCATAATGCTGATGCTCATTCCCGGTTCCAGACGGATCTGTGTGCCTGCCGGAACCACCCTGGTCTCTCCGTCGATATGGACTGTCACATCGTTCTGCTTATCTATGGACTCATCCGGCAGAGAATTGAAAACACGGATCAGGATGTTTCCGCCGCCTCTGTTGATGATATCCTCCATTTTGTACCAGTGGAAATGATTCGGAGCGTACTGTTCCTCTTTTAAATAGAGAAATTTTTCTGCGTATGGTTTTTTATATTTATCCTGCATCTTAAGATTTCCGTTGCGGATCGTAAACAGTGAAAATCCTACTTCATCAAACTTTCCGAGACCATAATCTGTGATGTCCCATCCCAGCATATTGTCACGGATCTCATCAAACTCATGCCCCTTTGACTTCCATTCTTCCGGTGTAAAATCAGCAAACTTCGGAAGGAAATACCGATACTCCTTCAGCATATTTTGCAGGTCTTTTAATGCTTTGTTGATTTCTGATCTTTTCATAACTGCCTTCTCCTTTTTGTGCTATATTGTCCCAGCTACTCCATCTGAGCAGTGATCATAATGCTCCATGTGTTTCTGTATTCTTCTCCTGACTTCAGAGCATGCAGGTTCTTCTGTTTCTCCAGATCTTCTACGATATTTTTACGGGAAGGAAGGGAACTCCACGGTTCCACACACATATAATCCACTTCGACATGCGGCCAGTGCCAGAATCCCAGGTAATCCATATCCGGAAATGCGACTCGAATCTCCTTTCTGCCTTTTTCACTGTTGATCCTGATTTCTTCTGGCATATTTTTTAATACGATCGCATCATTGTCGAATAATGTATGTTCCAGATCTAGGTATCGCCCCTGTACAAGCTGCAGTGGTTCATCCTTTTCCAGTACAAAACAGTCCTCTGAAAGAAGGATGCGGCGTGGTTTGGCTCCCTCGCCAAAATCAATTCGATAATCTTCAAATTTCAGGTCATCTTCAAACGGGATCTGAAAACCCGGATGTCCTCCGATGCCAAAATATATGGTTTTGTCATCTGTATTTTTTACAAGATAAGTAATCAAAATTTTTTCATTTTCCAGTTTCCATGTAATATCCAGCACAAATTTAAACGGATATTGTCTTTCCGTTTCCGGTGAATCCTCCAGTCTCAGCGTCAGTTCCTCTTCTTTGTGTTCCACCAACTTCAGCTCTGCAGTTGGAAGAAATCCATGTATATCCATATGATACGTCTGTCCCTGGTATGTATAACTCTGATCGGTCATCCTTCCTATATAAGGAAAAAGATTCGGTCCTCTGTCTGTCCATGTTGCAGCATCCCCCTGCCAGAGATATTCTCTGCCCTGTGCATCACGGATCGACTGAAATTCCCCTCCTCTGGATGATATCTCCAGAGTTAGTTTCTGATTTTTGATTGTATAGTTCATGCTTTTAACCTCCTATTCTGTCAGTATATCATGCCAAGGGGATGTATTCTATCTTTTTATTGCAATTCCACGCCCATTCTTTTATAATATAGATAATTATTCACACCAAGTTATACAAAAACTGAAAAGAAACGAGGAATCCATATGAGCGAAAAAACCGTAGTTGTTGCTCTTGGTCACAAAGCCCTTGGCACAACACTTCCAGAACAGAAACTTGCTACCAGAGAAGCTGCTAAAGCAATTGCAGATCTTGTAGAAGAAGGCACACGTGTTGTCATCTCCCACAGTAACGGACCACAGGTCGGCATGATCCACACAGCAATGAATGAATTCGGTAAAGCACATCCGGATTACACTTTTGCTCCGATGTCTGTCTGCTCTGCCATGAGCCAGGGTTACATCGGATATGACCTCCAGAATGCGATCCGTGCTGAGCTCATCTCCCGCGGTATTTACAAACCGGTTGCCACGATCCTGACCCAGGTTGTTATCGATCCATACGATGATGCTTTCGGTGAACCTGAGAAGGTGATCGGTCGTGTCCTCAACGCAGAGGAAGCGGAGGCAGAGGAAGATAAGGGTAACTTTGTTACCGAGACTGCACCTGGCGAATACCGCCGTATCCTTGCAGCTCCGAAGCCGCAGCGCATCGTCGAGATCGAGACAGTACGTGCCCTTACAGATGCCGGTCAGGTCGTGATTGCAGCCGGCGGCGGCGGAATTCCTGTTATGGAACAGGGAATCAACCTCCATGGTGCAAGTGCCATCATTGAGAAGGATCTTGCAAGCGGGCTTCTTGCAGAGGAGCTGAACGCAGACACTCTTCTGATCCTCACCAGTGTTGAGAAAGTCAGCCTCAACAAGGATACTGACCATGAAACCTACCTCGGTACACTTTCCGCAGAGGAAGCACAGAAATACATCGATGAGGGTCAGTTTGCTGCAGGCTCCATGCTTCCTAAGATCGAGGCAGGTCTTTCCTTCCTCAGCAAGGGCGAAAACCGCCGTGCGATCATCACAGACATCGCTCACGCCAAAGACGGCTACAGAGGAAAAACCGGAACTATCCTCAAATAATCACGGTATATCCCCCAACCATATCAGAACGCTGCCCTGTGCATCCCGTGCAGGCGGCGTTCTTCTTTTATGCATCGTATCAGCGTGTCATTTGTGTCGTTTAATCTAATCTTTCCACTTAGGCACTATTTCGTTAATATATATAAGAAGTATTTACTAGTTTTTTACACGCACAAATGACGATGAGGTGACTTATAATGACAGAATTAAATCCTTTGGATCGTATCCAGGAATTATGTGATGAGCGCAACTGGTCCTACTATCAACTGGCGAAAGTATCCGGGATCGCGTATTCCACGCTCAGCACAATGATAAACAAACATAATATGCCTTCCCTTCCTACTCTGCAGAAACTCTGCTCCGGGTTCGGCATCTCCATTACCGACTTTTTTGATCCAGGAAACAGCAGCAAAGGGCTTACTTCTGACCAGGCACAGTGTCTGAAACTTTTTACTGCACTGAGTCCGGAGGACAAAACTCTGGCGATCACCTACATGAAGGGACTGTCAAAAACCTTATAGACCATTTTTAATCCTGCATTTAGGAGCTGTCATGCTATTGGCGGCTCTTTTTTGATTTTCTCCGTCATTTATTGTATTTTTCTGTCATTTCCTATATAATGAATATCAGATTCGATATTTTTTCGTAGAAATGGAGTAGCAAAAATGGAACTGAAAAACAGAACTTTGTCTAATTTTGCAGAACTGGTGCGGACCGGCGAATGCAAAAATTACCGTGGCAGGCTCAAAGTCGGTGTTGACCTTGGTACTGCCAATACCGTACTCGCTGTTGTGGACAGCAACAACCGCCCGATTGCCGGAGCTTCTGCTCCTTCCCATGCGATCCGTGACGGTGTGATCGTCAATTATTATGAGTCCGTTCAGCTTGTCACCAAACTTAAAAATGAGCTTGAAGAAAAACTCGGCACGGAGCTTCTCTACGGTGCCGCAGCAATCCCTCCAGGAGTTTCCGAGGGCAGTATCAAAAGCATCGGCTATGTCCTCGAAGGAGCCGGTTTTGAAGTAACCAACATCGTAGATGAACCGACTGCTGCTTCTGCCGTACTCAAGATCACTGACGGTGCAGTTGTCGATGTCGGCGGCGGCACTACCGGAATCAGCATCCTCAAGGATGGTAAAGTCATTTACACCGACGATGAGGCAACAGGCGGAAGCCACATGACCATGACCGTCGCAGGTCATTACAAGATTCCTTACGAGGACGCTGAAGTTCTCAAGACAGATCCGGAGAAAGAAGACGAGATCTTCCCAGTCATCAAGGCTACCATCGAAAAAATGGCAACCATTACAGAAAGATTTCTCCAGGGATATGAGGTCCCTGCTGTTTACGTCGTAGGCGGTTCTGCCAGCTTCAAAGAATTCACGACCGTATTCGAGAAGAAACTCAAACTTCCGGTCTACCGTCCTGTCCACCCGCTTCTTGTAACACCGCTTGGCATCGCTTACTACTGCGAGCTGCCGCCGGTAACACCTAAGAAGAAATAAATTTCTCCTTATATACCAAAAAGAGTACAGACATGACTTTCACTTTCGTCATATCTGTACTCTTTTTGTATACTTAAAACTCTATCTGCTTACATAGATTTACGCTCTGCGATCTCGGCCATCTTCGCTTCATTCAATCGTGTGTCACCATGAACACGGCTGTAGGAAAGATATCCGTTCATACGGTCGATCTTTGTCAGGTTACGTGAGCCGCATACCGGGCATACGTCCATTTCCAGCTCCTGGTGACCGCAGTCATCGCAGTAAGCCAGAGAAAGGTTTACACCCTCATAATAGCCCAGGTCCATCGCTCTGCGGATCAGGGTACGGATGGCTTCTTTGTTGTAGCCGATCGGATAACGGACATACTGGATCTTACCGCCGTTGCAGAGTTCCCAGAAACGTCCCTCCAGATCCTGTTTTTCAATCGGAGTCACATCCTCGGTAACATGGCAGTGGAAACTGTTGCTGACATACGGTCTGTCAGAAACACCCTCTACGATTCCATACATCTTGCGGAACTGCTCAACCTGGAGACCACAGAGACTCTCTGCCGGTGTTCCGTAGATCGCATAGAGGTATCCATCCTCCTGCTTGAACTGGTTTACTTTGTCATTGATATATTTCAGTACTTCCAGTGCAAACTGTCCATCCTCACGGATAGATTTGCCATTATAAAGCTCCTGAAGCTCATTCAGAGCTGTGATCCCGAAGGAAGCTGTCATCGGTTTGAGGATCTTGCCGATCTTTTCGTTCGGTTTGAGATGACCGCCGTAGAAACCGCCCTCGCAGTAAGCAAGCGGGTTCGTGGAAGCTCTCATCTGTCCCAGGTACTCATAGGTACGGATGTGGAGATTTCGGATCATCTGCAGGTAAAAATCAAGAACTTCGTAGAAATCTCTGCTCTCTGCTCTCGCTTTCGCCAGGATCATCGGAAGATGAAGGCTGACTGCACCGATATTGAAACGTCCAACAAATACAGGCTTGTCATTCTCATCTGCCGGATACATGCCGCCTCGCTCATACCATGGACTTAAGAATGCACGGCATCCCATCGGGCTGATAACCTTGCCATACTGCTTGTACATGCTTGCGATATATCCCTTACCGGTCAGTGAAAGCCAGTCCGGATACATCGTCTTGGATGAGCAGTCAACGCCTTCTTCGAAGATATCCTCACACGGTTTACCCGGTCCGTGAAGGTTCTCATCATATAGGAATACGATCTTAGGGAAAAGAACTGGCTTCTTATGGCCCTTCTTACCCTGACCGCCCTTGTGCACCTGCAGAAGAGAAATATTACACATCTTCTCAAACTGACCTGTGCCAAGTCCGAGTGTTACCGTAACAAACGGATAATCACCACGAGAAGAACCTACGGTATTCAGCTTGTACTCGATTCCCTGCCATCCCTGGTCAAAATCTCTCCGGACTTTGTCCAGTGCATACTCAATAGCTCTCTCTTCTCTGCCACTCCAGCTCTCGTCAGAGTATTTCAAAAATTCGCTGACATATTTGTCATAACTCTTCTGAGCGTATGGTCCGAGGATCTTGTCAACCTCCGGTACGGTAAACCCACCATACTGCTGTGCTGCTGTACTCAGGATGATATCTCCCATGACATCAAAGGCAGTATCCAGTGTTTTCGGCTCATTGTACCAGACATTTCCCATCTCAAAACCGCCGCTTAAAACTGCGCCCACATCAAACAGACAGCAGTTCATCGTGTCCAGTCTGGCTGACTGGTCATGGATATAGATGTATCCGTCCTTGCATGCCTGCAGTTCGTTGCGGTTCATAAAAAATTTCCTGTATAACTCCTTATTCAGTTCGTTAAAGATCAGACTTCTCTTAGTCGCAACCAGAGCACTGTCTGTATTTGCATTGCTCTTGTCACCGATATAACGGATCGCCTGGCTCTTGGTATAGACATCATCCATCATGTGGATAAAATCCAGCTTGTAGTTGCGGTAATCGCGGTAGCTCTTGGCAACTGCCGGATTCACGCGCTCCAGTGCACCCTCTACGATATTGTGCATCTCCTGGATCTCGATCTCGTTCTTTCCGAGAGAATCTGCATGTTCCTGCGCGAACTGGCAGATAAATTCCTTCTCTTCATCTGAAAATTTATAAAGAATACGTGCGGCTGATTTATTTACCGCCTTGACGATCTTCTGCGGATCAAATTCTTCTCTTGTGCCGTCTTTTTTGATTACATAAATCATACCTTTGTCACTCCTGTTTGCTGCATTTATAAGGCTTTTTTGATTCTTTCGCCTTCCCCATATCTAGTGTTGCTTATGAGAGTATACCACAACATCATGTAAAATAAAAGGGGATATTTCATTTTTTATTGTCTGAAATCTCCCCTTGTTTTCGTCATATTCTGAACATTTGTTTGCACCGCATAAATTCATCTGCCGATCGTCATTCAATCATCATTTCCGTGGTCAGATCATGCGGACAGTAACATTTATTTTAGACTCATTTTCAAAATAATGCAAGGTTAAAATTGCAATACATAAAAAATCTTGCTATAATGAGCCTAGTAAATTTGAGGAGGAACTATTATGGATGAAATTAAAATCCCTGCCGGTTATCATTCAGATCTGAGTCTGCATGATACACAGGTTGCAATTAAAACAGTCAAAGACTTTTTCCAGCAGACCCTCGCCCAGAAGCTGAATCTTCTCCGTGTTTCTGCACCGGTTTTTGTATCCCCGTCTTCAGGTCTCAACGATAACCTGAACGGCGTAGAACGTCCTGTAAGCTTTGACATCAAAGGACAGGAAGAAAATGCTGAGATCGTACACTCCCTTGCCAAATGGAAACGCTACGCACTCAAGAAATATGGCTTCGCTCACGGCGAAGGACTGTATACTGACATGATCGCGATCCGTCGTGATGAAGATGTCGACAACATCCACTCTGTCTATGTAGACCAGTGGGACTGGGAGAAGATCATCTCCAAAGAAGAACGTACCATGGAAACTCTGATCAACACCGTTCGCTCCATCTACAGCGTTCTCCGCAAGACAGAGAAATACATGGCTGTCCAGTATGACTATATCGAAGAGATCCTTCCTAAGGAGATTGCTTTCGTTTCCACTCAGGAACTGGTTGACATGTATCCAGATCTGACACCAAAGGAAAGAGAATACAAGATCGTCAAGGAGAAAGGTGCTGTCTTCCTTATGCAGGTTGGTAAGACCTTATCCAACGGAGAGCGTCACGACGGACGTGCCCCGGACTATGATGACTGGGAACTGAACGGAGATATCCTTGTATACTATCCGGTTCTCGATATCGCTCTGGAGCTTTCTTCCATGGGTATCCGTGTTGACGAGGATTCTCTTGACTCCCAGCTTACAGAAGCAGGCTGTGACGACCGCAGAGAGCTTCCATTCCAGAAAGCGATCCTTAACAAAGAACTGCCATACACCATCGGCGGTGGTATCGGCCAGTCCCGTATCTGTATGTTCTTCCTCCGCAAAGCTCATATCGGTGAAGTACATGTATCCATCTGGCCGGGATCTGTTCGCAAGGCTGCTGAGGAAGGTGGAGTAAATCTGCTGTAAAACCTTCTTGTTTTTCAGGATTTATAGTGATTTTTCACCAAATTTTAATATTTAAACAATTGACATTCTGTACCCTACATACTATCATAACTATAGCATCTGAACTATAAACCAGATACACTGAATGAGTATAGAAAGACAGAGGTACAATTGTGAATATTTTGTTTTTTTTAACACCTAAGAGTGACGTTGCTTATATATTTGAGGACGAAACACTTCGTCAGACCGTCGAGAAGATGGAACACCGCAAATTCTCCTGTATCCCAATCCTTAACAAAGAGGGTAAATACACCGGAACGATCTCCGAGGGAGATCTTCTGTGGGGAATCAAGCGTCTCAATATCAACAGTACAGACCTGAAACAGATGGAGGATGTTTCCATCATGGCGATTCCGCGCCGTGCCACTTACAAGCCGGTTCATGCGGACGCAGATATGGAGGATCTTCTGGACCGTGCCATCAATCAGAACTATGTTCCTGTCATAGATGATAAGGGTTCCTTTATCGGCATCATCACCCGTAAGGAGATCATCAAGTACTGTTATAAGGAAATGAAAGAATTAAGTGCCCTTCGTGCCCAAATGGAAGAATCCGAATAACAGGATCTTATTCAGCAATCAAAAAGAACCGGTTTCCCGTGTGCTTTATCCTGCACCGGGAGCCGGTTCTTTTTTGTCTTCTTTGATCGTCCAGATCAGTCCGGGATGACCGGCACTGCATCTTTCGGGATCGGGCATACATATCCATCTTTTGTACGTTTTTCAAACTCTGCTCTTGCTTCATCCAGAAGTGAAGTATCTTCAAACAGGTCGATTGCGGTCGCTGCGAGGACTTTTCCTGCACACAGGGCTGCTTTATGACCAATCTTTGTGCGGTCGCAGGAAACATTCTGCCAGCTGTGACCCGGGCAGCCGTTTGGCCATGCCGCAACATGGATCTGTGCCGTCGGGGTCAGCCAGCTTACATCTCCAACATCTGTAGACCCTGCTTTGAATGCATCCTTCTGATAGAGAGGTGTCAGGAATGCATTCATTGCATGTCCATATTCTTTCTGCATCTTCTCTACCTGTTCTTTCGCTTCCTCGTCGTTTTCTGCCGCAACACCAGGAACTGCGCTGTGATCGTAGGTTTCTGCGAGTGCATCTGCAAAAGCATTCTCCTCGTCTGTGTACTGCGGAACGCCCAGTTCTTTGAAGTTTTTATAGAGGACGCGCTCAAGTGCAAAGTTGCTCACAGTATCGGCAAGTCCATCGATAAATTTCTTCTCGTAAGTGGTCTCTGTCATCAGAGCTGCGCCTTCTGCGATCTTGTCGACACGTTTCTGGAGTTCTACCGCCTCAGCCACATGATTGGAACGTACCATATAGAGAACGCTGGCACGAGGCTGTACCACATTCGGACTGCATCCGCCTGCGTCAGTGATTGCATAATGGATCCTTGCCTTATCGCTCATATGCTCTCTCAAAAACTGCACGCCGATGTTCATAAGTTCTACTGCATCGAGGGCACTTCGTCCCATCTCCGGGGCTCCTGCCGCGTGAGAGGCGATTCCTGTAAACTTGTACTGTGTCTGGATACAGGAATTGGAGGAACCGGTTGCAACTTCATTGACGTCTTCCGGATGCCAGGTAAGGGCTGCGTCGAGTTTTTTCCAAACACCGTCACGTGCCATAAATGCTTTTGCCGCACCACCCTCTTCGCCCGGACAGCCATAAAGGATCACGGTTCCGGAAACGTTGTTTTTCTCAAGATATGCTTTCACTCCGAGAGCTGCCGCAAAAGCTCCTGCTCCGAGGATGTTGTGACCACATCCATGACCATTGCCGCCGGCGTGGATCTCTTTTCGCTCGGTTGCACCTGCTTCCTGAGAAAGCCCGGAAAGTGCATCATACTCTGCGAGGATTCCGATATACGGACGTCCGTGGCCATAAGATGCCGCAAAAGCCGTCTCGATATTGCTGGTTCCACGCTCCACTTCGAATCCCTCTTTTTCCAGGGCTTCGCAGTAGGTTTCGGCTGACTTAAATTCCTGGAGGGAAAGCTCTGCAAATTCCCAGATCTTATCTGCGATACCGGTGATCAGAGACTGTTTTTCTTCAATCGTCTGCAGTGCAGACTGTTTTTCTGCTGTCATATATAATACCTTCTTTCGACATGATTTATCGTAACTGTTCAGTCCCCTCACAGTTACGAGTCAAAATGCATTCCAAATCACCTTCGGTGATGCATTTTGCCTTGTATGTCTCGGGATTTTGGCAAAAACATGCCAAAACACCTCGCGGAATACTACCTACTGAATAGTTACTTTTCATCTATTCACGAAAAGGCAACCAGAATCTTCCGGTTACCTTCTCGTTGATCTTTGTTGATTTTATAAAACTTTGGATAAAAATTCCTGCAGACGCGGGTTTCTCGGGTTATCAAAGATTTCTGACGGAGTTCCGTCTACGAGAAGTTTTCCGTCTGCCATAAAAAGTACACGGTTTCCAACCTCTCTTGCAAATCCCATCTCGTGTGTTACCACGACCATGGTCATGCCTTCCTTCGCAAGTTCTTTCATAACATCCAGAACCTCGCCTACCATCTCAGGGTCAAGTGCGGAAGTCGGCTCGTCGAACAGCATGACTTCCGGTTCCATTGCAAGTGCGCGGACGATCGCAACACGCTGTTTCTGTCCGCCGGAAAGCTGGATCGGGTATGCATTGGCACGGTCAGCAAGTCCTACACGCGCAAGAAGTTCCAGAGCTTTTTTCTCGGCATCTTCTTTGGAAACGCCTTTGACCTTCATAGGTGCCAGGGTCATGTTGTCAAGGATCGTCATATGCGGGAACAGGTTAAAATGCTGGAACACCATTCCCATTTTCTGACGAAGATCGTCGATGTTGAGTTTTACAGTCTTGCCGGAAGCGTCCTTGTATTTCTTCTTGGTGATATCCACACCGTTGAAAATGATCTCACCGTCTGTCGGCTCTTCCAGAAGGTTCAGGCTTCGAAGAAAAGTGGATTTACCGGAACCTGACGGTCCGATGACTACCATAACATCACCTTTGTTGATGTTGACTGTCACATCATCCAGAGCCTTGATCGCGCCCCTGTGATAATGTTTCTTGAGGTTTTTTACCTGGATCATACTATCGTTTGTCGCCATGGCTCATTCTCCTTTCGAAATATGCGATCAGTTTGGAGGTCGGGAAGCACAGGCAGAAATAGATTGCTGTTGCTACCAGCAGAGGCTCGATGATGATAAAGGTCGCACCTTTGACTGCATTTACTGCAGACATGATATCCTGTACACCGATGGTGTATGTGATCGCAGATTCCTTGATGATAACAACGAATTCATTTGCGATTGCCGGAAGGATATTCTTGAGTGCCTGCGGAAGAATAATGTAACGCAGGTTCATTGTCTGAGAAAGTCCCAGAGAACGGGCAGCCTCTGTCTGTCCCTGATCGATGGACTGGATACCTGCACGGATGATCTCACAAAGGTAAGCACCGGAGTTCATTCCAAGTGCAACGACACCAGGGAAAAATCTGTTGAATTTGATAAATCCAAACATCTGGAAAGACGGAAGGTCGATCATTCCGAACACACCATAGTAGATGATGAAGATCTGTACCAGTACAGGTGTGGAACGAAGGATCTCAACGTATGCAGTTGCGATAAAAGAAAGGGGATTGAATTTGGACAGCCATACCAGCGGTCCTCCCTCTCTCAGATGTCCATTACGGTCTACTGCGAGAGCGCGGAACGGACGGATGTTTGACATACGCATCAGCGCAAGGATCAGTGCGAGCACAAAACCAATCGCAACGGTGAACAGGGATAACAGTACAGTTACCAGAAGTCCCTGTCTGAACAGCTGTGCATATGGGGCAATTTTGCCAAAATTAGATAATTTAATAAAACTGTCCATAAAAATTCCTTTCTTAATAATGTAATAAATTGATCGTCAGCAAAATTCCTCCCCATCAGTTCTGGGGAGGAATCCATTATTCATTGCTTGTATTACCAGTCAGGTTGATCTGCTTATTCAGCATCTTCTGCAGTGTCATCTGTCTCCGGGACTGCACCGTTGTCGTCCAGTGTTCCTTCGTATGTCTGACCTGCTGCAAGCTCTGTTGCATCTGCGATGAATTTGTCCATGGAACCGTCATCAAGTGCATCTGCGATCGCTGCGTTTACAGCTTTGAGAAGTGCATCGTTTCCTTTTGAAACACCGATTGCAGATCCTACGGTATCATACGGTACATCACATACGATCACAAGATCCGGATAGTTCTTCTGATAGCTCTCTGCTACTGCTGTCTCGATGAATGCACCATCCATCTTACCTGTCAGAAGCTCTGTGATAAGGTCTGTAACCTTAGGAAGAGATACGATATCAGCATCCGGTGTGTTCTCGTTTGCAAGATCAAGCTGGATAGAACCTGTCTGTGCTCCGATGGAGTAATCCTTGTTGTTTGCATCTTCAAGAGATTTGAACTGATCTGCTTTGTCTTTGACAGTTACGAAGGACTGTCCCCCCTGATAGTACAGGTCTGAGAAATCCATAGCGTCCTCACGTGCCGGATCTGGGGAAAGACCAGCCATGCCAAGGTCTACGTTCTTCTGAGCAAGTTCGCTTAATACACCGTCAAAGTCCATCGGAACTACTTCCAGTTCCAGTCCCATCTTGTCTGCGATATACTTAGCCAGATCCATGTCAAATCCTGCCAGTGTCGGGTTGCCGTCATCATCGATAGAATAGAATTCATACGGTGCGAAGTCCGGGCTTGTTGCTACTGTAAGTTTGCCATCTGTAACGGTCTCTACATCGTCTGCTGCAAATGTCGGTACTGCCATAGATACAGCCATAACTGCACCAAGAGCGATTGCTGTGATTTTCTTTAAGTTCATCTTCTTTTCCTCCTCGTTTTCCTGGAATATTTATGCAGGAAAAATGCATAATTCCTCTTCATTTTTCTTATTGTATCATAATCCACAGAAAATACAAGCAATTCTTTCTTTTAGTGCAGTACAAAAATTTTAGCATTGTCGCTTTTTACGCAGAAATGCACTTCTCATACTTGCATATTTTTCTGTATTTTCTTATAATAGAAAGAAACACTTTCATAATTTAAAATATTGCAGTAAATTTTCCCTGTTTTTTCGGATTATTTTCTGTAATCTTTTTTAAGGTAAAGGGGGAAGAATTATGGGAATGAATCAGACACCAGCTTCTGAACGTGTACATATCAGTTTTTTTGGAAAAAGGAACGCCGGGAAATCGAGTGTTATCAATGCTGTGACCGGGCAGGATCTTGCGATCGTTTCTTCTGTCAGGGGAACTACGACAGACCCTGTATATAAATCCATGGAACTGCTGCCGCTCGGTCCTGTGGTTGTCATTGACACACCGGGAATTGATGATGAGGGAGAACTTGGCGCACTCCGTGTACGCAAGAGTTATCAGGTATTAAATAAAACAGACATCGCCATCCTTGTCATAGACAGCAAGGCAGGCAAGGGCGAGGAGGAACTTGCCCTGATCCACCGTTTCCACCAGAAAAAAATCCCGTATTTGATCGTATATAATAAGATCGATCTGCTCTCCGGCGAGGAGGTCAAGGATCTTGCCATGTCCGTGCGCGCCGGTGAGGTTCTGGTCAGTGCCGCTGACGGAATGAATATCCAGGAGCTGAAAGAAAAGATTGCTACTCTGAAGCCGGAGGATACACACCAATATCCGCTGATCCAGGATCTGATCGAGCCTCTGGATCTGGTAATTCTGGTCGTCCCGATCGACAAGGCAGCCCCGAAAGGCCGTCTGATCCTGCCACAGCAGCAGACGATCCGGGATATTCTGGAACGCGGGGCGCTTTCACTTGTAGTACGTGATACGGAATTAAAAAGCACTCTGGATCATTTTCTGGCACAGGGTGTCTGTCCGAAGCTTGTCGTCACAGACAGCCAGGCATTTGCGCGTGTCTCAAAGGATGTGCCGGAAAACATCACTCTGACTTCATTCTCTATTCTTTTTTCAAGATATAAGGGGGAGCTGGAGACGCAGCTGAAAGGCGTTGCCGCACTTTCTTCTATTGAAAATGGCGACCACATCCTGATCGCAGAAGGATGTACGCATCACCGTCAGTGCGGGGATATCGGAACCTGTAAGATGCCTGAATGGATCCGCAATTATACTGGGAAGGAGCCTGTATTTGAATTCACTTCCGGCACAGAGTTTCCGGATGATGTTTCTTGCTATAAAATGGTTGTCCACTGCGGGGGCTGTATGCTGAATGAAAGGGAAATGAAATACCGCATCGCCTGCTGCCAGGATCAGGGTGTGCCGATCACCAATTATGGTATTCTGATCGCACAGGTGACGGGAATTCTGAAGCGCAGTCTTGGGCCGTTTCCGGAAATGCAGGGGCTGCTTCCGTAAGTTCTTTTGACTTCCAAAAGAGTTTAGGCGTTATTCATAATAATTTTGAGTATTTTTTAGTTAAACTTCACAAAACTATAACATTTTTCCGTTATACTATGGTTCTATGATGTTGGAAAGTTTATCCAGCTTTGTTTACTAAAGATACTGTAACTGAATGGGGAGAATATTAATAAATAGGAGGACTTTTATGAAATTTACAAAAATGCACGGGATTGGCAACGATTATGTATACGTGAACTGCTTCAAGGAAACAGTAACCAATCCGTCTGCGGTGGCAAAATTCGTCAGCGACCGCCATTTCGGAATCGGATCAGATGGTCTGATCCTGATCAAACCGTCTGATGTGGCAGACTGTGAGATGGATATGTACAATCTCGACGGCTCTCAGGGTGCTATGTGCGGAAATGGGATCAGATGCGTTGCCAAGTATGCTTATGATTACGGCATCGTCAACAAGACCAGCATCTCTGTTGCAACCAAGAGCGGAATTAAGTATCTGGATCTGACACTTGGAGATGACGGCAAGGTCGCCCTCGTTAAGGTAAATATGGGATCCCCGATCCTGACCGCTAACCAGATTCCGATCGTTTCCGGCAAGGAGCAGGTTATCAACGAGCCACTGGATGTAGATGGTACTACTTACCGTATCACAGGTGTTTCCATGGGAAATCCACATGCGATCGTATATATGGATGACATTGACAATCTCGAAATCGAAAAGATAGGTCCGAAATTCGAAAATCACATTGATTTCCCGGACCGTATCAACACAGAATTCGTCAAAGTCATTGACCGCCACACACTCCAGATGCGTGTCTGGGAACGTGGCTCCGGCGAAACCCTCGCCTGCGGCACCGGTGCCTGCGCCGTAGCCGTAGCCTCCACCCTGAACGGACTCGTTGACGAAGGCGAACCTGTCACCGTCAAACTCCTCGGCGGCGACCTCCAGATCCTCTGGAACCGCCAGGAAAACCTTGTGTATATGACCGGGCCGGCTACTACGGTGTTTGATGGGGAGATTGATCTTTCATTTCTTAAGTAGTCTGTAACAGAAAAAAGCACTGAACTCATGACATCATCATGATTTCAGTGCTTTTTTCTTATTATTCCACATTATTTTTCAATTCATATTCTGCCTCTATTTTTGTTTTTTCATTCTCAAGTTCAAGGCGAATCTTTTCGTACTCCGTAGCGTATCTGTCATTTGTTCTGCTTTGAATTGCTCTAATGTTTTCATATTTTCACAGTCCTTCTCGATAAACGTGATTTATCGTTGCCTGAGCATGTTCCAGTTCTTTCTTTTGGATGATCGCTTCGCGGTCGGTCAGGATTGCGAGCATTTCGTCTACCACGTCCTCCGGGCGGGGATCAGAGACTCGATAAAGGTAACCTAACATTCGCATAGCCGTATAATCTGTATTCATCTGCCGATAAGCAATTTCCCGGCAAAAGTCATCCGGGTAACCCTTTTCGCACAACACATGATAAAGTTCATCTGTTCTGGATTCCATTCTCCTACACCTCCATTCCATCTTCACCAATACAAGTAAAAAAAAGAAACAAAAAAAGATGGCATCACCCTCTACGAAAACCATCTTAACCTAATCACAACCTCCAATTTTCAACCCCAGTAAAGTCAACACACTCCCGACCACCACAACGAAGAACTCCGTACCCTTCTCATCACCATTCGTCCCGTCGAAAGCCCAAGCGAGGGGTGTGCCGAGGGGACTGCGAAGTCCCCTTGGCGATTATTTTCGGCTTCTCAAGCCAAACATTTCCTCTTCCTAAGAGAAATACTTCTCCTTTATAATCTCCACCGGCATCTCCTCACCAGTCCAAAGCTTGAAGGACGCAGCTCCCTGATACAGCAGCATGTACATACCATTACCAGTCTTGCATCCAGCTTCCTTTGCTTCACGGAGCAGTCTTGTTTCCTGTGGATTGTAAATTACATCGAATACAAACAGATTCTTATGGAACATACTTGTATCTGTGATGATCGTTCTGTCTACATTCGGAGCCATTCCAACAGAAGTACCGTTTACAAGGATTGCGCTCTCTGCGATAGAAGCACGAAGTACTTCCGGATCTGAGAAGTCATGCAGAGTTACCTTGCACTCTGTGCGCTCATTCAGCTTCGCAACGATCTCCTCAGCTCTTCCGAAGAAATTATCTCTTACGTTAAATACGTTGATCTCAGCAACACCATCCAGTGCAGCCTGTACCAGAATTGCTGTTGCTGCTCCGCCGGCACCGAGAAGAGTCATTTTCTTGCCGATGATATCTACACCGTTCTCAGCAACTGCTCTCATAAATCCAACACCGTCTGTTGTGTAAGCAGTCAGCACGCCGTTATCATTAACGATCGTATTGCATGCTCCTGAAATCTCAGATGCAGGAGATACTTTATCTGCAAGTTTGCACATGATATTCTTGCCCGGCATGGTGATGTTCCAGCCTCTTGCGCCCATGGTACGAAGCCCCTGAACTGCTTCCGGCATCTTATCTTCCGGTACATCAAATGCAAGATATGTATAATCCAGCCCCAGCTGATCGCATGCTTCATTGTGCATTTCCGGAGAAACACTGTGTGCGACCGGGCTTCCAAGTAAACATAATAATCCGGTGTGTCCTGTGATATGTTTTGACATAATCCATATTCCTTTCCGCGTATCAAGATTTGGCGATTTCGCTCTCGCCTGTACATGTCACTTATTATACACGATTTAAAGTGATAAAGCAAAGACTATTTTCTATTTTGCGTTAACTCCTCAATTTGTTCTAAAGTATATTCCATTTTGTTCTAAAGCATGCTATACTATAAGAGCTGTCGAACCTCCAGCAGAAAGGAGGTGCACGCTTCATGGAAGAAATACTCATCACACTTCTTGTCTCCGTGATAGCAAACGTAGTTAGCTACTACATATGCAAATGGCTGAGCGGCAGACGATAGGCAGCAACAGCCTAAACGGAATAGCTCACCGTAACGAGCAAGAAAGCCCTCAGAGTTGCAGCTCTGGGGGCTTTCGTTTTGCTTCATGGAATCTCATCACATTCCTTAGCTGTTATTAGCATATGCTATTTTCATTAAAAAGTCAACTCTAAATTTTTACTTAGATTCCAAGTTTTTCTTTCATGTAATCTACCGGAGTATCTTTTCCAGTGTAAAGTTTGATGGCGATGAGTGCCTGGAACAGCATCATGCTCATACCATTGTAAACTTTTTCGCATCCTGCTTCTTTTGCCTGTTTCATCATAACAGTTTCGCGTGGTGCGTAAACTGTGTCAGTTACGATCAGATCTTTCTTGAAGAAAGAAGTATCCGGGATGTTGGAAAGGTCTTCCAGTGGGTGCATTCCTACACCTGTTGCATCACAGAACAGATCTGCTGCATGCATTTTTTCTTTGAGGAGGTCATGATCTGCAAGGTCATTCATTGTAGCTTTGCAGTTTGTGTTCTTGTTGATCAGGTCAACGATCTCTTCTCCACGGCTGTAGAATTTATCTTTGATGTTGAAGATCTCGATCTCTGCGATTCCGTCAAGAGCTCCGCGTACTGCGATTGCTGTAGCAGCTCCGCCGGTTCCGATCAGAACCATCTTCATTCCTTTGAAATCAATGCCTTCTTCTTTGAGTCCCTGCCAGTATCCCATACCGTCAGTGTTGTAGCCTTTGAGCTTTCCTGTAACCTGTCCGTTTTCGTCACGCATGTTTACAACTGTGTTGATAGCACCGCATAATTTGGCAGCTTCATCAACTTCGTCCAGATATTTGTGAACAACAGTTTTGTTCGGCATGGAGATGTTGGATCCAAGCATTTTGAGAGCACGGATACTCTGAACAGCGTCTTTGAGGGAATCGTTGTCTACTTCAAATGCAAGCTGGATAACGTCATCGCCGTTTTTGTCGTATGCGAGGTTATGAGTTGTCGGAGACTGTGTGTGACGGATCGGGTAAGCCATTAATCCTACTAATTCTGTATGTCCTGTTACGTTTGGCATGATTTTTTCCTCTTTTCTTTTTAATAAAAACTTTGCTCCCTTGGTATCATTTATTCAAGTGGTTCCAGATGCAGGAATCCCTGAGACTCCAGTACATTCAGTACTGCACGGCCTTCCATGGTACCTTCCATGATACGACGGGCACGAACGGAATCACCGATGGTGTATACATAAGTATCTGTATCCTTGAAAGCTTCTTCAAGTTCCGGAAGTACCGGGTTGTTGGAACGCATTCCAAGGCAGTTGAAGCCGAGGTCGAATTCCATATCCTTGATCTGTCCGTCCGGAAGTTTTACTGTGAATGCATTTTCTTTCACTTCCTGAAGTGCTGTGTTTACATATTCCTTAACACCATATTTGTCGTGAGTTTCACGCATGGAACATTTGGTGATCGGGTCTGCAAGCATACCGATCTGAGGAAGCATATCGATGATCGTACACTCTGCTCCGCGAGGTGCAAAATATTCGATAACGTCAAGTCCAACGGATCCACCGCCGACTACAACGACCTTTTTGCCCTTGCAGGCTTCATCCGGATATTTGCCGGCGTTCAGGTTGTTGATCATATCAAAGATCGTAGCCACGTTTCCGGCCTCGATGTTTTCTTTGAGACCTTTGATCGGCGGAACAAGCGGTACAGAACCTGTTGCGTTTACAACGATGTCCGGTTTGAACTGTTTTACTTTGTCAACAGTTGCTTCTGTGTTCAGGAAAACATAAAGATTCTTCAGTCTGGCTGCACGAGCTTCCAGATATTTCGGGAAATCTTTCATACGGGTCTTGCTCGGAAGGTCTGAGATGAATGTGGAGAGACCTCCAAGGTGATCCTTCTTCTCCAGAACGAATACGTTACAGCCTACTTCTGCTGCTGTACATGCAGCTTCCAGACCTGCTGTACCACCACCAACAACTACAACATTGCAGTTCTTGTTGACTTTGAGTGCTTTATAGATATCGCCTTCCGGTACAGCCGGGTTGACTGTACAACGGATCGGACGGTTAACACCGATACGGTTTCCGGCACATCCAACATTACATGAGATACATTTACGAAGAAGATCTTCCTCGCCATTCTCAACTTTCTTAACCCAGTTTGGCTCTGCGATAAGGCCACGTCCCATTCCGACGATATCTACATCGCCGCTCTCGAGAACTTTCTCGACGATCTTAGGATCACGGTAGTTACCTGCATTGATAACCGGTTTTTTGAATTTGTCCTTTACGGCTCTTGCCATGTAGGATCTCCATCCATCCGGAAGGTAGTTGGAGTCGATCTGATACTGAAGAGATGGGTTCAGGGCACAGGAAACATCGTACATATCTACGAACTCATCGAGATATTCCAGATATTCCAGAGTGTCTTCCAGAGTGTTTCCACCCGGTACTCTCTCTTCTGCGGAGATACGAACAATGATCGGGAACCAAGGTCCTACGTTCTTACGAACTTCTTCGAGTACCATACGCGGGAAACGAAGACGGTTCTCTATGGAACCTCCGAACTCGTCTGTTCTCTTATTATAGTAAGGGGAGATGAACTGGCTCATCAGATAAGAATGTCCGCAGTGGATCTCGATCGCATCGAAACCGATCGCCTGGACACGCTTTGCAGCCTCTCCATATTTCTTAACAGTTGTAAGGATTTCTTCCTTTGTCATCGGACGCGGAACTTCTCCGCCGGCCTTTGTCGGGATATTGGAAGAAGAAACGGTTTCCATTCCGGTTCTTGCAGAAGAGGCTGAAGCTCCGGCGTGGTTTACCTGGATTGCTACCGTAGCACCATTCTTATGAAGGTTTTCTACGAGCTGATAATAACGCGGCATAAAGCTGTCGTGGTCGATACGGATCTGGCTGGTTCCGTTGGATCCTACCGGATACTCAATGTTGGCATTTTCCAGAATGATAAGGCCTGTGCCGCCTTTTGCGCGGAGTGAGTAATAATTCATGTGACGGTTACTCATCTCACCGCTTGTCTCACCGTAGTTTGTTCCCATCGGGGTCATTGCGATACGGTTCTTGATAGTAGTTCTTTTGATTGTTATAGGTTCAAAAATCTTTGGGTATTCACTCTTCATGAAATAATCTCCTTATTCATTTAACATCATATTCATAACGTGAGTGGCCATCCTTTGTTTGTGACACCTTTATCATAACTCTTTGTATTAAAAATTAACAATATCTTTCAGATAAATTTTTGATACGTTTTCGGTATCATTTGCATCTTCCGCCTGCTGTGTCTCCATATATTCAATAAAACGCTCCACTGCCGGCAGACGATAACGGTCTTTCATCCAGAACATGAAGACCTGACGGTAGATCTCAAGCCCCATGATCTTGTGGATATTAATGCCCTCTGCATTCAGGAGGATATCTGTCTGCGGCATCAGTGCGATACCAAAATTCTCCCTTACCAGAGATACAATAGAATATTCATCCGGACATTCCACGATCGTATTCGGATTTACCTGATATTTCCTGTACAGATACTTGGCATAAGTTCCCATCCAGGATGCACTCTCATAGCCGATCACCGGGTAATGGTCCAGTTCCACCAGCGGAACTTCCTGCATCTCTGAAAGGGGATGTTCCTTCGGCGTGATGATCACCAGCTCCTGCGCGCTGAGCGGAAAAAACTCCATATCATCCATCTTGAGATAACCGCCGAAACCAACGTCCAGCTCACCTGTACGGACCTTTTCGGCAATTGCCGGTGTATGATTCTGCCAGAAATTAAAGACTACATTCTTATTTTCTTCCTGGTTCAGAAATTTCCTTACTTTATGAGGAATATAATGCCCCGCAAGCGGAAAAATATAACCGATATCGATCTTTCCGCCATCTGAAGAAAGTTCCTGCATTTTCCCCACTGCCACGTCACAGTCTCCCGCGATTCTGTCTGCATGCTCCAGAAAAAGCTTGCCCGCTTTTGTAAGTGTCACGCCCCTGCCTTTTTTCTCAAATAAAGCAACTCCCAGCTCGCTCTCAAGGGCTGCCATGGAACGGCTCAGAGACGGCTGCGAAATATACAGTTCTTCTGCTGCCTGATGATAATTTTCCAGCCGTGCGACCTTCTGAAAATACAAGATCTGATTCAGTGTCATGATCGATTCCTCCTATATAAATATATTCCCCAATATCCTGTCCCGGATTTCTACTTTCATTAATCATTATAATTTTGTGTTACTTTTCACTCCGTTCACAGTAACTTGGTCAAAATGCATTTCAAATCACCTTCGGTGATGGCATTTTGCCCCGTATGTCTCGGGATTTTGCCATATTCATGTCAAAACACCTCGCGGGATGTTTCCTATACGCAATAATTATTTTGTTCCTAGTATATCATATTAATGCATTCAATGCATTGGTTTTTCGCTTTAAAAGCATTAGACTACACGAATTGTACCTGTTAAAATACAGATAAATGTTATTTTTTTAACAGGCTTTTGATAAAAGCTTTTCATTAAAAAAAGGCATTCATTGTTTGTGACAGAACAAAACACAAGTAAAAAAACAAATGTTTCACAGGAAAAGGAGAGAACCATGAACAAAAAGTACCTGCCAAGTGCATTGATCCTGTACTTGAACTATTTTATCCACGGTGTTGGATGTTCTATCTTAGGACAGGCAGTTATTAAGGAAGCTCTGGCAACCGCATGGGGTGTGGAAGCCATGGCAATCACCGCAATTTCAGCAGCATTAGGTCTTGGACGACTGATCGCCCTTCCTTTTGCAGGCCCGCTTTCAGACAAATTAGGACGCCGTATTTCCACAGCGATCGGAAGTGCTTCCTATGCAATCTATCTGGTCGGTCTGGCACTCGCATTTAATGCCGGAACAAACGGCGGATACACAATCGCTTATGTATGCGCGATCATCGGCGGTATCGCAAACTCATTCCTTGACACAGGTATCTACCCGGCAGTTTCCGAGATCATCTACAAAGCTCCTGGCGTTGCTACAATGGGAATCAAATTCTTCATCGCTATCGCTCAGATGATGCTTCCATTCGTACTCGGTGCAACCGTAGCTACTACTGCTGCAGGACTTACTTCCTACAACCGTTTATTCTTCGGATGTGGAATCATCTACCTTGTACTTTTTGTACTGGTATTCCTGTTCCCGCTTCCGGATGCAGACCAGAAAGCAGCCGGCAAGAAAGAAGGACTTATCGACAGCCTGAAACATACTCATTTCTCACTTGAATCCGTAGCTATGATCCTGATCGGATTCACCTGCACAGGTACTTTCCAGTTATGGCTGAACTGTGCACAGAACTTTGCAAAAGAAAACGTAGGCTGGGCTGACCCGTCTATCATGCAGACATATTACTCAGCAGGAACCCTGATCGCACTTGTTGTAACAGCACTGCTCACAAGAAAGATCAAAGACGTTCGTTTCATCGTGATCTACCCGGTTATCTGCCTTGCAACTCTGATCGTTGTACTTATGGGACAGAGCCAGACACTTATGATCGCCGGTGCATTCATCATCGGATGGGCAGGCGCAGGCGGACTTCTGCAGATCGCAACTTCTGTATGCAACATGCTCTTCCCTAAGATCAAGGGAACTGTAACCGCGCTCGTTATGATCGCATCTTCCCTCTGCAACTACACCATCCTGACAGCAGCATCCAAAATGCAGCCATCTCAGGTTATGACAATGAACATCGTTCTTACCGCAGTTGGTGTCGTACTCGGACTGTACGTAAACATCCGTTACAAAAAAATGGTTGCACTTGCTGAAGCTGAGAACTAAAATAAAGTTACATCATATATAAGAAAGGACAAAAATCATGAATACAGTGAAAATCCGTGATATCGAGATCGGTGCAGGCGCACCGAAGATCATCGTTCCTATCGTTGGTGTTACAAAAGAAGACATCATCGAAGAAGCAAAAACCTTTGATTCTATTCCGGTTGATGTTGTTGAATGGCGTGTAGACTGGTTTGAAGGCGTTTTTGATTTTGCCAAAGTTGAAGATGTACTCAAGGATCTTCGTGAGGCTCTTGGAAACATCCCGCTTCTTATGACATTCCGTACTTCCAAAGAAGGCGGCGAGAAAGCGATCGAGCCGGAAGCATACGCAGAACTCAACATCAAAGCGGCTCAGACCGGATATGTAGATCTGGTTGACGTAGAAATCTTCACAGGTGATGAGATCGTTAAGAAGATCATCGACGGAGCTCACGCAGCAGGCGTTAAGGTTATCGCTTCCAACCATGACTTCTTCAAAACTCCTGCAAAAGCAGACATCATCTATCGTCTCCGCAAGATGCAGGACATGAACGCAGACATTCCGAAGATCGCAGTTATGCCACAGAACAAAAAAGACGTTCTCACACTTCTGGCTGCAACAGAGGAAATGGCTACAGACTATGCAGACAGACCGATCATCACAATGTCCATGGCAGGCACCGGCGTTATCAGCCGTCTCTGCGGTGAAGTATTTGGTTCTTCCATGACTTTTGGTGCAGCAAAGAAAGCTTCCGCACCGGGACAGATGGGAGTAAACGATCTGAACACAGTCCTTGGACTTCTTCATGGCGCTATGTAAGCCAAATCGCATTATATAATATTTACTTCTTGAAAACGCCGGTATTTTTATTTACACTAGAAATACCGGTGTTTTTATAACTGTAAAGCATTAAACAGTTATTGTGGAAAAACATCTATATTTACTTTTAAGGGAGGTCATCCATGAAAAAAACACTTCACTGGCTGGACGAAAACCTCGAAGAATTTATTCTGGTCATTTTTCTGATCGCCATGACACTGATCATGGGTATTCAGGTATTATGCCGATACGTTCTTGGAATGTCCCTGTCCTGGTCTGAGGAACTCACCAGATACCTGTTTATCTGGTGCGGCTTTTTGAGCGTCAGCTACTGCAGCAAGAAATGCCTGTCGATCAAGATCGAACAGTTTGTTGCAATTTTCCCACGCAGAGGCAAGGCGATCTTCAAGGTTGTGAACCACACCTTCGAACTCATCTTCTTTATCTACATGATCCCGTTTGCCTGGTCCTATATGATGTCTTCTGTGCACAGCGGACAGCTTTCCCCGGCCTGCGGCATCCCGATGTATTACATTCAGGCGGCTCCGTTCGTATCTTTCATCCTGGTCGCATTCCGCGTCCTGCAGCGCTGGATCATCGAGTTCCGCGTAGCAAGAGGTGAAAATGTCTTTGACCCGGCTCACCCGGAGCGCAACACACCAGAGTCCTTCATCCAGGCAAATGCAGAATCTCCTGCTGAACAGGCCATCGGTGCAGGAATTGACAACCGTATCAACACCATCAAGAATTCAAATGAGGAGGAACACTAATGCCAGTCGTTGTTTTATTTATCATTTTTGTTTTATTACTGGTCATCGCTGTTCCAGTATCGATCACACTGGGAATTACATCTGTTCTTCCTTCCATCTGTGATCCTTCCTTTACGGTAGGTGCCAAATATCTGATCCGTGCGATGTTCGGCGGTCTGGATTCTTTCCCACTGCTCGCCGTCCCAATGTTCGTATTGTCCGGTATCATCATGGCAAAAGGCGGCATCTCCAAGAAATTATTCGATGTTTTCGCTTACTTTCTTGGTAAATTCACAGCAGGAATGCCGTGTGCCGTTATCGTAACCTGCCTTTTCTACGGTGCGATCTCCGGATCTGCTCCGGCTACTGTTGCAGCCGTAGGAAGTATGACCATCCCGATCCTTACCAATCTGGGATATGACCTGACATTTTCCACTGCAATCGTTGCCGTTGCCGGAGGCCTGGGGGTTATCATCCCTCCGAGTATCCCGTTCATCATGTACGGTATGGCATCCGGTGCTTCCGTCAGCGACCTGTTCCTTGCCGGAATCGTCCCTGGTCTCATGATCGGAGCCCTGCTCATGATCTATGCGATCTATCACTGCAAACGCTACGGCGAGGACAAAGCCAAGATCCATGCCGAAGTTCAGGAGCTTCATGACAAAGGACTTCTGAAAGTGCTCAAAGAAAGCTTCTTCGCTCTCTTGAGCCCGGTCATCATCCTTGGATGTATCTACAGCGGTGTCGCTTCTCCGACAGAAGCCGCTGTTATCTCTGTATTTTATGCACTGATCATCAGCCTTTTTGTATACAAGAGCATCCATATCCGCGATATCTGGGGAATCCTGGTGGAAGCGATCCGTACCTTCACACCGATTCTCTTCATCCTGGCTGCTTCCACTGCATTCTCCAGAGTCCTGACTCTGATGCAGGTTCCACAGACAGTCAGTGAATTTATCCTGAACAACTTCCACAGCCCGGTTGCGATCCTGCTGATCATCAACCTGTTCCTCCTGATTGTCGGAATGGTTATGGATACCACACCGGCAATCCTGATCCTTACACCGATTCTGCTCCCTATCGTGCAGGCGATCGGTATGGACCCGATCCAGTTTGGTGTGATCATGGTTGTAAACCTTGCCATCGGATTTGTTACTCCTCCAATTGGAGTCAATCTGTTCGTTGCAAGTTCTCTTACCGATGTTCCAGTCATGGCAATCGCCAAAAAAGCCATGCCCATGATCGCATTCTTCCTGATCGCCCTTCTTCTGATCACTTTTATTCCGGCGATCTCAATTGGAATCTTATAGGAGGAGAAAGATGAAAAAATTTACTACTTATAATTCAGACAAAAAAATCCGTCGTATCCTCCGTACAGTCCCGGTACTGGCTGCAGCTGGAATCCTGAGCGTTGCCCTTACCGGCTGCGGCTCTTCCGATGAAGAAGTACAGCGTTATTCCTGGCCGCTGGCAACCGCCAGCCCGGAGGATACCGTAACACAGATCTTCGCTGAGAAGTTTGCAGAAGAAGTCTCAGACTTAAGCAACGGCAAAATGAAGATTCAGGTTTACGCAAACTCCACCCTCGGCGGTGACCGTGACCTTCTGGAGACCTGTGCAGACGGCGACATTCCGTTTGTCGTTCAGAATACTGCACCTCAGGTTTCCTTCATGAGCGACCTTGCTGTATTTGACCTTCCGTGCGTATTCGATTCTCTGGATGACTGCCGTAAAAAGATCGACGATCCACAGTTCAACAGCCTGATCAGCGACGTCTATACTGAAGGCGGCTATCATCTTCTTGGTATGGCAGACCAGGGCTTCCGTGTTATGAGTACAAACAAACCGGTCAACAGCCTTGCAGACTTTAAAGGCCAGAAGATCCGTACCATGGAAAACAGCTACCATCTTGCTTTCTGGAAAGCGCTTGGTGCAAACCCAACCCCGATGAGTTTCAGCGAAGTGTACATCGGCCTGCAGCAGCACACCATCGATGCACAGGAAAACCCATACGAGGTCATCGTTTCCAACAATCTCTATGAACAGCAGGATTATGTTGTAGAAAGCAACCATCTTCCGCATCTGATTTCCCTGATCGTCAATGACGATTTCTTCAAGGATCTTCCGGAGGATGAACAGGAGATCATGACAGAGGCTGCCCAGCTTGCCACAGAATACGCAAGAGAACAGTCCGATGCCAGAATCGCAGACAAAGTCGCCGTGATCGAGGACAGCGGAACACAGATCATCAAACTTTCTGATGAGACACGCAAAGAGATCCGCGAGGCTTCTCAGGGCGTTTACGATTCCATCAGGGAAAAGATCAATCCTGATATCTATAATTCCTATATGGAAGGGATCGAGCAGTAACTTTCTGCCGGTCATCTAAATCAAAGCATTCAAAAAGGAACCCCGCACAGCCTGTTCCAAAGCGCTGTACGAGGTTCCTTTTTTGTTGCATTTTTATTCTTTTACATTCAGATAAACATCTTCTTTTGAATGGAATCCACCATCCACAATGACTTCATCCATATTTTCTGCTGTCACTGCGATCGGCGTGATCTTGTAATATGGGATCTCGCCGGAACCATCGTCGGTTGTTTCTGTTACCGGGATCTCACAGTCTTTTGAGGTAATGTCTGTACCGTTTCCGAGTGCCACTGCGAGGATCGCCGCTGTGCTTGCCTCCTGCTCGATCGGTTTGTAGACTGTCATGGTCTGTGTCCCCTCTACGATCCGCTGGCAGGCTGCCAGGTCTGCATCCTGCGCAACCAGTGCCACCTGTCCTGCAAGGCGGTTTTCTGCCAGGACTTTGACTGCCTGGCTTGCCAGATCATCATTGCCGCACATCACGCCCACAATGTCGTCTGTCACTTCAAGACCTTTGTTTACATGCGTTGCTGCCATCTCAGCTAGCCAGTTATCACAGTATCCTGTATAGACGATCTTGAGTTTGCTTCCTTTCAGAGCCTTACGGAAACCAAGTTCTACCTCCTCTACATTTTTGTCCGTAGGAGAACCGTTGATCGCAAAGATATTTCCACCGTCCGGGCATGCCTCGACCAAAGCCTCTCCCATCAGGGTTCCTACCATCTCATTGTCGATCGTGATATAGAGGTCTGCATCCACATTTGCGATCATCCGGTCATAGCAGACTACTTTGATCCCCTTGTCCTTCGCTTCTTTTACCACATCATACAGAGCATCTCCGTTGATCGGGATGATCACGATCACGTCCATTTCCTTCTGGATAAAGTATTCGATCTGTGAGATCTGTTCATCCACATCACCGCCTGCCACCTGGACATTTACTTCTGCCCCAAACCCCTGTGCCGTAGATACGAACATATCCCGGTCGCGAAGCCATCTCTCGATCACAAAGGAATCAAAACTGAGTCCAATCTGAAGTTTCTTTTCTTCTGTTGTTTCTTTTTTTGTTGTCTCAATTTTCTGTGTTCCGCATCCTGTCACGCAAAGAACAAACATCAGGGCAGTTATAAGAAGAGCTATCCCTCTTTTCTTTTTCATTTTCCGTACCTCGTCTTGAATTCACTTGGAGTCATGTCTGTCTGCTTCTTAAAGATCCTGCTGAAATAGTTCGGGTCTGTATAGCCGCTCTTTACGCCGGCTTCTTTGACGCTGACTTCCGGCTGTTTCAGGAATTCTTTTGCCTTTTCTATTCGGATCCTGGTGAGATATTCAATGAAGTTCTCACCCGTTTCCTCCTTGAAGATCTTGCTGAAATAATAAGGGCTGATATTTACCTGACCGGAAACTTCATCCAGTGAAATGTCCTTGCTGAAATTTTCCTGGATGTAGAGCATTGCCTTTTTGACAGCGGAATTCGACTGTTCCTCTTTCTGATCACGGATGGAACGGCAAATGTTGACCATCTTATCCAGAAACCAGCTTCTGAGTTCTTCGTAACCGCTGCATGCCATCGCCACGTCCAGATAATCCCGCCTGTAGCTGAATCCATAGTTGACAGCACCTGCCTCAAAAGCGATCTTTTCGCCCCAGATAATGTATTCCAGAACCTTCAGACGGATATTGTTCATATCCTCCGCGTAATGCTCCAGCATCCAGTCAAAGAACGTATTCAGCTCCTGTACACATTTCTTTTCGTCCCCGTCACCAAGATAACGGAAGATCCTTTTCTCCATATCGACAGGAAATTCCTCATCATAAACACCGTTCTGCGAAAGATCCTCGATATGGATCACTCTGCTCTTGCTTCCGTTCAGCGCACGGAGTGCCTCACGGTAAGAGCGTTCCTGCTCCCGCATGTCACGGATCCTGCCAAGTCCGATACGGAATCTGGCATCGATCCTGTTTTCCAGCCTTGACACAAGATTTCTCGCCTGTTCCACGAGATCGATCCTTTCTTCATATGGATTCTCAGGCAGGCTGCACGGCACGATCACCGGGATACGGTTTGACATCACCGAGCCAACTGCACAGGAAAAAGAGGATTTCACCACATCCCTCAGCTCATCATAAAAACTCTGTGCCTTCACATTCATTCCGACAGGGCTTATCAGCCTGCCGTTTTCATACGACTGCCCAAACTGGATGACCATGACATAGCCCTGTTTTTCCTCGATATCCAGAAGCTGCCGGTAGTAGTCTGCTGCCTGTTCCTCCTGCTGGAACAAAAGGCTTCCTACAAAGCTGTTTTCCACAACAGGGATGACCGTTTCCAGTTTTTCCTGGATCTTCAACAGATTACTCCTCTGATTTCTCTTCTTATCCACCTTCTCGATGGCTTCCTCCACCGCGGAGATGATCTTTGCCTTGGAGATCGGCTTTGTCAGATAACGCTCCACGCCAAGATCGATCGCCTCTTTTGCATAATCAAACTTGTCATAAGCAGATACTACATAAAAAAGTGCTGTCGTATTGAATTTTCGTATTTCCCGCATTGCCTGGATCCCGTTGATCCCGGGCATATGAATGTCCATAAAGACAATATCCGGATGAAAAGTTTCTGCTTTTTCTGTCACTGCTCTTCCTGTCTTGGCCGTTTCTGTGATGCAGCTCTCTCCAAATGTACTGGATATCACACTTTTGAAAGCTTCCAGCATAATTCCCTCGTCATCTGCTATCAATATACGATACATCGTTTTGTTTTCCCTCCACTTTCTTATGCTACTCCAGTTCCTCTTTTTCCATCGGAATGACAATATGAACTTTCGTTCCGGTTCCAGGTCCGTCACTCTCTATGGTCATGAGATCTTCCTGCTTATAATACAGACGCAGTCTTTCTATTACATTTCGGACTGCAATTCCTGTAGAATGACGGTTCTCCTCGTTCTGTACGGATCTTCCTTCCATTACTTTCGCGATCATTTCTTCTGTCATTCCTGCTCCGTTATCGCTGACTGTGATATCGATCATATCCTGATTTCTGTGAATGGACATCACTATACGTCCTGTTTCCATACAGTCATGGATTCCATGCTGGACAGCGTTCTCCACCAGCGGCTGCAGGATCATGCTTGGAATACGGATGTTTTCGATTCCTTCATCCACCTCTCGGACATATGTAATATCTCCGGCAAAACGCACATTAAGGATATAGATATAATTATCTACTGCTTCAATCTCCTCCCAGAGCATCGCATCTTCTTCCATCTTGCGCACATTATACCGAAAAAAATCCGCCATTTTTTCCAGAAATATACCTGTCTTGTCCGCATCTCCCATCATCGCAAGCTGTGCACCTGCATTCAGGGAATTGAACAGAAAATGCGGATTGATCTGCGCCTGAAGGAACTTCAGCTGTGCTTCCTTAAGGTGTGCCTCCATCATAAGCTCTCGTTCCTTCATCTGCGCCTGCCGCTCCATGCTTTCCTTGAGCTGGTCGATGTTCTCGCGGATGCTCTCCAGCATCTGGTTAAAACTTCTCGTCACGACTCCAACTTCATCATCCATAACAATAGGAAGCTGCGGAACATCGAGATTTCCTTTTGCAACCTCATGTGCCGTATTGGAAAGAGCTGTCAGAGGACGGATCATATTCCGAACCAGAAGGACCGTCACTGCAAGCCCAACCACATAAACGACGATCAGTACGATCAGGCAGAGTCTGTACAGCACATTCATCGATGACAGTAATAACTGATAATTTGCTGAGTTTGTCTTAAAGCGCAAATTATTTAATTTGTATATATAAGTATTGATATATTCATAGAGCTGATTTTCTGTTTCGTAGGAAGTCTTGTATTTCTCTACATTTCTTCCTCGCTTCGCCTGAACTGTCTCATTTGTCTGATCCAGATAACTCTCGGACATCCTGCGGATGTTTTTTTCGAGTATCTTTACTTCGCTGTCCATGTTTTTGTCGTTGAGATCTTCGATCAGATTTTTGTAATTCTGGTCATAACGGTAATAGTTTTCCAGTGTCTCGGTACTTTTTGTATTCAGGTATTCATAGACTGTGTTCTCAACAAGTTCCAGTGCTTCCGAAAGCTCATTCACATCGACATTGCTGGAAAAGACCGCATCGATCCTGGTAACGGCATTCTGGATCTGACTGAAAATAAAGAAATTGATCCCGAGTGCAAAGACAAGCACCATGAGCATGACTCCGCTCAGTCTGGTCTGTATGGAATTATTTACGGAAGGGGTGTCCTTTTTTTCTGTCATTTTTCGCCCTCCGTTCTGTACTCATCGGTGTTATCCTTTGTGATCACATGCTGATTTACACTGTAATATCCGTTGCTGTGCCCAAGAGATAAATACTCTTCCAGTGCGTTGACACTGTATTTTCCTACTTCATCCATATCCATCGCGATCGTGGAGGACAGGATCCCCTTGTCGATCGCATTCAGAATCACATCGGAATAATAGTAACCGATCACCTTGACATTTCCAACCTGGTTATAATCGACCAGGGCCTGATATACGCATTCCGTCACCACTTCATCCATACATACCAGGACATCCGGCAGACTTTCCTCATTTACAAACATATCCCGGACAAATTCTTCCGTGTCAAAATCTGCACTGCTATCCACACAGTACTCTGACAGATTGACAGACTGGCCTGTTTTTTTCCTGGATTCCAGTTCTTTTTTTACCTGATAGTAAACGAGATTGGTCTCCTGTGTCTTGGAACTGGAAGTCGAAAGAAACAGGATCTGTGTGGTCCCTTTTTCATTCAACATTCCTGCTATCTGGTCAGTATAAGCACTTCCCATCTCATAACTGTTCAGACCGACAAAGCTGATCCTGCGGCATGCAGAATCGTCTGTAAGGATCGTGACAACCGGGATTCCCTCGCGGGCAGCCTCTTCGATCAGTTTCTGCTCGGCCTTGCTTCCGTCTGCTTCAAGAATGATCCCGTCAACCTGAGATGCGATCCCGATCCGCAGACAGTCTTCCTGTGTATAATTCTTCATCTGTTCCGGTGAAAGAAGTTCGACGTAGGCATCGGCTTCTTTGGCAGTTTCGCTGGCGCTTTGGTAGACGGACTGCCACATCAGGGTATCTTTGTCATTGGAGATCATCAGATAGTGCTTCTGATAACTCGCTGCATATTCTCCTTCGCCCAGATCCACCTTATCCATGGATTTCTGAAAGTAGACCCAGATCCCTGACAGAAAAAAGATGCATCCTGCCAGTATGCAAAAAACTGTCAGTGTAAATTTTTTCATAATTCATCATAATTCCTTTGTATTTTTTCATATTGTAACACAATTATGACAGCATTGCAAAAGGAGCCATTGCTTTTGCACAATGACTCCTCTTGTTAATCTGATCAGATCGATCAGCCGTTCTTTCTGTTGGATAATACATCAAATACAACTGCGATAAGAAGTACGGCACCTTTTACTACGTACTGCCAGGAATCACCGATACCCATGATGGACATACCCATGTTGATGACACCGAGGAGAAGAGCACCGATCACTACACCGCCTACAGTACCGCTGCCGCCGTATGCGGAAGCACCACCGATGAAACAGGAACCGATCGCATCCATCTCGAAGGATGTACCTGTACTACCGTTTACAGAACCTACACGTGCTGCACAGAGAAGACCTGCAAGACCTGCAAGAAGTCCCATGTTTGCATATGCGATGAAGTAAACTTTGTTTGTATCAATACCGGAAAGCTGTGTAGCTTTCTCGTTACCGCCGATTGCGTAGAAGTAACGTCCAAATGCTGTTCTGGATGTGATGAAGTTGTAGATCAGGCAGATTGCAACAACCCATACGAACATGATGGAGATACCTTTGTACTGGAACAGTTTGTAGCAGTACCAGAGGATAACTGCTGCGATGATGACTGCTTTGCTGTAATCAGAAAATGCTGTATTCTGACGATATCCTCTTTTTGCTTTGTTTGCTCTGGAACGAACTACGTTGAAGATCACATAAACTGCAACTACGATACCAACGATCAGTGCAGAATAGTTTGCTGTGTCGTCAAGTCCAGGAATGTTGATGTAGGATGTAAATACATTCAGGAAACCTTTGTCCTGGATAGAAACAGTCTTGTTGTCCAGGATCAGACGTCCAAATCCACGGAAGATGAACATACCTGCAAGTGTTGTGATGAATGGAGGGATACGTTTGTAACCGATCCAGTAACCCTGCCATACACCTACCAGAAGACCTACAACGAGGCAGATGATAATGGTAAGATATGGGTTCATTCCTTTGTTACCGATCATAACGGCTGCAAGACCGCCGACCATACAGATAACAGCACCTACAGAAAGGTCGATGTTACCACCTGTCAAGATACATAACAACATACCACATGCAAGAACCAGAACGTAACCATTCTGAAGCATCAGGTTTGACATATTCTGTGCATACAGAAGTCTTCCATCTGTCAGGCCACAGAACAGGATAAATACAACTACCAGTGCAATGACCATTGTATATTTTCTTAAGAAATCTTTTACATTAAACTTCATTTTTTTACCCCTTTCCCGGTAGAATCGAATTCACGTTTCGACCTTATTTCTTATTCTGCTCCTGCATGATCGAAGCCATAATACGTTCCTGTGTTGCCTCTTCGGCACTGAGCTCGCCTGCCAGACGGCCCTCACTCATAACGTAGATACGGTCACACATACCAAGAAGCTCCGGCATTTCGGATGAGATCATGATAACTGATTTTCCATCTTCTACCATTTTGTTGATCAGGCAATAGATATCGTATTTTGCGCCTACATCGATGCCTCGTGTCGGCTCATCCAGAATCAGGATATCCGGTTCTGTAAACATCCATTTGCCGAGAAGTGCTTTCTGCTGGTTACCACCGGAAAGGTTGCCGATCTTCTGCTCGTTGGAAGGAGTCTTGGTTCCCATTTCCTTTGTCATCTCATCAGCTAAGTGCACTTCCAGATCTGTGTTGATCACGCCCTTTTCACAGACTTTGGAAAGTCGTGCAAGCGTTGTATTAAATCGAATAGATTCTCCGAGGATCACACCGTTTGTCTTACGGTCTTCTGTTACATACGCAAGACCATGACGGATCGCATCACGCGGATTCTTGAGGTTTACTTTTTCTCCCTTGATATAGAGTTCACCACTGATGTTGCTTCCGTAGCTCTTTCCGAATACGGACATTGCAAACTCTGTACGTCCTGCACCCTGCAGTCCGGAGAAACCAATAACCTCACCTTTATGTACTTTACAGGAAATATTGTCATCTACGACTTTTTCCGGATAAAGCGGATGATGTACGGTCCAGTTCTTTACTTCCAGCATGACATCTTTGCTGATGTTATGTTTTCTGGCCGGATAACGGTCATCCATGGAACGACCAACCATACCTTTGATGATACGGTCTTCACTTAAGTCATCTACGCCTTTTGTCAGTGTTTCGATCGTTGTACCATCTCGGATGATCGTACAGCGGTCTGCACAATAGATGATCTCATTCAGTTTATGTGTGATGATGATAGAGGTAAGGCCGTTTTTCTTGAATTCCATCAGAAGATCCAGAAGCATCTTGGCATCTTCATCATTCAGGGAAGAGGTAGGCTCATCCAGGATCAGAAGTTTAACCTTCTTGGAAAATGCCTTCGCGATCTCTACCAGCTGCTGTTTACCTGTTCCGATATCTTTGATCAGTGTCTGTGCAGATTCATGAAGTCCAACCTGCGCCATGTGTTTTTCTGCTTCACTGTATGTTTTGTCCCAGTCAATGCTGCCTCTTTTATTCTTAATCTCGTTTCCGAGAAACATATTCTCTCCAATAGAAAGCAGCGGAATCAGTGCAAGTTCCTGATGAATGATAACGATACCTTTCGCTTCACTGTCGTTCAGGTTTTTAAACTTACATTCCTCGCCTTCATAGGTAACGGTACCTGTATAACTTCCATATGGATACTGACCACTTAATACGTTCATCAGTGTGGATTTTCCCGCACCGTTTTCACCGATCAGCGCGTGAATCTCTCCTCGCTGGACCTCAAGATTTACATTGTCCAGAGCTTTGACACCGGGGAACTCCTTCGTAATGTGATCCATTACTAAAATATTGTCTGCCAAAATGGCGCCCCCTTTCAAAAAAATCGGGCGGGGCATTCACCCCGCCCATTTAATTCAAGTTCTATGTTTTTTGTTGATAGTTACTGGCTCTGCTTCGTCAATCAGCCTGCTGGATGAAGGTATCCGTCATCGTCCTGTGTGTAGTATCCTGTGTCAACAAGTTCTTCTTTCATGTTGTCTTTGGTTACAACTGTAGGAACAAGCAGGAAGGATGGGCATTTGTTTCCATCAGATGTTTCATAGGATTCTGTATCATATGCACAATCGAAATCCCAGCCAGAGTTTGTGATCAGAGATTCATCAACTGTGTCACCTTTCAGCATTGCTTCTGCAAGGTCAAGTGTTACGACTGCTTCGTTTGCAACTGCTTTGTAAACGGTCATGGACTGTTTTCCGTCAACGATGTTTGCAAGGTTTGCTTCGTCACCGTCCTGTCCTGTGATCAGAACGTCGTTTTTGCCTGCATAGTCAGACTCGATCGCCTGTGTAACACCAAGTGCTGTAGAGTCATTGGAGCAAAGAGCTACATCAAGCTGTGTTCCGTCTGCATAGTAGGAAGCGAGGATGTTCTGCATTCTTTCGAGAGCTGTCTGTGTATCCCACTGAGCTGTTGCAACAGAATCGAAATCTGTCTGTCCGGAAACTACGTTTAATGTTCCTGCATCCAGATAAGGTTTCAGAGTGTCGTAAGCACCGTTGAAGAAGTATCCAGCGTTGTTATCTGCCGGGTCACCTGCTGTGAACTCGATGTTGTAAGTCTTGTCGCCTGCATTGTCAAGATCCAGAGTATCGATTACGTACTGTCCCTGAAGAGTACCTACTGTGTAGTTATCGAAGGAAATATAGTAGGAAACTGCATCGGATTTGATCAGACGGTCATAAGAAATAACCGGGATTCCAGCCTCTGCTGCTTCATCCATAACTGTGTTAAGTGCTTCACCATCGATAGCTGCAACTACCAGAAGGTCAACTCCGTCGGAGATCAGGTTCTGGATATCATTTACCTGACGGTCTGTTTCGTTGTCGGAGTATGTCAGTTCTACATCATAGCCAGCTGCTTTGAACTGTTCTTCCAGATAAGAACCATCTCTGTTCCAACGCTCCAGAGACTGTGTCGGCATGGAAATTCCGATCTTTCCGCCGCCTGCTGCATCATCAGAAGCAAATGCAGGAACTGCACAGGATGTGATTGCCATTGCTGCTGCCATCGCTAAAACTAATTTTTTCTTCATAAGAAACCTCCCATTTTTTATTCGTTCTTATTAGCTATTTCGTATAGCTTTTTGATGAGATTATAATACCATATGGATATATTAAACAAAATGGACTGTTTTTTGATGCACCTTTCAATTTTTGCGAAAAAAAATATCCAGATGGGACTCATCTGGATATTTTAGTAAAATCTTTATAAATGATAGTAAAATTATGCTATTGACAGATTGCTATTCACTTCATTCATAGCAATCTGTCTGGTCAAAATGCATTCCACATCACCTTCGGTGATAGCATTTTGCCCTGTATGTCTCGGGATTTTGCCATATTCATGGCAAAACACCTCGCGGGATATTCTCTGCCAATAGTTATCTGTATGTGACTAAAGATTTATATTACTTTATGACTTTATTTGTTTTCTGCATCCAGGGCGCGGAGGCTGTGTACGAGTTCTTCGCAGATTTCCAGCTTGTCCTTGCCATCTGTCTCGATCACGATGTCAGAAGCAGCTTCGTATTTCTCGCGGCGTTTCTCCATCAGATCTGCGATGAAATCAACGTTTTTATTGCCTTCAAGGAGCGGTCTGTCGTGATTGTCCTTAACACGGTTCAGAATCGTCTCCGGTTTCGCGGTAAGGAGAACGACACGTCCGTTCTTCTTCATCTCAACAACGTTGCGCTCTCTCATCGGAACACCACCGCCGCAGGAGATAACAACGTTTTTCCTGGACTGCATCTCGATCAGCAGCTCTGTCTCCAGGTTGCGGAAGTATTCTTCTCCATAGGTTTCGAAGATATCGGAGATAGGCATTCCCTCTCTCTCCGCGATGATCTGATCCATCTCAACCACTTCCATGGCAAAAACTGTCCGGAGGAAGTCAGAGATCGTAGATTTGCCTGCTCCCATAAAACCGATCAGCACGATATTGTAATCAAACAGTTTACGTGCCTGGATCTTCTTGCTGTTTCTGGTGATCTCCTCAAATACTGCGTCTACTTCGTTCTTATGGCGCTTACCTTCCATTCTTCTGGCAAGCCATTCCTTCTGTTTTGCCTCCTGCTCCGGCTGGAGGATCGGGATATCGTTGGCTTCCTTGTAAACCATGATATCCTCTACAATTCTGTTACGCATGAGCAGTGCATCCAGAAGGATCTCGTCACACTGTCCCAGGCTCTCTCTAAGTACATCTAACTGGCTCATATCGTTTCCTCTTTTCCGTTCACCTCTGTTATCTATTCTATATTCCGCAAAATGGAATTCTTTTCCGTGAACAATTTCGTCCTTTTATTATAACAGCTATTTAACGCTTTAACAATATGAAGTGTGAATTTTATTCCAGTTTATTCTGCATTTTTGAGAGCGTCACCCATAGGTACTTTGCGGATCCTTCTGTATTCCAGAAGTGCAACGATACCGTAGGTCACGAATCCGATCACAAACATCTGCACATAGATCATCGGGTCGATCCATAAGGCGATCCAGCCGGAAATACTCTGCAGCATCATTTCCCTGAACAGGACTTCCATCACAGTCGCCTCGATCGGCAGACTGATGAGCAGGCACAGGATGACTACGATCGATGTGGACATGATGTACAGCCTGCTGATCTCTCCATTCGTGTAACCAAGGATCTTTGTCATGGAGATGGACTGTGCGTTTTTTTCGATGATGATCTTGGACAGAAGATAGATCAGGATCATATAGATTGCGATCGCAAAGCCGTTGACCAGCCCCATCATGCTTCCCATTGATACATTCAGCTGTCTGGAAATCTTTGTCAATGCATCCAGATCTATCACGGAACCAATGTAGCTGCTGTCGATATCCGTAATCTCTGAGTTGCTGAAATAGCCACTGAAATAATCATCTCCCAGATCAAACATCTGGTTCAGTTCATCCTGCGGCATAAAGATACAGAGACCTCCATTGTAATCATAGATCCCGCCGATTTCGAATGTATACTCATCATCTTCATATTTTTCTTTGAGGGTGATCGTGTCTCCCGGCTTCAGCAAAAACTTATCTGCATATGCCTGTGAGATATAAACTCCATCCGAAAAATCCGCATCGATATACTTACTGTCATCATGAATGCCATAAAGAGACACTTCTTCGCTCTTATATTTGCCCGGAAGCGTATTCAGTGAATAGGCACTGAATTCTTCCGCATCTTCATTATCCGTTTCCGTATCACGTGAAAAAAGAAGCATATCCAACATACTTTCCAGTTTATTGCTGCCTCCCATCACACTGACCGGCACAGACAACATATACTGGTATTTTGCCAGCATGTTGTTCTGGATCTCCAACTGATAATGATCCAGTGCGGACGGAAGCAGAAGCCCGAACATCAGAAGCAGGTTTGCAAAAACGATTCCCACAAAAAGCACCAGATAGTTGCTGATATTCTGGAAGATCACACGCAGACGGAATCTGTGGAAGATCTTGAGTTTCGGGCTTAAATAAAGGGCTCTTTTCTGTTTTCTTGTCGACAGATCCCTTCGAAGGAATTTGAGCGGAGAAAGTTTCAGCTTATGATGCAGGATCGCATAGTTGACCACAAACATGATCACCACAGGAACCACAGTTGTCAGAAGAAACGCTTCTGCATTCCAGATCGTCTTGTAGGTCGGAAGGCTGTAACTTCCATAATACATACCGGCACATACATCTTTGAATGCCGTATATCCCAGAATATTTCCGATCAGTGCACCGATGAGTGTCACAATGACAGGAAGTGTCATATAATGCCGGACCAGCTCGCCTCTGGTATAACCGGATGCCCGAAGTGTTCCAATGACACCGGCTTCTTTGGCGATCGTGTTGCTGGTTGTGATACCAAACACAAATGCCATGATCATGATGATGATATACAAAAGCATGACCATCATTGCCTTATCGCTTCCCATATCGTCGCCGGTAAAGATGATCGCCTGATTCTGATACTGTGGAACAAAATTTTCCAGTGTGACTACTTTTCCCATTGCCTTCATCAAATCTTCGGAAACATCTTTTTCCTCAATCTCACTTTGTGGCTTTTCATTGTAAGTCCAGGCATAGTTATACTGCAGTTTGTCCTGATCGAGGGAATTAAATTCTTCCGCCGTTACCAGACCGACGCCAAATTTTACCGCATCAAACATTGTGTCGCTGTTGTTCTGAAACAGACAGCTGTAATCGGAAAGGGCAACGAGCCCTGTGATCGTCCAGGATTTTGTTCCATCCTCCAGCGTATCTCCGATCTTCAGGTCATTGTTATCCGCATACATACGGTCAATCGCGATCTCGCCTGTTTTTTCTGCCAACTTACCGTCCATTAGGCAGACTTTGTTGACATCTGTACGGTTCTTGAAGAAACGCATCGTACTGCCATTGGTGAGAGTATCTTCTATATAATAGTTCTCATAGACTTTGACGCCCTCTTCTTCGATTGCTTCGCGCTGTCCACGATACAGCCGCTCTCCGGTGCGGAAGTTTCCATCTTCAATGTTGTATTTTTCAAATCCCTCATTGTATGCCTGGATCATACTGCCATCTGCAACCAGGAAACCGGATACCATTCCGATCGTCGCAGCCATCAGGATAAACACGACCAGATATTTGCCGAATTCCCCTTTGAGTTCACGAGGGATCCTTTTTCTCAGAGGATTTTTCATGATACCGCCTCCTTACCAGTCAAGATCCATTGCCGGGATCTTATGTTCATTCTGATAATTCTTACGTATCATGCCATCACGCAGCTTGACTACGCGGTCTGCCATATCCTTGATCGCATCGTTGTGCGTTACCATGATGACGGTATTGCCGTATTTCTGATTAACAGTCTCGATCAGTTTCAGGATCTCCTTGGAAGTGTTGTAATCCAGGGCTCCTGTCGGCTCATCACAGAGCAGGATATCCGGATTCTTTACGATGGCACGTCCGATTGCAGTTCTCTGCTGCTGTCCACCGGAAAGCTGGTTCGGAAGTTTCCTCTGGTGCTCATAGAGTCCAAGTGTATGCAAAAGCTCGTCCACATCCAGTGCCCGGTCACTCAAATATGCCCCAACTTCAATATTCTCACGGACAGTCAGATTCGGTATCAGATTATACATCTGAAAGATGTATCCCAGATGCTTCCGCCTGTACTGGGAAAGTTTCTTTTCTTTCATATCTGCCAGTTTCTCACCTTCAATGGAAATGCTTCCTGCATCTGCGCTCTCGATTCCACCGATAATATTCAAGAGCGTGGATTTGCCGGAACCGGATGGTCCCAGAAGCACACAAAATTCTCCTTTTTCAATATCCAGATCCAGACCCTTGAGAACATCTACCTTGCTGTCCCCAGAGCCAAATGATTTCCTGATATCCCTTATTTCCAAAAACATAATAGTCTCCTTTTCATACTTTGTTATACTGATATAACGCTGTTACTATTATGTTAGTTTAAACTATCTAAGTTGTCAACTTATGAGGATTGTTATGAGAAATTTTCTCGATTAAAGCAAAGAAAAGCCCTCTCACATACCTTTCATCAGGCACATGGGAGGACTCTATTCATTTTATTATTCACTTTTTATTAATTCAGCTTATTTTGCGTCAGAAATAACTGCGAACAGGGAAACATCTTCCAGAGATACTGTAATAGTGTGATTTGCTACATCAATATCATCTGCCGGAATCTCAACAACTTCCCATTCTTTTGTTGTAGCATTGTAAGCAAGAACTTTGATTCCTGTTAAATCTTTTGTAAGGTTCTGAACTGTAAGAGTTACTTTGTATTTTCCGTCTTCACCTTTCTGTGTAGATGCGTCTGGTGTAAGGCTGTAGAATCCAGATACGAATTCTGTTCCATCCAGTTTGTCTGCAACTGCAACAGAATCTTTCTTGAGTTCTTCGATGAACTCTTTCATTGTCATCTTGCCATCGTTTACAGCTACTACTGCTTCTGCTACAGCCGGCTGATCAGCTTTAAGCTGTGTGTAAATAGCACTGTTAGCGCTTACTACTTCAACTTTGTAGTTTCCTGCTTTTCCATCTTTGCTGATGCTGCCTACTGCTACACCATTCTTTGTAACGCTACCTACTGCTACTGCATTCTTTGTAACGCTACCTACTGCTACTGCGTTTTTAGTAACACTACCTACTGCTACTGCGTTTTTAGTAACGCTTCCTACTGCTGTTGCAGTTTTGCTAGCACTTCCTGCTGCCATTACACTCATTGCAGAAGCTGCTACTACTGTTGCGGCTAAAACGCATGCCACAATACCTTTTCTTAACTTCATCTTCCATCTCTCCTTTGGGATTTTTTATTTAGATAATAGTACTTACGTGCTAAAATCTCTTATGATATTGTATAAAATGTAGAAAGAACTAACTTATACAATTCTTCTTCATTCACATGATATTCATCATAAATTTGTCCTTCTACACCTTCGCCTGGAACATTCTGAGTATCCAGAGTACTGTTCCCTGCTGCATTCAGAAGTTTTACAAAGATGTCATTTCCCATATTTGTTACTGTATATGGTTCAATCTCCTTAAGCAGATTTCCTATAAAAGAAGGATTTATCTTCATTTTCTCCTGAATTCTCGGTATCAAAGCCTTAAGATACGTTTTCTGACGCTGCTGACGCACCAGTGCACTTTGGCTTTTCTCTATATCACGATAACGTAAAAATTCTTCTACGTTATCACCATTAATAACCACTTTCGCGCCTTCTTTAAAATAAGGATCATGTTCTTCCAGACTGTTATCCGGTACAACAATTTCAATGTCTCCTACCAATTTACCAACTTCAGAGATTCCCATTGTATTCATGGAATAATAACCCTGAATTGGAATACCATGAAGTAATTTGGAAACTGCTGTCTTCATTAACTCACAGCTTTTTTCTTTTCCATCTCCATATGCATACTGTAAATTGATATGATTATCTGTCATTCCCAGACTTTTACCGGCTGGATTGAAAACTTCTATTTCAGCAATTGTGTCACGTGGAATGGAAATGATCTGCAGCTGCTCTGTAGCACGATCCATTGATACTACATAAATAGAATCTGCCTGACCTGCATCCTGCTGAGTCTCCATCTCACTGACTTCTTCCGATGAATCAATACCTATAAACAAATAATTACTCAAATGATCATTATATGTATATGTACTGCCTTCATATTCTATGACATCATCCATTACATTATCATTCTGCTCTGTAGAACTGCCACTCTGATCCAGAGTAGATGAAGAAGCCATCTCGTCCTGTCTGACCACTGTATCACTACGCTTAACTCCCTGCGTCTGATTCCACAGGAAATATGCAATTACTACAATTGCGACTACAATGATCATACTGACAACAATAATCATGTTTGTTCTTCTCTGTTTGTAAGACGTACGTCTTCCTCTAGCTCTCATTGTTTCCCACTGTCCTTGGATTCTGCATCAGTTTTATCAGACTCTGCTGCCTGATCGGAACTTTTTTCTTCCTCAGATTTATTAGTATCTTTAGATTTATTAGTATCCTCAGAAGACTGATCGCTTCCGGCTTCTTCAAGTTCGGATGCGTGTTCTTTTACAGATTCATAATTATCAATTCCAGTTTTCTGTTTTTCTGCCAATTTTTCTAATCGTTCTGATTCCTTTTTTATTTCTTGGTGATTTGTTAACAGCAAACCGCCCAAAATCACGATCAATACAATGCAAATAACTGACAAAATGATATTTGTAAATTTATCACTTTTTCTGTTCCAGTTCACTTCTAACCCGCTTTCTTTTAGTTTGTGTTATCTGTCTGCTCTGTTGCTAACTTCTGATAGTAGTCACCATAATGTTTGTAATAAGAAGAATAATACTTATCCTTTTTGGTATCTACTTTATTCATAACGGCACCAAGAATCTGACAGCCACCTTTTTCCAGCTGCTTGATACATCTCTGTGCAAATTTATAATCTGCAACCCCTGGTTCGATGACAAAAATTCCGCCATCACAGGATCTCGCGATTACAGCTGCATCAATAACACTTCCGATCGGAGGAGTATCTATAATGACATAATCATAATAATTACGGATCTCCTTCATAAAAGTACGGAAAAGTTCCTCACTTAAGAGTCCTGACGGATTAGGTGCGATCGGCCCACCAAATATGATATGCAGTCCCGGATAGTTTGTAGAATAAATTAAGTCTTTAATTTCCACCTGTCCACTGAGGAACTGTGACAGACCATTAACTTCCTGTTCTACTCCAAGTCGTATTGCAAAATCAGCCTTTCGAATATCTCCATCAATCAGGAGTACTTTCTTTCCAATATTACTCAATTCCTGCGCCAGACTGAAAACAATATCGCTTTTTCCTTCATTCGGAAAACAGCTGCTGGCTAAGATCGTCTTGATGCTTTTTCCAGAAAGCTGAATATTAGTACGTAAAGTCTTGATCGCTTCACTGTAAAAATAATCCTGCTTTCTGATATCTTTTATTGTGACTTTCCTCATTTATAAGATTCCTCCATCCGTTTAACGCTTTTTCCTTTTGGATTTTCTGCCTTTCTTGTATGCATAGTCCTTTCTGTCAGGAACTACTGCAAGCACAGAAACACCCAGATATTTTGCGACATCATCTTCTGATTTCAGAGTATCATCCATAATTGTAATTACAACTACAACAACAGTTGCTGCCACAATACCAAGAAGGAAGCCCAGTATAACATTCTTTTTCATACTTGGAGATGACTGAACTGTTGGAATCTTACCAATTTCAATAATTTTAGGTGGAATAACTTCCATCTTATCACCAATATAACTTGACGCTACATTCGCAATCTCATCAACGATTGCTTTTGCCATTTCCGGATCAGTATTTTTTACTGAGATCTCCAGGATACGGCTGTCCGAAGGATTTTCTATAGTGATATTTTCACTAAGATCAGACGAATCCATTTCCAGATTCAGATTCTTGATTACCTGCTCCAAAACAGGAGTACACTTAATTAATACTGTATAGTCCTTGGTCAGGCTGGTTCCCAACTGAATATCTGCCAGAGATGTAAGCGTTGTTTCCTTTGACAGAACCAGCATACTTGACGTAGAAGTATATACAGGTGTCATCGCAAATTTTGTAACCAGTCCACAAAGGCAGGCTGCCATCAATCCTACTGTAAGAAGAACAAGAAATTTAGATTTTAATACATAAAGTATCTCAAGCAAATCAATCTCAACATCATCATCCTGTTTCGCATCATCTACCGGATCATCAAGATATGTATTCCATTTTTCCAACATCGTATAATTCCTTTCATCCATTTGTTCCGGTATCAGTGAATATCACTACCATTTAATGCGGCAACTTTTCTCTGCATACTCACCCTCCAAAACACGCTACTTTAATACCATATTATATGCATCTACCATACTAACACATTGAAAAAGATGTGTCAATCGACAAAACTTCCACAACTTAGGTAAAATATGACTTTTTTATTTTATAATTTTGCTATATAACAAATTCCATGATTCTTTCGGCAATAAACACCGCTGCACAGGCAAATAAAGCAACGGTCAGAAGGCTCTTCTCTCTGTACGCAACGATCAGTGCAACGATCAGACCGATCGCACCGGAAACCACTCCTCCTGCAGTCGCTGTCAGGATTGCAGGAAAAGTCATCGCTGCAAGACAGGCATATGGCACATAATATAGGAAAGATTTTACAAAAGGGCTCGTAATTTCTTTCTTAAAAAGTACCAGTGGAAGCATACGGATCAGGTAGGTAACTCCTGCCATGACAAGAATATAAATATATATATTTGTTTTCATCTCTCTACGCCTCCTTTTCTTCCGGGACCGGACAGAAATATGCTGCGATTCCTGCTACCAGTACAGTTGTAATGATGATCACAAATCCGGCAGAAACTTTGTTCAGAACCGGTACAACCGCAAAAATGGTACTGACTGCCATCGCTCCGATCACAACACCTAAGACTGCTCTGTTTTTCTTTGCCGGCGGTATGATGACTGCAAGGAACATTCCATAGATTGCCACACTCAGTGCACTGACCAGGAAATCCGGCAGAAGGTTTCCGGATACTGCTCCTACCAGAGTTCCCAGTGTCCATCCTGGAATCGCAACTGCCATGACACCATAGTTGTACCACGGGCTGACACGTCCCTCCTGACTGGCACTGACCCCGAAGATTTCATCCGTCACTCCAAAAGCAACTGCCAGTCTGTGCCCCGTCGAAACGCCTCGTTCCAGTTTCTGGGAAAGTGAGAACGACATCAGACAATATCTTAAATTGATGACAAGCTGTGTCAGTGCCATCTCCCACAGAGATCCTGAAGCGAAAATAATTCCAATCCCTGCAAACTGCCCTGCTGAAGTAAGGTTTGTCAGCGAGATCAGTACGGCGGCAGCTATTGAGATTCCTCCTGCAACTGCCATCATGCCAAAAGTAAAGGATACCGCAAAGTATCCCAGACCAATGGGGACTCCGTCATGGAGTCCCTTCTTAAAAGCTGTGCTGTTCATGATAATTTAGTCCTCCAGACTATTCAGGACACGGAAACCATTGTTCGTCAGCACGTTTTCTGTAACAAAAACATCATCTGTCTGAAGGATCATGATCGGAAGGCTGTTTCCTCTGTGATAGGATGTATAAATATAATCAAGGTTTACATTACAGTTTCCGAGAACTTCAAGAACCGTATTCAGTCCGCCGACTTCATCCTTGATATCTACGGCAATGACTTCTGTCACACGGTTCATATAGCCATTTTCTGTAAGGATCTTCTCTGCCTCATCTGCTTTGTCTGTCACCATACGAAACAGTGCAAATTCCGGTGCATCAAAGCATGCAAATCCATAGAGATCAATTCCTGCTTCTTTGAGAAGGCCTGTTACTTTCTGAAGGCTTCCTGCTTTGTTTTCGATGAATACGATATTCTGTTTGATCATTTTCTCTCTCCTCGTCCTGTGTGTATAAATCTTTTATCATTATACTCATCTTTATAACAAAAGTAAACCGTCAGAAGCATTTCTTGTGCCCCTGACGGTCTGTGTTTTAGTCTAATTCTTCATCCACATATTTCTGGATATTAGATGCATTCACATATTTCTTAAGATGCTCTCCGTCTGTGATGACCAGGGTCGGTGCCTGCATGATTCCGAACTGGCGCGCCATATCTGGATTTTTCTCTGCATCAATAATCTCCAGATCCTCACCTTCCAGCATTTTCTTTGCCATACGGCAGTTCGGGCAGGTACTTGTGGTAAACAGATATTTGTGTGTTTCCACCGGTTCTACCTTGACGTCATCCTCTGTCACTGTCACCATGCTGGTGTGTACCTTCTTGAGTGAAGAATGCATCACATCATATAAAGTACGGTTCTTGTATTCCTGTGCCTTACCATCGTTCCAGTTCTGTACCGGACGGTAGTATCCTGTGATACGGCTGTAAACCTCTGCCTTCTTGCCGCATTTCGGACAGGTAAAGTGTTCTCCGCTCAGATAGCCATGCTCCTTGCATACGGAATAAGTAGGGGAAATCGTATAATACGGCAGTCTGTAATTCTCTGCGATCTTACGTACCAGAGACGCTGCTGCTTTCCAGTCCGGAAGTTTCTCTCCGAGGAATCCATGGAATACGGTTCCGGAAGTATACAGTGTCTGCAGCTCGTCCTGAATATCCAGTGCATCAAAAATATCAGAACTGAATTCCACCGGAAGATGGGAGCTGTTTGTATAATACGGTGTGTCGCCCTTGCTTCCTGCTGTACGGATGTCCGGCCAGCGTTTACGGTCATGTTTTGCCAGACGATATGCGGTAGACTCTGCCGGAGTTGCCTCCAGGTTAAAGAGTTCTCCCGGATATTCCTCCTGATAATCAGAAAGACGGTTACGCATATGTGTCAGAACTTCTTTGGTGAATTTCTGGGTACGTTCATCAGTCATATCACATCCAAGCCATCTTGCATTCAGACCAGCCTCGTTCATTCCTACAAGACCGATCGTTGAGAAGTGATTGTCAAAGCTTCCCAGATATCTCTTGGTGTACGGATACAGCCCCTCATTCAGAAGTTTCGTGATCACCTCACGTTTGATGTGAAGGGATCTCGCAGAAATATCCATCAGACGGTCCAGTCTGCGGTAAAATTCCTCTGGTGTTTTGGATTGATAAGCGATCCTCGGCATATTGATCGTCACTACACCGACAGAACCTGTACTCTCACCAGAGCCAAAGAATCCGCCGCTCTTCTTACGAAGTTCGCGAAGATCAAGACGAAGTCGGCAGCACATGCTGCGGATATCGCTCGGCTTCATATCGCTGTTGATATAGTTTGAGAAATATGGAGTTCCGTATTTCGCTGTCATTTCAAATAACAGGCGGTTGTTCTCTGTATCTGACCAATCAAAATCCTTCGTAATGGAGTAGGTCGGAATCGGATACTGAAATCCTCTTCCGTTTGCATCGCCCTCGATCATGGTCTCAATGAATGCCTTGTTGACCATATCCATTTCTTTCTTGCAGTCTTTATACTTGAAGTCCATTTCTTTGCCGCCTACGATCGCCGGAAGCTCTGCAAGGTCGTCCGGGACAGTCCAGTCAAGTGTGATATTGGAGAACGGCGCCTGTGTTCCCCATCGGCTTGGGGTATTTACACCATAAATAAAGGATTCAATGCATTTCTTGACTTCAGGATAAGTAAGTCCGTCCGTTTTGACAAATGGAGCAAGATACGTATCAAAAGAAGAGAACGCCTGTGCTCCTGCCCATTCATTCTGCATGATTCCAAGGAAATTGACCATCTGATTACACAGAACGCTCAGATGCTTCGCCGGGGCAGATGTGATCTTGCCTTCGATTCCGCCAAGTCCCTCCTGAATCAGCTGCTTAAGAGACCATCCTGCACAGTAACCTGTCAGCATGGACAGATCATGAATGTGGATATCCGCATTTCTGTGGGCCTCTGCGATCTCGTTATCATAGATCTCTGAAAGCCAGTAGTTGGCTGTTACTGCGCCGGAGTTGCTTAAAATCAGACCCCCGACGGAATATGTTACTGTTGAATTTTCTTTTACTCGCCAGTCCTCGACCTTGACATAACTGTCTACGATTTCTTTGTAGTCAAGGATCGTTGATTTCATATTACGGATTTTTTCTCTCTGTTTACGATAAAGGATATATGCCTTTGCCACATCGCTGTAGCCGGCCTGGATCAGCACGTTCTCCACGCTGTCCTGAATATCTTCTACGGTTACTTTATTGTTCTGGATCTTGTTCTGAAAGTCTGCCGTAACCCGAAGTCCGAGAAGATCGATCATATCCTTACTGTAAATTTTTTCTTTTGCGTCAAATGCTTTGTCAATGGCTGAAGTGATCTTGGACATCTGAAAGTCTGCGATCTCTCCGTCACGTTTAACTACCTGAAACATGCTACACCATACCTCCCTGTCATGCGCTGTAGACCTATTGTATCAAACTATATCCTTTGCGTCAATATACAAAAAACACTATATATTGTGTTATGTTAATCATTTCACAACTATATAGTGTTTATTTTTGTTATATTTTTCTTATGATATCTGCCGGTTCTGCCCGTATTTTCAGGCTTTTCGCACATTATTTCGGCATTACAGAAACAAAGATTTCGGCCGGTACACGCGCCTTTACAAAAATTCCATCTTCACGATATTCTTCTGAAAGAAGGGTTCCAAACTCACGGATCTTCTGTATCTTACCAGCTTCACTATACGGGTATAATTCCTCCAGATAGATCTGATCCTCTGCCAGAAGTTTCGCAAGGACGTTCTTAAATTCATCCAGACCTTCTCCTGTTCGTGCAGAACATTTCACAGTATAATCTGCTTTAAGATCACGGATCCCGCTTCCTGTTACCTGATCCTGCTTGTTCAGAAGTGTAACGATCTTTTTGCCGGTTGCTCCCAGTTCACGGAGAGTTTCATAAACTGTGAACATCTGAAGCTCCGCCTGCGGGTTCGACGCATCTACCACATGGATGATATAATCGGCATATTTTGCTTCTTCCAATGTACTTTTGAAAGCTTCCACCAGATGATGCGGCAGTTTACGGATAAATCCTACAGTATCTGTAAGCAGGATCTGCTGCCCATCTTTCAGCTCAAGTACTCTCGTGGTAGGATCCAGCGTGGCAAAAAGCTTGTCCTCAGCCAGGATTCCTGCTCCTGTCAAAGTATTTAAAAGAGTGGATTTACCTGCATTCGTATAACCGACGATCGCTGCTGTCTTGAGGTTTCCTCTGGAACGCTTGCCGCGGATCAGTTCACGGTGCTTCTCCACCTGTGCAAGTTCTGCCTTAAGTGCAGAAATCCTGGTGCGGATCAGTCGTCTGTCCGTTTCCAGTTTCTTCTCTCCAGGTCCTCTTGTGCCAATACCACCGCCCAGACGGGACAAAGATTCACGAAGTCCGACAAGTCTTGCCGCACGATAGCGAAGCTGTGCCAGTTCAACCTGGATCTTACCTTCACTGGATACGGCACGTCCTGCAAAAATATCCAGGATCAGAAGTGTTCTGTCCATGACCTTGCAGTCCAGTTCCCGTTCCAGATTATTCAGCTGCGCCGGAGAAAGCTCATCATCACAGATGACTCCATTGGCATCCAGAGCACGCAAAAGTGATGCAACCTCTTCAATCTTACCTTTACCAATATAAGTTCCCGGATGGACTGCCTCTCTGTTCTGGATCACCTTCGCTACAGTCTCTGCTCCGGCAGTCTCGGCAAGCTCTTCCAGTTCATCAAGAGAAGCTTCTACATCGTCTCCCACTTCTGTCTGCACCCCAATGAGAATCACTCGTTCCTGGGTCTCCTTAAATTCATAAAACTGCATAAATTAATTCTCCTCGGAAGATTCGTCTGTACCGCTATCCACTGATTCATCTGTCATACTTGCATCAGAAATATCTGTCGAAGTATTTGTTTCTCCACTGTCTGCTGATGTCTGCGATGGCAGATTTCCTGTACGTGACTGAAGGAAAACAAGTTCCCTTGCGGCCGCCTGATCATCCTTGAATGTCTCGACATAAGTCTGTGCTTTTGAAAGTGCAGTCGCGAAATCCATTTGTTTTTCATAGACTACAATTTCATTAAACAAAAGATCTTTCATTTCTTCAGAAGATGCATCACCAAGCCCCTGACTGATATTCTGAAGTGCACTGTCATAATTCCCATCTGCAATATCACAGAGGGCCAGCCCATTATATCCTTTGGCCGGATCCTCGCCTTCTGCATCAATATACTGCTGATAGAAGGTCCTGGCATTGGAGGTATCTCCCTTTGCCATATACACCTGACCAAGAAGCTGCATTCCTTCTATATTGTTTTTGTCCACCGCCTCTGTCAGTTCTTTTATGGCATTGTCATAATCTTCCATATAGTAATATACTCTGCCTCGCTCACAGTAATCATCCCCTGATTTTGGCTCTGTCTTAAGTGCCGCATCAAGATAACGGGTTCCATCCGCCTCCATATCCCGTTCCAGATATGCCTCATAAATCTGGATCGCCATCTCATAAGTAGAATCATTTCCATAAGCTTCTGAAAAATTAGAAGAAGCCTCATCATATGAATCCATGGCAAGAGCTACGCAGCCGGTAAGATAATAATCGTTTGCATTCAACGAATAATTCTCAGCCAGAGTCTGGCAGTCTGCCATCGCCTGATCGTAAAGTTCTGCTTTGAGTTCTGCTGTCGCGCGATATTCCAGAATATTCTTCTGGTCAGACTTTCCGGCATTCTCATCATTCAGTGCGTTAGTAAGATCATTGATCGCACCCTGATAATCTCCCGTACGCAGCTTAACGATCCCGGACCCCCGATAAGAATCCACCAGTTTATATCCTGCTGAAATACATGCCTGGTATTCATTCAGTGCATAGTCATAATTGCCCTGTTCCAGGTCTGTATTTGCCTGCTCATATGTTTTTTTGTTTTCTCCGCCGCAGCCGGTCAGAAGTGTGATTCCCAGACCGGCTGTCAGCATCCATATGATCTTTTTGTTTCTCATTCTTCTACGATCAGTCCTTCTGCTTCCATTGCCTGCACTACATGGTTTACATGCTCTGCACAGATATCCTCTGTGCCGGCCTCTACCATAACACGGATCAGAGGTTCTGTACCGCTCTCTCTTACAAGGATACGTCCGTCTGTTCCAAGTGCTCTTGCAGCTTCCTCAACGGCTTTGACAACTGCCGGATTCTCTCTTGCAGTCTTCTTGTCTGCCACGCGGACATTGCGGAGGATCTGCGGATATACTTTCATTTCTTTTGCAAGATCACAGAGAGTTGCTTTCTGCTCAACACATGCTTCCATGATCATGAGAGATGTCAAAATACCGTCACCTGTAGCTGAATAGCGGCTGAAAATAATATGTCCAGACTGCTCGCCGCCGATGCTGTAATCATTTTCCATCATATTCTCAGCCACATACTTATCGCCAACTGCAGTCTGCTCATAATTCATTCCCTCTCTTTCAAGAGCTTTGTACAGACCCATGTTGGACATAACTGTGGTAACAACTGTATTTCCCTTAAGTTTGCCCTGTGATTTGAGATATTTTCCGCAGACATACATGATCTTATCGCCGTCGATGATATTTCCCTTGTGGTCAACTGCGATACAGCGGTCTGCATCACCATCATAGGCAAAACCGACATCCAGTCCATGGTCTACAACATATTTCTGCAGAATTTCGATATGCGTGGAGCCACAGTTTCTGTTAATGTTTGTTCCGTCAGGTTCATTGTTGATCACATAAGTTTTGGCTCTCAGCGCGTCAAATACACTCTTGGCGATTGCAGAGGAACTTCCGTTGGAGCAGTCAAGACCGATCTTGATATTCTTGAAATCACAGCTCGGAATAGAGATCAGATGACCGATGTAACGGTTACGTCCGGAAGCAAAGTCAACGGTACGTCCGATATCTTCTCTGGTTGCATATGGAAGTTCTTCCAGTCTGCCATCCAGATAAGCCTCGATCCTTGCCTCGATCTCTGCTTCGATCTTCTGTCCGTTTCCGTTCAGAAGCTTGATTCCATTGTCATAAAATGGATTGTGGCTTGCAGAGATCATGACTCCACAGTCAAAATCCTCTGTACGGACAACATAAGAAACACTTGGAGTTGTCGTTACATGAAGAAGATACGCATCTGCGCCGGAAGCAGTCAGACCTGCTGCCAGTGCATATTCAAACATATAGCTGCTTCTTCTTGTATCCTTGCCGATCACGATCTTCGCCTTATGCTCACGTCCATAATACCATCCGATATAACGTCCTACCTTAAATGCATGATCTGCTGTCAACTGTACATTGGCTTCCCCGCGGAAACCATCTGTTCCAAAATATTTACCCATCTTATGTCACTCTCCTTAGATTCAGATTAAATTATTTATAAAGCTGTGCCGGATATACGCCATCCTCTACAAGTTTTTTAAATGCGGCTGTTACAGCAGCTTTATCTTCCTGGTAAGTTACACCAAACCAGGTATCCTTTGTCTCAAGTACATCTACTTTGGCTTTGCCATCTTTGATGAGGCGGTCGATCATTTCCGGAAGAAGGTATTCTTTCTTGATATCTCCTTCTTCTACATTCTGAAGGAAATCTACGAAGCCTTTTTCCAGAGTATCCATAAATGCCGGTGTCAGTCCCCACATGTTCATGGAAACAAGACTCTTGACATCCAGTTTCTCAACCTTTCCGTTGTCATCTCTTGCTTCTGCACCGTCTGTGGTCTTGAAGATGTTGTGTGTCTCTGTAACACCAACCAGTGCACCGTCCTCGATGTGGCATACGCCTCTGGTAACACTTCCATTGTCACTTAAGGTATTTCCAAGGCGGAATCCTGCCATGCAGATGTGATGGATTCCATCTTGTGGCTGCTCCTGTACCAGATAATCATGAACTTTGACATATGCTTCCTTGCCGTAGTAATCATCTGCGTTGATCACCATGAATGGCTCGTCAAGAACTGCTTTTGCAGCAAGGACTGCCTGGCCGGTTCCCCACGGTTTGGTACGGTCTGCCGGTTTCTCAAATCCTTCCGGAAGATCATCCAGAGACTGGAATGCATATGCAACTTCTGTGATCTTCTCGATTCTCTCTCCGATCACACGACGGAATTCCTCTTCCAGATCCTTGCGGATAATAAATACAACTTTATTAAACCCAGCTTCCAGTGCATCATGAATGGAATAGTCCATGATGATCTCTCCATTTGGTCCTACTGGTGCAAGCTGTTTGATTCCTTTTCCAAAACGACTTCCGATTCCGGCTGCCATGATTACAAGTGCAGTTTTTTTCATTTGAAGTTCCTCCCTTTATTCTTCTTCATTTAATGAACTTAATTTAGCTGCCTGGTCTGCTGCAATAAGACTGTCGATAATTTCATCCAGGTCACCGCCAAGAATGCTCTCCAGGCGATGCAGTGTAAGTTTGATCCTGTGGTCTGTCACACGTCCCTGCGGGAAGTTGTAAGTACGGATCTTCTCAGAGCGGTCGCCTGTTCCGATCTGGCTTCTTCTTGCTTCTGCCTCTGCGTCATGCTGCTTTGCCAGTTCCATCTCGTACAGACGGGAACGAAGTACCTTGAGTGCTTTGTCCTTGTTCTTGAGCTGGGATTTCTCATCCTGACAGGAAATAACGATTCCTGTCGGAATATGTGTCAGACGTACCGCAGAGTCCGTGGTGTTGACACACTGTCCACCGTTACCGGACGCACGGAATACATCGAATTTACAGTCATTCATATCCAGGTGGAAGTCGATCTCCTCTGCCTCCGGCATGATCGCTACGGTGCAGGTGGAAGTATGGATACGTCCACCGGATTCTGTCTCCGGTACACGCTGCACACGATGTACACCGCTCTCATATTTCAGGCGGGAATAAGCACCCTGTCCCTGGATCATAAAAGTGACTTCCTTGAATCCGCCGATACCATTCTCATTGAGACTCATCATCTCTGTCTTCCATCTTCTGGATTCTGCATATTTCACATACATACGGTAGATCTCTGCTGCAAAAAGTGCTGCCTCATCACCGCCGGCACCTGCACGGATCTCAACGATAACGTTCTTGCTGTCATTCGGGTCTTTCGGAAGAAGCAGGATCTTGAGTTCCTGTTCCAGTTCTTCCACGCGCTTCTTGGCATCAGAAAGTTCTTCCTTGAGCATTTCGCGCATATCCTCATCCTTCTCCTCTTCCAGCATGGAAAGGCTGTCCTGAATGGTTTCCTTATTTTTCTTGTATTCTGTATAAGTGTCTACGATAGGCTGCAGATCACTCTGTTCCTTCATCAGCTTCTGAAAACGTTCCTGGTTGTCTGTCACGCCCGGTTCTCCGAGCTCATTCAGAACTTCCTCGAAACGAATCAGCAAGTCATCAAGTTTATCAAACATGCTGTTCCTCCTGCATTTGCTTTTTGCCAATTACAACTCTGTCAAGTCCTGCAAGATCTTTCTTTACAGCGACATCGACAAAGCCATTCTGTCTCATGATCGCAGATACATCTTCCCCCTGCTCACAGCCGATCTCATACATGAGCCAGCCGCCCGGTTTGAGATAGTCACCTGCCTGTTCGGTGATCTTACGATAAAAATAAAGACCATCTTCGCGCCCGTCCAGAGCCAGTACCGGATCATGAAACCGTACTTCATCCATCAACTGCTGAATGTCCGCCGTAGGTATATAAGGCGGATTTGAAATAAGCATATCATATTCCAGGGATGTATTTCCACTGTTTTTCTGAAAATAATCTCCCGAAAATGTATCACTTTGTACCAAAACTGCCCGTTCTTCGAGATTCAGTTTTTTTCTGTTCTGTCCGGCAACCTTAAGTGCGTCCTCAGAAATATCCACACCTGTTCCAGTTGCATCCGATTTCTCCATAAGAATGCTTAAGAGCAGGCATCCAGATCCTGTGCACATATCCAGGATCTTCGGATTCGAGATATCCCTCAGACAGTTCAGCGCTTCCTCCGCCAGAACCTCTGTGTCCTGCCGCGGCACGAGAACTCTCTCATCCACATAAAAATCATATCCCATAAAGCAAGCCTGATGTGTCAGATGCTGAAGCGGGATATGCTCTGCTCTTTGTTTACATAATTCAAGATATCTGAGGGCTGTCTCTTCTCCTGCTTCCGTTTCCGGATGCGCATAGTACCAGGCACGGCTGATATCTGCCGTATACTCCAGAAGGAGCCAGGCATCCAACCTGGCTTCTTCAATCCCTGCGCTTACAAGAAGCTGTATTCCCTCAGTCAACAGCTCATGAAATGTCTGCATGGTCTTCCTCTTTTTCTTCTTCCGGCTCCCAGCCGAACTCATCTTTCAGATATTGTTTCCAGTCAAAAACTGCTTCTACCGCCTTGATCGCAACTTCAACCATGTCCGGTGTCGGCTCCTTGGTCGTAAGTTTCTGCATTGCCAGGCCTGGCTTACTGAAAAAGTCTGCCAGCTTACTGTCTGTTCTTCCGGCCCACTGGATCATCTCAAAGGAGATTCCCGCTACGATCGGCACCATCAGAAGACGCCCGAAAAGGCGGACCCAGTAAACAGGCACCAGTACAAAAACAAAATGCAGGCAGATGCTCACCAGCATGACCAGAAACAGGAAGCTGGTTCCGCAGCGCTTATGCTGTCTGGAACTTGCCATTACATTCTCTACTGTCAGTGGCATTCCATGCTCCACGCAGTTGATGCATTTATGCTCCGCTCCATGATACATGAAGGTCCTCTGGATATCCTTCATTCTGGAGATCAGGAACATATATCCCAGAAACAGTGCCAGCTTCACAAATGCCTCCGCTACAGTCACTCCAAACTCAGAGGCTCCAACCTTACGCAGAAGACTTGCCAGTGCATACGGAAGCAGCATAAAAGCCGCTACGGAAACAACAATGGAAATCGCGACCGTTATGTACAGAAGCCACTGAAACTGCTTTGCTTCCTTCTCTTTCTTGGCAGAAAGTTCCTCCTCAGAAAGTTTCGCATTCTTTGCTGCCTCTTCCTCGTCCTCCTCATCTCCGGCGATCTCTGCCGAGTACATAAGGCACTTGGTTCCAACTACAAGTCCGTCCACAAAGCTGACTACACCACGGATGATCGGTTTCTTAAGGAAAGAAGCCTTACCGAAGGTGCACTTGTAATCCTCAACCTTCAATTCTATTTCTTTATCCGGACGGCGTACTGCAACTGCATATTTGTCCTTGTGGCGCATCATGATGCCTTCCATTACCGCCTGTCCGCCGATGTTTGATGGTTTCATATATCACTCCATTTGTCCACAGAAGCAAAGAAAGGTTGAGATTTCCCAACCTCAACCTGTTCTCTAGTTTCTTATTCTGTCTGATTATTTGTTTAAGCCGTATTTTCTGTTGAACTTATCAATACGTCCGCGAGCCTGAGCCGCTTTCTGCTGTCCTGTGTAGAATGGATGGCACTTGGAACAGATTTCTACGTGGATATCTTTCTTTGTAGATCCTGTTACGAATGTGTTTCCACAGTTGCAGGTTACAGTTGCCTGATAGTAGTTCGGATGGATTCCTTCACGCATGATTTTCACCTCTCTATGTTCGTTCTATTTTCTATTCGTATTAATTTGACGAATTTACTATTTCACAGCTTTCTGATTATAACACAATGAATATTGAATTGCAAGCTATTTATAAAAATTTCTGTTTTTTTGCCATCTGGACAAATTCTGCATTTGTCTTTGTCCTGGAGAACATGTTCAGGATCTGTTCTACTGCATCCTCAGCCTTGAGACTGTTCAGGGCTTTTCGCATGTTGTAGACAGCTTCCTGCTCTTCTTTTGAAAGAAGAAGGTCCTCTCTTCTGGTACCTGATTTCTGAATATCGATTGCAGGGAATACTCGTTTCTCCTGGAGTTTACGGTCCAGTACAAGCTCCATGTTACCGGTTCCCTTGAATTCTTCATAAATGACATCGTCCATCTTGCTTCCGGTCTCTACAAGTGCCGTTGCAAGGATCGTCAGGCTTCCGCCCTCTCTCATATTACGCGCCGCGCCAAAAAATCTCTTCGGCATATGAAGAGCAGCCGGATCCAGACCACCGGAAAGTGTTCTTCCGCTTGGAGTCACACAGAGGTTGTACGCTCTGGCAAGTCTCGTGATGGAGTCAAGAAGGATCGTAACATCCTGCTTATGCTCTACAAGACGGCGTGCACGCTCAACAACCATCTCTGAAACTCGTCTGTGATGTTCTGGAAGTTCATCGAACGTAGAATAGATCACATCAACGTTATTGCCCTGAATCTCTTCCTTGATATCGGTCACTTCCTCCGGACGCTCATCGATCAGAAGAATGATGAGATGCATATTCGGACTGTTCTTAAGGATAGATTTTGCCACATCTTTGAGAAGTGTGGTCTTGCCGGCCTTAGGCGGAGATACGATCATACCTCTCTGTCCTTTACCGATCGGACTTAACAGATCCATAATACGCATAGCCACTGTACCGCCCGGACGCTCCATACGGAGTCTCTCATTTGGAAAGATCGGAGTCATATCCTCAAAATTATAACGTTTCGGTCCCTCGCTCGGATGAAATCCATTAATAGAGTCCACATAAAGGAGAGCACTGAATTTCTCACCCTGTGTCTTGATTCGGATGCTTCCCTTAAGGATATCACCCGTTTTTAGATTGAAGCGGCGGATCTGTGAAGGAGAAACATAAATGTCATTCTCTCCCGGCAGATAGTTCTCACAACGAATAAATCCATACCCATCAGGAAGAACCTCCAGAATACCATTTGCCTTCTCACCGCTGTCAAGCTGTGCTGTTTCTGATGGAACCTTATTCTGATAACTCTCAGATGTACGTGGCTGATAGTTTTCAGAATTTCGTTCCTGATAATTTCGTCTTTCGTTATTTTCATAAGAGGTACGATTCTCACGTGTACGAAACTCCTGACGTGCCGGTCTTTCATTTACACGTTCAGAATATTTCTGCTCTCTGACCGGTTCCTGCGTTTTTTCTGTCTGTACACGCTCCGGTGCCTTCAGCGCAGCCTCCTTTTCATCTTCTTCAAGCATACGGTCAATCAGTTCCGGCTTTCTCAGAGTGGAAATTCCCTTTAAACCTCTTGCTTTTGCAAGATCCTTCAGTGTTGCCAGTGACAACGATTCATATTTTTCTCTCATAAAAAACCTCTGTTCCTCGTTTTTTCTTCTTATAGATCCTTAATAAATCAAACTTCCAAGAACCCCATAAGAAACTACACTCATGATAACAGTTGCCATAATAAGTCCGCAGAAAATTGCGATTGAAGATTTTTTGATATCTACTTCCAGAAGAGAAGCAATCAGAGAACCTGTCCATGCCCCGGTTCCCGGAAGCGGAATTCCTACAAACAGCAAAAGTCCCAGAAATTCATATCTCTTGATCTGGTCGCTCTTACCCATTGCACGGTTCTCCATTTTTATGATAAGCCCACGGAAAAGTTTTGTTTTTTTGAGCCATTTGAATATCTGTTTGATAAACAGCAGAATAAACGGGATCGGAATGATATTTCCTATAATGCAGATTGGAATTGCCTTGGCTATGGAAACATTCAGAAGTGATGCTGCCAGAAGTCCTCCCCTCAGTTCCAGAATAGGAATCATGGAAATAATAAAAATCACCATCTCTCTTGAAATATGCTGTCCAAGAGTGTTTGTAAACCAGTTTACTAAAACTTCCAATATAACTCTCCTTATTTAGCTAAATATTCTTTGAGGAATCCAATAAAAGTCTCCATCTCTTCTCTGGTCCCCACAGTGATACGAAGATGATTGCCTGTACGTCCACCCGGGAAATACCTTACATAGATATGACGCTCGCGCAGGACCTTAAAAAGTTCCTCCGCAGGACAGGTTTCATGTGTCGCAAAGATAAAATTAGCCTTGGAATCCTCAAAAGAAAATCCAAGTTTGCTGAGTTCCCTCTTCGTCCACTCTCTTGTCTCTATAATCTTATGACAGGTCTCGCAGAAATACTCCTGATCCCTGACTGCTGCCACACCTGCTGCCAGTGCAGTTCTGTCCATGGTATAAGAATTGAAAGAATACTTGGCATCATTCAGATATTTGATCAGCCTCGGTGATCCCATTGCAAAGCCGATTCTCATTCCTGCCATAGATCTGGATTTTGAAAATGTCTGAACGATCAGAAGATTCTCGTATTTCTCGATCAGAGGAAGAGCTGACTGTGAACCAAAATCCACATATGCCTCATCTACGATCACGATCACATCCTGATTGTGTGCAACAATATCTTCTACCTCAGAGAGCGGCATTACGACACCTGTCGGCGCATTTGGATTCGGGAATACGATTCCACCGTTTTCTCTGAAATAATCTTCTTTGCGAATGTGGAAATGCTCATCCAGTGTCGGTCTCTCGTATGGAATACGAAAAAGATCTGCCCACACATCGTAGAAAGAATATGTAATATCCGGAAACAGGATTGGTTTCTCACTATTAAAAAATGTAAGAAAACTCATCGCAAGTACATCGTCAGATCCTACTCCTACAAACACCTGATTGTCTGAAAGTCCGTAAGTATCAGCAATGGCACGTACAAGATCCAGTGCTGCCGGATCTGGATAAAGTCTCAATGTATCGGTATCCATATTGCGAAGCACTTCTTTTACTGCCGGTGCCGGCGGATATGGGTTTTCATTTGTGTTCAGTTTGATCATATCCGGCTGGTTTGGTTGTTCCCCCGGAGTATACGGAACAACTTTGCGGATATTATTTTCCCAGTTTGCCATATCATAGTCCCCTTTCACATATCTGCTATTGTACCCATTCTTTAGATATTTGTCAAAGATTTCTTTGTGTTCTGACTGCTCTTCCTGTACTTCAAAGGTGTCGTCCCTGTCTGTCTGTGGAACTCTCGTAAAAAATTACCAAGATTATTGTAGCCGCATTCCATCGCAACTTCTGTCACAGAATCATCTGTCTCCTCCAGAAAATGCATTGCCTGACGGATTCGAAATTCATTGATATATACCATTGGCGAACGCCCGATACTCTTCTTAAAAAAACGACAGAAATACTGTTCGTTCATGTTGATGAGTTTCGCAAGATCTCTGATATATATCTTTTCATCGTAGTGTCCTTTTATATAAGAAAGAACTTTTTTGATCTCTTCAACACGTTTGTTGCCGTTCTCCGTCGTAACCATAAAAAGCTGATATTTCCAAAGAACTGCAAGAATTCTGAGAAGGGATGATTTGATGTACATCTGACTTACCACATCATCCGTGACACCACCTTTTGTCATCCAGAGTTCTTCTGTCCCATCCTTGTGAAAAATCATCAGGATTTCTTTGAAATACTGCCGAATTTCCTCAAAGACAGTATCTCCTGGAAAAATCTGCCGCGGAAAAAGCAGCCTTCCGTTCTGGATCGGCTGCAGCAGTTCCATCTGAGCCGCATCATACGATTCAAAGCTCAAAACAGCCGGGTGAAACACAATCGCATCTTCTCCTGACTTTTCTGAACAGATTTTTGTAATGCTGTGCAGTTCTCCGGGATTGACAAAACAGATACATTCAGACTCGATCGGATAAACTTCCATATTAACTTCCAGGAGAAAACCGCCTTTATCAAAATAGAGCATTTCCACTTCGTCGTGCCAGTGATGTTTTACCATAACACCCTGACCTTCTGAGCTTGTTCTGTATACAGCACAGGGAAAAGTTTTGGTCCCATGGCTTCGAATTTCTTTTAATCTGGTATTTTCTTCTTTTTTCATCCTAAGCAAAACACTCCCCGGCATAACTGCGAACGTTTTTCTTAAGTAAGATCTCTGATGTCATACGTTCTCATATCCCTATTATAAATCATGCCGGGGAGAATTGTCTATCTGGATTATGAAATTGTATTATGATGTTACCTTGATCAGATGCGTGCTACACCTGTTTTTCTCGCAGCTTCTGCAACTGCTTTGGCAACTGCCGGTCCTACTCGCTTGTCAAATGCCTTCGGAATGATGTTATCTTCAGAAAGTTCCTCATCTGAGATCAGATCTGCAATGGCTTTTGCTGCCGCGATCTTCATTTCTTCGTTGATGTCGCTTGCTCTCACGTCAAAAGCGCCTCGGAACACGCCCGGGAATACCAGAACGTTATTGATCTGGTTCGGGAAATCAGAACGTCCTGTTGCAACGACTCTTGCGCCACCTTTTTTCGCCTCATCTGGCATGATCTCCGGTGTCGGGTTTGCCATTGCAAATACGATCGCGTCGTCTGCCATTGTGCTTACCATTTCTGCTGTCACAATGTTCGGTGCAGATACGCCGACAAAGATATCTCTGCCCTTCATGGCATCCTTGAGATCTCCATGAAGCTGCTCTTTGTTTGTTTTTTCTGCAATTTCTTTCTGTGCAGGATTCATCCACTCTTCGCCCGGTGCAAGGATTCCCTTGCGGTCAACCATAACTACATCTCCGATTCCAAGTTCGAGGAGAAGTTTGCAGATGGAAATACCGGCTGATCCGGCTCCGTTGATGACTACCTTTGCTTCTGAGAATTTCTTGTTCACAAATCTGAGTGCATTGGTAAGTCCTGCGGATACTACGATCGCGGTTCCATGCTGATCATCATGGAAGATCGGGATATCACATTTTTCTTTGAGTTTCTTCTCGATCTCGAAGCATCTCGGTGCGGAAATATCTTCCAGGTTGACTCCACCGAAAGATCCGGAGATCAGATAAATGGTATTTACGATTTCATCCACATCGTTGCTCTTGATACAGAGCGGGAATGCATCTACATCACCAAAAGCCTTGAATAATGCACATTTTCCTTCCATAACAGGCATGCCGGCTTCTGGTCCGATGTTGCCAAGTCCAAGAATTGCGGAACCATCGGTAACGACCAGGCACATGTTCCATCTTCTGGTAAGATCATAAGATTTATTTACATCTTTCTGGATCTCCAGACATGGCTGAGCCACTCCTGGTGTGTATGCCAGAGAAAGATCGTCCTTATTTTCTGCAGGTACTCTTGTTACAACCTCGATCTTACCCTTCCATTCTCCATGTAATCTTAAAGATTCTTTTGCATAATCCATTTCTGTTATCCTCCGTGGAATCTTAGTATTCTGATGTTGCGTAACTGTTTTAATGTCTCTATTGTAATCTATTCATTATTTTCTGTAAAGGATTTCGTTGTGCATCTGCCTTCAGTACTTTCAGATGCGTTTTCCCTCTGACTTCTGTTCTTTTTGCATTTCATCCATATAACGTTCGATCGTGTCCATATGTTCGGCCATGCAGCGGTCTGCCTGTTCCACATTGTTGTTGATGATCGCTTCTATCAGCCTGTGATGCTGGGCATCCATATCCTTGGATGAATTATTTTTTCTCATAATGTAATCTCTTGTGCCCGAAACAATACTGTCTGTAAGCTGGTCTGCTGCTGCCAGAACACTGTAAACCATCGGATTATCCGCGATCTTTGCAATCTTGGTATGAAGTTCGCGGTCCAGTTCTCCCCGTGTCTTCTCATCTTCCTCTGAATCCAGACGGTCTAGGATCATCCATAATTCTGCTGCATCCAGAGGAGTACATTTCTTTGCCGCAAGGATTGCCGCCTCTCTCTCCAGTGCTGCACGGAACTGCTGATTCTGTTTCAGGTATCCATTATTCAGCTTAAACAGGATGGACAGCGGTCCGATCAGCCAGGTATCCAGATTCTCTGTGATATAATTTCCGCCGCCCGGTACCGGTTTGATGATTCCAAGCAGTTCCAGTGCCCGCAGTACCTCTCTTACTGCCGGTCTGGATACCCCCATGGTCTCTGCCATTGTCCGCTCTGCCGGAAGTGCATCTCCTGCCTTGAGCCTGCCATTCTGGATATTATCTATGATCTGGTTTAATATGCCATTAAACGCCCGTTCCTCTCCGATTTCTTTAAACATGATCTATGCCTCCGCATCCCGCTCTTCCCCACACAGAAGCTCTCTCCATCCAGAAAACAGCGATTATTTTCTTATAATAAATATAGCATTTCCGCATGGTTACGGCAAGCATTCCACGGGATTCATCCTGCATTCTTTTATATACAAAAAACTGCCCTGCGGCAGTTTTTGTATTCACAGCTTGTTATTGTACTTTCTCGCCTGTTTCCATATCTACGATGTCCAGATATAATACCCGGTGTTTTTTGCCCAGTTCTGCATCCTGATGCCAATGGCCAAAGTAAAACATTGTACGGTATTCCTGCGTGCTTTCACTGATCCATTGCAGATAATTCTGAAGCTGTTGTTCCTCTGGTGCTGCATGATAGCCGCCAAGGGCAGGAACCAGATTCACCGGACAGGTGTGTGTGACTACAAAATCCACCTGGTAACCACATTTCTCCATATTCCTGTTCCCGTTTGCATAATCTTCATCCGTCGGAAGTTCTTCTTCCCAGTAACTTTCATTCAACCTACGCCTGATTCTGTCTATGGAAAATGCACCTCCAAAGCAGAAGATCTTTTTGCCTTTCAGCTCAAGGATCTCTCCTCTGAGCACATGGATGATCCGCTTGCGGATCCGATGTACTCTCGCTCCCTGCCATTCTTCAACAGGATAATCATTCAATGCCCAGTGATTTTCGTGATTCCCATCCACGAAGATCAGATAGGCTTCCTTTCTCTCCAGAAACAGATCCACGTCGTTCAGATAACTCCGCTCATCTGCATCATCCCAGAATACATACCCAAAATCACCTGCTACCAGAAGCATGTCCCCATTCTGAATAATCCTGGCGATTCCAGAAAGTGCAGCCTTATCGCCATGCGTATCCCCGGTAATCAGCATTCTTCCCTGTAATTCCATTTTTATCCCTTCTTTCTCTGCCAGATCATGCTCTTAGTATACACCATCATTCCTGCTAATTTGTTTTTGGGATTATCCTACACGGATCGATAACATCTTGGCTTTTACTCCATCTGCAAGTTCAGTATCCGCAGAATATGTTGTTGCTGTAATGATCTCCCCATTTTTCTTTCTCAGACGATATCTGCGTTTTTTGCCTTTTTCGTAGAACTCTTCGATAAAACGTTCTCGGTCCTCTTCATGAACAAGTTCAATAAAAAATCCATCCGAGATTCCCATCAGTTCATCAAAGGAATATCCCAGTGCAGTAAGCGCAAAGCCAGATACACAGTAAATTGGAAAATCCTTCTGTTCCAGAAGCCCGAAAATCCCTACTGCACCGTTTCTGTCCAGAACATCAGTACAGACCTGTTCATTTTCTTCAGACATATTGACAGAGCCATTTGCAAAATACAGTTCTTCGTAATATCTCGCCGGTGTTGTTTTTGGATTGCCGTTTTCATCTACAAGCTCGATCACAGAACGCCTGATCCTGTTTCCGAGATAATCTTCCATGATTCCTAAGAGTTTCGCGATATTGACCGGTTTGGAGATATGTCCGTTCATACCCGCCAGTCGTGAACTCTCCACATCCTCGATAAAAGCATTCGCACTCATCGCAATAATCGGAACAGATACTGCGTCCGGACGTCTCAGTTTCCTGATTGCTTTTGCCGCCATATGCCCGTCCATCACCGGCATCTGGATATCCATAAGGATCATATCGTAGTAATTTCTCTCGCTCTTCTCAAACATTTCCAGTGCCTGACGGCCGTCTTCGGCTTCCTCTACCATCACATGCGTCATGCCAAGGATCTCACTCGCGATCTCACGGTTCAACTCATTGTCATCTACGAGCAGGATACGTTTGTCCTCATAATGTTTCTCGGTATATTTTTCGAGGATATTTTCCTTCTGTTCCGGCGATATCTCATCTGTCACTTCTTTTAATTTTCCGATCAGTTTGGAGCGGAACAGAGGCTTCGTCATAAAACTGTTTGCGCCTGCCGCCCTTGCATTCATTTCGATTTCTGACCAGTCGTATGCAGAAATAATGACGATTGACATATTTTCCCCGCCATAACGCCTTACCTGACGGATGATCTCCATACAATCCATATCCGGCATCTTCCAGTCGATCAGGCATACTCTGTAACTCTTATCTTTTGCATGCATGATCTTTACTGCATCGATTGCCGCCTTTCCCGTTGAAACATATGTATTTGAAATTCCAAGGCTGTCCAATGTCAGGGCAGTGCTTTCTCCCGTTGCCTCATCATCGTCCACCAGAAGCACGGACATATCCTTTGGGAGAGCGTCATTTTCAATCAGTTTATTCTGGTTTTTCATCCGAAAATGCGCTTCAAACCGCGAGCCTTTGCCAAACTCACTCTCTACTTTGATATCCCCGTTCATCATCTGGAGAATATTCTTGGTGATCACCATGCCAAGTCCTGTTCCCTGGATTCCCTTGATCCGCTCGTCATCTGCCCTCTCAAACGGAACAAAAAGTTTCTCGATAAATTCCGGTTTCATTCCATAGCCACTGTCTTCGCATGAAAAGATATATTCCGAATAAAAAGCAGTATTAGAAGGTACTTCCTTAAGGCTTACAGAAATCTTACCGCCTTCCGGTGTATACTTGATCGCATTTCCGACGATATTCATAAAAATCTGCTGCAGACGAAGGGAATCTCCGATCACATCTTCATGAAGGACTCCACAGATATCGACAAAAAGTTCCAGATTCTTGTTCATGATCTGTGGTGAGATCATATTGATCATATTATCAAAGATTTCCGGCAGACTTAAGGTTTCTTCTGCAAGAACGATCCGCCCGGACTCAATTCTGGATACATCAAGAACATCATTGATCAGTGAAAGCAAATGGCTGCTCGCACCCATGATCTTATCCAGACATTCCCCTACACGGTCTCTGTCATCCAGATGTGCTTTGGCGATCGTTGTCATTCCAATGATTCCATTCATCGGCGTCCGGATATCATGTGACATATTGCTGAGAAAAGTCGTCTTGGCACGGTTCGCATTTTCGGCCGCCATGTATGCCTGCTCTGCTACTGAAACTGCCTTTGCCAGTGATTTCTGATGCTCTTTTTCCACTGCAATGATATCATCCACCAGGCGAAATCCCATAAGGATATGTTTGTCATCATCAAGACGGATATATCTCATCTGGCATACATGTTTTTTCTCGTTAAACAGAATTTCGCAGGTAAAACTGTACTCCGGCTTATAAGAAAGAATTTCCCTTACACGTTCAAGCCGCGTTCTTTCAAACATCTTTTTCTGATTCTCCGGGGCTACCACTTTACAGATCAGTCGGTGGCATCTCTGAGTATAAGAACATTCCGGCAGATCTGACAGTGCAGCTTTCCCTGAAGTATTTGTCTGTTTTTTGAGAGTCTTTACAGTTTCTTTCTCTACATTGATCAGGCAGATGTTTATATAATCTTTTCCCAGTGCACGAAAAATCGACCTGAACAGCCCCGCATCAGAGACCTCCACGTCTGGATTTCTTAAATCGATCTGACTTGCTTCCATACTTTCATTCTCCCTCTAATATCAGCAAAAAAGAAACACTATAGGCAATAAATCCCTATAGTGTCCCTGCAATCTCTTTATTCGTGCAACTGGCTGCCATTTTACAGGCCCTATAGCTTTGCGTCACAACCTTTCGATTGCTTTGCCAAATATTCAATTGTAATCCTTACAAATTTTGTCGCTTTTTCAGATTATAACATCAAAAATGCTGCTTGTAAATATGAGAATCCCTAGCTTTTCTTTGATTCTTCGTATTTTTTCAATTCTCTCAGTGCTTTTTCACCCTGCGGGTACAGGATGATAATGTTGAAGACTGTCATCAGGCCGATTCCCACATCGCCAAGGTCCCATACAAAAGTATAGGCTGCAAGACCGCCGATGAACAGCATAATAAGCGCAAGAACTTTGTATGCAGTCTGAGATGCCCAGTTATCTCCAAAAAGATAGGCCACATTGCTTCTCGCATAAAACAGGATTCCAAGGAAGGTAGAAAAACTGAACAGGAACAGTGTCGCTGCAATGAAGATCACGCCGAATCTTCCGAGATGATATTCCATTGCTGTCTGCAAAAGATCCATTCCAGAAAGTCCTGCGACTTTTTCTTCCGGTGCGAGAAGCATGATCATTGCCGTACAGCTGCAGATCACGATCGTATCTACAAAAACACCAAGTGCCTGTACAAGTCCTGCCTTGACCGGCTGATCACATTCTGCCGCTGCTGCCGCACATGGTGCAGAACCAGAACCTGCCTCGTTGGAAAACAATCCTCTCTTGATCCCATTCATCAGTACTGCACCGAAACCGCCGGCTGCCGCCTGACGAAGTCCAAATGCTTCCTGAAAGATCCTTGCAAAAACTCCCGGAAGGCTTCCAATGTTCATCACAATGATCAGGATCGTGATCGCAAAGTAACACACTGCCATTACCGGCACGACCATATCAAGCACTTTGACTGTCGCATTCTTACGAAGCACGATCACTGCTGCAACTGCAACCAGTACAACCGTCGTATAGATCGGCGGAATAGAAAATGCATTCTTAAAGGAAGAAACAACCGAATTGCTGATAACCTGACTGATACCGCACCAGCAGATCAAACCGGCAATTGCAAATAATACAGAGAGCACTACCTTTTTTCTCTTTTTGTGCTGTTTTTCTTCTATGTATGCATGGATATAATACGCCGGGCCGCCCCGGTAACCGCCATACAGAGGATCCTTTTCCTTGTAGAGCTGTGCCAGTGTCGCCTCGATAAAGGCAGTAGACGAACCGATCAGTGCTGTGATCCACATCCAGAACACTGCCCCGGCTCCTCCGGCTGATATCGCCGCAACCACGCCGACCAGATTTCCCATACCAACTCTGGTCGCTGTCGATACGACCAGTGTCTGGAACGATGACAGGCTGTTTTTGTCCTTCTTCTTCTCAACCAGCGCACTTACCATATCCGGAAACAGACGGATCGGCAGGAAACGTGTCCTGATCGTAAAATAGATTCCTGTAGGAATCAGCAGGATGATCAACAGTGAAATTCCAAGTGAACTGCCTCCCGGCAGCGGAATCCGCACCAGATTCCCCCACAGAAAGCTGTAAATTTTCTCAATTAAAGTAACAATCATAATTTAAACCCTCTCCCAATTTTCACACACGCCCGAAACATAAGGCTCCGGACAGATACCATTTCAGTATAGCTCATAGTAACCTGTAAATACAAGTGCTTTTAGGGTTTAAAGTCAAAAAACTTGAAAACGTTAAAGATTACATTTTTATATTTCAGTACTAAACATTTTATATTTTACGCCCATTTTGTTCTTATTTGTGTTATACTATAAATGCTGCCGACCTTCCAGCAGGAAGGAGGTGAATCTTATGGAAGAATTTTTATCCTCATTTCTTGTCTCCGTGTTAGCAAACGTAGTTAGAGCTACTACATATGCAAATAGCTGAGCGGAAGACGATAGGCAGCAACAGCCTAAACGGAACAGCTCACCGTTAACGAGCAAGAAAACCCCCAGAGCGGCAACTCTGGGGGTTTTCGTTTTGCCTTATGGAAGTTTATCCTCACTTCTTAGCTATTATTAGCATATTCCATAGTTATCGAAATGTCAACTATTAATTTATTTCCACTCTGTCACCACGCCAGACCCAATGGACTTCGGCTGAACAGTAATCTCTGTACAGTATTCTCCGAGGCGGATATGTGCTGTGAGTTCTTCATCGGTCCGGTTCAGGATGACGAAGGTGATCTTGTCATCTTTTTCGAAGGCTGTTACTTCGAGTTTGTCGGTGTATCTGCTCACGCCGATTCGGACTGCTCCCGACTCAAGGAAATGGGTGAAATGCCATTCCACGGATCATGCTGGTCGTCTCTTCATCAATGATCGTCTCTGCCCACTCAAAAACACGCTCTTTGTTGTGATCCCACAGATAGATCCCGATGTCATCCAGTCCGTGTACTTTAAGTGACGGCCAGAGATAATCCCGGAGAAATTCTTTCTGCTCTTCTGCAGTATAGATACAGGAATCCCAGGTCTGGACTGCTTTTGACTCGTTCTGCATCGTCAGTTTGGTGACTTGATAGCCTGCTGAGTCTGTGACTGCGCGCCGAAGCCTTCGAGTTTCTGCTATTTCATCTGTGGATAGATGTTGATGGGGTTGTTTTCGCGGTCGGTGTCTTTGATGGCGGACAGGTTCTGGGTTGTTGTCTTGCGTTCCACTGGGGACGGTGTTCTCTGGTCTTTTGAGTGTCCCTCTGGTTTCCCTGGCTCCAGGACCAAGGGGACACTCAAAATGCCACTAAACACCGTCCCCATGGTTTCTTGCCACCTCTCTTGACGTTACACTTTCATTTGTTTATAATAGGCGTGTCTGGAAATTCAGATAAATTTTAATTTACATACGGATTGATAACAGGGGAGCTTGTATGACAGGCTGAGAGGAAGTTTTCAACTTCGACCCATAACCTGATTTGGATAATGCCAGCGTAGGGATGCGTTAGATGAGATTTTATGATCTCCTTTGTTTTCAATCGAAGACGAGGGAGGTCTTATTTTATGTTCAACTTTATGGTTACAGGTGACGGCGGGCTGACTACAGCCGGATATGCCATCGCGATCATCGCCGGAATCGTTCTGTTCCTGGCTGCGATCTATTTTGCAGGAAAGCATTCAGCGAAACAGAAGCTGACTACAAGACAGCTTGTATTCTGCGCTGTGGCGATGGCACTTGCTTTTGTTACTTCTTATCTGAAGATTTTTACTCTGCCGTGGGGTGGAAGTGTTACTCTTTGCAGTATGCTGTTCATTGTACTGGTTGCTAACTGGTATGGTGTTGGAACCGGTATTACTGTCGGTCTTGCTTATGGAATCCTGCAGTTTATCCAGGAGCCATATGTACTTTCCTTCTTCCAGGTTTGCTGTGATTATATTCTTGCGTTTGCTGCACTTGGCGTTGCGGGATTTTTTGCAAAGCAGAGCCATGGACTGCTTAAGGGATATATTGCGGCGGTTATCGCAAGGGGTGCGTTTCATGCACTTGGGGGATATCTGTATTGGATGAGTTATATGCCGGAGAATTTCCCGAAATCTCTGACTGCGGTTTATCCTATTGTGTATAATTATAGCTATCTGGTTGCAGAGGGTGTTATCACGGTGATCGTGATTTCTATTCCGGCGGTAGCGAAAGCACTGACACAAGTTAAGAAGGCTGCACTGGGTACTTCCCTGTAGCCCGTTAATTTCATTGACATTTGTTTTTTTACAACGTAACCCTGGGGATTTGTTTTACATTGGGATGTAATAAAACCGCGAAGGGACTTGGCCAGTCCCCTCGCCACCCCTGGGCTAAATGTTTGACGGAAACTTTGTCTTATGGGGTGCCCTTTGAAAAATTCTCCTGGTGCATCAGGCCGGGAGATTTTCGTATAAATGATATCGTAGTATATAAGGACAGCAGGATTCTTCTTTTTCGTATGGAGAAGATATCCTGCTGTTTTTGCATACTATTCCACCCAACACTGTCCCTGCCGATCCTGCATTCTAAGTAAAGTTAGTACCCTTCCGTCTTATTCCATGTAGAACTCTGTACATTCCTCACCACCATTCGTCACGTCGAATTCATTTCCAGGGGTGGGCGAGGGGACTGGACAAGTCCCTTCGCGGTTTTCTTTTTTTCCAAAACATATGATCCTTTTATAAAAAAGGATTATAAAACCGTCCAAACTTAATGGTCATAGTCAGGCTTACGATCAACAGCACCACGCCCAAGCCCAGGGCGATGAAATCCCTCTTTGCAAACGGTCTCCTGGTATACCAGGTCCGTTTCCTATTCTTCCCAAAGCCGCGCAGTTCCATCGCATTGGAAATCGTATCAATCCTATTCAAACTCGTCAAGATCAACGGCAGAAGGATGTTTACTGAATTTTTCAGTCTGGAAAAAAAGTGCTCATTTTTCCCAAGTTCTACTCCTCTTGCCTGCTGTGCCTGGCTGATACTATGGTAATCTCTCTGGATATCCGGGATGTAGCGAAGTGCGATTGCCACGGAATACCCTACTTTGTAAGAAATTCCGATGCTGTTCAGGCTGGCTGCGAATTCACTTGGGTTGGTTGCGGAGATAAACAGGATTGCCACCGGCAGTGCCACGAAATATTTCAGAGAGATATTCAGCATATAAAACATCTGCTCCGCGGTCACATCATATCTCCAGAACAAATGACAAAGCACATGTCTCGTTCCATACAGATTCGTTCCCTGATTCGGGTCGAACAGGAAAATAAACACATTATTCAAAAGCAAAAAAACAAGCATAAAGATCATCATAAACCGCACTTCGCGGTATTTGATCTTGCTGAGCTTAAACGCTGCAAGACTGACTGCAAAAAGCCCCAGCAGCACCCAGGTATTATAAGTGATCATGCTTGCGAACGTAAACAGCAGGAAAAATGCCAGCTTGGTAGTTCCTGTCATCTTGTGTACTACGCTGTCGCGGTCCAGATAGTTTAATACAGTCTTAGCGGCCATGGCTTCTCACCTCCCTGTCTTCTCCGATAAATCTTTCTACAAATACCTCCGGCGGTGTGATCTCGCAGTGGTTTGCCAGTGTAAAGAGACTTGTCTCTTTCAGCGCGGCACGCTCGATCAGTTCTGGATCACAGAGTACTTCAGAAGCTCTGCGGTCTGCGATCAGCTGTCCATCTGAAAACACAAGCGCCCTTGGTGTATATTCCAGCATCAGATGCATATCATGCGTGATCATAACAACCGTCACTCCACGCTCATTGAGCTTACGCAAAAACTCCATGATCTCCGTATAATGCTTGAAATCCTGTCCCGCAGTCGGCTCATCCAGGATGATCAGTTCCGGGTCCTGCACCAGTACACTTGCGATCGTCACACGCTTTTTCTGACCGAAACTCAATGCCGATACCGGCCAGTTTCGGAATGGATAAAGCCCGCAGATTTTGAGCGTATCTTCTACTTTCTGGCGGATTTCCGCCTCTGCCATTCCAGATTTCTGAAGGCTCAGTGCTACCTCGTCATAGATCATTGTCTTGGAGATCATCTGGTTTGGATTCTGCATGACATATCCAATGTATTTCGCACGATGACGGATATTTTCTTTCAACAGATCTTTTCCGTGGAAGGAAATCTCTCCGGAATCCGGGTCTTCAAATCCGCAGACCAGCTTGGAAAATGTTGATTTTCCTGCACCGTTTCGTCCCACAATGCTGACCATCTCACCTTTATCGATCGACAGGCTTACATTTCGCAGTGTCTGATGGTCTTTCGTATAACCGAAGCTTAAGTTGCGGACTTCCAGGAGTTTTTCGCGTTCTCCTGCATCTTCCTGAATCGGCTGTGCCTCGAACCAATCCTGAAGTTTCTTACGGTCTATATCGTCCAGCACAACAGAAGCTACGTGTGCAGGTTTCTTCTCTTTTGTAATATCAATTCCTGCGTAACGCATGGCAGTCACATAAAGCGGCTCACGGATTCCGTTATCTGCAAGCAGACTTGTAGAAAGAAGTTCATCCGGCGTCATGTCCGCGAGGATTTTTCCCTCGTTCACCAGTACGATACGGTCAACATTTCTCCAGAGGACATCTTCCAGACGATGCTCAATGATCAGAACCGTCGTGTCTGTTTTTTTCTGGATCTCATCGATCAGCTCGATTGCCTGTTTACCGGCGGCCGGATCGAGATTTGCCAGAGGCTCATCAAACAGAAGGATTTTTACCTGATCCACCATGACTCCTGCAAGACTGACTCTCTGTTTCTGTCCGCCAGACAGTTCATGCGGTGCATAATCCAGATGATTCTCGATTCCTACCAATTCTGCGGCATGTCTCGTAATTTCATGCATTTCATCCTGAGGTGTACAACTGTTTTCCAGTGCAAACGCAATGTCCTCGCCAACAGTCAGACCAATAAACTGACCATCCGGGTCCTGCAGAACAGTTCCTACATGTGCAGACAGTTCAAAAATACTGCTGTGCGGTGCATCTACGCCATCTACTGTCAGCGTACCTTTGCACTCGCCTGGATTGGAAAAAGGATTCAGACCATTCACGCAGCCAGCGATTGTACTCTTACCACTTCCCGATGGGCCAGCGATCAGCACCTTTTCGCCCGGATAAATATCTAGATTGATTCCGGTCAGTGTGGGCTTTTTCTGCGCCCGGTACTGGAATGAAAAATCTTTGAATGAAATAACAGGGGATTTTTTTTCAGTCATTTAAACACCTCAAATTTAATACTCACAATAAATAACAAATGCAATAGAAAAAGCCTTTTCACAAGCCAGAACAGCCATATGAGAAGGCTTTATTACTTTTAAGCAACCATCTTATTCCATATCCAGAGAACCTTTTTTTGCAATGGTCTTGGTATATGCCAGAACAAGAAGTCCACCTACGATCACGCCGGTAATGCTGTTGGAAACTGCTGCGAACACACCCTGTGCAAAAACTTTGTTTGCCGGTTCTGCATAGATCAGGATGTCAAGAACAGGAGCTACAACTACCCAGCCGATCACGTGTGCGATCACATTGGAAACTACAAATACTACAACTTTGCCTTTACCGAACTCGCCGTCCTGAACGTTGAGTTTCTTGGCAAATAATCCGATGACCACACCGACAAATGCAGATGTGATAACCCAGCTCCACCACGGGCTTCCACCCCAGGAAAGATCAATCAGAGCGTGACCGATGAAACCGATCAGTCCGCCTGCAACCGGTCCGTACATAGCAGCCAGAAGTGCAAGTACTGCATACTGAAGGCTGATGTTTGTATTTGGTACCGGGCTCGGTATTGCAACAAAACGTCCGAGTACAAAGAACAGTGCTGCGCCGATTCCGACAGCAACTACGGTTTTGATACTGCTGTTGTTTTTCATAATAATATCCTCCTCAAAAAGTTCTGCTCTGGTCATGCCAGAGTCAGTGATAGTATAAGGCTTTTTGACGGATTTTGTCAATGGATTCCAAGTGCTTCTTTTGCAAGTTCATCCACCATATCATTATATTTATCATTAGAATGTCCCTTAACCTTGCGGAATTCAATATGAACACTCTTTTTCGCTTTCTGGTAGAAAGCGCGATACGCGATCGTCCCGGCTTTGTTTGCCTTCCAGTCGCCGTTGCACCAGCTCGCGATCCCCTGATAATCGTGATAGATGATAATAGAAGGAATTTTGTGATCCAGGGCGTACTGCATCGCCGCCTCGCTTCCTTTGATCTCACCAGCCACGTTTCGCATCTGTGCCAGCTCCGGGTCGGACATTTTCTGTGAAAACTTTTCTTCTCTTCCATCGATCAGAACGACCATTCCGTAAGAAAATTCTTTCGTGCCTGCGTGGTAACTTCCGTCGACGTAGATTTCTACTGCGTCTGCTGCATTACTGTCTGCCTGCATCCCATTTGCAGCCACCGCACTTCCCACACCAGAGCCAGAAGCACCAGATATATCTGTCTCCTGCCTAATCCCCAGATACTCCTTCGCTTCCGCTTCCGTCCCAAAACTCTTATATATCGCGCCCGGATACCCCATCACCTGCTTCTTACACTCGTCCCAGGTAAGGAACATCCCGGTCTTTCTTCCCTGTCTTACTGCATAAAATTTTTTCTTTGCCATGCTGCCTCCTGTTCTATTCCTGCTCCAGATTCCTCAAATGCAGATACACCGTATTCTTGCTGATCCCAAGGATCTCCGCAGTCCTGCCTACTGCATCTTTCATGTTGTAGACGCCTTTCTGATAAAGTCTCTGGATGATCTCCTTGTTTCGGTTGGAGGTCGGGATGTCTTTTTCCTCAATGACCTCGCGTCGGATCTCCTCTGCCATGTCCTCCAGAAGTTCCACGCTGCTGGAGGAAAAATTCTCTTTGCGGTTTTCGTACTGCTCCTGTGGTTTCAGGCCACATGCTACAAAATTACTGATGTACTCTGAGAATGGTGTATTCAGATAAAAATTGATGCAGAGCAGTCCGATGATGCGGTCTTTTTCTCCGCGGACAGGAATCGTCACGGATTTCAGCGGTTCCCCCTTCTTATTGTGGGTAAAATACGTAATCCCGCGGCTTTCTGCATCTTCCTTCTGCATTTCTTCCAGCAGATCAAGTGCAAGGTCTGTGAGCGGCGCACCTTCCGTTCTTCCTGTGTGAAGCCCATGAATTACTTTGACTGCGGAACTTGAGTAATCCTCCAGACTGTGAAGAACCAGTTCGTACCCCTCGCCAAGATACATAGACAGCCCCTCCAGCATCATGCTGTAAGATTTCAGGATCTCACGGTCTGTTTCTGTTAATATCACATGATGATCTTTCATTTTATTCTCCTGCAACGCAAAAAGGGGGTGTCGAAACATCCCCTTCTTACTCTGTATCTTTTATGATTTATTCTGCTACTGCGATTGCTTCTACTTCGCACAGAACGTTCTTCGGAAGCTGTTTTACAGCAACACAGGAACGAGCCGGTTTACTTGTAAAGTATTTCTCATAAACTGCGTTGAATGCAGCGAAATCTGCCATGTCAGCAAGGAAGCATGTTGTCTTTACAACGTTGTCAAATGTAAGACCAGCTTCTTCGAGGATTGCTCCAACGTTCTTGCAGGACTGCTCTGCCTGAGTCTCGATCTTGTCGCCTGCAACTTCGCCTGTAGCCGGGTCTACCGGGATCTGGCCTGATGCGAATACGAAGTTTCCTACCATTTTTGCCTGTGAATATGGTCCGATTGCTGCTGGTGCGTTTTTGGTTTCAAGTGTTTTCATGATGAATTCCTCCCGTACTTTTTTCTTTATCATATCACTGAACTTTTGTTTAGTCAATGTAATATTTTACAAATATTTTCTCATCAGTGCATACAACGTTTCAATCCGTATCGGTTTAGCCATATGATCATTCATTCCTGCCTTAAGTGCTTCCTGTACGTCCTCTTCAAAGGCATTGGCTGTCATGGCTATGATCGGCTTCGATGCGATCTCCTGATTTTCCAGTCTCCGGATCCGTCTTGTTGCTTCATAACCGTCCATTTCCGGCATCTGGACATCCATCAGGACTACGTCAACAAAGTCTGGTTCCGCCGTTGTCATATATTCTACTGCCTGTCTGCCGTTCTCCACCGAATAGACCTGGAAACCTGCTTCTGTCAGAATCGTTTCTGCGATCTCGCGGTTAAGTTCTACATCCTCTACGAGAAGAATCTTTTTGCCATCGAATTCTTCTTTGTAGAATGTCGGAACTTTCATTGCGCTCTGTGCTTGGCTTGCACTCTGCAGGACATCGTACAGTTCAGAAAGGAACAGCGGTTTCGCACAGAATGCGGTAACACCTGCTTCTCTCGCCTCTTCCTCAATATCTGACCAGTCATAGGCTGTCAGGATGATGATCGGCACCTGCTCTCCGATCTCGGAACGGATCCTTCTTACCACTTCGATTCCATTCATATCCGGCATCAGCCAGTCAATGATGTAAACCTGGAATGGGTCATTCTGTTGGGTCGCATATTTCGCACGGAACACTGCTTCTTTGCCGGAAGTTGTCCATTCCGGGCGAAGTCCGATGGTACGCAGCATCTTTTCGACACTTACGCAGCTGTCCATGCTGTCGTCTGCAACCAGTGCTCGGAAACCATTCAGTTCGCGGATCACGCCTCTTTCCTTGCATCTGGATGCGATCTTAAGCCGGAGGGAAATCGTAAATTCCGTTCCCTCACCGATCTTACTCTTGACTCTGATACTGCCGCCCATCATATCTACGATATTCTTGGTGATCGCCATTCCAAGACCGGTTCCCGGAATACGGCTGATCGTAGAATTCTCTTCTCTTGTAAAAGGTTCAAAGATATGTGCGGTAAATTCCTCGCTCATTCCGATTCCTGTATCGCGCACCACAAAGTCATAATCTGCAAAACCTTCCGGAGAATTTTCTTTCTGGATAATGCGGATTCCAACTGTGCCGCCCGGTCTGGTATATTTCATGGCATTGCTCATACAATTGAGAAGCACCTGGTTCAGCCGCAGTTTGTCGCAGATGACATCTTCATTTACAACATCGACTGTATCAATAAAGAAGTCCAGTCGCTTCGCCTTGATGTCTGACTGAAGGATATTTCGGAGATCATGCATCACTACAGGAATACTGCATTCGTTTTCTTCTATTTTGACTTTGCCACTCTCAATCCGGCTCATATCAAGCACATCATTGATCAGGGAAAGAAGATGATTGCTGGAAACCATGATCTTGCTGAGATAACCTTTGAGCCGTTCAGGATCCTCCAGATGAGTTGCTGCAAGAGAGGTAAAACCAATGATCGCATTCATCGGCGTACGGATATCGTGTGACATGTTGTTGAGAAACGTTGTTTTTGCCTGATTTGCACGCTCTGCGATCTCATATGCCTCCCGGAGTGTCTGCTGATATTCAATTTCTTTTTCTTTTTGTTCTGTGATGTCCTGAAAAAGGATCATCACGTGTTCTGCGGAATTAAATTCATCATTGTCCACAGCGTAGACTGAAACTCTGCCCCAGCGTTTTATGCTCAGATCCTTGACCTGATAATCCATATAAAAACTACCGCTGTCGTTGGTTTCATTTAAGCCATCGCGGAATTTCCGGAGGTATTCCAGGCTGAGTTTTTCGAGCAGCTGTTCACAGTCTGACTCGTATGCACTTGCATAGATCAGGCGCGGCAGAAGTTCTGAATAGTCTCCTGTCTTTGCCAGATCCTCTGTTTTTCGCGGCATATGTGCACATACATAAGTGTCATCCTTCACATTTACGATAAAACTGATAAAAGCACCCTTCCCATAAGATGTAAAAATTTCCATTCTTTTCCTTCCTGTGTTCAAAAAAAGCTTCCAGTCTCTACAGTGCTGCATGTAGGTCTGGAAGCTGAATAAAATTTCTTAAGTCCAAAACATACTATATTAATTATAGAAGTCTTCAGGGTTTTTGTCTACCAAAATGTACGTTTTTACGGCAATTTTATATTGTTTAACTCTCCAAAGATCCCGCATTTTTTGATCTTTTTCAGAAAAATCCTGCCGGAAAAAGCGATATGCGGAAGTTCGATGAATGTAGCATCCAGCGGACAGATCGGGCGGTAAAGAGGGTCTGCAAAGAGGATCCCTGCATCCTTTAGAAGCTGCTCCATTTCTTCCTCTCCATCTGCTGTACAGTCATTCGGTGCGAGAAGACCTTCGTGAGTTTCCAGCGGACAGATGACGCGGACTGGTTTGTTGTATTGTTTTTCGAAGGCTGCTGCCAGGGATCCCATGGTCACGGCTTCTCCGATCAGAGTTATCTGTGGAGTTCCTGCCAGACGGTTCTTGAGATATGCCACGGACAGATTGTTCTTGTCTGCTTCTTCTGCTTCATTATGATGTGAAACTTTTTCATTTATTGCCTGGATGAGTTCTTCTGTGAAGCCGCCTATTGGAGTTCCGATGATATATGGGGTCCCAAATTTTTCCTGGAGGAGCTTTGCTGTCGGAAGACCTACAGCGGATACGACCAGATTTATCTCTGCTTCGCCTGCATGGGATAAATCCTCAAGCGTATCTCCCATCGCCCAGGTAGAAATGACCTCCCAGCTACGTTGGCGTAAAGTCTGTTTCATGGCATCTACGTTTGCCTGCGGGCCGAAATCCAGCGGGGTTACGCCGAGAAGATTAAGAGTATGCAGACGAATACGTGACACTTCTGAATATGTAGAGTTTCTGTCAATATCTGATGTTGCTGCCCTGACTCCCGGTTCTTTGACAAATCGTTCTGCGAGCCTGGCAAGTGCAAGTCCTGCACCGTAAGTATAATCATGCATGCCATTTGTCGGAACTGCAAAAGCTGGGATTCCTGTCTCCGTTTCGATCACCTGTGCGATCGCAGGAAAATCAGTCCCGTTCATAAACGGGATCGGCGAGCCTGCAAGTGCGATGAACTTTGGTTTCAGTTCCTTCGCTGCTTCTTCAATATCGTGAATGAATTTCGCATCGTTTCCCATAACTGCATCGATCTCTGTCAGCCCGGAAATATAGATCAGGCTGTCCTGGTCGTACCAGCGGATCTCGTCATGTGTATTGTAAGTCGAATTACAGCCGGACGGGTCGTGCATGACTACCATGCCGCCCAGTTCATACAGGGCAGAACATACACCAGAAACATCGGCGGTGTAGATCGGTATGATTTTGTATGACTGTCTCATATGCAGCTTTCGCACCCCCATCCTTTGCGAACGATCAGATCCTCGGGATCTTTTTCTTCGAGAAAAGCTTCTGTCATCAGTTCCATGGTTCTTCGGATCCCGTCGAAGCCCCACAAGCCGCCGCCCTGTACCATGTTGACGAAATTTCTGCTGCCGGAAAACCAGGCGGCTTTCTGTCCGATAGCAAGAACTTTACCTTCTGTCCCGCGCGGAAGGACACGCATCTTGGTTTGGATCGTGGCACGCAGTTCCAGGTCCGGATGATGAAGTTTCAGCCAGTCGAAGGCCGGCTTTTCTTCCGGACTTATACTGTCGAGATAGACGGTTGTTACATGGAAACCGTGTTCCAGAAGAAGTTTTGCGAGACCTAATGGTCCTGGGTGGTACAGATAATCCAGAACAATCGGGGTGTCACCGATGATGCTTCTTGCGTGGTTGATAGAATCTTCGCAAAGTGTGATCTCTCGCTGGTAAAATGCTTCTATTTCTTCGGATGTGATATCTGCACATTCTGTATTTGAAACATTCTCCCGGCTCCATCCTGCCTGCAGCTCCTTTATCAGACTTCGAATTTCTTCTTTGATCTCATCATAATCAAAACTGCCCGGCAGATACAGATGTGTTCTGTTCAGGCGTTCTGCCAGCATGTCTGCACCGTATTTTGCCGGCGGGTAACAGGAAACAAAAATTCCTGCACTTCCAAGCTGCTGGTATTCCTCCCATGTTTTACAGGCTGGAAGTTCCCACAGAGTGTGACCGGTACTTTTCAGTAATCGCTTGATGTCACTGTTTTCATCAAGTGCAAAGTCGCTTCCAACGAGCGTTACTGTCTGCAGATCTGACTCCTTCGGGATAAGCGGATCGTACATTGCCTTTCGCAGTTTTTGATCCGGTGTCAATCCATGTTTCTGCATAATCGGATCCATGAAGCAGCGCACAAAAACGATCTCCGGGAAACGTATGCCCAGTTCTTCATAGACTCTGTCCAGATCGCATCCAAGAAAATGATGCAGACAGACAGTAAAAAGGAGCACTGCTTTTGGTTTCTCTTCTAATTTATTGAGGACATCTGTCACTCCTTCGATCGTCACATCTTCCAGATTTCCGTTCAGAAGATTTTCTTCTTCCACAGTGACGAAGGAAAAACGGTCTTCCGCATTCATCTCTGCCGCTGTCAGGACAACACCTCGCATGCAGTTGTCTGCGCAGACGTAGATCTGGATCGCCTCGGGCATGAGCATTCCAGTGTGGACGATATTCCAATTGCCATGTGCCGGAGAGTTGAATTCCAGTCCGAGAGGAAATGGAACAGGAAAATCAGCTTCTCCAATCGTTATGACTGCACCTTCCGGGTTTATTTCACCACCAACTCGTTTCAGCATAGACCGTCCTTTCTGCAGATATCCAGAATGTTTTCTGCCAATGTGCGGTATTCTGCTGCCATTTCGCTGTCCGGGTAACACTCCATCAGGGTTTTGCCCTGTTCTTCTGCATCTGCGACCAGGTCGCTGCGGGTGAGTTTTCCGATTATCTGCGTTTCAAAATCATCGGCAAGTTCCTGTACTTTTTCTTCTTCTCGTTTTACATTGCGGCGGTTCAGGATGATGCCGCCAAGGGCTGCGTAACCACGGTTTTTGAAGTTCTGTACCGCCATGGCGATATTGGCTCCGGCATGGATTGCCATATTTTCACCGGAAGTTATGATGAAAACTTTGTCTGCATAGCCTTTTCGCATCGGCATGGAGAAGCCGCCACAGACGACGTCTCCGAGAACGTCGTAGAGGACGATGTCCGGATTATAGTTCTCGTAGGCTCCTGTTTCTTTTAGTTTTTCGAGGGCAGTGATGATCCCGCGTCCTGCACAGCCGAGTCCTGGCGTGGGGCCGCCGGCCTCTACGCAGATCACGCCCTGGTAGCCGGTTGTGGTCATGTCTTCGAGCTTGAGGTTCTGTTTTTTCTCATTATAGAGAGCGAGTACGGTCCGCATCTGCTTTCCATGTCGGAGCTGGATCGTGGAATCTGCTTTTGGGTCGCAGCCGATCTGCATGACAGTCAGTCCTTTTTCTGCGAGGGCGGCTGCCACGTTGGATACGGTTGTAGATTTACCGATTCCGCCTTTGCCGTATACTGCTATTTTAATCATGTTTTTCCTCCGTATGTGTGATGACATTGGAATAAGCGGTCTTGGTGGACACGCCTTTGAGGCGGCCGATCTTGCCGGAAAGGGCGCTGATGATGTCCTGTGAGGCATCGATGGCGATGCTGATGATGCTGATTCCTTTTTCACGGTATGGGATGCCCATGCGGCCGATGATGTAGTCGCGGGCATCGTAAAGAAGCTGGTTGAGGGTTTCGATGGAATCGCTGTCTTCGACGATGATGGATATTACTGCTACTCTTGTGTCCATGGTTGTCCTCCTGGTAATAATTCTACAGAATGCTCCATTGCTTCGCAATTAGCAGATACGTGGTAAAAGTTCTCCTCCCGGCTGTGGCAGGAGTGCCTGGGTGCCGATCTCAGTTGTCATGACTACTTTGCCTGGCTGGTCGGCGGTGACTTCTCCGATGATGGCGGCGTCTTTGGAGTATGGACACTGGCGGAGGGTTTCGACGATTTTTTCTGCTTCAGCTTTTGGAGCCATGATGACCATGCGGCCTTCGCATGCCAGATAGAGCGGTTCGAGTCCGAGCATTCCGCAGACTCCTTTGACTTCCGGTGCTACTGGGACGGAGGCTGCGTCGAGGCGGATCCCAACGTTGCTCTGTCCTGCAATTTCATAGAGGACGGTTCCGACACCGCCTCTTGTGGCATCGCGGATCACATGGAGATCATGGGTAGTGTTCATGACAGCTTCTACTGTTTTCCAGAGCGGAGCGCAGTCGCTGGTGACATCTGCCTCGATTCCGAAGTCTTCTCTCGCGAGAAGAATCGTGCATCCATGTCTTCCGACATCACCGGTTACAATGATCGCATCTCCCGGCTGTGCAAGGGTTCCGCCGACTTTTACGCCATCCTCGATCTGTCCCATTCCGGTCGTCGTGATAAAAACGCCGTCTACCTGTCCTTTGCCTGCAACTTTGGTATCACCGGACACGATATGTACGCCTGCTTCTGCGGCTGTTTTTTCCATTGCGGAGGCGATTTCTTCCAGTTTTTCCATCGGGAAGCCTTCTTCGATGACAAATGCACAGGTCAGGTACAGTGGTTTTGCCCCCATACATGCGAGGTCATTAACCGTACCGCAGATGGAAAGTTTGCCGATATTTCCGCCCGGGAAGAATGCCGGTGAGACGATAAATCCGTCTGTGGAAACTGCCATTTTTCCTGTCGGTGGTGTCAGGACTGCCGCATCATCTGCTGTCAGATCCGGGTTGGCAAAGTGTGCTGCAAAGATCTGGTCGATCAGTTCTGAAGTCTGGCGGCCGCCTGCGCCGTGCGCCATTGTTACTGTTTTATCTTTTAAACTGCTCATAGGATTGTCCTCTTTTCTCTTAACATTATTATACCTGTAAACATACTCAGCATTTGGAACTTTAATCCCTGGTATTATTTATTGTCCCCATACGCATAATAAGCCGAACATGCGCCTTCATTTGAAACCATACATGCTCCTACCGGATGCTGCGGGGTGCAGACTTTGCCGAATACTTTGCAGTCGGATGGTTTGCATTTGCCCTGCAGGACATCGCCGCATCGACATGCCGGGTTTGCTTTACCCTGGATCGGTGGAATATTGTATTTCTTTCTTGCGTCAAAATCGCTCCACTCTTTTTTAAGACAGACACCTGATCTCGGAATCACGCCAAGCCCTCTCCACTCACTGTCACAGGCTTCTGTCATTTCTTCGGTGAGCTGCTGTGCTTCGCGGCTTCCTTCCGGTTTCACGACTCTCGGATAGCAGTTTACAAAGAACGGTTTTCCTTCCTGGAATTTCACCAGGGAAACTGCAAGTGCTGTGAGAAGTTCTTTCGCAGTAAATCCGGCAACAACACCGCTTACGCCTTCTTCTGTCAGATGTTCGCAGAGTTCTGTTCCTGTGATCGCATTGACATGTCCCGGATACAGAAAAATATCTGCACTTCCTTTTAGTGCCTCGTATGCCTGCGGCATGGTCTTGTTTGCCATCAGCAGAGAATAATTTGAAAGACCATCCTTCTTTGCCTGCTTTACAGAAAGACATTCTGCCGGTGTTGTAGTTTCAAATCCGACAGACAGGAATACAACCTGTTCTTCCGGATGTTCCAGTGCATATTTTTCTGCATCTGCCGGAGAGTAGACGATGCGGATCTTTGCGCCTTTTTCTCTCGCTCCTGCAAGGCTCATCTTCGTTCCCGGCACTCGTACCAGGTCTCCGAAGGTACAGATCGTTACATTTTTTCCCAGTGCCAGCCACACTGCTTCATCAATAAATCCAACCGGTGTCACACAGACCGGACATCCCGGACCGGAGATCAGTTCTACCTGCGGCGGCAGAAGTTTGCGGATTCCCAGTCGAAAGATCTCGTGTGTATGTGTTCCACAGACTTCCATGATGCGGACTGCCGGACCGTCATAGTTCTCTATGATCTCGCGGGCTGTTTTTTTTCTCTCTTCTCCCATTACAGCAGTTCCTCCATTAACTGATCTGTTTCGTCATCATCTTCATCAGTGATCTTTGCGATTGCAACACCTGCATGGACCATCACATAATCACCCGGTTCCAGGTCTTCCAGAAGCTGTGCGGAAACTTTTCTTTTGGCTCCGCCAGCGTCTACAACTGCTGTTCCTTCACTGATTTTTACTACTTTTGCTGATAAACCTACACACATGGTAATGCCTCCCTTTTTACTTATTTCTATCTAAATATGCCATCGCATACACTGCCTGTCCAAGTGCGATCCCGCCATCATTTGGCGGTACAAGCTGATGTTTCAGTACTTCAAATCCCTGCTGTTTCAACATATGATCAGTCAGTTCCAGAAGCAGCCGGTTCTGAAAAACACCGCCGCTTAAAGCTGCTTTATTACAGCCGCTCTGCTCTCTGATCTTCACACAGGATGCCGTGATCTGGCGGGCAAGTTCCTGATGGAAAATGTATGCAAGACTACCAGGATCTTCACCGTTTAACCTGCGGTCCAGGATTTCTTTTAGCAGGGATCCTGTGTTGAGAAGAAGTCGGTCATTGCCTTCTTTTAATAGTTCATAAGTCGGTATCTCCGGCATCTTTTTCTCATCTTTTAACCTGTTCTTCTGATACTCTTCCGCGGCAAATTCAAGTGCCATGGACGCCTCACCTTCAAATGTGGACTTCCTGCGGATTCCAAGTATCGCGCTCACACTGTCAAACAATCGCCCTGCACTGGTCGACATCACGGCATTGATCTTACGGTCTGCCATGGTGAACTGTACATTTGCTTCCTGTTTCGTACAAAGTTCTAATTTCTCTATGATCTCAGATGCTTTTTCCCTGTCACCTGTCATTCCATAGATCAGTGAAACTGCGATACGCCATCCCTCTTTTGAAGAAGCATCTCCGCCGATCTGCAGGAATGGCATGACACTTCCTGCTCTTTCGAATCCATTCAGATCTGACAGAAGAATTTCTCCTCCCCAGATCGTACCGTCTGTTCCATAGCCGGTTCCGTCAAACGATACGCCGATCACCTGATCCGCACAGTCATTCTCTGCCATGCAGGAAAGAATGTGTGCATAATGGTGCTGTACCTTCACTACCGGTAATCCAAGTTCTTCTGCGACCATCACAGAATTGTACTTCGGATGCATATCACAGCATACGATCTCCGGTTCCACTTCCAGCAGTGTTTCCAGTCTTCCGACTGTCTCACGAAGTGCTTTTACTGTCCGTAGATCTTCCAGGTCTCCCACATATGGGGACGGATAAAAACGGTTATCCACACCGATGCAGAAAGAGTTTTTGAGTTCTCCACCGATTGCGAGCACCTGTCCCTGATATGGTGTGGAAAACATAAACGGAAGTGGTGCATAACCTCTGGAACGGCGGATCATATATGGTTTATCCTCATAAAAATCCATTACAGAATCGTCTGCGCGGATACGAATCTTGCGGTCATGGGACAGCATGCAGTCACAGAATCCAGACAGTTCTGCCTCTGCTTCCTGATCGTCACGACAGATCGGCGCACCGGATGTATTTCCACTGGTCATTACCAGAAATTCCGGCATTTCAATCCCGTCATCATACGTAAAGATCAGAAGCTGTACCGGTGCATATGGCAGCATCACACCGACTTTTGGATTGCCCGGTGCCACGGATGGACAGAGGATCTCCGCCTCTTTTTTCTTATCCAGAAGCAGGATCGGCTTCTGATGTCCCTCGAGGATTTTGGACTGTTCTGCGCTAACTTCGCATTCTTTTCTGACAGCTTCGAGATCTTTTGCCATCACTGCAAAAGGCTTCATCGGACGACGTTTGAGCTGCCGCAGGCGGCTGACTGCCCCCTCATTTGAAGCATCACAGCAGAGATGAAATCCACCGATGCCTTTGATCGCAACAATACCGCCCTCTGCAATCGTTTTTCTCGCATAAGTGACCGCAGCCCTGCCTCTTTCTTCTCTGCCGATCAGGTATACTTCCGGTCCACAGTCATTGCAGCAGACCGGCTGTGCATCGTATCTTCTTGTCGCCGGATCATAGTATTCTTTTGCACAGTCCGGACACATCGGAAACTCTTTCATACTGGTCCGTTCTCTGTCATAAGGAAGCGAATCCAGAATCGTCAGCCTCGGTCCGCAGCAGGTACAGTTGATGAACGGATGCAGGTATCTCCGGTTCCTGGGATCAAACATTTCCTCCTTGCATTCATCGCAGATCGCAATGTCCGGTGAGACAAAAATCTCTCCTTTTGTCTTCTCACTTTCGATGATATCAAACTGTGTATACGCTTCCGGATGCTCTACATTTTCGACATTTACTTTGAGGATTGCTGCACGTTTCGGCGGCCGATTCTGGATATCTGAGATAAATCCTCTGACCGCTTCCTCTGATCCCTGTGCGTAAATTTCCACATAAGGTCCCTTGTTACAGACATTTCCACGGATGCCCCGCGTGGCCGCATGGCGGCTGACCGTTGGTCGGAATCCTACCCCCTGTACGATTCCGTAAACGCGGATCTGTCTGGTGATTTCTTCACTCATAATCTTCTCCAATCTGCTATATCACTCCATAGATACAGCAGGATTTTTTATTTACAATTGTCTGCTCGTGATCAGCTGACTTTACTTCCCGATCAGCTTCCCTGATACTGCAAAATGTCTTGTATTTATGAAGCTTCCTTTAAATTCCGGTGTCATGCGCTCCATACATCCGTCTGCAAAAATGATATCAAAATCTCCATTTTGTACCAGTTCTATGTAGTCATCCTCGTCACGAAGAGACATATCTCCGTCTGCCAGAAGTTCTTTTTTCATCATAAACCAGCCTGCTGTCTGGACGGTCTTTGCGCCTTTTCTTATCAATTCTTTACGGATGGAATCAGCAATCACCTGCTGGTGTACAACAAGGACTTTTTTGCCGGTATAATCCAGTTCTGGAAGAAGTTCCTCTACCAGTGGATAGTAGATTTCATATGGTGTTCCAAATGTCTTTTCCAGATATTTCGCCGCCATAAGTGCCGCAGGAGAAACCACGATATTTCTGCTCACTGAGGAAGCTTTTTTTACTTCTTCAAGGCCTTCGCCCATACAGTAACAGACTGCCTGCTGGCCATATTGCTGCTGATACAGGGCACGTGTTTTGTCTGCTGCCGCAAGGTCGCTGACATCCTGCGGAGTCATTCCGAGGATACCGATCCTGCGTTCTTCCACTGGATATTTTTCCGTTGCAAAAGTTTTAAAAAGCTCCACAAAAGCTTTCTCCTCGCCTTTGTCATAAAGTTCCATTCCATCTGTATCAACGGTCAGGATCGGCAGCTTTATCTTCTTCTCACTCATTCGCTTCAATGCCAGATAATCCGTTGCGATCACCGCCGGAACCGGGGTTCCGATCACTGCCGCAAACATTGCATCCACCTTATGTGCCGCATCTGCAAGCTTCGCCACCAGACGATCATCCCGTCCAAGTATCGCATCCATATCTCGAAGTCCGGCGCTGAAGATCGCACTTTTCTGTTCAAACCACCGTGGCTCATCAAATCCGCATACGTTACCGGTACATCCCCCGGCATCGCAGATCACCACAATACCTCCAAGTTCAAAAAGTACCGATACTGCCCCTGACTGATCTGGTGCAAATGGTGTCAGGTATTTCCGTAGTCCTCTCATTCTGCTACCTCCTTCAACGCCTCAAACAACCGTCTCACTCCCGCAAAGCCATACGGCTGCTCGTCCTGGTTCCACATCAGGCCCGGGCAATTTTGGTGGTAGTAGAGGGCGTCTTTGCCTATGGTGATGTTTACACCGCTCTGCGCCGGATCGTAGTAGATCATGGTTGGTTCCATGTTGGAAAATACTTTTGTTTCCGGACTTAAGAGGGCAAGCTGTTTCATATATACGAAGTTCTCTACTGTGATCGTTCCATAGATTTCCGGTACTTTGAATCCGTATTTCAGAAGGGCAAGTGCCAGTTCAAACGGATCTCCGTTCATGCATTCCCCGACTGCAAACGCTGCATCTGGACAGACTTTGCGGAAGTCCTCGATTGCCTGTTCTGCTGCCTCGCAGTACTCTTCCAACTCGAAGGAAACGCCCAGTACAGACGCAAGCGCCTGATACTGATTTTGTATTTTATCTGTCTGATATAAACGTCGTAACTCAATAAACGGAATCTTCAGTCTATCATTAAAATCTTCTGCCGCAAAGCGTGATTCCTGATGCAGTACCAGATTGAAATTCGCCTCCGACATGGTTTTATATTCTTCAAAATCTCTGCATCTGGATATCTCGTGGATCGTCCTGATCCCTGCACTGTGAAGCAGATCATACAGCTCACAGTCATCCACAAGCGGTGAGAAAAATCCCAGAAGATTGACGACATTTCCTTTCTTTTTTGCCGGCTCAAGAAGAGAATATAAAGACTGTCGTACATGTACCATCGGTGGTTTCCGTCCCTCTCTGGTCAATGCATACATATAACATGGACGCACCGGAAGTCCGGCCTTCTCCTCCGCTTTACGACAGACACGCTCCATATCTGTGCCAAGAAGTGCATCCACACAGGTGATGCAGATCATCACAACAGATGGTTTCTTATCCAGACTGTTACAGATTTCCTCTACTGCTTTTGGTATTTTCTTGAGATGACGTCCTGTCACGATATCTGTCTCGTCCATCATCAGATAAAAAAAGCGGTTGTCATATTCGCGCATGGAGCTGATCAGGGATGTATTTCGCCCGCAGCATCCCGGTGCCACGATCAGCATGATCGAATCCGGGACAGCAAGTCCGGCTCTCTTCACACCGAATCCTTCTGCTCCCGGAGAGTTAAAGGCAAGTGTCGCCGGAGAGCTGTAGATCAGGTGCATATTTGATCTGAACTGGTCCGGAATATTGTCCCTCCCACGCTCATTTAATTCTTCTACTGTACAATAATAGGCTCTGCTCATTCTTCTTCCTCTGCTTTCAAAAGCATTTCTGCCAGGTCAAAAAAACGTCTGCTGATCTCAGATCCTGCATCTCCCTCGATCACGGTCTTGCCCTGGTCTTCCCATCGGATGATCTCAGCACTTCTCGGTATTTCACCTACGATCGGAATATTGCTTTTCTGTGCAAACGCCTGCACTTTTTCCATTTCATTTTCGACATTTCGATGATTCAATACAATGCCAAAAACTCGCGCATAACTTCTATCTTCGAAGTTCCGTACAGCACTGGAAATATTGTTTGCTGCATACAGTGCCATCTTTTCTCCGGAGGTTACGATCAGGACTTTTTCCGCATAGCCTTCACGGATCGGTGCCGCAAAACCACCGCAGACTACATCGCCAAGCACATCATAAAGCACGACATCCGGCTTGTAGGTTTCAAATAATCTCAGATCCTCCAGTAGCTGAAAAGTCGCTATGATTCCTCTTCCCGCACAGCCAAGTCCCGGGGTCGGGCCACCTGTTTCAATACAGAGAACTCCTCCAAATCCTTCTTTTGAAATGTCCTCAAGTTTCTCTGGTTCCTCGTCCTCTTCACGCATGTAATTCATCACCGGGCGAAGTGGTTCACCACCAAGCAGATTGATTGTAGAATCTGCTTTCGGATCACAGCCGATCTGGATGACCTTCTTTCCCATAGATGCAAAAGCCGCTGCCAGATTGGATGTCACGGTTGATTTTCCGATACCGCCCTTTCCATAAATTGCTACTTTCAGCATTTGTAATTCCCCTCCTGTTTTATAACAGCCCTGCCCCAAATCCGTTACTGAGATCTCCGCACATACAAAAAGACTCCTCCACCGTCAGGGTAGAGAAGTCCTGTAAATTTCACATCAACAACTATTCCCGCTCGGAGATTTCCTTGCCGTCAGAGTCTGTTTTATTTTCATTTTTAACTGTCTATATTCTACTTTATATGTACCCGGTGAGTCAATGCTAACAGGTATATATCTCTTTCCTTTTTCCTATAATAATCCCGCAAACAGTCTCATAAGCAGCTGTCCCAGACGAAGATATGCGCTGCGTCCGGTGCGGTATTTTTCGGTAACTTCCCTGCACTCTTTCATTGTCTCCTGCAGGTCATTTCTGATATCCAGAACCACATCACAATCTGTCATAAAACATCCGTTTTCGAAATGATGATACAGACTTCGGTAGTCCAGATTGATGGTTCCGCAGGTTGCCATACAGTCATCTGCAACACTCATTTTTGCATGACAGAATCCCGGTGTCCATTCGTAGATCCGCACACCGTCTTTGACCAGTTCGTGATAAAAAGAACGGGTGACACTGTAGATCATTTTTTTGTCCGGAATGCCCGGCGTGATGATCCTTACATCTACGCCTCGCTTTGCGGCAAGAGTCATTGCATGTGCCATCTCATCAGTAATGATCAGATATGGTGTCATAAACCAGCAGTATTTTTCTGCCTTGTTCACCATGCTGATGTAAACTTCTTCTCCCACCTTTTCGCCATCCAATGGGCTGTCCGCATATGGCTGAACAAATCCAGTCTGCTGTGCTTTATACGGATATTCCAGCAAAAACTGGGCAAAATCCGTGTCATTCTCATCCTTGTCGTTAACTGCATTCCACATCTCAAGGAAAGTCACTGTCAGAGAACGCACCGCATCGCCCTCCAGACGGATACCGGTATCTTTCCACTGTCCATACGGATGTGTCAGGTTAAAATATTCATTTGCAAGATTATATCCTCCGGTAAATCCGACCTTGCCGTCAATGACTGTGATCTTACGGTGGTCACGGTTGTTCAGAAACACATTTAAGCCCGGCATAAACGGATTGAATACACGGCATCGGATTCCGACCGCCTCCAGCTTCCTGATAAAATCCGTATTGATAAAACCAATAGAACCCATATCATCATAGAACACCCGGACTTCCACACCTGCTTTTACACGTTCTTCCAGCACATTCTGGATTCGATGCCAGGCTTCGGCATCCTCAATCGCATGATACTCCATAAAAATAAAATGCTCTGCCTTCGCCAATTCCTCGAGCTGTGCTTCCAGCCCCTTTGCAGCTTCATCATAATAGACCACATCTGTATTCTGATACACAGGATAGAATGCATTTTTCTGAATATAAGAAGAAATATTTCCTGCCTTCGGAATCATCTGCTGTAAATTTTCCTGAATCTCATGGTTCGTTGGAAGCAGCGGCAAAAGCTGTTCATCGATATCCTTATAACGTTTCCGCATTTTACTCGTACCGCCATTCAGACCAACCATCAGATACAGGGTAAGTCCCATGATCGGAAATACCATGATGAGAAAAATCCATGGCATTTTGATCGTCGAAGTGACCGGAGATGCATACATATTTAAAATAACGATCAGCCCCAGTATCCTCGTACACAGGTTGATCGCCTCTGCATAACGATTGAGTCCTGTAAACAACAGCAAAATAAATATCACTTCCAGCAGAATACACACAGCCGAAAAAACAAGTCTCGTAACACCGTTTTTTGTCTTCGCTCTGCCTTCCAGTGTCGTGTCTTTCATAAACCCCACTCCCTTTTTCCTGGCATTTTTTTGTTATGATTGTGATACACATCATAACACTTTATGGCAGAATCGTAAACATAAAAAATACAGGGAGAGCCACAGCTCTCCCTGCAAATTCACTCTATTCTTTTACACTCAGACGCACCAGTGCTCTCTGCAGTTTTGCAGATGCCATCTTGTATTCCTGGTCGGTGAGACCGCCTTTTGCGATCATCTCCTCGGCGCGTTTCTTAGCTGCCTGTGCACGCTCTGCGTCGATGTCTTCTTTCCACTCCCAGGTGGTTGCGAGAAGACGGCAGGTTCCGTTCATGACAGAAAGCATCCCGCCGATGCAGGCTGCAGTCCGTCTGTTTCCATCTGCCATGACTACACTGGCTTCACCCATTCCAAGAGCTGTACAGAAATTGCAGTGTCTTGCGAGAATCGCGATATCGCCGCTGATACTTCTGCAGACCACACGCTCCACATCGCCCTCAAAAAGCAGTCCGTCCGGTGTTCCGATCCGTAAAGGGAAGGTACTCATAAGACGCCTCCTTTACTGCTTCTTAGCTTTTTCAAATACTTCATCAATGGTACCGGCGAACAGGAAATAGCTCTCCGGAATGTCATCACATTCGCCATTGAGGATCATCTTGAATCCTCTTAAAGTTTCTTTGAGAGGAACATATTTTCCAGGCATACCTGTGAACTGCTCTGCTACGGAGAAGCTCTGGGACAGGTATCTCTGTACTTTACGTGCACGGCTTACAGTACGCTTATCTTCTTCGGAAAGCTCATCCATACCCATGATGGCGATGATATCCTGAAGTTCTTTGTAACGCTGAAGCACACGCTGTACAGATCTTGCGATCTCATAATGCTCTTTGCCAACGATCTCCGGTGAAAGGATACGGCTTGTGGAATCCAGCGGATCTACTGCCGGGTAAATACCCTGACTAGAGATCTCACGGGAAAGTACAGTCGTAGCATCCAGATGTGAGAAAGTTGTTGCCGGAGCAGGGTCTGTAAGGTCATCGGCTGGCACATAAACGGCCTGTACAGATGTGATGGAACCCTTACGTGTAGAAGTGATCCTCTCCTGTAAGTTACCCATTTCAGTTGCCAGTGTCGGCTGATATCCTACTGCGGACGGCATACGTCCAAGAAGCGCAGATACCTCAGAACCGGCCTGTGTGAAACGGAAGATATTGTCAATGAAAAGAAGCACATCCTGGTTTTTCTCATCACGGAAATACTCCGCCATGGTAAGTCCGGAAAGTCCGACACGCATACGTGCTCCCGGCGGCTCATTCATCTGACCATAAACCAGGGCAGTCTTGTCGATAACTCCACTTTCTTTCATTTCATTGTAAAGGTCATTTCCCTCACGGGTACGTTCTCCAACGCCTGTGAATACGGACAGACCACCGTGAGCGGTAGCTACGTTGTGGATCAGCTCCATGATAAGGACTGTTTTTCCTACACCGGCACCACCGAACAGACCGATCTTACCACCCTTTGCATACGGGCAGATCAGGTCTACGACCTTGATACCAGTCTCCAGGATCTCTGTAGCCGGCATCTGCTCCTCATAAGAAGGAGCAGGACGATGGATGGACCAGCGTTCCTGTGCTTCCGGAGCCGGCTGGTTATCTACCGGATCTCCAAGAAGATTGAATACTCGTCCCAGGCAGGCATCTCCTACCGGAACTGTGATCGGGCCGCCGGTATCTACTGCCTTTGTGCCCCGGACAAGACCGTCGGTAGAGTTCATGGCGATACATCTCACGACATCGTCACCAATCTGCTGCGCTACCTCGGCTGTCAGCTTTGCGCCGTTTGATTCTATTTCTATGGCATTGAGAAGAGCCGGGAGTTCATCGTGCGCAAAGCGGATATCCAGAACCGGACCGATGACCTGTACTACTTCGCCAATGTGTTTTTCACTCATGTTTTAAGTCTCCTATGATAATTTAAAGCCCTTCCGCACCTGCAACAATCTCCGTGATCTCCTGCGTGATGCTGGCCTGTCGTGCTCTGTTGTAATACAGATTCAGCTTATCGATCATCTCTTCTGCATTACTTGTCGCAGCATCCATAGCCATACGTCTGGCTGCAAGTTCACTGGCTGTACTCTCACATACACCGCCATAAACCAGTCCCGCCAGATATTCCGGAACAATGGCATCAAACACAACCTCTGCATTCGGCTCATAGAGGATGAGATTCTTCGTATCCACTTTGCCGCCGCTTTCTTCTCGGATATCAGTCATAGGAAGTATAGAAAATACCTCCGGCTGCTGAGAAAGGATAGATGCAAAAACGGTATAACATAATTCAATATGACCAAATGTTCCCTTGCGGAATTCTTCACAAAGCAGATTTGCAATTTCAAAACAGTCTGCCACAGAAACGCCTGCAATCTCTGCAAACTTATCTGTCAGGCATTCAATGCCTCTCTGTCTGAAATACTCAACTGCTTTTTTTCCAATCGGCAGCACCATATAGTCCCTGCCTTCGGCCGCAGACTCAAGACATTTAAAAAGGTTTGCATTATATCCGCCAGCCAGTCCTCTGTCACCGGCGATCACCACATAACAGTATCGCGGATTGGATGATTCTCTGGCATATACAGAAGAAAAATCAATGTTTTCTTTTGCAATGTCCTTCAGTGTCTCATGCAGCTCTGTGAAGTAAGGACGGCAGGTTTCTGCGCGTTCCTTTGCCTTACGCAGTTTGGAGGATGCAACAAGCTCCATGGCCTTGGTAATCTGCATCGTACTCTGTACGCTTTTGATACGCAGCTTTACCGCTTTCATATTTCCAGCCATATGATCATACCCTCCTAATCACTTTATTTGTCAGGTCTTGTATTCAGGAAATTCTCTGTATACGCTTCCAGTACCTGACGCAGTTTTTCTTCGGTTTCCGGCTCAAGTTTGCCTGTGCTGCTGATAAGCTGCATCACTTCAATACCGGCTGCATCTGCATCAAGGTAGGTGTACAGTCCTGATTCATATGCACTTACATCTTCAACTCCTACTTTTTCGAGGATGCCCTTGGTTACAGCATACAGGATCGCTACCTGTTTCTCTACCGGTACCGGAGCATTCTGGCTCTGTTTCAGAACTTCTACAATACGTGCACCCTGTTCCAGACGCGCTTTGGTATCCGCATCCAGATCAGAACCGAACTGTGCGAAACTCTGAAGTTCACGATACTGAGAGTAGATCAGTTTCAGAGTACCTGCAACTTTCTTCATAGCTTTGATCTGTGCATCTCCACCAACTCGTGATACGGAAATACCAGGGTTTACCGCCGGCATGATACCGGAATGGAAAAGCTCTGTTTCCAGGAAGATCTGTCCGTCTGTAATGGAAATTACGTTTGTCGGGATATAAGCAGATACGTCACCTGCCTGTGTCTCGATGATCGGCAGTGCTGTCAGGGAACCGCCGCCATGCTCGTCGTCAAGTTTTGCAGCACGTTCAAGCAGTCTGGAATGCAGATAAAAAACATCTCCAGGATATGCTTCACGTCCAGGTGGACGACGGATCAGAAGAGAAAGTGCACGGTAAGCAACCGCATGCTTACTTAAGTCATCATAAATGATGAGCACGTCTTTGCCCTGGTTCATAAAGTATTCACCCATTGCACAGCCTGCATATGGTGCAATATACTGCATCGGGCTTGATTCAGATGCCGTAGCGGCAACTACGATCGTATAATCCATAGCACTGTTTTTGGTAAGGTTCTCTACCAGGGATGCTACTGTTGAACGCTTCTGCCCGATCGCAACGTAGATACAGAGGACATCTTTGCCCTTCTGGTTGATGATCGTATCTGTTGCGATGGTTGTCTTTCCTGTCTGACGGTCACCGATGATCAGCTCACGCTGTCCACGACCGATCGGGATCATGGAGTCGATCGCCTTGATACCAGTCTGCAGAGGCTGATATACAGAACGTCTCTCACAGATTCCAGGTGCCTTGGTCTCTACCGGGCGAAATTCTTTTGTGTCGATCGGGCCTGCGCCGTCGATCGGCTGGCCAAGAGCATTGACTACTCGTCCGATCATAGCTTCGCCTACCGGTACAGACACGACCTTGCCTGTACGCTTTACGGTCTGACCTTCACCAATATTTTCATCGGAGCCAAATATTACGATAGAAACACTGTTTTCTTCCAGGTTCTGCGCCATTCCGAAATTTCCGTCTTCAAATTCCAGCAGCTCACCCGCCATACAGTTTACAAGTCCGCTGGCACGGGCAATTCCATCGCCGACCATAAGGATCGTTCCTGTCTCATTCTGCTGGATCGCATTTTCGTAATATTTTATCTGGCTTCGGATGACTTTGGATATTTCCTCAGGTTTTAATTGCATGTGTCCATTCCATCCTTTAACATTTTATAGCTTTTGCTTTCATTTCTATTAAACAACTACTTCATTCAGCTTCTGTAACTGTTCAGTCCCTTCACAGTTACAAGTCAAAATGCATTCCATATCACCTTCGGTGATGGCATTTTGCCTTATGCATGTCTCGGGCTTTTGGCATATTCATGCCAAAACACCTCGCGGGATATTACAACTGGGTAGTTTCCAGTCGCTTTGAAATATCCGAAATACGGCCCTGTACCGTTCCGTCAAGCTGTATGCCTTCCATCTCCACGCGGAGTCCGGCAAGAACGGTCGGGTCTGTCTTCTGTGTAAGATGGATCTTCTTGCCGCTTGTCTTCTCCAGTTTGGCGCGCAGGGCTTCCATCTGTTCTTCTTTGAGTTTAACTGCACTGGTAACTACCGCTTCCACAATGCCATGGTCGACATTATACCTGCGGGTAAATTCCTCACAGCATCCCGAAAACTCTCTCAGGATCTTCTTCTCACATAAAAGTTTAAGAAAATTAAGAAGATACGGCTCTACCTGTCCGCCAAAGGCTTCATCGAGAAGTTTTATTCTCTCTTCCTGCGGGATCGCCGGTTCTCCCAGTAATTTCAGATATCCTGGATTCTCCCGAAAAATCTGTCTGATTTCATTCATCTGCTCCATGATCTGTCCATCGAGCTTTTCTTCGGCAGCAAGATCGTACAGACTGCCGCCATAGACTTTGGCAGCCTGTGTCATGATGCCTCACCTACATTCTCAATAAAATCATTAATCAGTTTCGTGTGATCCTCTTCGTTAATTTCGCGCTCGATTACCTTACCGGCGATCTCAACAGCCATGCCTCCGATCTCACCCTTGATCTCGTTGACAGCTTTACGTCTCTCCTGTGCAATGTCTTTCTCTGCCTTTTCTTTCATGGCAGTTACCTGACTGGAAGCTTCCTTGAGCATCTCTTCACTCTGGACAGCCGCTGTTTTCTGAGCGGTCTTGACAATGTCATTTGCCTTGTCCCTGGCTTCCTGCATATTCTTTTCGTATTCGGCTTTCATAGCCTGAGCTTCTTCTTTCGCCTTCACTGCATCCTGGATCTCTGCGTCAGCTTTGGCTCTGCGCTTGTCCAGCATTTCGTTGATCGGCTTGAAAAGAAAACGCTTAATGAGATACACCTGAATAAAAAGGTTGCAAATCGTCGCTACAAAATTCCACGGCACAATTCCTACTAATTCCTGTACCTGCATATTTTTGTAACCTCCTATTTTATGTTTCCGATCATCCCAGGAAGTTCATGAACATGCCAGGTGCTACGAAAATAAGGAGCAGACCGGTTACGAAACCATAAATACCGGTTGTTTCTGCGATAGCACAACCAAGAAGCATGGTAGATGTAACATCACCTTTGCATTCCGGCTGACGTCCGATTGCTTCCAGAGCACTTGCTACTGCGTTACCTTCACCAATACCAGGGCCGATACCTGCGATCAGCGCACATCCTGCTCCAATTGCACAACCTGCTAATGCGATACCTTTTGCTAATAACTGAAAATCCATAGTAAAAACCTCCTGTAATAAAATTATTATCCCTTTTCGTAACTGTTCAGTCCCTTCACAGTTACGAGTCAAAATGCATTCCACATCACCTTCGGTGATAGCATTTTGCCTTGTATGTCTCGGGATTTTGGCAAAAACATGCCAAAACGCCTCGCGGGATACTACCTACTGAATAGTTACCCCTTTCTTCTAATGAACGCTCCCACACGTTCGTTTCTTATTCCTCTGCTGCGTTTGCAATATACATAACTGTCAGCATACAGAAAATAAATGCCTGCATAATTCCTGAGAACCAGTCGAAATATACAGATAAAATAGCTGGTATACCTACATCAAGAATAGGTATCTGTGACAATACATCACCTACAAGTCCCGGGATCAGTCCCAGGAGTGCGGAACTTGCCACTGCCAGTGCCCCATAGATCAGACCATTGATAACGACACCAGAAAGAATATTTCCGAAATGACGGCACGCCATACTTACCGGTGTTGCCAGCTCGGAAAGAATATTAAACGGTGTCATGACCGGAATCGGCTGTGTAAATCCCTTTAAATATCCACCGAATCCACTGGTCTTGATCTTCTGCGCAGTGATCATGATAAATACCACGACCGCCCACGCTGCCTCCGTAGACAGATCTGATGTCGGACTTCGAAGTCCGATAAGGCTTATCAGGTTCGATACCACACTCGTTGCAAAAAGTGCTGCAACAAACGGGATCATGTATCTGAATTTCTCGCCCATGTTGCCGACAACAAATTTGTTTGCCTGCTCTACCAGAAGCTCTGCTACTGCCTGTCGTTTGGAAATGTTTTCTTCCTTGAGATCATGTGTCAGCCAGATGCATAAACCTGTGATCAGGATCATTACAATCCAGCTCACCACCATTGTCTCACTGATCTTTAACTGTCCCAGAACCGGCAGGTCAATGGGTAAAGTCAAAAGTATCTTCGCCCCATTAATATCCAGTTCCATTCCTTCACTCACCTCCCATCTTTCTCAGATTTTCCCCTCCTAGTTTTGTTTATGAAATATCCCCACGATCTTGATTCCCGTTCCTGGAAACAGAAGTGGAGCAATTCCCGCTACAAAATGGAAGCACGGTGCAACGATCGCTGCGATCACCCACAGGATCATCATCATGAAACGCTGTGAATAGCTGGCTTTGAGTTTCATCCTTGCAGTTCCCTCGTCTGCTGCCGAAGCTGCCTTCTGGACAGCCAGCCCCATGAGGAAAAAGTTCAGGACTGCGATCAGCCCGCCTCCGATGCCTCCCAGAAATACGGTATAGTCTAACGGCACTTTGTCCGGCATTGCAAAATGAAGCACTGCAAAAAGGATCCACATCAGGATCAGACCTGCTGCCGTGATCACGATGACTCGCTTTGTTTCCTTCTTTACTGCCGGCTGCACATTATCCAGTATACTGCTCATATCTTCGCTACCATTCCTTTCATTTATTCTGTCCGTCAAATTGATGTTTATGAATGTCTGTTAAAATATATTTTATTTTTTTTGTGTTTTTTCTTTTGTTGCTTATTTACTGAAAGATAAAACTTATATGCCACGGTTGCTGAACCGCCCATCCCAAAGAAAAATCCCGGAATGTAGATCCACCCTCCTACACCTGTTCTGGAAATAATGAACCAGCAGAGTGCCAGGCACAAAAGAAGCGGTGTGATAAATGACAGCCCCAGTTGCGACAGCATCGTGACATTACGCATGATCTCTGACCATTGCTTCAATGACATTCTCCTTTTTTACTAATAATTTTTCGCATTTTCTTCTGCGCATAGTCAAATTTTACCACATTAATCCAGAAATCTCAATGCATTTGTACAATTTATTCAAATAATTTTGTCACCCTCACAAAGTTTTTGTCAGTATTATATCATGCTCGTCTTTTTACTGTCATTAGACGAAAAAGAGGTTTTGTCCCAAAATAGAACAAAACCTCTTTTATGTAATATATTACATGGCTCACCCCTTCACGATGCAGACATCCCACGGTTTCAAAACTGCCTGCCCAAGAACTACCTCAAACGTCTCTGGGACTTTGACAATTTGTTCTTCCCAGGAATAATTCAGATAAAATCGAATTTTTTCACCATTTTCGTTAATGCCTTCACGGACAATCACCGGAAACCTCTCCTGTGCTGTAGCATTTACGCCGGACTGAGCCAAAATCTTCATCAGTAGCTGCTGTAGATAACTTTCTTCAAACATGCAGCCGATATACCATGCAGTACCCTTTTCATAGGAATGATGTGTAACTGCGGCATATTTTTTCCAGTTTGGATGATTGTATGCGGAAATGACCTCCGCACCATCCGGGATCAGAAGTTCCATAAAGGTTTCTGCCTCCGGTTCGCCATCATCAAAACCTGTCAGAGTAACCTTCTCCGGGAAGGTGAACTGCTGATAGTACATGCCAAAAACTTCGCTCAGAATATGTGGCTGTCTGTCAGAATATACTTTCACATTCTCATTGGCAAATGCAGTCTTGAACGTCGCGACCAGCGTGCCACCCTGTGCGGTGTAATCTTTCAGACGTGTGAGGATTTTTTCATCTGCAGTGTACATGGCCGGAAGGATGATCGCCTGATATCTCTCAATATCTTCGCTCTCCTCCCAGATAATATCACACTCGATGTTTCCCTTATAAAGTGCGTCATAGATCCAGCGGACAACATCATTGTAGCCGATTCCATCATTTCCCGCTGCAGTTGCTTCAATTCCAAACCATTTAAGCGCGGTCAGTGCTTCATTGCTCACCATGATCGCTGCTTTGTTATTTTTCTTAAATCCTGACAGAACAGGAGAAAGTTTTTTGAATTCATTTCCTATCACACAGGCCTCACGGTACACAGCATTTTCTTCCATGTCGTGGCTCAGAAGCCCTCTCCAGTATGTCTCAAAAGAGTTGTGGATTGAATGCCAGTGCCAGTACATCACGCCAAGTGCACCGGATGCCAGATGGCTGTATGCCTGCAGTCGGAGCTGCCCGTCATACGGTGTCCAGCCCGGATAGCCCTGTGCTTCTGTTTCCAGCACCAGATAGTTGTCATTTTTGAGACAGCGGATCAGATCACCACCAAATGCAATCTCTGCACCGGTCAGGTGATCCTGGGTCGGATGATAAATATCCGTTCCTGCCATAGTCAGATGTTTTGCACATTTAAAATGGTTTACATCCGGCTGCACACCGTAGGAATATCCTCTCCATTCAAAATCCAGATTGTGGGTGATAAACTGGTCTTCTCTCTTATATTCGGAAACAATCGCTGCCTGCCAGCCCAGGAATTCTTCCACCAGACTTCTCTGGTATTTTTCAAACTCCGCCCCCAGACTTCCATTGATCGTACCACGCACATCCGGAAAATCTTCCCAGGCATTGATGCGATTGCTCCAGTAATCCAGACCGAATTCATGATTCATGGCATCCAAATCATTATGAAATTTCTCCCGGAGATATTTCACGAAACCAAGCTGCACATTTTTGCCTGCAGTTCCATAATATTTCGTTTCATTATCAAGCTGGAAGCCAATCACACATTTTCGGTGTGCAGAAACTTCCATCAGCTTGCGGATGACTCTTTCCGCATGATAACGATAGACCGGATGTGTGATGTCCATGATCTGTCTCGCACCATAGATCCCTCTGCCTTTGACCGTCTCTGCCAGCACATCCGGATATGCTTTCACCATCCAGGTCGGCACTGCATAGGTCGGAGTCCCTATGATAACGTTAATTTCCGCCTCTTCCATCGCATCCATTACACGGATCACATGTGAAAAGTCAAAAACACCTTCCTGCGGTTCGCAGGTGCTCCATGTGGACTCTGCAATCCGAACCGTATTGATTCCGGCTTTTTTCATCATGGCAACATCTTTCTCTAGCCGGTCATACGGCATATATTCATCGTAATATGCTGCCCCATAGAGTAACTCCCTCATAATACAATGCCCCCTGTCATTCACTCATGTATTTCCAGCGGCAACCCATCCGGATCCTGGAAAAACGTCATCTTTTTACCTGTATAGTCATCTATTCGAACAGGCTCTGTGGCAATCCCTCTGGCATTTAATTCTTTCACCACTTCTTCTACACTATCTACCTTAAATGCGAGATGCCTGAGGCCAAGAGCTTCCGGATAATTTACTCTTGCAGGCGCATCTTTAATAATAAAAAGTTCTATCTCCTGTTCTCCACAGGCCAGATCAATTTTGTAGTCATCGCGCTCCCTGCGATAGTTCTCCCTAATCACATTAAATCCGAGAAGATCCACATAAAAATGCTTCGATTTCTTATAATCACTTCCAATAATGGCTATATGATGAATTAAACTGAACATATTTTCCTCCATATTCTTCTGGCTTGATCAGAATACACTTCGCATCTGTCTACATCAATAATAAACTGCTTTATCCCTTCTATGCAACTCTTTTATTGTTACTGGTCAATCTTTATCTGTTACTCAAAGCTTATTGACTGCATCAAGTCACGACTGTTATTCTATCCTATCATCGAAAATGCCATAACCACAACTCCCAATATCACCAGGATCACTCCAGTCGCACGGTTCAATGTCTTTGGAGTTGCTTTGTTGGCAATTCCCACTGCCATGTATGGATCCATTCCCAAAAAGGTAATCAACATAGGACTGATAACCGTTGCCGCACTCATACCGGCGAATCCGGTACCAAGACCAGCACCCATACCGGCAAAAAATGTAACAATAACTGTCACAAATGTCATGAACAGTACCTCAAAGTTTTCACGAAAAAAACACCGGTACAGTATGAGTATGACACTCACACTGCACCGGAAATTTCATCATGGGCTAATTTATCCTGTTTCTTTTGGACTGGCAGCAGGGGTGATTTCCTCTGCCCGGCGGCAGAACACCGCCACGCGCGTCCTGCCGCCCTTGGTGCAGGTATAGAGCACAAGGTCATAGCTGCTGTTCAGGACAGTATCCACTGCATCCGGACCAAGCGTTTCCAGCTTCTCAACAAAATAAGTGTTTACAATGCCCTCCATGTCCGTAAAGATAACGGTATCGCCCTTGGACAGCTCCTTCAGCCGACCAAAATGGTTATCATAGTTATGTGCCACGATCACCAAATCATCTGTACGGGATGAGCCGGACTGGCGGCAGGGTGATATCTTAAGGCGCTTATAGTCCCACTCTGCCATCACCGGCAGCTTCAGCTCTAACGTAAGGAGCTCCAGATAGCCCACATACCCATAGCCATCCAGCATGACCACAGGCAGCTCAGGGTCAAGCTGCACCACTGTGGACACAGCTGCCGTGTCCTCCGGCTTTTTTGGTGCTTCTGTCACAGGAGTCTTTGACCTTTGCACCGGTATTGCCGCCTCAACCTCTGCCAGCAGGCTCTCGGCTTCCTGCCCGGCATACGCATCCTCACGGCGGTTATGCATAAGCAGGAGCAGTGCACACAGTATCAGCACTGCACCTGCTGCCACCATGGCAATGCCTGTTCTTTTAGCCATTATTCTTCTTTTTTTTCTTCACCAATATTGCCCCACCGAGAATAACAAGGGCAAGTCCGGCGCCTCCCAGCACCCAGATCGGCCAGTTAAGCTGACCGGTCTGGATCAGGTTACGGATGTTGGTGGTGATGCTGTTATTGTTATTGGATTGGTTTGTGTTGTCATCAGGCCAGACCCTGCTGACGGAGCCCTGGCTCTCATTCTCTTTATATGCTTCTACAGTAAAAACCCAGTCCACTGCACGACTGGCAAACTTATTGTCCAGTTCAATGGGGAGGCTCAGCTCCACCTTCAGCGTGGCAGTTTCGCCGGTACGAAATTTTCCCAGAAACTTATTGTCCTTCAAGCCATCCAACTGATCGGGGGAAGCGTCATAAATCAGCTCCGTGCCGTTCCAGACCTTCATGGAGACTTTGGAAAGAAACTCTGATGTGGAAGCGGCCGTCTCCATTTTTACATCCCTGGGACTTAGGGAATCTGCTTCTCCGTCATGGACTTCGGCTCTCATGTAAAGCTTCACAAAGTCGCAGTCCGTAGCGGAATTGATAAATGTGATGGTTTCTGCCACAGTATCCCCTGGCATAACGTCCTTGAAGTTTCCAAAAAGACCGGTCTCTGTATGCTCGCTGCCGTGCCGGAAGTCAAAGCCCTTTGAAAAGCCCTTAAACGTAATAATGGAAGCAGAGGCTGCAAATACTGTGGATGCAAGACTCATAAGTATAAGCAGCATCAGAAACAGTGAACCTGACACTTTATATGACTTTTTCATATCGCCGCCCCCTTAATTCACGCTTAGCCTGCCATTGCTGATGGTTACATCCCAGGCCTCTCGCACAGCCTTTTCGGGAACACTCTGAATGGAGTCTGCCAGAACTTCGGCAGAAAGGGTATACTGCGGTCCAGCCGGATATGAAGCCGTACAGGTCAAAAGACTGCCCTCCGTTGAAGCACCGGGAGCAACCGGGACAGGATAATAGAAGAAGCCATCACTCCCCTTTATCCAATTACCGTTGGGATTTTCCGTCACCGTATAGCTATAATCTGCCGGGACGGAGGCGGCGATGTTATTTTCCGAATCCAGCCAGTTTACAACGCAGACCGCCCGGATGTAGACCTCGATCGTGCCGGTGTTTTTAACCTGCACGTAGCCTGTTTCCGGGTTCTTCGTCACTTCGCAGGAAACGCTGGCGTATTCGAAGGTGTTTTCCACCGGATCAGTTTTTGTTATCAGGAACGCGGCAGTAGAGCCAACTGCCGTGCTGATAAGCAGGATGATGGCAATAAGCAGGACTGCCGCCCTGTTCATGCCAGCTCCTGATCTGCCGTCTTTTTCAGTTTGTGGACCCTGATACATTACTGCCGCCCCCTTTCTTAATTGCCAAAGGTAATCCTGTTGTATGCATTGCCACTTAGCCACTGGTGGCTGCTGCGATTGTCTGTGAAGCAGACCGTGCTGCTTTTTGAAGATTGCAGGGTAACACTCTGGGAATTACTGCCTGCTGTGTGCTGCCAGGCAGTCACTTCCGTGACAGTGTAGGTACCGCTCTTCAGTCCCTTGATGGTCACAGGACTGCTGCCGTTGATCACAATGCGCTTGCTGTATCCATCTGGACCGGTCACGTCAAAAATGCTGCTTTGCCCCTCGTCCATGTTTTGCTTTGTGATGATCAGGTCAGCAGTATCGCTCTCAAACCTGGCATAATAGGTTGCGGTCTCGTAGCCCATGACAGGGGAATCTGCTGTGCCATAGTTTTTGGTCTTTTCCGGGATCAGCCTGTTATCGCTGACCCAGCCTGCCTCAACAGGCCAGATGCAGCCTTCATCCATGTACCAGCCCACAAACCGGAAGCCCTCCGCGGCGGTGGGTACAGAGCCGATGGCCATATCACTGTCACCGTTAAGGTACAGATTACCATCACTGATAAGGTACAGATCAGCATCACCGGAAGCTCCCGGGTTTTCATCTGCAAAACCAGTCTCCGCGCTGCTGACAGGCAGCCGCAGCAATTCCTTTTCATTGTCCAGGGTGCCGCAATTTTCCGGTCCGACTATCTGATACTTGATTTCTGCATCTTCACCCTGCCAGGTCTGCTCCACATACAGTGGACAATCCTTTTGATGTTCTTCACCTTCGGCAGGACTGGGATTGCAGGTGCAGATCCTGTCTTCCTCTGCCAGGACTCCCGGCGCGGCATACAACAGACTGGCTTCTGCGTAAAAGTCGCTCTCTATATCACAGGTGAAGGCTGGCTCTTCCACTGGATTTTCCTCCGGCTCTTCCACTGGCTCTTCCACTGGTTCTTCTTCCGGCTCTTCTTCTATGGACACTTCCGGTGCAATGTACGGCTGACTGGCTTCTGCGTAAAAGCCACTCTCTGTATCGCAGGTAAAGGCTGACTCTTCTGCAAAGACAGCCAGTGTGCCTGGCTGCACTATGCCAACCAGCAGCGTAAGGCTGAGCAGCAGCAGGATCACTTTTTTGTTCTTCATATGCTCTCATCCTCCTTACTCTTTTGGCCAACCCTGTGCGTCCATGACGGTTGCGCCATTGTTAGCGGTCTGTACGGCCTGTGCCAAAACATCCACTGTTGCCGCCGCGTCCTGGTACTCGTTCCCCATAGTCACATGAAAGGTCACGGCGGTAAAAATCGGCGCAGTGACTTCTCCTGGCTTCAGTGCTTTGGTATAATAATAGTACTCGTCTTTTTCCGTCCAGTCAGAAGTATTATGCGTCACCTCCACCAGGGAGATATCGGGCGTAATGTTCCTGGTCTTAAGCACAATGTTCTTTTCCACCTTCACCCGCACCCACGCTTCAGACGCACCGGTGTTTTTAATCTCTGCGATTTTTGTGACGGTGGTGTGGGGCATAACCCCGGTCAGTTCCTCAAAAGGCACGGTTTTCTCCTCGTCTGCCCATTCCTGCACCGCAATGACCACGCTGCCAGTAGTGATAACATTGTGTGCCGTATGCTCTGCGGTAAAGTACGCATGGGTTCCGGCAGCAAATATGGCAAGGCAGATGGCCAGTGTTGACAAAATTAAAAGTTTTCGCTTCATTGTCCCTGCTCCTCCCAAGCTAATATGAGAAAAATCCTCCCTCAGATTGAGCCGATGCTCCATGATTTTCAAACCATATGAGAACATCCGATAACTCGGGTGCTCTCATACGGCCTGCGCCCTAAAGGGTGCAGACCATGGAGATATTAGAAAATGGTTGAAAAATCATTCCCTCTATATCTGTGCATCAAAAGCAGCCCAGGCTGCGGCAGCATCTGCAAAGCCCTCGGCCTGAATGGCATCTGCCTGAACCAGAACCTTCAGGGTCATTCCAGTTCCGTTAGGGCCTTTAATTATTGCTCCTGCATCGATGGCTTTCTGGATATCTGCGCTGTCAGCCTTCTTATCAATGCCGATGTTATTCCAGACATTCCACTCTGTCATGGCACCGGCTTCCAGTGGCTCATTACGGATGAAGGTGTAAACATCATACTTCAGGCCCTTTTCATCGGTATAGCCTCCTATGTTAATGACAGGATAACCTGCACCATCGGTGCCTTTCTGGAACTCGCCGGATTTTACAGCAGTGCCGCACCACACATTGGTGATTACACCGCCCGCCCTCACGTCAACGTACTCCCCGTCGGCATCAGTGGGAATCATCACACGGATACGAATGTAAGCATCGTTTTTACCGGTGTTGACCACATATGGGCACTTGGCAACGCTGCGGCCGGGAACCATGTTTTTACCACGATCGCCGATGTAGTCAGTGTACTTCGCAGCATCTGCCTTGATTTCTTCATCAGTGAAAGCCAGGTGGCCATCCGTAACATACTTCATACCGCTGGCGATCGCGGTCGGATCCGGGATAGAAGTATCACTGGAGCCTTCATTACCTTCGCGGTGAAACTTGGACTCAATCAGATCGATCTTCACATTTCCTACAGTAAACGTATTGGTGGCTTCTTTGGTATCAGTGAAGTACGCCATAGATGCGCCAACGATGGCGATTGCCACAAGGGCGATGCACAGGAAGATTGCGGTTAGTTTCTTTTTCATGTTTGTTTGCTCCTTTCATGTTGTATGATATAAGTGTCAAAAGGTAATAACTACTGTTTGTCAAAAAGCAGCCCAGGCTGCAGTAGCATTTGCAAAGCCCTCGGACTGGATGGCATCTGCTTCAACCAGAACAGGGAATATTCCGTCAGGATAAATTCCATTTTCGCCGAAGAGTGCTTCGCTCTGAGCAGAGGTAACAGTGGTATCCATGCGAATGGTACCCCAGACATTCCAGTAGGTCATCTCACCAGGAGCCAGAGGATCAATACGGGTAAAGGTATAGACATTGTACTTGATGTTGTCACGTTCCACCGAACCAGTTTGATCAAATGCCTTGGTGAACTCGTTTTTATTTATAGCACTGCTGGTATACATGCTGCTGTTCAGAACTGCGGTATCCAGATCCGCTGGGATCATAACACGGATGCGGATATAAGCGTCGTTGTTGCCAACATTCTTAACATAGGGCATCTTATGATAGGAACGCCCTGGGATGAGCTGTATGTTTTCACACGTATACGTTTCCGCATTCTCTTCAATCTGCTCATCGGTGTAGAAGGTATCGCCAGCCTTGTATTTGCTTGTGTTGCCGCTGCCTTCCTTCGCAACGTCAGACCACAGTTCAGAAGAAGATGTTTGGCCATTGGCGATGCCGGCGTTCTCACGATGCAGGCTGGATTCCAACAGTTTGATCTTCACATTTCCCACTGTAAACGTATTGGTGGCTTCTTTGGTATCAGTGAAGTACGCCATAGATGCGCCAACGATGGCGATTGCCACAAGGGCGATGCACAGGAAGATTGCGGTTAGTTTCTTTTTCATGTTTGTTTGCTCCTTTCATGTTGTATGATATTGTTTTTGTGTCCATGCTTAATTTTCGTTGTACTAGGAATTAACAGTTGCCCATGCGGCAGCTGCAGTGTCAATGCCGGCACGCTGGACAGCATAAGCTGTGAAGGTCAGCGAGGGCTGTTTTTCGGAGGAACGAATGCTGTTAATTTCTTCTTTGGTCAATTCCTGGCTGACCTTAATAACACCACTTGGACAGCTCTCGTTGCCCGCAAGGACAGTATAGTCAATGCCTTTTTGGGCATCCTCTGCACTGACTTCGCGGAAGTAGACACCTGGAGTATTTTTGAGAACGTTCCAGCCATTGTTCACAGAGTAAGAAACCTTTCTCGTACCATTTGCTTCTTTGAACTCTGGCCAGTTCCCTTCCTCTACCTTTACAAACAGCCAGCAGGCCTCGGAGTTGGCCATAACCGTCACCTTCGGGTCTTTTTTAATATCAATGCCTGGGATGATTTTGATCGGCTGACTTCCAAAATCACTCTCTGCCAGCGTAATGTTAATATCTCCGAGGGTGAATGTACTGACTGTCGATTCTGATTTGCTGACAAGCCAGGCTACTGTCCCGGATACGGAGTTTCCGATCACCACCAATGCCAGCATTATGAAAACTGACAACATTGCAATTATTTTTTTATTGAGCTTGCTGTTATTCCTATGGTGTTTCATTTCTCGTTTTCCTCCTTTCCACAAATTTTTCGCTGTTTAACCCCTCCGGCGCCGCTTTTGAAGCAGCAGCTTTGAGGTCTGCATTCTGTTCAGCCGTGCTGCGCCGTGAGGTTCTTTTCCCTTTGTCATTGCTGTCTGCAAATATATCGGGAATAAATACCAGCAGCAGAAGCACCGCACCTGCCAAAAGCGCAATATATATTCCAGGCGGGTGCTGGATGTAATCTGCAACATAGCCCAGATAGGGAATGGAGAAGATCGGTGTACCCACCACATTTTTATAATGTACCAGCCCACCATCCTCTGTGTCGTTGGCATCGCCTTTTGTGCGGAAGCGGATCACGGTAGGATCTTCCTCGTCCGGGACAATGCCAACCACGCGGTGTGTAGCGATGGTGTTCTCATCCAGCATAAATGTAATGGGCTGCCCTTCCTTTATGGTATAAGGATCTGTCTTTTTTACATAGATCAGAGAACCTGTATGATATGTCGGCTCCATGGATCCTGACAGCACGGTAAATACCTGCAGCCCCATAATTCGTGCACCAACCAGCAAAAGTGCCAGAATCACAACTACGGCAACCAGAATGCTGCTGACCACATTCCATATTTTTTTTAAAGATTTGTTCATAAAGCGAATCTCCTCCTTTCCTGTTTGATTTTTTCCTTTATTATATAAAAATCCATCTGTTTTTCAATTGGTTTGGCACGAAACGACAGAAAATGACACGAATTGCATATGGGGGTATGTATTAACTTGTCTACCATAAACAAGTAAGAAGAAGCCCCCAGTATTTTCGGTACTGAGGGCTTCACTTTTTTGTCCACATGGACTTGTTATTTCTCTTTGGTACAGTTATGATTCTTTTTGCGTTCTTCCACCATGTTTGCAAACCATTCCACCCTGGCCGGGTCATAGTGGGAGAAGAATGCACTCGTTTTCGTGTCTAAAGCGGCAATCTTACCGTACTTATCCATCCACTTCTTTGCATCCTCCTTTTTTAATCTTTATCTGTTACTCAAAGCTTATTGACTGCTTTCAACTTTAATACCAGACATTCTGACATGCTATTTTCCTGTTCTTATACTTCCAGATCTGTGTTATACTGTACTATATTGTAACTATTCAGAAGGCATTTTGACCCGTAACTGTGAGGGTATTGAACAGTTACACTATATTTATGAGATATTGGAGGGAATCGACTATGCAAAATCCAATTCCTGATGAAAGATATTCTGTGGCAGACGAAGCCATCCTGGGAGCTTTTTTTAAACTTATAAAGCAAAAAAAACCTGACCGGATCACCGTATCCGATATCACCAAAACAGCTGGTATCGCGAGAAGTACTTTTTATAATCATTATCAGGACATCCCCTCTCTTGTATCTGCTGTTGAAGAAAAGACGATCCATGATGTTTTTTCCATAATGGAAAAATTTCATCCTGAAAATGACCGCGATATCTGTCAGTCCTATTTTCTGACGATCTGCCGCTATACAATGGAAAATCCCTTCCTTTCCGGTCTTCTGAGTACACCTCACGGGAATGATCTGTTTGAAAAAATGCTGACTATGCTTCATCACTATGTCACTGCTACTACCTCCAGTGCCAGACCCGACAGACACACAAAAGAGGAAATATCTTACGTGATCACCTGCGCGATCGGCAGCACGATCGGTGTGCTTCACAAATGGGCCCGGGATGATTTTGATCTCGCACCGGAGGTCATTGCAGAGATTCTGACTCAGATTTTTCTTTCCGGCATGCTGCCTCTTTTGTCCTGACTACCATGCATACAGGCACAAAAAAACCGTCTGAGCACTTTCACTCAGACGGGTGTTTATTATGCCTGCGGCTCGTCGATCAGGACATCCTGTCTCCTGATCTTCTTTGTTGTATTGCGGATAAACGGATTTTTTCGGATCACCAGGCCTGTAATGCGACGGTAAGTCGGCTGGTTTTTGTTGTATTCATCCAGAAATGCCTGAAGCTGTGACCTAATCATCTCAGTATCCAGTGCCTTTGCCTCCACAACTGCCTGTTCCGGATAAATTCGGGCTGTAAGACCATTGTCCTCGCCTGTTACAATCACTTCACCCACAAGCGGATTCAATGCCAGTTTGTTCTCGATTTCCTCAGGAGATACATTTTCTCCATTGGAAAGAATGATCAGATTTTTTACACGGCCATTGATGAAAAGATAACCATCTTTATCAATATATCCCTTATCACCTGTATGCAGCCAGCCATCTTTCAACGTTTCCTCTGTCTCACGAGGCATCTGATAATATCCCTTCATGACACTTGTACCTTTTACCAGAATCTCCCCATCCTCAAATCTGATTTCCACATTCTCAAGTGGTCTTCCGATAGAACCCGGCTTATTGTTTTCCGGTGTATTATTACTGATGACCGGAGAGCATTCCGACATACCGTATCCTTCCAGTATCTGTATACCGTACTCTGCAAAACAGTCAATATAGTAAGGATCCAGATGTGCCCCACCGGTAAAAATCGTGTGCAGTTTTCCACCAAATACTTTTTCTGCAAGAACTGCTTTCGGAATCGACGGATCAGCAGCCGCCAGTCTCTTATAAATCGTCTCAATCATCATTGGAACCATAAGCATGATATCCGGTTTAAAAATGCTCATATTTCTGATCATATGAAGCAGGGAATCATTGATACAGAGGGTCGCTCCCTGAGAAAAACCTTTCAGCCAGTCCATGACAAGACAGAATGCATGATGGATCGGAAGTACACTGAGCATGGCTGTTCCGGGTTCTGCCGAAATTTTTACTGCCTCAACATTGGAAGCCAGATTATTCTGTGTCAGCATAACTCCTTTGCTCTTTCCTGTCGTTCCGGAAGTAAAGATAATTGTCGCAATATCTTCTGCATCCGGACAGGAAGCATCTACTTTGGCATTCGTTCCTGAATTTCTGAGTTCACCGATGCTGTATGTGCCCGTTGGTACATCCTCCACCTCTTCCTGGAGCATCCATACTTTCTGAAGTTTCGGACAGTTTGCAAGAAATGCTTCCAGATACGGTCTATGTTTCGGACTTAAGAAGAGTGCTTCGGAGTCGGACCGGTTTATCAGATCGATCAGTTCTTCACACGGGAGTGCTGCATCCAGCGGCACCGCTGTAGTACATCCTGTAATAATTCCCAGGTAGCTTTCGATCCATTCTATAGAGCTGGTTCCGATCAATGCAATATGCTTTCCCTCAAAACCTTCTGCAAGAAGTCCTTTTCTGGTGGAAATCACGTTTTTCATCATTTCGCTGTAGCTTCTCTCCAGAACCTCTTTTCGATTAAGCCATTTTACTGCTTTGACTTCGCCAAATTTCTGTACACTTTCTTCTAATATATCCCTGATCAGCATAGTTTTCTCCTCCCTCACTGTTCCTGTGGACTGTAATTTGATTCTTACTGAAGTTCCTCAAGAAGCTTAAGTGCCTCCTCAAGAGTTGTAATTTTTGTCACTTCGGTTTCCTCAAGTTCAATGTCAAAGGTATCCTCAAGCTCACCCAGAAAAGACATGAAATCCAGAGAAGTAAATCCCAGATCCTCACGGAATCTCATCTCACCTGTCATCTCTTCCGGTTTCACTTTACTGTACTGTGCTACAATATTTTTGAATTCCATTTCCTGATTCATTTCATTTCCTCCTGATTTTTGATTTCTATACCTGTTCCATAATCTCGCCGATGCTCATATCCGGCTCTGCAATCCCCTTGAACAGAATACGCATCATATAATAATAAAGCAGTTCCATGTCATGCTCCTCAAGATGAGCAGTCTGATAATGATATGAGAAGTTCATGCCGCCATCCTCAGTATGAGATACAGTCAGATACATTTTTTTGGTTGCAGCACCGTTTGCAAACCATTTGGCATGCTGTCGAACAGTTCCAAGCATTTCATTCTCCACCTTCACCGGCATTGGCTGATAGGTCAGATAGCAGCTTTCATAGCTGGTATGCTCCGGTGTATGGTATCTCTTTCTCATCTCATCCACGATAAGTGCCGGATCGTAATTGCTGTGCATATAAATTCGATTCTGCATATTCTGGATTTCATAAGCTGCCGAAAGAAAATCTGTCTCCGGTGAGATCACTGTTCTGCACGGAAACATAATGGTTCTGCTTCCCCCTGAAGTCCATTCGTCATGGGTAGAACGTCTGGATATAAAATTCTGGATCGTAATATCTTCCTGTCCGTTATTTACTTTTGACAGATAAGTACGAATACCAAGCAGAAGCAGATTCGTCATGGAAAGTTGATGATTCATACAGAAATCCATCAGGTTCTGTGTCGCATACGGTTCCAGATGATAATCCTTTACTGCAACAAACAGCTCGTTCATTTCAATATCAGAAGCACGAAGCTTTGGATCTCCATGACGTTTTCTTGCTCCCTCCAGTACAGACGGTCCCTGTATATCAGAATATAACGGCTCACCCAGTGCATCCAGCTGGTCATCCCAGAATTTTTTGTCTTTTGCAAAACGCTTTTCATTGCCCGCTTTTGCAAGATCTTTTTTCAGGACCGTCTCAAAATCAACCAGTTCCTGTGGGCAGGCTGTTCCATATCTGTAATGCGTATATAATTGGAACAGGTCTTCAATCATAACTACAAGCCCACAGGAATCGATCAGTCTGTGATCCATATGTAAAAAGAAACCATTGTATCCTTCCGGAAGCTTCAGCATGGTAAATTCGCACATCGGGATATTATCTCCGTCAAATGTTTCATACGCCCACTGCTGCATCAGCTCATCTGCCTTTGCCAGACTTTCCATTCCTGACAGATCCTTCAGTTCAATATCACGCGGATCCTGTTTTTCAATGTATTGTTTTACATTTCCATCTTTATCTGGCTTTGTAAAGCGGACTCTCGTACAATCTGAACGCTCCATTTCCATCTGAATACATTTCTTCAATAATCCAAAATCCAGTTCTGCCTGTACAGAAGCCACAACACTTACACCAGATACCTGCTGTGTACCATAATCCATGATCCAGTTGTGATGCATTTTCTGAGCTGCCGTCAAAGGATAATAATTTCTCATATAATAGATAACCTCCATTATCCCGGTATTCCTCTTTATCCGAGATAGAAAAAACATTATTGTATGCTTCAGGTGAAAAAATATCATACCTTCTCGGGAAATACCAGTACCCCCGGGACTTAATGAACACTTTACAAAAAATTGACCGGGACTTATCAGGCATTTAACATAACAGATCAAAGGTATCTCTCCTGTTATGTACTATGTCTGATAAATCCCGGTCAGGATTCTTTATGTCCATTTAATCGTACTTCTCAAAAAATTCCATCATCTTGTGCTGGTACAGTTCCGGATCTGCATAGGCACTGCACAGATGCCGTGCTCCCGGTATGATCACCAGTTCCTTCTCTGCCCTGCAAAGCATGTAATTTTGAAAAGAGTTATTCGGATACACATAGGTGTCCTTCTCTCCATGGAAAAAAAGAACCGGTCTTGTATTTTTTTTCATGGCTTCTGCAGTGTCTGCATCCTTCATATGAAATCCTGCCAGAAGAGAGCAGAACCAGTCCAGTTCCATCAGAAGCAGTGGAATATGATGCAGGTGGAACCAGTTAGCTGCCATATCACGCATCTGTCCTTCCATAGACTGAAAACCACAGTCCGCGATCAGGCCTTTTACCTCCGCCGGGAGTGTATGTCCTGCTGCCATCAGTACAGCAGCTGCACCCATGGACTGTCCGTACAGATAAATTGGAAGCTTCTCTTTGTTTCGTTCAGATACATAGACTGCCCATTGCTGCACATCCCATTGTTCCTTTGCTCCAAAGGTGATATATTTTCCCTCGCTGTCGCCACAGCAGCGATGCTCTATAAACAGGACATCACACTGATGCTCATGCAGATATTTTGCCATGAACGACAAGGTACCGAACCGGCTGCCACGATAACCATGGCTTAATATGACGATCCGTTTTGCATCTTCTGCCGGCAGATATAATGCATGCAGCTTTAGTCCGTCAATACTTTTGATATAACAGTCCTGCATTTTCTGCTCAAAACACCATGCCTTACTCTCATTGTATTCTCTGGCATAACCGTTCTGGGGATGATTCTCCCTGATATGAGACAGTTCAAACCATTTCTTTCTTTCCTTTTTCTGCTCTCCTCTTCGGCAGCAGACCACCATGTTAAAAAAGCGCCATCCCATCTCCATCGCTCCAAAAAAGACAACCGACAATATTGCAAACAGCTTAATAAATTTTTTCTTCATTATGATTTCCCCCTTTATCTTATAAAAAATTCAAATATTCTCTGCTGCCTGATACTTTCTCCTGGCTCGCTTAGTAATTTGTTTATATAATAAAATGTCGCTTTATTCCAGTCAATAAACATGAAACAAAACGGCATCCAAGCGGCTTAAAACGACATATTTTTAGCTATTTTGTGCAATTTCTCAGGTATGTATTCCATATTTTATGGATATTATTACTGCTGTCAACTGCCTTAATCCTATCCAGATCAAACAAGATACAGCCACAATGTCCCTTAAAGGTAGGAAAACAGATTACTTTCAGGTTGGTGTCTATCTCTGGGCTATAATCCATAAGTTCCAATACTTCTCCATAAAGTGCCGAACGTTCATAACTTCGCAGCCATTTCGAATCCATATTGGAAAACAAACTGCCAAAAGATTTTCCCAGCAACTGATTCAGCGAAAGCTTTTCTAATCTGGCAAGTTCCTGATTTGCATAACGGAAAATCCAGTCTACTGCATGACTTTCTTCGTTAAACACCATTTCTATGTCCGTAAATGCAATAGGCAGATATTCAAAAGAACTATAATAACGTCGATATTCTTCTTCTGTAGCCGGAATACCTCTTTTTCCCAAAGCATTAATCATTCTTTTCTGCTTTTCCTGAATCTCGGTCACTATTTGTTTTTTCTTGCGGACAGTATACAACAATTCTTCTCCATTGCTGAGATCTACCGTATCTGTCACATCATGAATTGCTTTTACAGACACAATACAGCCTCTATGTATTTTTACAAAGTCTTCGTTCAATAGTCCTTCCAGATCTTTCAAAGTAACTCTCGTCTCGTATACTCTTCCCCCGACTATATGAATCTCCGCAATTTTTCCGTGCATTATAATATAGAGAATCACATTCGAATCCAAAGTTACATTTTTTCTATCTGAAATTATATTAATAAGTCCCATTTTCGTTATCCTCACATCCAGTTTTGGCATCTGGACAGTTTCCGCTGTTCCTGTGCAAGCTTTTTCTCTGTATTCCGGTAGAACATCGGATATCCGGCTCTTTCACCGGTAGAAAACGCACACATCCCATGCATGGCAAAATCAATCCCCAGAAATTTTTCTGATATCGGACGGTAAAGCTTTATCCTGATAGCCGTCATCTTAGGCAGTTTCAAATATTTTCCTTCCAGAAAGATATTTCCGTTCACTACGTTTGTTGATAATTGCATCATTCTTTCCCAGTCATCCGGATGAACTCTTTCGAAAAAAACACGCTCACTATTTGGAAAATCTTCTTCATTCTGGTATCCTACCATCCGTCTCAGTTCATCGCTCCATTCACACTGACAATCTGAAAATCACGTCTGCAGTACATTTTCCACATGCCGGATTTGATCAGTTTATGCAATGTTTTATAGCTGTACTCTGCAAGAACTACTTCTTTATTATTTTCTTCGTTCACCTTATCACTTTCCATGATTTAACTTTGCCTGTCTCTCAGAAGCTGTTCGATCTTTGATGCAAACAGATCAAATGCGATATTATTTTTTCCACTGTTGATCACGATGTCAGCCTTTGCTCTTGTCGGCTCCACATACAGATAATGCATCGGTTTTACAGTCGTCAGATACTGTTCGATGATTCCGTTCAGATCTCTTCCACGTTCCTCAACATCTCTGGAGATACGGCGCAGGATTCTCTCATCTGCATCAGCTTCCACATATACTTTGATGTCGAGAAGATCACGGATCCTCGGATCTGCAAGAAGCAGGATTCCTTCTACAAGGATGACCGGTCTTGGCTCGATCGTGATCACCTTATCTGAACGATTATGCTGGCTGTAATCGTAAACTGGACACTCGATTGATTTCCCGGCTTTTAACTGTTTCAGATGCTCCACCAGAAGATCTGTTTCCAGTGAATCCGGATGATCATAGTTTACTTTGACACGTTTCTCGAATGGGATTCCATCCTGTCTGCGGTAATAATTGTCGTGATAAATGACCACAACTTTGTCACCAAAACGTTCTTTGATCCTGTTTGTAAAAGTAGATTTTCCTGATCCGGAACCTCCTGCGATTCCGATAATAATACTTTCTTTACTCATTTTCCCTTACCTCTCAAGTCCAAATTCTTCTGGCATAAATCTCGGACAGATATTTTCTGATGTACAAATGACGGTTGATGCAAGTCTGGTGCCGATTCCACAGGCTTCGCGTAATGTCTTGCCGTAAGTAAGTCCCATGCAGACACCTGCAAAGAAGGAATCTCCGGCTCCGGTTGTATCCACAACATCTACTTTGAGCGCCGGATAAACGCCCTTATCTCCCTCCTGATCTGCATAAACAGCACCATCTCCGCCCATGGTCACAACCATCTTCGGAATTTTGGCAGAACGGATACGATCTGCAAGGATATCCGTCATCTCTTCCGGTGTCACATTCTCATAGTTCTCTGAAAACAGAATACCCGCTTCCTGCTGGTTACAGACAAAGCATGCAGTTCTTCGGATAAAATCTCTTCGCTCGATTGCAATGCTCATGTTAGATACGATCGCATAAACTTTCTTGTTGTATTTCTCTGCATAGGCGAAGGTTTTTTTGACGATTTCTTTTTCCAGATCGATTTCTATTACGATACTGTCTGCATCCTTAAAGATCTCATCGCCATGTTCATACAGAATTCTTTCAATCGTTCGATGATCTGGTCTCTTTGAAATGGATGCAACCACATCACCTTCATGATTAAATACTGCCAGCCAGGTTCCCATGCCGTTATTTGCTTTTCGCATATATTTGGTATTCACTTTATGTCTTTTCAGTTTCTGGATAACTTCTTCACCCATCGCATCATTGTCAACTGCTCCAACAAAAGTCGGCTCCAGTTCTACGTTTGCAATATCTTCTACAACGTTACGTCCTACTCCTCCATGAATCTGCACGATTGTTCCGGCGTTTCTTCCCTGCGGAATATAAGGGGATGTGGAATATCCCTTGATATCAATGAAAACATCTCCGATTACTACGATTCCCATTGTATTTCTCCTTTATCTCTCTGTCTCTTATCTTAAAAATATAGCATATTTTCGCATTATATTGAAGTTTTTCTTCATATTATTTTTGTTCATAAAAAAAGCTATCTGCTTCGGATGCAGAGTCTGCACCCGAAATTCAGATAGCTTTTATGATAGTCTGTAATAATCTGTAATTACTCAGATCATAGATTTATTTTTAGATCTCAGCCAGTTTCAGCAGATCCGGGATCTTGGATTCCCAGCCAAGTGCCATGATATGTACACCCTGACA
>CAKRXU010000002.1 GCA_934424575.1 uncultured Blautia sp.
GATTTGTAACAGATACCGATACATGGTCCACATTTTCCATAGGCACATCCGTAACATTCATCTTTTTCCAACTCTTCCTGCTTCATTTCATCGGCAAACATTCCTAACAGCGTTGTGTAAATCTTTTTCATTGCCAGGAACTTATCTTCTGCTTTTTCCATCTTCTCTTTGTAAAATGGAATCAGTCCACGAAGAACTGGATGGAAACGCTCATTTTCATCATCCCAGGCACAGATTTTCATCATACAGCGTGGCTGTTTCTCATAATTGCCCAAATAATACGGGCAGAACGTACAGCCTCTTTCTTTAATAATTTCCACCGGAATCACTGGCATCTGACTTTTGATTTCTTTTGTTACATGTTTACTTTCAATTCGCTCTCTCATCTTAAAAATCCTCCAAGTATATATATTTGCAAAAGGGATTTCCCCTGAATTGCCTGATTTTGGGTACAAAAAAAGAGGCAAGCTTACGATTTTGTTTTCGCAAGCCTGCCTCTTATCAAATATTCAATTATTTTCCGATGATATATCGTAAAACAACGTATACCGCACGGATTACATACACTGGAATCATGATACATCCAATCAAAGCTCCAATGATGACACTTAATGTAGCCAATCCTAGTGTTGCTGTGGTATCCATTCCTCTAGGGATTAGAATCAGCCGCATTTTATGTATTCCAAATGGTAATCCGGCAATAAATATCCACCAGAACCAATCTGTCTGACCACTGACTTTCATAATTGTTTTTGTCATCCAAAACCAGAATACCATAAATGCCAGCGGCAGAATTGATTTTTTAATTACGTCTTCAATCGTCATCTTTTTTCTCCCTCTGTCTGATTCCTTCTGTCACCTCCCGATTAAGGTTTGCCAATATTTCTCTAACCACAGGAGAATCCAATCGAAAGGTTTCCAGATCTTTCTCCGTGAGCTCCCTTCCGTTCGCATCATATCTTCGTACAATTTTTAAAGCCATACTTTCACTTCCTTCCTGCTGATAATCCTAATGTTTTCAACAAATGTTTAAACTTCTCTCTTTTCATCCGTTTAACACGTATCTTTTCTATCTTTTTCAGATAGACTTGTATTCTACTTGCCATATCTTCATTGCTCATTCTTTACCCTCTCTTTCTGCCCACGATGCCAGAAGCATAAATATAATTTCTTCCATCTGAGTCTTTGTATATGTCTCTGGAAAATATTGTTTCAATTTCTTCGCCGGAATCTGCACCTGAACTTTTTCAGTACTTTCATTCATGCAAATCTGATCAATCTCTGAATACGTCAACATCCGCTCTTTTGAAATCTGTTTCAATTCCTTTGCCTGCTTCAAGGACGGTACCATATTGTGATTACTCATATACTGAAGTAACACCTGTTGTTCTTCATTTCTCAAATATGAAATTTCAACAGCAGTGTTAAAGGGAAGCTTCTTCTCGTCTGCCAATTCTAATAGCTCTGTGATTAACTCTGTCAGATGAATATATCGAAGAATCTGTCTGGAACTATCTCCTGTATTCTGACTGACTTCTTCTGCCGCCAACTTCTTGCCAACTTGGCAAGAAGTTAAATCAGATCGTTTTCCCTGACGCTTTAACGCCTCATATTTCATTTTATAAGCAAATGCCTTTTCGCTGATCAGCAGCTCTTCTCGTTGAATGTTGGAATCTACCATAATCACCGTCGCTTCATCATCTGTAAGATCTTTGATGATAACCGGCATTTTCTCTAGTCCAGAAAGTTCACATGCTCGTTTTCGCCGATGACCAGCTACCAGCTCATAACCACCGGATTCTCTCAACCGCACAATACCAGGAACCAACACGCCATATTGTGTAATACTTTCCGCTAATTCTTCCATTTTCTTATCATCTCTTACTTGAAACGGGTGATTCGTAAATGGATGAAGACTTCCTATTGCTATCTCACTAATTCCATTGGTTGTCTCTTCGTTTGTTCCAAACAATGCATCAAGCGGCTGTAAGGAAACGGGAGTTGCTCTTTTTTTAGATGGCATCTTTCAGCACCTCCTCCGTCACTCTCCGATAAGCTTCTGTAGCTTTGCCTTTCGGATCATAAGAGAAAATACTCTGTCCTTCTCTGACTGCTTCCTTCATTCTTACAGAAAATGGAATATAATTATCGAAGATATGAATTTGACTTCCATATACATTTCTGAGAAGTTCCATATTATTCCTGGCATCATTCGTATGAGCATCGACCATCGTAAACAGAATTCCACCGACTTGCAGCTTCGGATTGATTTGCTTACGGACCTTACCGATTGTTTTTAATAACTGCTGCAATCCTTTGATTGGCAGGTAAGACGCTTCAACCGGAATTAGTACTTCATCTGATGCAGCCAGTGCATTGATTGTGATCATTCCCAATGATGGCATACAATCAATGATAATTGCATCATATTGATCCTTGATACCATATAAAATCTGTTTCAATACATATTCCCTGCTCATTGCATTTACCAACTGTACTTCCGTACCTGCCAGTCCAATGTTAGAACAGATAATGTCTATTCCTTCTGCCTGATGCCTGATATAACAGTCTGAAGGAATATCTTCATCTTTCATTACTGTATCCATAAGAGCTGTAAGTGTTTCATTACTTTCATCACAATCACGATATCCAAATCCTGCGGATACATCAGACTGTGGATCGGCATCAACGATTAACACTTTCATATTCTTTTGTGCTAATCCTACTGCTAAATTAGCTGTACATGCTGATTTTCCCGTTCCCCCTTTTTGGTTTACAATAGAAATTACTTTTGCCATAATCTTTCCCTTCTTTCTTGTTAAATAAAAAGACTGAATCAGACAGCTGAGATATAAATCTCATGCGAGCTAATTCAGTCCAAAATATATTTTTATTCAATTATCACCGCTTTCGTGGTATAGTAAATACATCTCAGCAGAGTTCTGAAATTCTATTACTTCTGTACTGTGTTATTTATAAAAGAGAGGCCTTTCCTTCATAAATTCGTTGATTGGTTACGAAATTTATTTAGGACTAAATCGCTAGAGCCCTTGTATTATAAGGGGTTCTGCCTTGTGTCATTATAATAACACAAGCACCGCCATTTAAAATATTCATCATAGGAACTGGCATTTTTCTCGTATGACAGCCGCCAAGATACTGATACAGCGGAATACGAAGTGCCATCGCCGCAGCCCGGGCAACTGCCATAGAAACACCCAAAGTTGCATTTGCCCCGGCGCTGCTCTTATTCTCTGTTCCATCTGCCTTTATCAGAAGCTTATCGATCCGTACCTGATTCAACGCATTTTCTCCAAGAATAGCTTCCGCCAGCCTGGTATTTACATTTTCGACTGCTTTTCGTACACTTAATCCGACATAATATCCTTTTTCTCCATCCCGGAGTTCCACTGCTTCAAATCTTCCTGTTGATGCTCCGGAAGGCACGATCGCCCTCGCTGTATATCCCTCAATTCCAATGATCCCTTCACCTACAGTAGCTTCCACTTCAACCGTAGGTGTTCCTCTGGAGTCCAGAACCTGTCTTGCGTGGATCCTGCGTACAGGTAGATAACGCAACATGAGATTACCTCCTTCATCAAATGATATGGATAGTTTTCCCCTGATGTCTGTTTCTATGCAGAATTCCGGTGAGTTTCCTGCTTCTCATTATTTTCAGATAATTCTATTTTTATTATATTATTTGCAGTATACAAAATATTTATTTTGAAATTTTTATTTTTTATTGTTGACAAATGTATTTTTATCTGTTATATTAAGTACATAAAACAAAGGAACGAAACAAAAACAAACAGAAAGGCGTGAGACCACCGAAAACTTAAGCGAACCCCAACACTTTAAGAAAGGAAGGTACAGACCACCAGAAACGTAAATCTTAACACATCATAATTCAAGAAAGAGAGGTATGGACCACCAGAAACATAAATTCATAATTATTCCAGAAGTTTTATAAATCAAACAGGAGGTACGTTCCATTGGACAATGAACAGTAGAAGAGCCACCAGATCAATTTAAATTATCTGATGGCTCTATTTTTTTGCTTTCTTACATATATTGAATCAAACATCTGCATGGAGATTCCCATGACATCTTTTTTTATTCTTATCTTTCACTACATAAAGAAATCCCGCATTTTATGTTCTCTCTTTCTACTGGCCGGTGCTTTTACCCTCGGCAGTCTGCTTGGGATCCTCACCGGAACGCTTTCCACCACACAGGAAACTTCTGCCTCCGCCCAGAGTGCGAGCTGGGGTTTAAGTTTTCAGGAAGAAGGAAAACGTCCTGTCGGAAATGCCACGATCGATGATCTGAAACAGTACAATGCCTACTATGCAAGCAATACCGACGAAAAAATCCTCTACCTGACTTTTGATGCCGGGTACGAAAACGGAAACACACCCGCTATCCTGGATGCGCTTGGGAAGCACCAGGCCCCTGCTGTCTTTTTTGCTGTTGGAAATTTCATTAAAGATAATCCCGATCTTATCAAGCGAATCGTGTCGGAAGGACACATCGTGGGCAATCACACAATGACACATCCTGATATGTCCCAGATCTCCTCAATGGAATCTTTTCAGAAGGAGCTCGAAGGTGTAGAAGAATTATATAAATCCGTGACCGGCGAATCCATGACAAAATTCTACCGTCCGCCCCGTGGTGTCTACAGCACAGAAAACCTCTCCATGGCAAAAGAACTTGGTTATTCCACATTTTTCTGGAGTCTCGCCTATGTCGACTGGATCCAGGATCAGCAGCCAACCAGCGAAGAAGCTTTTCAGAAACTTCTGCCCCGAGTCCATCCCGGAGCGATCGTACTCCTCCACAATACCTCCTCCACAAATGCCTCGATCCTGGATGAACTTCTCACCAAATGGGAAGAAATGGGCTATCAGTTTCATTCCATAAAAGAACTGACCGAGGTCTAACCCCCGGTCAGTCATTATTACTGTTGTTCTTTTGCATGAAGATCTTCTTTGATCTGGGAACTGGAGATCTCAGGAGTACGCGGCAGATAGACTACTTCGCAGCCCTCTTCTCTCAGGAAATCAAATTTCCCTTCCCAGTCATCTCCCATAACAAAGGTATCTACATGATATTCTTTTACGTCGGAACGCTTCTGCTCCCAGTTTTCTTCTGGGATCACAAGATCCACATATCGGATCGCCTCCAGAAGCTGTTTTCTTTTTTCGTAGGAAAAATAGCATTTTTTCTGCTTTTCATTCCAGTTAAACTCGTCTGTGGAAAGACCTACAATCAGATAATCTCCAAGCTGTCTGGCACGACGTAGAAGATTAATATGACCATAATGAAGCAGGTCAAAAGTTCCGTATGTGATCACTCGTTTCATTATTAATTAAAAGTTCCTCTCTCTAAACTCAACAGTAGATCAGCCATTCAGTTTTCTGATGCAGTAATCATAAATACGCAGAGTGGTCTCATTGGAATAATGAAGTCCATCATAAATTCCCGCATTATAACGATTGCTGATCCAGCCATATTTCTGAAGATTTGTACATGTATTGATATAAATGAATGCGCGATTACTTCCGGTGCATAACTGCTGATAGATGGTTTTGTTAAAAGCAGCCACCTGTGCTTCTGTTCTTGTCGCACCGCCATATCTTCTGATCATGGCACTGTTCAGCGGATTGACAGAAAGATAATACATTTCACAGTTATAATTCTTTTTAAGGTTTTGTGAAACTCTCTTCATATAAGTAACGTATGAACTGATGTTACTCATATCATTTACACCAAAATTGACAATCACTGCTTTCTTTGTATTCGTCGGCTGCTGAGCCAGTTTGCTCACCAGTGTTTTATAGCCTTCCTGCTGGAACCAGGTAAGTCCCTGCATACCCTTGCATACAAAGTCCACATTAGACGGAGCTGAATTTCCAAGTGCAGACTGAAGTCCGACTGTTCTGGAATCTCCTACAAAATAGACCATCTGATGTTTTAATGGTTTTGCGATCGCAGCCGGAGCACGGTCCTGTGAGGAAGAAAAGATAACCATATAATAGTTTCCTGTCTTTGTAGGGATCGTATCTCCTGCTTTGTATTCCGGATCAGCGGTTTTGCCCCTGCTGCGGGACCATCCCAGGCACATGTCGCCATTTGTAATATCTACCGCAGGAAATTTCGCGGTTCCAGAACTGGTATCGATAACTTTCCATACACTGCCGTCTGCTTTGCGAAGATTTACTCCTGTGATCTTTTTGGCGATCAGATAAAACTTCATATTGCCGGTAACTTTGACGGTATCTCCTTCAATCTTTGTTACCTTGCCACCTGCTGAAGTACCCCAGCCAAGGATCTTATAACCTGTAACGCTCGGGCATAACGGCATCATAAGTCCTTCGCCCTTATATCCCTGATCTCGCAGAGTGGTATATTCACTTTTTCCGTTTATTGTATAGTATCTGATCGTGTAAAGTTTGTAATAATTCAGACAGAATTTTGTATTCTTGGTGATCTTGATACGTCTGCCTGTAGAATATTTTACTATCTTGCTTCCACTCTTATCAACCCAGACACATTTATATCCAGAACGATTGACAACCGGAAGAGTAATATAGCTTCCTTTATTTACATATCCGGACCATTTACGGTATGTATCCGTAGAAACTACACCATTCGCATTCGCAAAAATAACTTTACATCTCTCTGTGGTGGCCGCAGATACTGAAGCCGGTCTGCTTCCTGCCAGAAACAGAAAACCAAACAGCATTGCCAGAAACAGAATTCCCTTCCACTTGTTTACCGTGGCTTTTCTCATAAAAAAACTCCTTACTGTGTTTCTCTTTCATCCAAAATCATTGTTACATGGTTTACTATAACAGTTTTTCAGAGCTGATGCAACACAATTTTCATCAGAATTTCATATTTTTGTCATATTTAAAGTTCACACTCACACATGGAAAGCGCAGATGCGATCACTGCATCCATGTCATAATACTTATATTCTCCAAGTCTTCCTCCAAAGATCACCTGTTCTTCCTTTTCGGCAAGCTGTCGATATTTCTCATAAAGTGAACCGTTCTTCTCATCGTTTACAGGATAGTATGGCTCATCACCAGGCTTCCACTCAGAGCTGTATTCACGGCTGATGACCGTTTTCGGGATTTCCTCTCCGTTATCATCTTTGCCAAATTCAAACCATTTATGCTCTATGATCCTTGTCCATGGAGTTTCCACATCTGTATAATTGACAGCAGCATTTCCCTGGAAATTCGGTTTATCCAGAAGTTCTGTCTCAAAACGGACAGAACGATATTCCAGATATCCCATCTGATAACCGAAATAAGCATCGATCGGACCGGTATAGACGATCTTGTCTGCCAGTGCATCCCATTCGTCCTTTTTCTCAAGGTAGTCTTCATTAAGGCGGACTTCGATGCCGTCAAGCATATTCGCAGCCATCCTGGTATATCCTCCCATCGGGATTCCCTGATACAGTGCATTGAAATAGTTATTATCAAAAGTCAAACGGACCGGCAGTCTCTTGATGATGAAAGCCGGAAGCTCCTTACAGCTTCTGCCCCACTGCTTCTCTGTGTATCCTTTGATCAGCTTTTCAAAAATGTCTCTGCCGACCAGAGAGATTGCCTGCTCTTCCAGATTCTTCGGTTCTGTGATCCCAGCTTCACGCTTCTGCTCCTCGATCTTGGCAGCCGCTTCTTCTGGTGTCACAACGCCCCACATCTTATTAAAAGTATACATATTAAATGGAAGCGAATAAAGTTCTCCGTGATAATTGGCAACCGGACTGTTGGTAAAACGGTTAAATTCCGCAAACTGTGTAATGTAATCCCAGACCTTCTTGTTATTGGTATGGAAAATATGTGCCCCATATTTATGCACATGGATTTTCTCAATATCTTCTGTATAGACATTTCCCGCAATATTCGGGCGTTTATCGATCACAAGGACTGATTTTCCTGCTTTTTTTGCTTCGTGTGCAAAAACCGCTCCATAAAGACCTGCCCCTACTACCAGATAATCATATCGTTTATTCATTTTATCTTCCTCATTGTCATTTATTATCTGTTTTGATTATACTGGCTCAGATTTTTGTTGTCAACAAAACAAGAGTTTCTTTTTGAGCCAGGCTGCTGCCGGTTTTTCTACCATATGATAAGTCAGGATGCCCAATGACATTGTCAGCATGATCGACACTGCGATCGCAGCGATCGGATAATCACGAAGAAATGAGGTATTTTTCCACAAGGTCTTCTTAAGTACTTCGAACGCCACTTCCTGCATAACGTAAATCGAATAGGCATATCTTCCTGGAAGGCCAATAAATTTATGGTCTGTGAGTCTGGAAAAAATTCCTTTTCTGGTCAGCAGGCAGGCAAAAAATACTGGGAACAGGATCACTACGATAAACTGGTTATCATATGCTTTTTTGCTGTAAAAGAAGTCGACCAGGAGCATGGATAACGTCAGGATTTCCATGGCTGAGGCCAGACAGAAAGCACTCCTGTCTGTCTCCTTTTGTGCCGGATCCTGATGGTTCCATTTCTCTGTAAAAGTACGCCACTCTAGCGCGAACAGATATCCAAGACCGATTCCTGCCACAGCGCGTGCCATGCCAAGGTTGATGATTCCATGGAACATCTTCCGTCCGAAACCGCCATCCATGGCATTGATGTTGATCTCATAGCCAAAATAGATCAGCATGCAGATCAGAAGCTTCATCTTCGCCGAATTCCGAAAACATTTATACAGTACAAAATAAAAAATCTCCACCACAAAAAATGCCGACACATACCAGTTCAGTCCCTGCCAGTCTGTCGCAAGTCCGCTGGACTGCAGAAACAACAGATCCACAAAGGACGCATAGATCGATTTTCCAAAAAACACCGCCGAGATCACGATCGAACACGCCAGCACCGGCCACAGCCGGATCACTCTTCGTATTATAAATCCCTGTGTCGTCATCTCCGGATGTCTCTGTATCGTATGATAAAGGAAATATCCCGATATGATAAAGAAACACTCCACGATATACTTCGCATACTTCGACTGCTCCGCCAGCCAGAGATAAAGATCCGCATTGCCTGTATAGTCCATCATAAAAGAATGCAGCAGATGGAAATATACGATGCATATGGCAAATGCGAAGCGGAGAAATTCTATGTTGTAATATCTTTTTTCTGCATTCATCCCGTACCTCAAAAAGTCTCTCAGTTAAACTTACTGAGAGACTTTTGTTTATGCTATTTTCGCTTTGAGTTCTTCAATCTCCTTCTGCATATCGTTGTACATTTTAAGGAGCAGTGAAGTATTGTCGTTCTCAAGTTTTGTGATTCTGTAGTACTGCTGTAACTCTTCCAGATTTCTCTGTACTTTCTGAACATCTGTTTCCAGATGCTCCTGTACTCTGTCCAGTTCACGAAGGATAAGATTTTCGGAACAAGTGAGTTTCTCGTCCATTTTCTGCATCATCCTTTCTTCTGATGCTGTTATCTTTTCGTCTATCTGCTGAAGGATATTCTGTTGTCCATCTTCAAGACCTGTTACTTTGTTCTCAAGGCCTGTTACTTTGCCATCTAGACCCGTTACTTTATCCTCTAGGCCCGTTACTTTATCCTCTAGGCCCGTTACTTTATCTTCTAAACTCGTTACTTTATCTTCTAGACCTGTTACTTTATCTTCTAGACCTGTCATCTTGTCATCTAGACCTGTTATCTTTTGTAAAATCAGTTCCAACATTTCATGTTCTGTCATTCAGTCTCTCCTTGTCCTGCCAATCTGCTCGATCCTGTTGGAGTTATTGTATCACGTCCAGAATGTAAAGTCTATTATAAATTGTCCAGGTTCGTTGGTTGGTTATGGTTATTATTAAAAGACGTATATAATCCATTGTAAAAAATGACAAAATCAAAAAAAGTTAGACACGTCATGGGCATTTTTCCCAAAATGACGTGTCTAACTCTATTTGTTAGAAATTCAGTTGTTTACATGATTTTGAATTAGAACTTGCCAGCGTCAGCAGCTTCCTGTACCGCTACTGCTACAGCAACAGTCATACCAACCATCGGGTTGTTACCTGCGCCGATGAGACCCATCATTTCTACGTGAGCCGGTACGGAAGAGGATCCTGCGAACTGAGCATCAGAATGCATACGTCCAAGTGTATCGGTCATACCGTAGGAAGCAGGACCTGCTGCCATGTTGTCTGGGTGAAGTGTACGTCCTGTACCACCGCCGGATGCAACGGAGAAGTATTTCTTTCCTTTTTCGTTGCATTCTTTCTTGTAAGTACCTGCAACCGGATGCTGGAAACGTGTCGGGTTTGTGGAGTTACCTGTGATAGAAACGTCAACGCCTTCTTTCCACATGATAGCAACACCTTCCGGAACGCTGTTAGCGCCGTAGCAGTTAACTTTTGCACGAAGTCCTTCAGAGTAGGATTTGCGGAATACTTCTTTAACTTCGTTCTTGTATGGATCATACTCAGTCTCTACATATGTAAATCCGTTGATACGGGAGATGATCTGAGCAGCGTCTTTTCCAAGACCGTTCAGGATAACACGAAGAGGTTTTTTACGAACTTTGTTTGCTTTCTCAGCGATACCAATAGCACCCTCAGCTGCTGCGAAGGACTCATGTCCAGCCAGGAAGCAGAAGCAGTCTGTTTCTTCTTCCAGAAGCATTTTACCAAGGTTACCATGTCCAAGACCTACTTTACGTGTGTCAGCAACGGATCCAGGAATACAGAAAGCCTGAAGTCCCTCACCGATAGCTGCTGCAGCGTCTGCTGCTCTTCTGCAGTCTTTTTTGATTGCGATAGCTGCACCTACGATGTATGCCCAGCAAGCGTTCTCGAAGCAGATCGGCTGGATGCCTTTGATCTGGTTATATACGTCAAGGCCTGCATCTTTGGTGATTTTCTCTGCTTCTTCGATAGAAGCGATTCCATAGCTGTTTAAAACTGAATTGATTTTGTCAATTCGTCTCTCATATGATTCAAATAAAGCCATTTACTTATCCTCCTGAAATTATAATCGGTATAATTATTCTTTACGTGGGTCGATGATCTTAACAGCATCTGCAACACGGCCGTACTGACCTTTTGCTTTTTCCCATGCAGTGTTCGGGTCATCACCTTTTTTGATGAAGTCAGTCATTTTGCCAAGGCTTACGAACTGATAACCGATAATTTCATTATCTTCGTCAAGAGCGATACCTGTAACATAGCCTTCTGCCATTTCCAGGTAACGAGGACCTTTCTTGAGTGTTCCGTACATTGTACCAACCTGAGAACGAAGTCCTTTACCAAGATCCTCAAGTCCTGCACCTACTGCAAGTCCGTCTTCAGAGAAAGCAGACTGAGAACGTCCGTAAACGATCTGAAGGAACAGTTCTCTCATAGCTGTGTTGATAGCATCACATACAAGGTCTGTGTTCAGAGCTTCCATAACAGTAAGTCCTGGAAGGATCTCAGATGCCATAGCTGCGGAATGAGTCATACCTGAACATCCGATTGTCTCAACCAGTGCTTCCTGGATGATACCTTCTTTTACGTTCAGGGACAGCTTACAGGCACCCTGCTGAGGAGCACACCAGCCTACACCATGTGTGAAACCGGAAATGTCCTTTACTTCCTTAGCCTGAACCCATTTTGCTTCTTCCGGGATCGGAGCAGCTCCGTGATGCACACCCTGTGCAACTGGGCACATTTCTTCTACTTCGCGTGAATAAATCATGTTAAAACTCCTTTCAAGTATAGATTTACTATAATGTTGTTAAAAGATAGACTAACAACCTGACAGTATTTTCTCATAAAACCTCTTGTTAGTCCAGTCAAACTTGAGTATTTTTGTCATTAAAACTCATATTTCAGTGCATCTTGAAAAAAATTATCCATTTCGCGCTTACTTGGGAAGGTTGCAATGTAGATCTGGTTACCCATTGCAGCCGCCAGAACGTCCGGCAAACGGTCTGCCATCCGGATATTTTTGCCGTATTTTGTCATGATGTCTTCATGGCTCAGGATAAATTTCTTGCCGTCCCTTCGTCCAACAAATGCACAGTACTCTCTGTCTCCCGGCTGCATCTGCGTCCGGTCAAAGGCGATCATGTCTGCCCAGATCTTGTAAACATCCGTCTTGCACGCAAAATCCATCATATCCGGTGAAAAGCCGCCACATGGGCGCATATTTACCTCAAGACCGACGATATCTCCTTTTCTTCCAAGACCTTTCTGGTCTTTCTGCAGACGGAAAAACTCAAAATGTACGAAGCGGCTCCGTACATTAAAGCTCTTGACCGTGGCACGGCCAGCCAGTCTTATATCACTGGAAAGCTGTTTCACGATATAAAAAAGCGCATTGTCCTCATGGTTCACGATATCCATGATCGAGATCGGTGTCACATTTCCTGTTTCGAATATCGGATTTCCGTTGGAATCAATGATGGCATCATAAGAATTCACTTCTGCAGCTACAAACTCCTCCATTATATAGGAAACATCAGGTTCCTTTGTCTGGAAAAATTCCTCGAGCTGTCCCTGATCTTCCAGTTTGTAGGTATGGCTTGCCCCTACTCCATTATCCGGTTTTACGACCACCGGATAGCTGACTTCTTTGATAAATTTCTCACATTCTTCCAGGGTATCTACCAGATGATAGCGTGCTGTCGTGATTCCCGCCTGTGCATAGTAGGCTTTCATTTTGGATTTGTATTTGATCCTCGGAATATCGTCCTCCTGGAAACCGCTTGTGATATGGAAGGCGGTACGAAGCCTGGCATCACGCTCCAGCCAGTACTCGTTGTTGGACTCCAGCCAGTCGATGCGTCCGTGCTTGAAGATCAGGAATGCAGCCGCCCGGTATACTTCTTCCTCATTTTCGAGACTGCTGACCTTATAGTATTCATCCAGGCTGTCTTTCAGTCCCTGGCTCAGTTCCTCATAAGGCTGATCTCCAATCCCGAGGACATTCAGCCCGTTTTTCTTGAGTTCCCGGCAGAACATCCAGTAATTTTCAGGAAAATTTGGAGAAATAAACAGAAAATTTTTCATAAGTATCACTCTTTCCTTCTATATCAATCGTTCTTCAACAGGTATGGAACAAAATATTCTACCTGTTTATACCACCAGTACCAGTCGTGAGAACAGTCATAGCCCCAGAAATCCACCCAGGCATGGATATCCTTCTCTGCCAGGATCTGTGCGAGCTGTCTCGTGGAGTCCGGCAGTTCCCATGGTCCCTGACCGACGCAGATGACTGCTTTCTTGAGATTATACAGCGCGATCCTCGGGTCATCCTTTGGCATATCACCAATAAAATCTACCAGAGAATTCCGGCGGACCACCTCATCCGTATAGGAACCAAAGCCATATCCTGCAGAATAAAGACCGCTCAGTGCCAGAAGCCGGTCAAACAGATCCGGTCTTCTAAAATACAGATTTGCCGCATGTGTCGCACCAAGGCTGCATCCAAACACCATGATCCCCGGATAGCCCGTCCAGCCGTTCCTCTCGTTGACTATCTCACGCATAAAAGGAACCATCTCATCTGTAATATACTGAAGCCACTGTTCGTAGCGCCGGATTCTCCAGTATGGATCACCGTCCGTATCCGACCAGGTCTCCTGATCGATCGTATCTATGGAAAACACCATCACTTCACCGGCTTCCAGCCACGGACTCCAGGTATCTGTCATATGAAAATTTTCGAAATCAAAAAACCGCCCATCCTGGCACGGGATAAAGAGCACCGGTCTGCCCTTGTGTCCATAGATCTTGCATTCCATGTCCCGCCCCAGGGCAGGACTGTATTCTTTTCTGTATTGTACTTCCATCTCTTTATTCCTCGTACAAAAGTGTATTCATAAAAAACGGGATCTGTCTCTCCCAGCTTGCCTCGCAGTGTGTGCCGCCCGGGATGATCCTTGCCTCCAGAAGGACTTTCTTCTGGAAAAATGCCGCCGCGATCCGCTCAAAATCTCTGCGGATCTTTGGGCGCTGTTCCAGTTCTACAGAACCATAGTCCATATAGATCACTGTATTCTGCCGGATCTTTGTCCTGCGGATGAGCTGTTCCAGTTTGTCGACATTTGTCCATACAGACGGAGACAGTGCCGCTGCTCTGCCAAAAACAGAATTGTACTGTGCCACTGCATACAGGCTCATCAGCCCGCCCATGGAGCTTCCTGCGATAAACGTATGCTCCCGGTCGCTGAGGGTTCTAAGATCCCGGTCGATCTGAGGTTTCAGCGTATGGACCATCCAGTCCATTGTGATCGCACCCTTTGCTGTGATGCTGCCGCATCTTGCGTCATGGAAGCTGAACGGAGCATACTCTTTGAGCCGTCCATTGTCCGGGCTGTGGTTGCATTCGACTGCCACAATGATCATCTGTGTACTGGTATCGTCCATGTATTCCTTCATGCCCCAGCATTTCCCATAGGTGGCATCAGAATCAAAAAAGACATTATGTCCGTCAAACATATACAAAACAGGATAATATCGTTCCCGGTCCCAGTCATAGGAATCCGGAAGATAAATATAAAGATTCCTCTCTTCCTCCCCTGTCAGCTCGGGAATCTGGATCTTATGTCTGTTTACCATAATCTTTTCCTCCTAACTGCGCTGTTTTACCATTTCACTTTATTACTTTAATATAGCACAATCTGCTTTTCCAGACAAGAAACTTGGTAAAGCAGATCGTTTTGTGTTAAAATGATATTGTTCATTTTGAAAAATTTTATTTTACATAAGGAGACTTTTATGACTACGCAAACACTGCAGACACTGCCTCCCAGTATCTTTCCGGAAAGATTTCAGATCTTAAGCGGCAGTGCCCTGAAACTTCTCGCCTGCATCCTGATGCTGATCGACCACACCGGCGTTCTGATCCTCGCCAACTGGAAACCTGCCCTCCGGGTGCTCTTTACCATTGGTTCCACAGAGATCACCTGGTACCGCATCGTCCGTGACATCGGCAGATCTGCCTTCCCGATCTTCTGTTTCCTTCTGATCGAGGGCTTCCTTCACACAAGGAACCGCCGCAAATACGGACAGAACCTGCTTCTCTTCGCGCTGATCTCTGAGATCCCGTGGAATTTCGTATTCAGCAATACCTGGCATCATCCGACGCAGAATGTATTTTTTACTCTGTTCCTCGGATATCTCGGGCTCTGTGCACTGGAAGCTCTGTGGGAAAAACCGGTCCTTCAATTATCCTGTATCGTGGGACTTTTTGGCTTTTCTTATATTTTCCATGCTGATTATAGCTGGCATGGTTTTCTGCTCATCATGATCATGTACCTGTTCCGCACGCAGCGGATCCTGCAGGCACTTGTCAGCACACTCTGGATGAATTACGAATGGAAAATGTGCTTTTCCTTTATCTCCATTAATATGTACAATGGAAAACGCGGCTTTATCCAGGGAAAAGCCGCGAAATATTTCTTTTATCTGTTTTACCCGGTGCATCTCACGATTCTGGTGATCCTCCGGCAGATTCTTTTTCTCAGTTAAATATTAATTCTTTTTGACGATTTCTGCTGCATTTTTGTAGATACTGTCTGCAGGAATGCAGCCTCTTACTGGTGAAAGCGGGTAGATATTGGAATTTCTTCCGATCACAGTTCCCGGATTCAGGACAGAACCACAGCCAACCTCTACATGATCTCCGAGCATTGCTCCGAATTTCTTGACACCTGTCTCGATCTTCTCATCGCCGTCCTTGACTACGACAAGCTTCTTGTCGGATTTTACGTTAGAGCAGATAGAACCGGCTCCCATATGGGATTTGTATCCAAGGACAGAATCCCCTACATAGTTATAATGCGGAACCTGTACTTTGTTGAATAATACGGCATTCTTAAGCTCTGTGGAGTTTCCTACGACAGCGCCCTCACCTACGATGGCGTTTCCACGGATGAATGCACAGTGACGCACTTCTGCTTCCTTACCGATGATTGCCGGTCCGTTGATGCAGGCAGTCGGTGCCACTTTCGCGCTTTTTGCGATCCAGATGTTGCCGTCCTTACAGTCATATTCCTGCGGATCCAGTGTCTCACCGAGCTTTACGATAAAAGCTCCGATCTCCGGAAGGATCTCCCACGGATAAGTCTTGCCCTCAAATAATTCACCTGCGATCGTTTCATTTAAATCTAAGAGATTTGCGATTGTAAAATCTTTTAACATTTATGCTTTTCCTCCTCGTTTTGACGTTGTCTGTTTTTTCTGATAATTGACCGCCGCCGCATCAAAAAACTGCCGCAGTGCGTACTGATAATTGCTCTGTTCCACCTGGTCGGTACGGATCCTGACAAAATGCTCCAGTTTGTCCATATATTCCTGCGGCGTGATACTGCCCTCTGCGACATAATTCAGGCCCTTTTCCCAGCTTGCAGTCAGTTCCGGGTTCAGAAGCTGGCGAATGGAACAGTTGACCACATCAAAGATCATCTCCCCGAGAAGCGTCGGCGTAATCACCTGTGTCTTCTTGTTCAGGGCAAGATATTTGATGGAAAAAAGTTTCTTCAGGATCTCTGCCCTGGTCGCACTCGTTCCGATCCCGCTTCCCTTGATCTGCGCACGCAGTTCCTCGTCCTCGATGAGCTGTCCTGCATTTTCCATCGCAAGAATCATCGAACCGGAATTGTAGCGTTTCGGCGGTGAAGTTTCGCCTTCTTTGATATCCAGCGAATCTACCGTCAGTATATCACCCTTTTTGAGCTTATGCAATGCAGCAAGAAGCTGTGCATCACAGGAGACATCCTCACTGTCACTTTTTTCCGTATCCTGCGCTTTTACGCCTCTGCGGGCGAAAGAATTCGTTGCATACTTGAGGTAGCCTTCCTCCTGGAGCACTTTAAAGCTGGAAAAAAACTTCTCCTTCTGCATCTCCGTCACCAGGCTGACTTTCTGATAGACTGCCGGCGGACAGAAAATGCACAGAAAGCGACGCACGATCGTCTCATAGACTCTCTGTGAAGTGACCGACAGACTGTTCAGTGCATTTAAGCCCTGACCGGTCGGAATGATCGCATAGTGATCTGTGATCTGCTTGTCATTGACGTATCTTGTCTTTGCGATCGTCTTGTAGCTTCCCATCTGAAGGACTTCTTCTGCGGTAGTTCCGATCGCAGGATAATTGCGAAGTCCTGAGATATTCTTGTAAATTTCCTTTGACACTGCGGTAGAAAGCACTCTGGCGTCCGTTCGCGGATAAGTGACAAGTTTCTTCTCATAGAGTTCCTGCGTGATACGGAGAGTCTCATCCGGGCTGATCTTGAACAGCTTGGAGCAGACATTCTGAAGCTCCGCCAGGTTAAAAAGAAGCGGCGGATTCTTGTTTTCTTTCTTGCGCTCGATCTTGTCAACGCTGCATCTGAGCGGCTGCTCCGTGCTCAGGAAATCGATCAGTTCCTGTGCGTGTTTCTTTTCTTTGAAACCATTTTCCTTGTATAAATAAGGAGACTGGAAGTAACGGCTTCCTTCCACGGCTCTCCATTCACCGTCAAATTTCTCCCCTTCCAGTGCGATTCCTGAGATCACCCTGTAGAATGGTGTCTTGACGAAAGAGCGGATCTCTCGTTCCCGGCGCACGACCATGCCAAGGACACAGGTCATAACGCGTCCTACCGCGATCGCCTGATATTTGCTCTTAAGGTAGCTCGAAACGCTGTTTCCGTAGCGCAGTGTGAGCACTCTGGAAAAATTGATCCCCATGAGATAGTCCTCCTTGGCGCGGAGGTAGGCAGAATTCGCCAGATTGTCATAGGATGACAGGTCCTTCGCTTCGCGGATCCCCCTGAGGATCTCCTCCTCCGTCTGGGAATCGATCCAGACTCGTCTCTGTTTCTTGTCCTTCACTCCTGCCATCTGTGCGACCAGACGGTAGATATATTCTCCCTCTCGCCCGGAGTCGGTACACACATAGATGGTCTCTACATCCGGCCGGTTCAGAAGCCCTTTCACAATGTCAAACTGTTTCTGAACCCCCGGAATCACCTCGTATTTAAATTCGCGCGGCAAAAAAGGCAGGGTATCAAAACTCCACCTTTTGTATTTGATGTCATATTTTTCGGGATAGCTCATAGTGACCAGGTGTCCTACACACCAGGTCACTATGGAATCCTGAGATTCTAAGTATCCGTCTTTTCTCTGTCCGTTGATTTTTAATGCTTTTGCAAATTCCTGAGCGACGCTCGGTTTCTCTGCAATATATAAAGCCTTACCCATATTATTGATCTGCACTCATCTTTCTAAGCGGCCATGCAAGAAGTACTGCACCGCCAACCATATTTCCCAGTGTGACAATCACCATGCTCTTGATCATCGCGCCAACGGAAAGTCCTGGTACCAGGCAGGCTGCTGTCACAAAAATACCCATGTTTGCAACGCAGTGCTCAAATCCGCTGACAACGAATCCTGAGATACACATAACGATCATCAGGAACTTCGCGGCTTCACTCTTTAATTTGATTCCGCAAAGTACTCCGAGACATACAAAGAAATTACACAGAACTGCACGGAAAAACATCTGACCTGCCGGGATCGCAAGTTTGTTTCCGATAAAACCAGCAAAATAATCCTTGGTTCCTGATGCGCCCGCCCATACAAAGATCAGGGACAGGATCAGGCATCCAACAAAGTTCCCTATGTAGCTGACAAGCCATACCTTACCGGCATCACCCAGAGTCACTCGCTTGTCATAGACACCAAACGCCATGACCAGGTTGTTTCCTGTAAAAAGCTCTCCTCCGACCATGGAGATCAGAAGGACTGCGATCGAGAACACCAATGCTCCCAGAAACTTGCCCCACGCCGGCTCCTCTGCTCCGGCAAAAACATTACCGACTACATTAGAGAAGATCATCGCAACCACAATGAAGAATCCTGCCATGATCGCCCGCATAAAGTACTTCAGAAAATCGTTCTGAAGAAGGGTGATCTTCGCGTTTGCTGCATTTGATAATTTCTGTACATCCTCGTAATTCATAAAAAATACCTCCCTTTCCCTGAACACATTGTATTTGTGCTTCAATGTGTCCTCCGCATATTGTGTTCACTTATTATAGCATTTTGAACAATTTTTCTCAACAAAAATCGGTTAAAGTTCGGTATTTTATCTATAAACTTTTCCATTTACTGATAACTTTCAGCTATCGGATCAGTAATGCGTAATCTTTCCTGTCAATGACCTCACCGATCACTGCACAGAGCAGATCAAGCCCTTTTAATTCGGCAAGAAGCTTCTCGGCTTCCTCTGCCGGGACTGCTGCCAGAAGACCTCCGGATGTCTGTGGGTCAAACACAAGATCCTCTCTCCAGAGCTCTGCGCTGCTCTCATATCCTGCTTTGCCCGCGAATTCACGGTTGCGATATGCGCCGCCAGGAATGAGCCCCATAGATGCATATTCCTCTACATCCGGAAGGATTGGCAGGGATCTCGTGTCGATCACCAGTGTCTTCTGGCTTCCCTCTGCCATCTCTGTTCCGTGACCGCCAAGGCCGAAGCCTGTAACATCCGTACACGCATGGATCGTATACTTCTTCAGGATCTCTGCTGCATATTTATTCAGCGTCTTCATAGATCTAAGGGCTGCCTCACGTGCCTCCTCCGATACAAGGTCTGCTTTGATCGCGGTATTGACAATACCTGTTCCGAGTGGTTTGGTGAGGATCAGCTTATCGCCTGTCTGTGCCCCGTAATTTTTCCAGAATTTCGCCGGATGGACGAAGCCTGTAACACTCAGTCCATACTTCGGTGTGTCGTCCTGGATCGTATGTCCGCCTGCAAGAACTGCGCCTGCCTCCAGTACTTTGTCTGCGCCTCCCTTGAGGATCTCGCCCAGGATCTCGGTATCCATCTCCTTCGGAAACGCTACGATATTCAGTGCGGTCTTTGGTTCGCCGCCCATCGCGTAGACATCACTCAGGGCATTCGCCGCTGCGATCTGTCCGAAATCATAAGGATCATCTGCCACCGGCGTAAAGAAATCCAGCGTCTGGATCATTGCCAGTTCGTCTGAGATCTTGTAGACAGCCGCATCATCTGAGGTTTCTGTTCCCACAAGAAGATGTTCATCATGAAATTTCGGCAGTTTGCAGAGCACTCCCGCAAGCGTGCCCGGTCCTACCTTGGCAGCACAACCACAGTTTGGTGCAAGTTTTGTCAGATACACCTTTTCCATTTTGTCTGATACTCCCTTCTATATTATATGTTTTTATGAAAAATCATTTTTCAGTCTTAGACTTTATCATAACACAAATTCTCCAGATTCTCCACCGCAAAAAAACCGCCCTGCCAGATTTCTTTCTGGCAGAACGGTTCTCCTGTTTTTTATGTTTGGATTTATTTCTTTGTGATATATCCTTTTGCCTTGAGTGTCTCTGCACAAAGTACAGCTCCACCGGCTGCTCCTCTTACGGTGTTGTGGGAAAGTCCTACGAATTTGTAATCGTAAACTTTGTCCTCACGGAGACGTCCGATAGATACGCCCATTCCGTTTTCGTAGTTGACATCCTCGCTTACCTGCGGACGGTTGTCTTCTTCGAGGTACTGGATAAAGTGCTTCGGTGCGCTCGGAAGTTCCAGTTCCTGTGGAAGTCCCTTGAAGTTTCTCAGGGCTTCGATCAGCTGCTCTTTGGTAGGTTTCTTGCGGAATTTAACGAATACTGCTGCTGTATGTCCGTTCAGTACCGGAACACGCAGGCACTGGCAGGTGATGACTGGCTCTGTAGCCGGTACGATCACACCGTCCTCGATCTTGCCCCACAGTCTCAGCGGCTCTTTCTCACTCTTTTCTTCTTCTCCACCGATGTATGGAATGATGTTGTGTTCCATTTCCGGCCAGTCTTTGAAGGTTTTTCCTGCTCCGGAGATTGCCTGGTATGTAGTAGCAACTACTTCATATGGCTCAAATTCTTTCCATGCAGTAAGTACCGGTGCGTAGCTCTGGATGGAGCAGTTTGGTTTAACAGCGATGAATCCTCTTGTTGTTCCAAGACGTTTCTGCTGATATTTGATAACATCGAAATGTTCCGGGTTGATCTCCGGCACTACCATCGGTACATCCGGTGTCCAGCGATGTGCGCTGTTGTTGGATACAACAGGAGTCTCTGTCTTTGCGTATTCTTCTTCGATCGCTTTGATCTCGTCCTTGGACATATCAACTGCTGAAAATACGAAATCTACAGTAGAAGCAACTTTTTCTACTTCGTTTACGTTCATGACAACGATCTTCTTTACTGCTTCCGGCATCGGAGTGTCCATTTTCCATCTTCCGCCTACTGCTTCTTCGTAGGTCTTGCCTGCGCTTCTCGGGCTTGCAGCAAGGGTAACAACCTCAAACCACGGATGATTCTCCAGAAGGGAGATAAATCTCTGTCCTACCATACCAGTAGCACCTAAAATGCCGACTCTCAGTTTTTCGCTCATAATAACATTTTCTCCTCACTCATTTATTCTTATATGTCTTTGTGTGGCACACATCTGTTTTCTTTGTACATACTATACCACTTTGTATAAAAATGCAAGAGGTTTTTTAATTATTTTTCAAATATTCACGATTTAATGCGATGATCTGCTCCATGACCTTCGGACCAGGTGCGCCGTAGGTCTCACGTTTCTCTACGCAGGTCTTCATGCTGATCGCTTCGTAGATGTCCTGTTCGAAGACCGGAGAGATCTCTTTGTACTCCTCAAGTGGAAGTTCATCCAGGGAGATGCCCTTGTCGATGCAGGTCAGGACAAGGCGGCCTACGATGCCATGTGCATCACGGAACGGTACCCCGTGGTTTACGAGATAATCAGCGGCATCTGTCGCGTTGGTAAAGCCGTTCTTTGCACTTGCTTCCATGACATCTTTGCGGAATTCCATGGTAGAAACCATTCCTGTGAACAGGGCGATGCAGCCTTTCACTGTGTCGATCGCGTCAAAGGTCAGCTCTTTATCTTCCTGCATGTCTTTGTTGTAGGCGAGCGGAATGCCTTTCATGGTTGTAAGGATAGAAGTCAAGGCACCATAAACACGACCTGTTTTTCCTCTTACAAGCTCTGCGATATCCGGATTCTTCTTCTGCGGCATGATGCTGCTTCCTGTACTGTAGGCATCGTCGATCTCAACGAAACGGTACTCGTTGGAGTTCCAGAGGATGATCTCCTCGCAGAAACGGCTCAGATGCATCATGACAGTGGACATGGCAGAAAGAAGCTCGATCACATAATCCCTGTCAGATACGGAATCCATGCTGTTTCTTGTCGGCTCATCAAAGCCAAGCAGCTCTGCTGTATAAAATCTGTCCAGCGGGTAGGTGGTTCCTGCAAGTGCGCCTGCACCGAGCGGACAGGTGTTCATACGTTTGCGGATGTCTGCCATACGGCTTCTGTCTCTGCGGAACATCTCGAAATATGCACCTACATGGTGTGCCAGGGTAACAGGCTGTGCTTTCTGAAGATGTGTGAATCCAGGCATGTAGGTGTGCACATTGTTTTCCATAATGGTCTGGAGTGCTTCCAGAAGTTTCTTGAGTTCTGCGTCGATCTCTTCGATCTCGTCGCGGACATAAAGTTTCATGTCAAGTGCAACCTGGTCGTTACGGCTTCTTCCTGTGTGAAGCTTCTTGCCAGGATCTCCGATGCGGTCGATCAGATTTGCCTCAACAAAGCTGTGGATATCCTCATATTCGGATGTGATCTCCAGCTTGCCGGATTCTACGTCTGCAAGGATGCCATCCAGTCCTTCAAGGATCTGGTCTCTCTCCTCTTCTGTCAGGATTCCCTGCTTTGCAAGCATTCTGACATGAGCTTTGCTTCCACGGATGTCCTGTTTATAAAATTTCTGGTCAAATGAAATAGATGCATTAAAGTTGTATACAAGTTTGTCCGTCTCCTTTGTGAAACGTCCTCCCCATAACTGTGCCATAGTTTCCTCCTTGTTGTACGGTGATTTTGCTGCTGCCGATATTTATGAAACATTCCGGCAGTGTATAATTTTCTATCAGTTTACCACATTCCAGTGGAAAATCAAAGGGCAGAACCCTCTGAAATTTGTTTTTGCTTCAATTTTTTTCCTGTTCGCGCTTCGAAAAGACGCAGCCACAGTAATTCTGCCGGTAAAGATCGTATTCGTGGGACAGCTCGATGGAACGTTTATAGCCATTTTTCTTCTTGAAATCGGATGGAAGATGGGGTACTTTGTAGATCTCTGCCAGTTCCTCGCCGATCTCATTGATCTTCTCTGCGTTTTTGAGCGGGCTGATCGAGAGGGTTGTCGTGAAGTAGTCATAACCGCCTTCTTCGGCAAGTTTTGCGGCTTCTTCCATGCGGAGACGGTAGCATTTGAAACAGCGTTCACCGCCCTCCGGAACTTTTTCCATGCCTTTTGCCATTTCATAAAAGACCTGCGGATCGTAAGTTCCTTCTTCTATATGCACCGGATGCGTAAATGGCATCTCGGACACCAGACGGCGGATCTCTGCAACTCGCTTGCGGTATTCCTCCTCTAATGAAATATTTGGATTATAAAAAAATACCGTGATCTCAAAATACTGAGACAGGTATTCCAGCACGTAACTGCTGCATGGCGCACAGCAGCTGTGGAGAAAAAGCCTCGGGATTCTGCCTTCTTTTTTTATATTCTCGATAAGTTTATCAAGTTCTTTCTGATAGTTTCGTTTGTTCATGATGGTATTCCTCTTATAAAATTCTATACGGATTCTTCTATATCAGGCTGTTTCTTGAATCCTTTTTCCTATCATAACACAGATGCTCTCTCCCGCATATCTTAAAATATAGATTCTCTTTCGAGGTATTTTGTATGAAACCCCTTCTGGAGATCAGAAATGTTTCTCTTTCTTACCATACCGTATCCGGAGAGACGAAAGCCCTTTCAAATATATCGTTTGACCTGATGCCCGGCGAATTCCTTGCTGTTGTCGGTCCGTCCGGCTGTGGGAAATCCACGCTTCTGAACCTGATCTGCGGCATGCTCCCGGCAGAAGAAGGCACGATCCTTATGAACGGCATCCCTCCGTCCCCCGGCGATCCGCGCATTGGATATATGCTCCAGAAAGATCATCTTCTGGAGTGGAGAAATATCTATCGAAATGTCCTCCTCGGTCTCGAGATTCGCAGAGAAAAAACGCCCGAAAAACTTGCCTATATCGAAGAAATGCTTGATACCTACGGGCTCGACAAATTCCGCACAGCCCGTCCTTCGCAGTTATCCGGCGGCATGCGCCAGCGCGCAGCTCTCATCCGCACACTCGCCCTGAAACCGGAGCTTCTTTTGCTTGACGAACCTTTTTCCGCGCTGGATTATCAGACACGGTTAAATGTCAGTGACGACATTGGACGCATCCTCAAGAAAGAGCAAAAAACCGCAATCCTGGTCACACATGATATTTCTGAGGCGATCAGTATGGCAGATCGCGTGGTCATCCTTTCTGCCCGCCCTGCTCAGGTCACCCGCATTGTCACGATCCGGCTGTCGCTGGATGAGCGGACACCGCTTGCCGCGCGCGGTGCACCGGAATTTAAGTCTTATTTCAATCTTATCTGGAAGGAGCTGAACCAGTATGCCTGACCTTTCTGCTGCACAGAAACAGTATCTTTTTCGTATCCGGCGTGAAAAATATCTGATCCACGTGTCCAGGATCTTTTTGTTCCTGGGCTTTCTGCTTTTGTGGGAAGTATCTGCCAGACGGGGATGGATCGACTCTTTTATCTTCAGCAGTCCGTCTGAGATCTGGAGGACGTTTCTTCGGATGGTGCAGGATCAGTCTCTTTTTACACACATTGGCATCACGCTGATGGAGACTCTGGTCAGCTTTGCTTTTACTGTTTTTCTTGGAATCGGCACGGCGGTTCTTCTGTGGTGCTGTCCAAAGCTTTCGCGGATCCTGGAGCCTTACCTCGTCGTCCTGAACAGCCTGCCAAAATCTGCCCTCGCCCCGCTTCTGATCGTCTGGCTCGGTGCCAATGTCCGGACGATCATCGTTGCCGGAATGTCTGTGGCGATCTTTGGCTCAGTCATCAATCTCTACACTGGCTTCCGCGAAGCTGACCCGGAAAAACTCAAGCTCATCCGCACCCTCGGAGGCACAAAAAAAGACGAACTGACAAAGATCGTCCTTCCGTCTTCTGTGCCCCTCATCTTAAGTGTGATGAAAGTCAATATTGGATTGTGCCTTGTCGGCGTGATCATCGGAGAATTCATCGGCGCCCGCCAGGGACTTGGGTACCTGATCATCTACGGTTCCCAGACATTCAAGCTGACCTGGGTGCTGATGTCCATCGTGATCCTGTGCGTGATCGCAATGGGGCTGTATGCCATTTTGAATTTTATTGAGAAGCATGCCCAGAAATGGTAAACATGCCATCCTCTGCCGACCCATTTTTCATTTAATAGAATTCAGGTCATCTGTTCTATGGACGACAATGGGACCTTTCACAACTTTCGAAAATTCAAGTCATCCATTTCAAACTTCTTAAGTGACTTGTTTTCTGTTTTCCATAAAATAAACCATCCATTTGCAGTGCTCCTGGATGGTTTATTTTTGTCTTTGTAGAATTTTGGTCATCTGTTTTCTCTTTTTTGGTTGGCTCTATACTTTATTTCTTGTAATCAAGTCAATGTTTGCCTGTAATTTGGATGGTTTAAATTCTGCCATATGCATATCAGGGTAATTTTCAATCCCTTTTGGATGACTTTCATACAGCTATATACATATCAGATCAATTTCCAGATTCTCTCCAGATGCATCTGACATAACTTTCTGTATCACAATTCATCATTTCTTCCCAGGATACACTCCAACAAAGGAAATCTGTGGCAGAACTCTGTAATCGTTCAGTACGATCCTGATCTCTCTCACGTTTTCTTTAAAAAGCGGGATGATTTTTTTGTAGCCGATCACGGTTCCGGTATAGACTTTCTCCCACTCTCCCTGATCCCTTACAAATACTTCAAAAGCCTCTACTCTCTGACTGTGCCGGATCTCTTCTTTTAAGACCAGATACCCGGCATCTTCTGCTTCATCCAGTGCGAAGACAAGTTCCACCGGCCTGTGGGATTCTTCCAGCAGATTACGGGAAAAGCTTCTCTGCTGCCATTCTCCCAGTTCCCTCAGGCGCTCCACATCATTCTCATGCAGAAGCCCGTTCGGCATCGGCGGGATATTCAGAAGAAACGTTGCATTTCCACCAACAGACCCCAGATAGATATGGACCAGTTCTTCCAGGCTTTTTACCTGGTCATCCTCTTCCGGATGATAAAACCATCCCGGCCGGATCGAGGTATTTACTTCTGCCGGATACCAGATCAGGTCACGTTCGCCCTCAAGAGCGGCACGGCTTCCAAGGTCTTCCATATCACTGGTGATCTTCCTCTGGCGGAATTCTTCATCGTCCGACTGCTGGCTTCTTTCCTGCACACTTTCTGTCAGGGCCGTCCGTGCAGGAACTACACTCCACTCTGAGTTTCTTACATCGCCGGCTTCATTTCCGCACCATCGGATATCCGGTCCGCAGACGCAGATGCAGGCATCTGGCTGATAGTTCCGTACACATGCATAATATCTCTCCCAGTCATAAACCTGCTTCTTTCCATTCGGACCTTCCCCACAGGCCCCGTCCAGCCAGACACTGAAGATCTCCCCATACCCGGTCAGCAGTTCTGTCAACTGTGCAATATAATAATCGTCATATTCCTTCCCACTTCCATAACATGGCTGATTCCGATCCCACGGAGAAAGATAGATCCCAAACTTCAATCCATAACGGCGGCAGGTATCCGAAACTTCTCGCACTACATCCCCTACCCCATCCCTCCATGGACTGGAAGCGACACTGTGCTGCGTATATTTCGTCGACCACAGACAAAATCCGTCATGATGCTTGCAGGTAAGGATCACGCCTTTCATTCCTGCCGCTTTCACTGCCGATACCCATTGACCGGCATCAAATTCCTGCGGATCAAAAATCCCGGGATCTTCCGTACCGTCTCCCCATTCCCGGTTCGTGTACGTATTCATCCCAAAGTGAAAAAATGCATAAAATTCCGTTTCCTGATACTTAAGCTGACGCTTCGACGGAACAATCTTAATCAATTCCTGATCTGTCGGCATATCTCTTCTCCTTCCTCAAAAAAAATCCAATTCACCCTTTCAGACCGCCTGCACCGATTCCCTGCAGCAGATATCTCTGTCCGATCAGATAAATGATCATGGTCGGGATCATAATGATCACAAGTCCCGCAAACAGTGCACCCCAGTCTGTCGCATACTTCTGTACTTCAAACAGATTTGCCATTCCGATCGGAAGGGTCTTTTTGGCATCATCGGTCAGAAGAACCAGTGCCAGCGGATATTCATTCCAGAAGCCCATCGCGCTCAACATTGTGATCGTTGCAATTCCCGGTTTTGCAAGCGGGACCATAACTTTCAGAAGAAGCTGAAGGTTTGTGGCACCATCGATCCGGGCAGATTCTTCATAGTCTTTTGGCACAGCAGACATAAAGCCCTGCAGAGTAAAGATGCAGAACGGAAACTGCATGACCGCATAGACCAGGCAGAGTACCGGCAGATTATTCAGTCCGTTGATCGCCTGTAATTCCAGGAACAGCGGGATCATGATATACGTTGCCTGGAGGAAAATACATGCCATATAAATCGTTGAGATCAGTTTGCTCCCGGCAAAGCGGTATCTTGCCAGTACATAAGAAATCGGTATGACAAACAGCAGAAGCAATGCCGTAGACAGCACCGTTACAAACACAGAATTTCCAAAATATGCCGCAATATTTGCCTTCTGCCATGCAGCTACAAAATTATCCAGGTTCAATGATACCGGCAGCGCATAAGGATCTGTCAGATATTCCGCATTCGTCTTGAACGCAGACATCAGGTTCCAGAAAAGCGGATAAAGAAAAATAATCGTAAACAGAATCATCAGGATCCTGATACACCAGGTTCTTACAGTTTTCATCAGTCTCCCTCCTATTCTTTCTCGGCTGACAGTTTTCGTGAAATCATCGCAAGCACGATCGCAAGCAGAAGCGTAAACATGGCGATCGCCATCGCATAGCCAAAGTTTGCATTCCGCATACCCTGCGTGTACATATACTGCAGAAGGACACTGGAAGCACCGTTCGGTCCTCCTCCTGTCATAACATTGGACAGGGTAAAACTCAGATTGATCGTTCCTGATAGGGCAAGGATATAAGTTGTTCCGATGGACCTGCGGAGAAGCGGGATCGTGATCCTGAAAAACTTCTGGACTCCGGTCGCTCCGTCGATCGAGGCAGCTTCATAGATTTCCTGAGAGATCCCGTCGATCGAAGCCACATGCATTACCATATAATAACCGATCGCCTGCCATACCAGTGCGGCACCGATACACCAGAGCGCTGTTTTTCCCTCTCCCAGCCAGGCATGCTTCCAGGAAGAAAGGTTAAACAGATCCAGCATATGATTGAGGATCCCTCTTGTCGGATTAAATACAAAAGACCATACGATCCCGACAACCGTCATAGAGACAACACTCGGGAAAAAGAATACCGTACGATAAAAAGATTTCTCCCGGAGTTCTCCCTGTGTAAGGATAAAAGCAAATACCAGGCTCAGAAAGATCGTCAGAGCCGGGATCACAAGCATCAGTTTAAATGTATTAAAAAGTGCCTGCACAAAGTCCTTGTCTTTGAACATATAAATATAATTATCCAGAAATACAAATTTACTGTTGAATCCAACACTGAGCGCAGTGGAACTGGTAAACGACAGGTAGATGGCATTCAGCATCGGTACGATCATAAAAACGACCGTAAGAATCAGCGCGGGAAGCGTACACAAAGCTATGAATAATTTGGGCTTTTTTACCACGTCTGGTCACTCCTTTTTTCAGATTTCAAATCATTTTGGGGTAAAAAAAGGCTGCCGCATACATTGTGCAGCAGCCTTTTCGCTTAATCGGACAACGTCCGTTCTGTAGATGACAAAGATATTTATTTGGCAGCTTCCTGATCTGCACGAATCTGTGCAAAAGCGTCTTCTACGTTCTGTGCCCACTCTTCTACTGTCATTTCGTCGTTCATAACAGAAGTGATCGGGTTGAAGATCTCATCTTTTGGATTGATCTTGCAGTCAGCCGGAACTGCTGAGAAGCTCATGATCAGAGAAGATGCATTTGCTTCATCATAGATTCCATACATATTGTAGATTGCTGTAGAAAGTTTGTCTTTTGCTACTTCACGGGCACTCTTTGTTGCATAAAGGGCACCGGAAGCTTCTGCAAATGCAGATACAGATTCATCGCTGTACAGGAAACGAAGGAATTCTTTTGCGAGTTCCTGATTCTTTGCAACTGCCGGAATGGAAAACTGCTCACAGCTGTCGAATACATAGTGGACATCGTCTGCATTCTCTGTCGGGATCGGAGCCATGGCAAACTCAAATCTGTCTTCTCTCGGAGCATCCTGCATCTCATTTTCCATCCAGGTTCCGTTTGTGATGAAAGCAGCTTTTCCAAGCATCATCTCTGTCTGGGATTCTGTATGGTTCATACCTACCGTACCTTCCAGAAGATATCCCTTATCTGCGATCTCTTTGATATGGGTGAGGGCTTTCAGCACGCCTTCGTTATTGAAAGAACCTTCTTCATAATTTGCGATCTTTGTGAGGGCTTCTTCGCCGCACTCATTTGCGATTGCCGGCCAGAGCATTTCTTCCATGTATCCCGGATAGATTCCCTGATAAGTGAAGAGAGAACGTCCGTCGATGTCTTTGACTGTATCGCCAAGGGCAAAGAACTCATCCCAGGTCTTCGGAACTTCCAGATTGTTTTCATCGAAGAATGTCTTGTTGTAGATCAGGCCCTGCGGACCGCTGTTGAACGGTGCGAGATAGATATCACCATCTCCATATGGGGCACATTTGCTGCTTGCAAGGATTCCATCTGTGATATCATCACGGAGTGTACCGGTTCCTGCATAGTTTTCGCCATCAAAAACATCGTTCAGGTTCAGAAGTGCATGTTCTTTGATCAGAGAAAGGATCACGCCGTCCTCACCGCCATCATTCAGACAGATAAAATCCGGTACATTTCCGGCAACGATCTGCGGACGGATGATATCACCGATGGTAGGGCTGATGGTCATGTTTACTTTTACGCCCTCATGGCTTTCCTCAAAAAGTTCTACCATCTGATTCCAGTAAGCATCTCCATATCCACCCTGGAAGATCGCGATGTTCAGTTCCTGTTCTTCTGCGTCTGCAAATGCAGTGAGCGGTGAGAGTACGGTAGCCGCGCTCATCGCAAGGATCATAGCAGAAGCTGCAAATCTTTTCTTCATATGTTTGTTTCCTCCTTCATGCTGGCTTTTTTTACGTTCGCCTTATGATGACAGTATACGGCAAAATATTTTTGTAGTAAATTAACAAAACGTCCCTGCTTATGGAACTTTCTCTTGTAAAAATTATACGATATGGATTTTCTTGTGATAAATATGTACAATCTTTTTCTATTTGTGTTTTGGATGGATTATCCTGACTTTTTTTAGTATAATGGATAAAAAGGTGGGGGAAAAATGAATAAAAAACAACGTTATCAGGGATTTCGTAAATTCAGTATCAAAACAAGACTTGTCATTGCCCTTTTGCTGATATCCATTATACCATTGGCAGGGATCAGCGGCTATTCCTTTCATATCTTTTCCGTAGCACTTCGGGAAAAACTTTCTGCTTCCATTTCCCAGACTTTATCGATGATCAATCTGAATATGGTAAGTGAGATCGAAAAATATCAGTATCTGTGCGGCTCTATCTGCGTCAGCGAAGAGATCAAGGACGGGCTTCTGAACAAAGATATGTCAGATATAGAGAAAAATCAGGCGATCAATGAGATCCAGAGCATGATCCGTACCAAGATCATCTATCCGGCACAGGCCAAAAATATCACGGTATATGATACCGACGGAAATATTTTTTATGACCTTGGCTATGACGGTTTCTATCAGGATGATGTGGATATGCTCCTCGATCGGCTGCGCCAGGAAAATCAGGATGTATGGGCATATGTGCACACCTACCGCGACAGAGATATCCTGGTCCTTGGAAGAAGGATCTATGAGCAGTACAGCGAAAGCCGTGTGATCGGTTACACCCTGATCTCCATCGATGAGAAGATTTTTTCCAAGACCGTGCTCGAACCGGTAGGGCTGGCAGATTCTTCTAATATTATGTATATGAACATGGACGGTTCGGTTCTTTCGTCCTGGGACAGAAATATCGCACTCGGCAAAAAGGTTGACAGCGAATTCCTCAAAAATATCCAGCAGAAGCTTCCTTCCAGGACCGATTCCTTCAGCATCCACAAAGATGGCGAAGAACAGCTGGTCACTTACATTTTCAACAAAAATCTCAACCAGCTTTTTGTGTACACCATGCCTTATCATTATATCAATTCCGAAGTTTATACCATGCTTCGCCGGATCCTGATCGTGGCGGTGATCCTGGTCCTCATGTGCATTGGGATCGTCGCAATGGTATATCCGGGAATCACATCCCCGATCAGAAGCATGCTGGATTTCTGTAAAGAATTATCCCACGGAAACCTGAACGTCCGTATTCAGGATAACCACAAAGATGAACTTTCGGACCTGTCGGGCAGCATGAACCACATGGCAGATACCATCCAGAATCTGCTCGAACAGCAAAAAGAACAGGAAAAGAAAAAGAGAGAACTGGAGCTTCAGATGCTCCAGTATCAGCTCAATCCTCATTTTCTTTTTAACACCTTAAACAGTCTGCGCTTTGTGGCAGCCATGCACAATGATCAGATCGTCAGCGACGGAATCCAGGCACTCAGCAGTCTTCTTCAGAACACGCTCACAAATAAGAATGAATATATCACCGTGAAGGAAGAGCTGGAAAATCTGGAAAATTATTTTGCCATTCTCCGCATCCGGTATGCAGGAAGTTTCGAATATTCTTTCCATATGGAGGATGAAGAGCTGCTCTCCTGCCTCGTTCCCAAGCTGATCCTGCAGCCGCTCGCCGAAAATTCCGTGATGCATGGTTCTTCCGATGATGGTTCTGTCATGAAGATCCATATTACCTGCTGGGAGGAAGACGGACATATGATCCTGGAACTTCAGGATGACGGAAAAGGATTCGAGATGACCCGGTCTGATCTGAACCCGCACAAAGACCGCAAAAAAATCGGCGTAGCAAATGTAAATGACCGGATCCAGCTTAACTTCGGACGGGAATACGGATTAAAGATCGACAGTCACCCGGGCAAAGGCACCACCTGTACCCTGACACTGCCAAAGCTTTATGCTGATACCCTGTCACAGCAGCCAGAAAAAAGACAACCCGCTCAGAAAGGACTCAAATGTACAGTATACTTATTATAGATGATGAACCCATTGTAAAAATCGCCCTCCGCTCGATCCTCCCCTGGGAAGAACACGGTTTCTCCATCTGCGGGACCGCCTCAAACGGTCTGGAAGCCATGTCTCTCATCGAAAAACATCAACCGGATGTGATCATCACCGACCTCAAAATGCCGGAAATGGACGGACTGGAACTGATCCGTACCCTGAAAGAAAAAAATTATCCCGGAGAGATCCTCGTCCTCAGCAATTATGAGGATTTTGATTCTGTGCGGAGCGCGCTCCTTCTGGGTGCGGCAGACTATCTGTTAAAGATCAAGATCAGTCCGGACACTCTTCTTGCCTGCCTGAACAAAACGACCGAAAAGCTGCAGGAAAAAGCCGACAGGAAAGTTCCTGTTCCAACAGAAACCGTATCCGAGAACAGAACCCGCCTGCTCCTCTCCTTTTTTGAGGGAGAATCTTCCCTTTCCTCCTTTACAGCCCAAAACGCCGGCACAGACCTGCGCTTTATGCAGGAACCATGTGCCGTCTGCTACGTAACCTTTGAAAAATTTCTGTCCAATGAAGCCTTTTCTATCTCGGGGAAACTTCTGTGTGATATGATCTTGGACGCAGTACAGGGCGTACTGCAGCCATATATCCTTGTACTGAACGACTACAGTGCACTGGTAGTCTTTTCCCAGAAAGAACTGGATGCAGGCCAGATGAAAGTCGCTCAGCTCGTAAAAAAACTATACAACCGATTCACCATGTACCAGTCCTTCGCCCCGGATATGCCATATCAGGAAAATCTTCCGGACTATGAAGAAGCCAGAAATACTTATCAGACCTTTACCATAAATGAAGGGCATTATACAGACGATATTGCCAAAACCCTCACATATATCGAAGAAAATTATATGCACCGGCTCACACTGTCCTCCATTTCCGCAAATGTCAGCTTAAGTTCCAGCTATCTGTGCCGCGTTTTTAAATCAGAGGTAGGAACAAGCATCACCAGTTATCTGAACAATCTCCGGATACGTAAAGCCGCTACCATGATCAAAGACAACCGGCTTTCGCTCAAAGAGATCTCCACGATGGTAGGGATCGATGACCAGCTCTATTTCAGCAGGCTGTTCAAGAAATGTATGGGAATTTCCCCTTCAGAATACGGGAAACGATTTCATCAGTAAATCTCAAAAAGGTATGAAACCACAGTTTTAACTTCTATGGTCTCATACCTTTTTTCTTATCACATCATTCTTCTATTTCTTAGATATTTTCGCTTCTCAGATCTGGTACCACTTGATCTCATTTGCTTCCATGTGAAGTTCGAAGCTGCTTCCGTCGCCTTTGTATACAACGGTGTCCTGCGGCTCGTAGGTGTTGTTTACGACACAGTATTTGCCGTTCTTTACATAGGCATGGACTTCTACATTGTAGTTTGTGGAATACCAGCAGTTCAGCTCTTCCTCTGCGGATGCGGACCAGAGGACTGCACGGTAGAGGACACGGCTGTTCTTGAAGCTGTACGGAAGTCCGCTGATATAGACACCGCGGCCTTTTCCGAAGGTCCTGACTGCCATCTGCACTTCCTGGTCTTTCTGGATCAGGATCTCAGTTCCGTCAAGTGCATAGATATTTTTCTTTCCTTCACCGAAATCAACATCTCCGTCACTGTCTGCCAGGATAAAGTGATCTCTGTGTTCTTCCCAGTTGTATTTGTCTTTGTTCAGGTTAAAGCCGTTTTCTTCTTCTACTCCAAGCACATCGTCAAGCTGGAAATAATGTCCCTGCCACTGATGGGCTGCCGGTTCGCCGACTCCGATGAAGCCGCCGCCGTTGTAGACAAATTCTTTTACGGCAGTGATGATCGTTTCGTTTACCCAGTACTCGCCGCCGCTCTGTGCGGTATCTGCATCGCCTACGTTGATCACAACATCAAAGTTTTTCAGCAGATCCTTATTTTCCAGGATATCATCAAAACTGATGAAAGAAACATCAAACGGTGCACCGCTCAAAGCCTCGATGATCCCAAAGTAAGAATAATTCTGTTTGTAATAAATTGCGTGATGTACCATGTGGTTGCCCCAGGAACGCATTTTTCCCCAGCAGTTCAGGACAGCTACACGCTTCACACAGTATGGGGTCACGCCCTGGATATTGTCATAGAGTGTACGGAATTCCTGACATACCTCTTTGATATACTGTACAAAATCCGGGAATTCCAGAGCAAGTTTCAGGTATCCGCCGTAACCGATCCTCTGGATCGGGCTTCGAAGGATCGCACGTCTTGCTGTTACCCAGTTTACTTTGGCTTCCTTGACCGGATCGCCGCCCTCATGGAAGGTATCCGGGAAAAAGTACGGAAGGAAACGTCCTTCTGTATATTTTACGTTCTTGATATCGCTGAACAGACGTAAGGTCGCACCGTTTCCGACACTTCCAACGACAGCATCCAGTCCGATGGAGGCAAACTCGTCCATAAACGGCTCCATGCCGATCCAGTGATCGCCCATGAACATCATGGCTTCCTTGCCATATTCATGGACAATGTCTACCATCTCTTTGGCAAGCTTCGCAACTTCTCTTCTCTGGAAAGCCTGGAAATCCTTAAATTCTTTGGACGGAATACGGTATGTATTATTCATGTAGCCCTGGTCGATAATGTATTCCGGACGGAATGCATATCCTACTTCTTTTTCAAACTGCTCAAGGATATACGGGCTGACAGATGCGGAGTAGCCGAACCAGTCTACATATTTTTCTCTCGCAAGCTCATCAAAGATCAGGGTAAACTGATGGAAAAATGTCGTAAAACGTACTACATCCACATATTGATGCGTATCAAGGAAACGACGGAGACGCTCCAGAGAATGTGCCCTTGTCTTCGGCTGGCGCACATCAAAAGTGATCTGCGGCTCTACGTCCTTCCAGTCGTTTACAACAGCATTGTACATATGAACCGGGTCCCACATGATATATGCCAGAAAGCTGACCGTATATTCATGAAAAAGCTTCGCCGGTGTGATCACGACATTTCCTCTCTCTTCGTCATAAGACCACTGATCTGTCGGAACGACTTCGCCTGTGGTACGGTCAATGACTTCCCACCATCTGGTGATGTCGTCACGGGTATTTACTTTCAGCATGTCCGGGTAAAGGTGATCCATAAGGTGGATCTCAAGCTTCTCCTCCGTTGCTGTATGGAAAGAACTCATGATGTACATCTGCTGGATCTCATCCGGGTTTGCCTTTGCCCATGCATTGTCTTTTCTTGTTGTATAATAAGTAGCGTAGATCTTTGCGCCTGTGTCTTTGAGTTCTGCCGGGAACTCTGTTCCATCGCAGTCACGGATCGCATCTGCGCCCCATTCCTCTACGATATCCAGTGTTTCCTTTACCACATCCAGGTTTGTCGGGATCGTAACTCTGCCTTTGTTCTGGCTCATAGGTGTACCTCCGTTTTATATTTATGTATTTGGTTTATCATCTGTTTCTGTTCTCTTTCAGATACTATCAGAATACGTCCTTTTTCTCTGTTTTTCAACGTTGTTCTTGCTATGCTTTTTAGAAATCTTGCGGTATTTTATCTTTTGTGCTATCCTGACAGTTGAAAAATATTTCGGACCCGGGAGGTACACATGAGCACACGGTTTTTTTCTTTTTCGGACGATACTCCTTTTTCAACGGAAGCTGCCCTGGTGAACGCCTCTTCTTCCCACTATGAGGAAGACTGGCCCAGTATCCCACATACCCATGCATTCACGGAACTCTTTTACGTCAGTGAGGGAAGCGGGGAATTCCTGATCGAAAACCAACGTTTTTCTATTAAAAAAGATGACCTGATCATCGTCAACCCTCATATCCAGCATACGGAAACTTCCCTAAGTGCCTCGCCGCTTTCTTATTATACGGTCGGTGTGGACGGGATCAGTTTTTCCTTCCAGGATCAGAAAGAATTCCAGATCTTTCACTGCCGCCAGAAACATGCCGACCTTTTGTTTTATTTTCATTCCCTTTTTCAGGAACTGGATGAAAAAAACGATGGTTATGAAGAGATCTGCAAACATACGCTTGCCATTCTGATCGCCCAGCTCCGCCGCTTTGCCGTCTCTGATTTCCAGTTGTTTCCATCCTTTCATCCAAGCAAAGAATGTGCCCTCGTCAAGCGTTATCTGGATTCCCACTACAGTGATGACATCAATCTGGAACAGCTTGCCAGCTTAAGCCATCTGAATAAATATTATCTGAGCCACGAATTTACTCGCTACTACGGGATCTCCCCGATCAGCTATCTGACTCGCCGCCGGATTGAAGTATGCAAAAATCTCCTGGAGAATACAGACCATGAAATTTCTGATATTGCTCATCTTGCCGGATTTTCCTCGCAGAGTTATCTGGCACAGAGTTTCCGGAAATACTGCGGCATGACTGCCGGGGAGTACCGCCGCAGCAAAAAGAATCAGACGATATAACAGATGACATCTGCTTTCAGCATTACTTTCTTCTCGGTTCCATTGTACAAAAGTGTGCGTACCGTATCTGTCTGTGATCGCAGACTGCATTCGGTAATGCATCTGTCTTTCCAGACAAAGTCAATGGTAATGCCGCCCGGTGCCCTAAGGCCGCTTATCTTTCCATCCTTCCACTCCGTCGGAAGTGCCGGAAGAAAGAAGATCCTGTCATCCTGATACTGTACCAGCATTTCCAGGACAGCAGCCGCAAACCCGAAATTCCCGTCGATCTGAAATGGCGGATGTGCACAGAGCATATTCGGGTAGATCCCGCCGCCGACCAGACTGCAAGTTTCTTCTTTTGTAACGCGAAGCTGATTTTTCAAAAGCTTCAACGCACGCTCTCCATCTCCGAGCCGCGCCCAGAGACATGCCTTCCATGCCATGCACCAGCCGGTTCCCTCGTCTCCTCTTCTGTCCAGTGCCACGCGGCAGGCAACCAGAAGTTCTTCGTCCTCTCTGTGGATCAAATTTCCCGGATAAAGCCCGTATAGCTGCGAAACATGTCTGTGGTGCACATCCACTTCCGGATAATCCAGATACCACTCCTGAAGCTGTCCTTCTTTCCCGATCTTAAATGGCGGCAGTTTTTTGAGTGCAGTTTTTACTTCATCCGTAAGGTCTGTGATATCAAGGATAGCGCAGGCTTTCAGATAATTTCCAAACAATTCCTTCAGGATACTGCAATCCATTGTCGAACCAGAGGTCACACTATGGACACTGTGATCCGAGGTTGTAAATGTATTTTCCGGCGACGTAGATGGTGCTGTGACGAGGTATCCGTCATAAGGCACCAGATATCCCAGATAAAATTCCACTGCTCCCCGGATAAGCGGAAAGGCTTTTTCTCTCAGAAACTCTCTGTCCAGTGTGTAGCGGTAATGCTCCCACAGATGACTGCAGAGCCACCCGGAACTCATCGGCCACATAGAGTAAGTACAGGGATTTTCATCCTGCCCGAAATATCCGACCGGGCTGGAATGTCCCCAGATATCCACATTATGATGGCTCACCCATCCATCCAGATGATAGACTTCTTTTGCCGTCTTTTTTCCACGCGAGGCAGTCCGTTCGATCAGATCAAACAGCGGCTCATGGCAGTCGCTTAAGTTCGCCTTCTCTGCCATCCAGTAATTCATTTCTGTATTGATGTTTACCGTATAGTTGCTGCTCCACGGAGCTCTTAAGTCATGGTTCCAGATTCCCTGAAGGTTTGCACACTGTGTGCCAGGCTTAGAGGAAGAGATCATAAGATAACGGGCATAGTGAAACATTTTTGTTATAAGATCATTCTGCACACCGGGAGTCAGTGTAAAATCCATCCGGTCAAAATAGGCTGCATATGCCTTCTTGTGAACTTCCTTTAATTGTGGATATGAAAGGTCACAGATCTGTTCCAGCATCTGTTTCTTTCTGGATAAATAAGAATCCTGTGCCTGAAAGTCCGTTATCCCGGACAGATAAATATACACATCATTATCTGCAGTCACGAGAAGCGTGTTGTCTTTTTGACGGATGCAGCCGTTCGGTGCCTGCACGGAAATAGCGATCGCAAACCGTGTTCCTTTTCTCTCTTCATAGACGATCGGATGCTCACAGGAATAATACGACGGTGCCGCATAGACCGGAGCCTGTCCCTCCAGCACAAGTCCACTTGTCCCAAAAGCAGAACATGCATGCCTTATCTGACTGTCCAGAGAAATACGCAGTTCCAGACTGCTACCTGCGTCGGCCTTATAATGAAGCGCCATGACCGGTTCTGACATACTTACAAAAAATTCTCTTTGATATCCCTGTCCGTCCTGACAATATACAACCTGTTCCAGCGCATCCTTAAGTGAAAGCTGTCTCTGGTATGACCCATGCTCTTTTAACTCAGGTATGTTTGCATCAATATGCAGATTTCCTGCCGGAAGATAGCTCTCTGTCCAGTCGCCAAGGATGTTCTCTTTGCAATAGGATTCCGCCTCTTCATACTCTCCGGCAAAGATCTTCTGGCGCAAAAGATCCCAGTCCACATCTGTATTTTTGTTTTCTTTGCTTCTTCCGGTCCCGGACCAGAGTGTATCCAGATTCAGCTCGATCTTTTCCTCCCGAAGCCATCCATATGACATCGCTCCCATAGAACCGTTCCCCAGAGGAAGTGCCTCATTCCATGCTCCTGCCGGTCCGTCAAAAACCAATGATAACTCATTCATTTTATTATTCTCCCAGATATCTTCTATGCCTGAAAATTTTCTTTAGATACTTCTTCATATACCTTTGGATCGTTAATGTTCGTAAAATACCTGTCATCTTCCTGCGTGTCATAGCAGGAATAACCGATCTCATTGAGGAAACGGAAAACCGAAGATTGCCCGCGTTCCAGAAAGGCGCGGATGTCACTTGATAAACTGGTCTCGTAGACTGCCATCAGGGATTCTTCTTTGCCATTGTGACGGAGAAGGGTGACGCGGTTCTGATCATCTGTGCTGGCACTCTGAATGAGGTTCTGGAGTTCGGATACCGGCACCAGCGGGGTGTCTACGCCAAGGACAATACACCGGTCCGCTCCATCCTCTGCTGCTTTGTTAAGACAGGCTTCGAGGCCGCCGAGAGGTCCTCTTTCTTTGATTCTGTCCATAACGATCTCTTCTGTGCAGTGTGCGCCGCGATAGCCTGAGACGTAGATCATGCCAACACCCAGGTCTCTTCCCTTCTGGATCTGGATCTCCAGAAAAGATTTCCCGTCAAGCTTAAGATCACTCTTTTCTTTTCCCATGCGGCTGCTGGCTCCTCCTGCCAGAACGATCATTGCAAGTTTGTTTTCTCCCATATACATCCCCCTGTTTCCTTTTCAACCGCCGATCTGTGACATCAGCTTAAGTTCATCCTCGTCGATCGCCTGTGAAGTAAAATGATGCTCGCCCGGTTTTTCCCAGATCACTCTGCGGATTGCCTCAGTCAGCTCCTCGTCGGTGCATCCGTTTCTCATCAGTGCCTTGAGGCTTATTCCGGTCTGATACTGCAGACAGGCTTTGAGATAGCCCTCCGCGGTCATTCTGACACGATTGCACTGCGCGCAGAACTTATGTGTCATCGCACTGATAAAACCGATCTTTCCCTGAAAGCCTTCGATTTCGTAATAATGGCACGGACCATTTCCGTATCGCTCTGTAACCGGTGTCATCTTGCCATAGACACGCTCAAGGATCGAACAGATTTCATCTTCTCCCCGGAAGCGGAACTCTTTGCCGTATCCGATCGGCATCATCTCGATAAAACGCACATGGATCGGATAGTCTCTCGCAATCCTGGCAACTTCCACCAGATTCTGCGGATCATCGATCACCGGTACACAGTTGATCTTGAGACCGATCTGTGGATATTTCAGTGCTTCCTTCATGCTCTCCAGAACTTTAGGAAGACCCTCTCTTCGCGTGATCTTTCCGAATGCCTCTTCATTCAGCGTATCCAGGCTGATATTGATATTGTCGATCCCTGCCTCTGCCAGTTCACTGATCTGCTCCCCCAGAAGGACACCATTTGTCGTCAGCGTTACTTTCTCTATTCCCGGAAGTTCTTTGAGCATCCGTACCAGTGCAGCACTGTTCTTTCTTGTCAGAGGCTCGCCGCCGGTCAGTTTTATTTTTTTGATTCCCAGAGTTGTCATACAGCGACAGACTCTCTGGATCTCATCGTAGGTCAGGATCTCTCCATGTGAAATCTGGCAGATTCCCTCTCCCGGCATACAGTAAATGCATCTGAGATTGCACCTGTCGGTGATCGAAATCCGAAGATAATCGATCTCACGTCCATATCTGTCTTTCATAGTTAAATTTTCTCCGTTCCTTTTTATTTTGTCTACCCCACTTTAAAAGGCTTTTATTGTTTTATATCTTAATTTGTTCTTTTGAAATCCTCTGATTTCTGCTATACTTATCTATAAATATATACAATAAAAACTTTTTAGCATTGGAGAAATTATGCATATTAACGAACAATACCACGATCTTCCATTACTGGAAACACAAACCTATCAGTTCATCGGCAGGGAAGGGGAGATCCTTACCAAAGAAGAACAGGTCCTCAATGAGCATCTGATTGATGTCTATCTCAATGACCAGCTTACCATGAAACTGATCTGTCTCCCGCAGCATCTCACAGAACTCGTCCTAGGACGGCTCCTGACGGAACATATCATCCAGTCCATCGACGATGTCGAGCAGATCTACATCTGCGAGTACGGCAAGCGCGCCAAGGTTTATCTCAAACAGTCTCAGGCGACCGATGCAAAGAAAAACACTTCCTTCGTAGAGACCACCCCTACCTGCTGCACCGGCAACCACATCCTGAATGATTATTTCTCATCTGACTATCCGCCGGTTCCTGTCACCCCGATCGAATGGAGACCGGAATGGATCTTCCACATAGCAGACACCTTTGCCGATGGGATGCCGCTTCACGGTGTCACCTTCGCCACCCACAGCTGTCTCCTTGCCCGCAGAGACGAGATTCTTTTTTCCTGTGAGGACATCGGACGGCATAACGCACTTGACAAAGTGATCGGCTATGCTCTCCGTCATCAGATCGACCTTACGGAATGCATGGTCTATTCCAGCGGAAGGATCCCGACCGATATGGCAATGAAAGCGATCTATGCCGGAATTCCGGTGCTTTCCAGCAAGGCATCTCCTACCACAGAGGCGATCGAGCTTGCCAAAGCCTATCGCCTGACCCTCATCTGTGCCGCCAGAAGAGACCGGATGAAAGTCTTCAGTCAGGTCTGATCTTTCTTATCTGTGCAGAAACTGCGACAGGATGCTTCTGTTCGAAACGAAACATCCTGCCGCATCCTCATAGCTACAAATATTCCTTAAAATATTCCTTAAAATATTTCTCAAAAGCCTTCTGGCTTATTTCTTTCATTTCTTCCAGTAATGCTTCATAGCGTCTCATAAACTCACGGCCTTCTTCCGTGATCCTTGAATTTCCTCCGTGCGGTCCGCCGTTATAGCGGTCAAGAAAAGTAAATCCCATCTGTTCCTCCGCCCGGTTCAGAAGCTTCCAGCATTTGGAATAGGACATTTCCATCTTCTTGGATGCCGCATGGATCGTCCCTTCTTCATCAATATACTGAAGAAGATGAAAAAGCCCCGGTCCAAAAAAATCGATATTCTTCGACAGAACGATCTTGGTCTTTATGCCAAGCACTGCGTCCTCGTTCTGCTGCTCCGTTGTAATATTCTCTGTTTTTTCACTCATTCCGCGTTTTGTTACTCCTCATTTTTGCTGTGCTGGTCATTGCCGTCCGGTCTGTCTCTGCCTCCATAAGTAATAGATCCAGTCCGCCAGAACTTCTGTTTCATTCATGTCAAAAAATGACAGTTCTTCCGGCAAAATGCTTCCCGCCGCATCCAGTTCTTCCTTTCGAAGATCCGTCACGATTCCCAGAAGGAATCTCGGATCACAGACAGATCTCGAAGAATTTCCCCTGCGTATGACCTCGATCTTGGGATATTCTGAATATTTAAAGCCCTCCAGCAAGACCACATCTGCCTCAGGAAAACAGGCGATCAGTTCATCCGTCTCTGGTGCCGGCTGATATTTGACCATCATATATTTCGTCCCGGAAAAAACAAGCGTCCCGCAGGCTCCGGCTTCCCCGAATCTCCAGGTATCCGTTCCCGGTATATCCGCTTCAAACTCATGCCCGTCGTGCTTGACCACAGCAGCTTTCATCCCCTTTTGTTTCAGTTTCGGCAAAAGTGATGCGATCAGTGTTGTCTTTCCCGAATTTTTGACTCCGCTTACTGCCAGTATCAGCTGACCCTTCTGTTCTTTCATTTCGCTCATCCTGTCACAGAAGAAGAACTTCTGCTTCTTCTCCTGCATGGCTTCCGGTCTTTCCCTTCTGCATCTCGATCAGACAGTTACATCCTGCCATGGTCGAAAGGATTCCATTCGAATGGATCTTGGTAGGGATCGTCACGGTTTCCCCGTCTGTGACGGCACGTACATAACGGCGTCCTCCGACACTCTTCCCAAAATCATTCGTCAGAGTGCATTTCTTCCTTACCGGACGAAGTGTGTTGTCTTGTGTCAGCTTCTGGAGCATCGGACGGATCAGCAGATCCACGGATACCGCCGCACCAAAAGGATTTCCAGAAAGACTGAGCATCGGTGTGCCTTCATAGACAGAAAAAAGCGTCGGCATTCCCGGCTTCATCTCAAGCCGCCAAAAAATCCTCTGTGCTCCCAGGATCCGGACTACCTCGTGCATGATATCCTTCTTGCCTACGGATACCGCGCCCGTTGTAATGATCAGATCTGAAACCTCCGCCGCTTCTCTGACTGCCTCTGCCATATCCTGCGGATTATCTGGAACCTTGTCGATCCGTGTCAGTTCTGCGCCAAAATCCATCAGTCTCGCCGCAAGGAGACTCTGGTTGCAGTCATAAATCTTACCAGGCTTCAGTTCCTCTCCCGGATTCATCACTTCATCGCCAGTTGTCAAGATCGCAACTCTCGCCTGTCTTATAACAGGAACTTCTGCCACGCCCATGCTGGCAAGGATTCCTATCTCTATAAAACTGAGCTTTGTACCCTTTTTCAGTAAAACTGTACCTTTCTTAAAGTCTTCACCCTGAAAACAGTAGTCCTCCCACTGTTCCATGCTCTTGTAGATCTGTACGATATCCTCTCCATAATCCGTATTTTCCTGTCTGACGCAGCAGTTACATCCTGCCGGAATCGCCGCACCTGTCATAATACGTACCGCTTCCCCGTGCTGTACGGTTCCATCAAAATATTCTCCGGCATCAACCTCCCGGATCACTTTGAGTGCGACCGGCTTTTCCGGCAGTGCTCCTTTCAGATCCTCAGCCTTACAGGCATAGCCATCTACCGGTGCACGGTCAAATGGAGGATTGTCTCTCTCCGCTTTCATGTCCTCTGCCAGTATCCTGCCGTTTGCTGAAAGTAAAGACACAGTTTCCGCTTCCTGTATCGCTTTCGTATACATCAGCAATTGCTCAATTGCTTCTTCTACCCTGAGATTTTCCAAAACATTTCTCCCCTGTCCTTCAAACATCGTTTTTCAAACTGGTGTCTGATTAATGATATTTTTTTCTCAACAAAATGTCGCAATCCTGTTTTCGATTTATTGTAACATATACACAAAAAAAGCTCAACCTTTTCGCTTCTTTTGAACAAAAAAGCAGAGGATATTTTCGACACCTCTCCGGTCTCTGAAAATATCCTCTGTTCTGAATCATTTATAACATCTGATCTTATGCTTTTTCAATTCGGATCGCACATACTTTGTATTCCGGGATTCTTGCATATTTATCAAGTGCTGCATTTGTCAGCCAGTTTGCATTTCCATCCGGGAAGTGGAATGGCATCCAGGATTCTCCCTTGGATACTTTGGTTCCCACACGGGCGGTGGATTCGATCTGTCCTCGTCTGGAGGTCACACGTACTCTGTCGCCATTCTTGATTCCCAGTTTCTCAGCATCCTGCTCATTCATTTCGATGAAGGATCTGCCCTCGATCTCCATCAGTTCCGGTGTCTTTCCTGTCATTGCTCTTGTTGTGTAATGATACAGGATTCGTCCGGTCATAAGGATGATCGGGTATTCTTCATCCGGAAGCTCTGCTGACGGAATGTACTCTGCCGGATAGAACCATCCAAGTCCTCTCGCAAATTTGCCGACGTGCATGATCGGTGTTCCAGGATGATCCTTGGTCGGGCATGGCCACTGGAGGCCCTTGCCGCCTACTTCTTCGCTGTCCAGACGTGCATGGCTGATTCCGCCGAAGGATGGTGTTACAGATGCGATTTCATCCATGATCTGGGCGGAAGTCAGGTGCGGCTGCGGATATCCCATACGGTTCATCAGATCAATAAGGATATCGGTATCCAGTCTTGCATTTCCCGGAATCGTCACTGCTTTACGCACACGCTGTACACGACGCTCTGTATTTGTAAAGGTTCCTTCTTTTTCTGCATAGCTGACGCCTGGAAGGATGACATCTGCATATTCTGCGGTCTCTGTCATGAACAGTTCCTGAATTACGAAGAAATCCAGGCTCTCCAGTGCCTTGATGATGTGATGTGTATCCGGGTCGGTAACAACCGGGTCTTCTCCATAGATATAAAGACCTTTGATGTCACCCTTGATCGCTGCCGGGAATACCTCTGTCGCATGAAGTCCCGGATTCGGGTTCAGCTTGGTGTTCCATGCTTTTTCAAATTTGGCAATCACTTCCGGATTGGCTACTTTCTGGTATCCAGGGAAGTCTCCAGGGCATGCTCCCATATCGCAGGCTCCCTGTACGTTGTTCTGACCACGGAGCGGGTTGACACCACAGCCCTCACGGCCAAGTTTACCAACCAGAAGTGCCATATTGGACATGGACATAACGCCCTCTGTGCCGGTGGAATGCTCGGTTACACCAAGGCAGTAGATGATCGGTGCTTTGTCAGCTTTTGCGTACATGATCGCTGCTTTTCTTAAGTCGTCAGCATCGATGTGGCAGATCTGAGCTACACGCTCTGGTGTGTAATCCTTAACAATCTCTTTGATCTTTTCATAACCTTCGGTTCTCTCTGCGATGAATTTGTCATCCTGGAGTCCTTCGGAAATGATAACGTTCATGATACCATTTGCAAATGCAACGTTGGTACCTGGTTTCAGTTTCAGATGGATGTCTGCATGTTTTGCAAGATCGATGTCACGCGGGTCAACAACGATCAGCTTGCAGCCACGCTGTACTGCCTGACGGATCTGCATACCTACAACCGGATGTGCTTCTTCCGGGTTGGAACCTACGAGCATGATCACATCTGGTTTCTTTGTGATATCCTCGATCGGGTTGGTCATTGCACCGGAACCAAGTGTCATTGCCAGACCTGCTACAGACGCAGAGTGGCATACACGTGCACAGTTATCGGTGTTGTTTGTTCCGAAGCAGGTACGGACCATCTTCTGAACCATGTAGATATCCTCGTTCGGTGAACGGGAGCATGCAAAACCAGCCAGAGATTCTGAACCATATTTCTTCTTGATTTCCATAAATTTAGATGCAACCAGATCAAGAGCCTCGTCCCAGGTTGCTTTCTCAAATTTACCGGTCTCTTTGTTCTTAATTAACGGATCTGTGATTCTGGACGGATGATGTACGAAATCAAAGCATCCGCTTCGTCCCTTGACACAGAGAAGACCTTTATTTGACGGTCCGTCATAAGCTTCTGTATCTACGATCTTGCCATCCTTGACAAGCAGGTAATACTGACATCCTGTCGCACAGTGCGGGCAGGTAGTAAGGACTTTCTTGTCGATCTGGTATGCACGGTATTTCTTTCTTCGTTTCATGGTGAGTGCACCGGTCGGACATGCCTGTACACAGTTTCCGCAGGACTCGCAGGTGCCGTCTGCCCAGAGACCTTCACCGTTTCCGATCACAGACTGGAAACCACGTTCCAGAGTTGCGATCGCGCCTCTTCCTACGATCTGGTTACAGGTGTTAACACATCTGTGGCACAGGATACAGAGGCTTGGATCATAGGTGAAAAATTTGTTGGAATCATCGATCTCTCCACCGCTCTTCGCTCCTGTATAACTTGATGTTTCTACACCATACTCATAAGCATAGTCCTGGAGTTTACAGTCACCGTTGCCCGGACAGGAGAAACAGTGAGTGTTGTGGTCAGACAGAAGCAGATCCAGCGTCTGTTTTCTTGACTCGACTACTTTTTCTGACATGGTGAAAACTTCGTCACCCTCAGAAACCTGCATCGTACAGGCTGTATCTATTTTGGTTCTTCCATTGTTCTTTACTTCAACTACACATAAACGGCAGGAACCGTCCGGCAGTAGATCTTCTATATAGCACAGAGTAGGAATCGTAATCCCTACCTTCTTGGCTGCGTGAAGGATGGTCGTACCCTTCTCGACTTCAACAGGCTTGCCATCAATCGTCAAATGAATCATGTCGTTCCCTCCTTTTCTGCATCTGTTTATTTCACGCCGATCGCACCAAACGGGCAGTTGTCCATACAGCTTCCGCATTTGATACATTTGGACGGATCAATCTTGTGCGGCTGTTTCTTCTCGCCTGCGATCGCACCAACCGGACAGTTACGTGCACATTTCGTACATCCTTTACATTTCTCAGGATCGATCTCGTAAACTTTCATTGCCTCGCAGACATGGGCACGGCATTTGCCCTCTACGATATGTTCGATATATTCGTCACGGAAGTTCTTGAGCGTACTGAGGACCGGAAGAGGTGCACTCTTGCCAAGTCCGCAGAGAGAACGCGCCTGGATGAATTTCGCTGTTTCTTCCAGTTTGTCAAGGTCTTCCATCTCGCCCTTGCCGTCTGTGATCTTCTCAAGGAGTTCGAGCATACGCTTCGTTCCGATTCGGCACGGACCGCATTTTCCGCAGGATTCTCTCTGAGTGAATCCCATGAAGAATTTCGCAACATCGACCATACAGGTGCTCTCGTCCATAACAACCAGACCGCCGGAACCGATGATCGCATTGTATTTCTTAACCTGGTCAAAATCAAGCGGAACGTCCAGATTCTCTTCTACGAGACATCCGCCGGAAGGTCCACCGATCTGAACACCCTTGAATTTACCGCCGCCCTTGAGGCCGCCTCCGATATCATAAATGATGGTACGGAGTGTGGTTCCCATCGGAACTTCGATAAGACCGGTATTGTTTACGTTACCGGTAAGTGCAAATGCCTTGGTTCCCGGGCTTCCCTCTGTACCGATGCTTCTGTACCACTCTACACCATTGGAGATGATCATCGGTACGTTGGCATAAGTCTCAACGTTGTTTAATACGGTTGGTTTTGCAAAAAGTCCCTGCTCTACTGTACGCGGCGGTTTCACACGCGGCATACCTCTCTTACCTTCGATAGAAGCTGTCAGGGCACTGCCCTCACCACAGACGAAAGCTCCCGCTCCACGGTTGATGTGGAAATGGATGCAAAAATCTGTTCCGAGGACATTGTCACCGATCAGGCCGTATTCCTCTGCCTGTGTGATCGCTTTCTGCAGACGCTCTACTGCCAGAGGATACTCGGCACGCACATAAATATATGCATTCTGTGCACCGGTCAGGTAAGAACCGATTAGCATACCCTCGAGCATCTTGTGCGGGTCACCTTCCATGATACTTCGATCCATGAATGCACCCGGGTCACCCTCGTCACCATTACATACAACATAACGCTGGGTTTCCTTCTGGCGGGCAACCTGTTTCCATTTCCTGCCGGCCGGGAATCCACCGCCGCCTCGTCCACGGAGACCGGATTCTTCCATCATATCCAGTGCTGTATCCTTGTCTATGTCAAAAAGTACCTTCTCCAGTGCAGAATAGCCGCCTACAGCGATATACTCCTCGATATTCTCTGCGTCGATATGTCCGCAGTTCTTAAGTACCAAACGCATCTGTCCAGCATAGAACGGAATGGATTCCTCACTCTGGTAAACCTGTCCGTCCTTATGATACAGCAGTCTCTCGATCGGCTGTCCCTGGCAGATCGTCTTCTCATAAATTTCTTCGCAGTCCTCAACTTTGACTTTGATATAGAGGATTCCGAGAGGCTCGATCCTCATCAGAGGTCCCATCTCACAGAATCCGTGGCATCCGCTCTTTCTGATCTCAGGATGCGGAACTTCTCCTTCAAATTCTACAGAAACCTGTCCGTTTCCCTCGGACAGTTCTACCATCTTGTCATAAATTTCCTTGGAGCCGCTGGCAATACATCCGGTTCCTGCACAGACCAGGACGCGGAGCTTCGCTGCATGCAGACGTTTCTCTGCTTCTTTACGCAGGTTCTGAAGTTCTTCTCTGTTATGTAAAAACATTACTCGGCACCTCCCTCTCGCAGTTTGTGGATCAGCTCTACTGCCAGATCCGGAGTCATCTTCGGATGAACATCGTCATTGACCATCATGACCGGTGCAAGTCCACATGCACCCAGACAGGATACGATCTCTACAGTAAAAAGCATATCATCTGTGGTGTGCTTCTTGTCATTCAGTCCAAGCTCCTTCATCAGGGCTTCTCTGACCGGTACGGATTTCCTTACATGACAGGCAGTTCCGTCACATACCTTGATCACATATTTACCTTTTGCTTCGAATGAAAAATTCTCATAGAATGTTGCCACACTATATGCTCTTGAACGGGTTACCCCGATCTCATCTGCTACATAGTTCAGAAGTTCTTTCGGCAGATAACGATACGCAGCCTGAATATCCTGCATGATCGGGATCAGAGAATCCGGCTTGCGTCCATAAACAGCAATGACCTCATCTGCCTTATCATAGTATGATTTGTCTAACATTCAGTTCCCTCCTTTTCACGTTCACTGTGTTTTTGCATTGCTCCCACATATATTTTTATTATAGAAGATGTTTTTTCATATTTCAAGTATTTTTTGTATATTTTGCTTATTTTAGTCCTGATTTTGCAGTTGTTTTTTGTATAATTTTACAAAACAACTCGGTAAGTTATAGTTAACTCGACATTTTTTCAAAATAATGCACAAAAAGACACTGAAATGTCTTTTTTCATTCCAGTGTCTTTGTCTGTTGATATTTCTTGATTTTATGGCAGCTTACTGCATACCGAAGGATTTCCCACGAAGCGGAAGTCCCGCCAGCTCTGCCAGTCTCTTTACGCCCATCTCTGCCGTGGAGACAGCGCTCTCCACATGGTTAAAATCTGTCGCGCTGTAATCAAACAGGATATTTCCCTGTGCCTCAAATTCATCGTCACAGTCCCAGAAATAGAACCGCATTGGTTCGCATTCAAAAGCATTGATCTGGTAGCCGACATCTCCCTGCGGAAGTTCTGTACCGTTCAGCTTAAGAAAAGCCTCCCTAAGTTCCTTCGCATGGCCGGAAAAAGTCGCCGCGAACACATCCGTCACACCGATCTTGTATGCGGGTCCAAAAGGTCTCGCATCACGGAGATCCGCAAACGGCACCCACTTGTCCATGAAGAAAGCATTTTCCTTGACATAGCTGAGAAGCGTATAGATGTTCAGCATCTCCGTCGCATTTGCTTCGCCTTTTCCATCCAGGCGGTCGATCCTGCCATCATCCAGGCGGATCCCAAACGGGACTCCGAAGTGTGTGATCTTGAGATAACCGTCCTCTTCTTTCAGTTCAGGAAGTCTTTTCTTTAATCCTTCTTTGTCCATCTGAAGGAATTTCTCTGCCCATTCGCTGCAGAGTTTTATATAATTGGATACTTTTTCGTTTGTTTTCATGATGATTTTACCTTGTTCCACAGATCTCCGTATACCTGATCCGCCTCTGTTCCAAGATACTGGAAAGTTTCCAGATTGTCATACTTGGAAAGATCCGGGAAAGCGATCTCACTGTTTCGGATGGATTCATCCTCGATCAGCTCTCTTGCGGCCTCATTCGGTGTGGAGTAAGTGATATATTCAAAGTTCATCAGCGCAATGTCCGGTCTGCAGAGGAAGTTGATGAATTTTTCTGCATTTTCCTCGTGCTCTGCATTCTTCGGAATTACCCAGGAATCGATCCAGATATTGGAACCTTCCTTCGGGATCACGTATTCCAGGTTCGGATTTTCTTTCTGTGTGTAGATTGCCTCGCCGGAATAGATCACGCCAAGAGCTGCCTCGTTTCCGATCATCTTGTCACGCACCTGGTCGATGACATAAGCCTGCACCAGAGGTTTCTGCTCGATCAGAAGGTTCTTGGCTTCCGTCAGCTCATCAAGGTCGGTGGAGTTCAGAGAATATCCGAGATATTTCAGTGTCGCACCAAACGCATCACGGACAGAATCCTGCATCAGAATGTTGTCCTTGTATTTGGGATTCCAGAGGATCGACCAGCTGTCGACCGGCTCATCCACCATAGTCTTGTTGTAAAGGATGCCGACAGTTCCCCAGCAGTATGGTACGGAATATTTATTCTCCGGGTCAAACTGTCTGGACTGTTCCATATACTGCTTGCCGATATTCTTGATATTCGGAATGTTGTCAAAGTTGATCTCTGTAAGCAGGTCATTCTCGATCATTCGCTGGATCATATAATCACTCGGGCAGACCACATCGTATGCGATCGCACCGGAGCTGACCTTCGGATAAAGGATCTCGTTTGTCTCAAATTCTTCGTAAACAACGTTGATCCCTGTCTCTTCCTCAAATATGGTCAGGACTTCCGGATCGATGTATTCACCCCAGTTGTAAACAATCAGTTTATCGTCATTCACGACACCGCTTTCTTCCGCATAGTAGAATCCGCCTCCGATAAAGAGGATGCAGATCGTCACCGGGATCACACGACGGATGATGATCTTCTTGGCTTTGGATGGTCTGCGGACTTTCTTTCTGACTGTAGTCTCCTCTTCTTCCTTCGGAGAATAGTTGACCAGGATCAGAAGGACAAGCACCGTCACGAACATGATCGTGGAAAGTGCATAGATCTCCGGTTTGATTCCCTTTCGTACCTCTGTATAGATCTTGGTGGAAAGTGTGTCGATCCCAGGTCCCTTGGTAAAGTGGGTGATAACGAAATCATCCAGGGACATGGTAAACGCCAGCATAAATCCGGAGAGGACTCCCGGCACGATATCCGGGAAAACCACCTTGAAGAAAGCCTTGACCGGGGATGCCCCGAGGTCCATTGCCGCTTCATATGTATAACGGTTTGTCTGTTTCAGCTTCGGTGACACACTTAAGATCACATACGGAATATTGAACGTAATGTGCGCGATCAGGATGGTGCCGAAACCAAGTGTCATATGAAAAGCAATAAAGAGAAGCATCAATGACACACCCATAACGATCTCTGCATTCATCATCGGGATGTTGGTAAGACCCATGTACATGGTCTTCCATTTCTGCTTCATTCCCTGAATGGCGATCGCTGCTGCCGTTCCGATGATCGTTGCGATCGCCGCTGAGACAAAGGCAATGATCAGTGTCGTATAAAAGGCACTCATGATCTGTTCGTTCTGGAACAGTTCTTTGTACCATTTCAGGGTAAATCCGCCCCACTTCGCTCTCGTCTTGGACTGGTTAAAGGACAGCACGACCAGAGTCACGATCGGGGCATACAGCAAAATAAAAATAAGAGCCAGGTATATTTTCTGTAAGTATTTTCTGATCAAAATGTCGCACCCCCGTCTTCGTTGTCGTATTTTGCCACAAGAGCCATACTTGCAATGATGAATACCATCAGTACAAGAGAAAGTCCACTTCCGACATGCCAGTTGCTGTTCTGTTTAAAGGACTGCTCGATCACGTTTCCGATCAGGAGGATCTTACCGCCTCCCAGAAGATCAGAGATAACAAACGTTGTCAGTGCCGGTACAAATACCATAGTGATACCGCTGATCACACCCGGGATACTCAACGGAAAAATAACCTTGCAGAAAGTCTGTACCGGATTTGCTCCCAGGTCACGTGCCGCGTTGATAACATTGCTGTCGATCTTGATCAGCACGTTATAGATCGGAAGCACCATGAACGGCAGGAAGTTGTACACCATACCAAGGATGATCGCATACGGTGTATTGATGATCTCCAGTGCCGGCAGATGCAGGAAACTCAACACGCTGTTGATGACACCGTTTTTTTCAAGCAGTGTCTGCCATGCCAGGGTGCGGAGAAGAAAGTTCATCCACATCGGCAGGATAAAGATCAGCACGATAAAACTTGTCTGACCGACTTTGTTCTGGCTCAGGATCATTGCCAGCGGATAGGCAAGGATCAGACAGATCGCGGTACTTAAGAAAGACAGAAGGATGGACATTCCCAGAGCCTTCAGGTTCTCCGGTGTCGTGACCTGTGCCAGGTTTGAAAATGTAAAAGTTCCTTCATCACTGGTAAATGCATAATAAACGATCACCAGAAGCGGGATCACGACAAAAGATACGGACCAGAAAAGATAAGGTCCGGCAAGCAGACGCTTATTCTTCAATGTTTACCGCCTCCTCATCTTCTGATTCCGGTTTTTTCATGATCTGGATGTCAAACGGATCTACATGGATGCTGACTTCCGTTCCAACCGGGAACATATCTGTGCTGTGTACCAGCCATTCATAGTTATTTGCCATGACTTCCATCTCATAATGAACGCCTTTAAAGATCAGGTGTGTGACAACACCGTCGATGCTTCCTTCGCCCGGTTTGAGAAGGTCGATATCCTCCGGACGGATGACAACGTCAACCGGTTTGTTCTGTCCGAATCCCTCATCCACGCACGGGAAATTCACTCCGAGGATCTTGACAAGACGATCCTGCACCATCGTTGCAGAAATGATATTGCTCTCACCGATAAAATCTGCCACGAAAGCATTCTCCGGCTCGTTGTAGATTTTCTCCGGAGTTCCGATCTGCTGGATATAACCCTGGTTCATAACTACGATGGTGTCCGACATGGTAAGGGCTTCTTCCTGATCATGTGTTACATACAGGAAAGTGATCCCCAGCTCGTTCTTGAGACGGATCAGCTCGTACTGCATATCCTGGCGCATCTTGAGGTCCAGAGCACCCAGAGGCTCATCCAGAAGAAGGACCTTCGGCTCATTTACGATCGCTCTTGCGATAGCGATACGCTGCTGCTGACCACCACTTAAGGAATCTGGCATACGGTTCTCGAAGCCGTCCAGGTTAACGAGTTTCAGTGCGTATTTGATCTTGTCATGGATATATTGTTTGCTTTTATTTTTTATCTTTAATCCAAAGGCAATATTCTCCGCAATATTCATATGTGTAAATAACGCATACTTCTGAAATACGGTATTCAGCTGACGCTTATTAGGTGGAAGATCAGTGATATCCTGCCCGTCAAAGATCACACGACCCTTATCCGGCGTCTCAAAGCCTCCCAAAATACGAAGTGTGGTAGTTTTTCCACATCCACTGGGTCCAAGAAGTGTCAGGAATTCATTCTCCCTGATATAAAGATTCAGTTCATCCAGAACTGTCTGCATCCCGTAGGATTTGGAAATGTCGATCAAGTCGATCAGCTTATTGCTCATTGGCTGTTCCTCCCTAAAAATATCCCCTCTTTTTCATAAGAAAAATTATTAATAGCAACCTTATTTTTGTATCATAAAAATGTTGGGATTTCAATAGATTTTGCGAGATTTTAACATAAAAATCCGCCAGAAGAATTTTATGCTCCTGGCGGGTCTGATTTTTGTTATTTTTAATCTCGGGAATTTTTACGGGCACAGCCAGCTGCTGTGGATCTTGGCCAGAAGTCTTGCGTTGTGATAGGCCATTTTAAGGGTAAGGCACGTCCTTCCAAGGTATTTACCGCCATCCTCTGTCTTGACACAGGCGAGGGCGAGGTCTGCTTTTGCGGGATTCTGAAGACATACAGGGATCAGGAACTGAATGCCATGATTATAGTACTGTGGAATTGCAGTCCGGTAGTCTGCCTCCAGCATCCGTTTCGTCTGGCGCAAAGCTCCATCAAAAATCTGAACCTTCATGATGCTGTTACGAATTGTCTCCGGAAGGCGCTGACTGTTTTCTGTCTCCTCAAAAATGTGTTCATACTGAGGAACAATATCCAGTCCGATATCAAAGACAAGCTCTGCCGGATTCTGCACATATTCTGCTCGTTCAGGGAGATCCACGATCCCGGTCTTGAGAAGATGATAGTCTGTATAAAATCCTTCAAGAAACCACTTCTGCCTGTCCGGGACAAGATTCGGGATAAAATAAACATAGACCGGCTGATAATAGCGATTAAATAATCCTGTATTAAAAATTGCATAGTTATCTGTTTCCAGTATTTTGCCTTCCTCATAGACTCTCTGAAACGTATGCTCCAGATAACCCTTGAGGATACCATTGTCTTCTGAAGTGCCAAAGCTCCATTTCTCCGGAACGATCCTGGAGAGATTCTGTATCTGCCGGTTATAATTCCCGCAGTACGTATAGTCGAATAAATTCATGCTGCCTCCTTATTAAATTTTTATTTTGTTTGCAAAATCAGTTTCCATTATCTGCAGACAGAAATGGTCTCTGAATTTCGTACTCTGATATAATATTATTTTGGGAAATTCACCGACAGAACTGCCGGGTAAAGATTATATTTTTAAACTACCATATTTTGATAAAAACGGCAACCTCTTTCCATCTACAAATATCGACGAATATCGCATCCTGCGAAATACTACCTGTCAGCAGTTACCGGTTATCAACCTGTCAATACATCTCGACATTCAGAACATCCCATGCTATAATAGGAAACTGAAATAAGCACCTTCCGACGAAAATGCGGAGCTTGCCAGGTAAGTTGCTTATGTATTTTATTGTAACTGTGAGGGTACTGAGCAGTTACATTTTATTTTTCATCAAGGAGGCAACAAACTCATGACAAAAGAAGAATTCCGTAAACTGACCGAAAATGTCCTGATCCTGGATGGAGCTACCGGCTCCAATTTGATGGCAAGCGGCATGCCGCGCGGTATCTGCACTGAAACCTGGGTCATCGAGCACAAGGATGTCATTCAGAATCTCCAGCGTGCGTACATCCAGGCCGGAAGCCAGGTCATCTACGCTCCGACTTTTGGCGGAAACCGTATGAATCTTGCCAAACACGGCATGACAGACCGTATCGAAGAGATCAACCGTACTCTGGTAGGATATTCCAGAGAACTTGCCGGAAACGGTGTCTATGTAGCCGGTGATATCACAACTTCCGGTTCTTTTATCACTGCTGACGGTGATTATACCTACACAGAGGCTTTTGATATGTATCAGGAACAGATCCGTATCCTCATCGATGCCGGCATCGATCTGATCGCAGCAGAAACCATGATCAACATCGAAGAAACTCTCGCCGCCGTCGACGCTGCAAGTTCTGTATGTGATCTTCCGATCATGTGCACCATGACTGTAGAGGCAGATGGAAGTATCTTCAGCGGCGGCAACGCTATCGAAGCTGCTGTTTCTCTTGAGGCAGCCGGTGCAGATGCAGTCGGCATCAACTGCTCCGTCGGCCCGGATCAGCTTGTATCCGTCGTACGAAGCATCAAAGAAAATGTATCTATCCCAGTCATCGCCAAACCAAACGCCGGCATGCCAGTCATCGATGACAAGGGCAACGCTGTATACAGCATGAACGCAGACGATTTTGCATCTTATATGAAAGTTCTGATCGAGAGCGGCGCATCTGTCGTTGGTGGATGCTGCGGAACAACTCCGGCATTTATCAAGGCACTGCATGATAGCATCCGATAAATTAATTTGAGGCAGGGGAATTCCCCCTGCCTCATTTCACATGAATTGCTTTCTCCGGGCACATTTCCTGGCAGCAGAAGCAGCGGATGCATTTCCTGTAATCATAGACCGGCGGGTTTTCTCTGCCTTTTCGGAAATTCACAGCTTTCTCCGGGACCGGGCAGCTCTTGACGCAGATCCCGCAGCGGATGCACTTGTCCGGCTGGATATATGGCTTCTTCTGAAAAATATTCAGAGCCTTCGCCAGACGCTCCCACATACCGGAACGTGCAACTCTCCTGTCTACATCAAAGTATGGGTTCCCGTACTGTGCCACCGCATCCTCCATACGGATCGGACCGCCGGGTGTCAGAAGCTCGATCTCTTCTTCCTTCCAGGTTCCAAGCCCCATCTTCTCACCGTGATAATTTGTCGGGACCATCTCCGGTTTCAGATGGATCAGATGACAGAACACACTGTCCAGTGCGACCGGGTCTTGCGACATCAATATCACATTCATCGGAGCCGGATCCCCGGAACCAGGTCCGTTACCCTCCATCGCAACAATTCCATCCATGATATACAGCCGCGGTTTCACATACTGGTTCAGATCCACCAGCATTCTGGCGAAACTGTCCGCGCTCGGATACAGAGTATGCCCCTTCGCCTTGTGAAATCCATAGATGAATCCATAACTGTTCTTGACCGCCCCTGTGATACGTTCCAGCGCATGTGTCTTCATCTTGCACAGAGAGATCACGCAGTCCCTCTCCAGAAGTTCTGCAGGAAGGACAAATTCCTTCGCCTGGATCCCATCCGGATTCTCCACATCGACCCCTTTGGTATAGTCGATCGCCGGAATATCAAATTTATCAAGATAGGTATCCATCCCTGTCCCGTGAATGACTTTTGTCGTTGTTCCATTGCCGCACGAATCTGCAAGAGCAATATCCTGATACCCCTTCTCCCGCATCAGCCTCGCAAACATGCCAACTATCACAGGATGTGTGATAACAGCTTTATCAACTTCTGCTTTCTTGAGAAGGTTAGGTTTCAGAAGAACCGATTCTTCTTTGCCGACAATAGATTCGAGACCGCCCAGAAGTTCAAGTCCGGTCTCCAGATTCTCATAAACAAGTTCTTCCCTGTAAGAATTACAGGGAAGAAGGATCACTTTGCTTTTTTTATTCATAATTACCCTCGCTGAGAGCTCAGATCTGTCTCGCGGATCGCCTTTCTGACCGGAAGGATGCACGCCGGCACTACAGACAGGAAATCAACCCCCATCTGAAGGAAGGTTTCTGTCAGTTCCGTATCTGCTGCGATCTCACCACAGATCCCTGCCTGACGGTTCTCCTGATGTGCAGCTTCCACTACCATCTTGATCATACGGAGCACCGCCGGGTGATGATCGTTGTATTTGTCCTTGAGCAGAGGATTCTGCCTATCCATAGCAAGTGTATACTGTGTCAGGTCATTTGTTCCGATGCTCAGAAAGTTGACTCTCCTTGCCAGTTCCCGGCTGATCATAACTGCTGCCGGTGTCTCGATCATGATACCTGTCCGGATATTGCGGTAAGGAATTTCTTTCTCATCGAGTCCTGCCTTGACCTCCTGAATGATCTCCTCGATCTGATCCATCTCTTCTTCGGAGTCGATCATCGGATACATCATCGCAAGATTACCATAGGCACTGGCACGGTAGATCGCACGAAGCTGTGCCTTGAACATCTTCTTACGGTCAAGGCAGAGACGGATGCCACGGTTTCCCATGATCGGGTTGGTCTCCGCCGGAATATCCAGATAAGAAGCCTGCTTGTCAGCTCCGAGATCCGCTGTACGGATCACTGCCGTACGCTCTCCCATCGTCTCAGCCAGCTTCTTGTACGCATGAAACAGCTCATTCTCCCTCGGATAATTTTCCCTTCCGAGATACTGGAATTCACTTCGAAGGAGTCCAATGCCGGAAGCCCCGTAAAAAAGGACACTGCTCAGATCGCTCATGTTGCCGATATTTGCGTACAGACCGATCTTTGTTCCGTCCTTCGTCTCGTCCTTCTGTGTCTTGAGTTTGAGAAGTTCTTCTCGCTCTCTTCGATCCGCCTCGAGACGGATCTCGTATTCTTTCTTGATCTCTGCATCCGGATTCAGATACATGGTTCCTGTATAACCATCCACGATCGCGGTCATACCATCCCACTCATCATCCGGTGCAATGTCTACCAGAGTTGGGATCTCCATTGTCTTTGTCATAATGGAGGCATGAGAAACGGCTGATCCATGATGCATGACAACGGCAAGAAGTTTCTCCTTGTCCATCTCCATGATCTCAGTCGGTGACAGAGCCTCTGCCACCAGGATCACCGGTTCCTCTCCCAGATTGATCCGGATCGCCGCTCCGCCAAGGATCTGGATCAGACGGTTGGATATTTCCTGAATGTCTGAAATCCTCTTACGGATCACCGGTTCTTCCAGGTTGCGGAAGGTCTCTACCAGCTCATCACGATTGGTCATAACTGCATAAGCAGCATTGACCTTTTCGTTGGCAATGCTGCTCTCGATCGCATTCTGGAAGCTTCCGGATTCCAGGAGCTTTGCCTGATTAAGGAAAGTCCTGGCCTCCTGCTCATTCAGAGATTTATTGGCTTCGTAAAGCTCTTTGAGCTTAGCTACCGCCTGTTCCTTCGCTTTACGAAAATCCTCGATCTCTTTTTTGATGTTGCTTACCAGACACTGACGTATCTGATATTCCCCTCTGCTGTAATATAAGATTTTTCCGATGGCAATTCCCGAAAAGGTAGCAATACCTTTGTAGATTTCCATCCTGCTTCCCCCTTGTTTCTATCAGTTGCAGGCAGCCTTGAACTCCGTCCAGTTCTTATTGTAGGCCTCATCTGCCTCCGCGCTGATGTTTTCTACTGCTGATCCTTCTGTTACAGAATCCGGAACAACAAGATCCTGATTCTCAAGCAGGGAATCTGCTGCTTTGTTTGTGCAGTAATATCCGATATAATCGAAACATTTTGCTGCGTTTTCCGGCTGAAGGATGTAGTCCATGAACTGATAAGCCTCATCCTTGTCCGGTGCCTGGCTTGGGATGAACATTCCCATAACGCCAAAGCCAAGTCCTTCTTCCGGATATACCACTTTGAGATCCGGGTTTTCCTGAAGGGCTGCTGTTACCTGAGAAGTATAAAGAAATGCAACGCTTGCCTCTCCGTTGAGAAGAGAATCCTGTGTATTGTCATCCTGGATCAGACGCACGTTCGGTGCAAGTTCCAGAAGTTTTTCTCCTGTTTTTGCGATATCATCTGTGTTCTGGTCATTGAAATCCTGACCAAGAGCAAGGTTTGTGATACCGTTGATCACACGGTAGTTTGCAGTCAGCGCAATGCTGTCCTCTAAGGATGCATCCCAGAGGTCATTGTATCCTTTGATGTCAATGTCAACCAGATCCGGATCATAAACGATCAGCGGAATACCTGCGCCGTACGGTGCTGTATATTCATCGTTCGGATCATAGAACTGTCCCTGATAAAGCGGGTTGATATTTCCCCATCCTGACAGCTTGGATGTGTCAAGTTTCTCCACCAGGCCTTCCTCAATGGCAGTCTGGATGATATAGTCATCTGCTACGACAACATCATAATCGCCGCCTTTTGCCATGGAAAGTTTCTCCAGCATGTTTTCATCTGTATCAAAATTAGAATAAACGATCTTGATTCCTGTTTCTTCTTCGAATCCGTCAAGAACTTCCTGCGGGAACATGTTCTCCCATGTGTAGAGCACCAGTTCTTTGGAGGCATCTGCCTGAACAGAAACTGCGAGTGTTGGAACTACGAGTGCCGCACATAATGCACATACCACTAATTTTTTCATAACTTTTTCTCCTCTTCTTGTCTTGTTTCGATTTTAGCAAACCCCAGACATGTTTAGTATATCTTACTTTTGTTTCATTGAAAAGACTTTCTTAATTCTTTTTCTGATTTCTGCCTGTAAACTTTCCTATTGCGGTATAAATGAGCAGGATCAGAAGGGTCACAGCAAGCATGATCGTACAGAGTGCATTGACCTCCGGGGTCACGCCTGTCTTGATCTGTGTGTAGACCTTGATCGGCAGAGTAGAAAGACGCGGTCCGTTGATAAAAATACTGATGACCACATCATCCATGGACATTGCAAATGCCAGAAGAGAACCTGACATTACCGCCGGCATGATAAGCGGAAGGATGATGTCCCAGAATGCCCGAAACGGCCCTGCGCCAAGGTCCCTCGCCGCCTCCTCAAGTGACGGGTCCATTCCCGCAAGGCGCGCTTTTACTTCCATAAGAATATATGGCACGCAGAAAACGGTGTGTCCGATCAGAAGCGTCAGCATACCAAACGGCAGATTCATCATATAGAAAAAAGCCATCAGGACCATACCAAGGATGATCTCCGGGATCATCAGCGGCAGGATGGAAATATATTCCAGGATTCCCTTTGTCTTCCAGTGGATCCTGGAAAGCCCGACTGCCCCAAGAGTTCCGATCACCGCCGATACAAAGCAGCTTACCACTCCAAGGAACAAACTGTTTCCAAGTGCCTCGATCATTGCGCTGTCAGAAAAAAACTCCTGATACCATTTCAGGGAAAATCCGGTAAAACGCACCGGAAGTTTTGATTCGTTAAAAGAAAATACGATGACGACTGCGATCGGCAGATACATCAGTACAAAAATCAATCCAAGGTAAAACCTGGAGAGTTTTGAATTCTTTTTCATCCCACACCCTCCAATTCTTTTGCATTTGTAACTTTGCGGTACAACATGATCATCAGTGTCGTGAGGATCATCAATACCACAGCCAGTGCCGCCGCGAACGGCCAGTTATTTCCTCTTGTCATCTGTTCCTGGATCAGACTTCCGACAAGCACAATCTTGTTTCCACCCAGGATATCTGCGATGAAAAACAGTCCCATGGACGGGATAAACGTCAGGATCACACCGGAAAGAAGACCTGGCAGAGTCAGTTTAAAAGATACTGTCCAGAATGCTTTAAACGGGCTCGCTCCGAGATCTCTTGCCGCCTCAACGAGCGACCAGTCCAGCTTCTCCGCGCTGGAATAGACAGAAAGGATCATAAATGGAAGCAGCACATAGGTCATACCGATCACGATCGCCGGATAGCTGTACAGGATACGAAGCGGCTTCTCGATCAGCCCAAGGCTTTTGAGCACATGGTTCAGAAGACCTTTGGTCTGAAGGATGATCATCCATCCGTAGAGACGGATCAGGGAGTTTACCCAGAACGGCAGCATCAGAAAGATCATCGCGCGTTTTTTCCATTTTTCGGAAAGTTTTGCCATAAAATATCCAAACGGATATCCGACCAGGCAGATGATCAGGGTACTGGTCAGGGCAAGCTGGAAAGATCCTGTAAAGGTCTGCATGTAGACAGGGTCAAGGATCTTTTTATAATTTGCAAGTGTAAAGGTCCACTCCACGCCGTGTCCTGCTTTTGGCTGTGCAAAGCTCAGTGCCAGCATATAAAGCAGCGGTCCTGCCACAAAAATGATCGTAAAGATGTATAACGGCAGGATCATCCAGACAGAGCCGGATTTCTTTTTTTTCATGATTCTGCCCCGCTTTCTGTGTCAAGATCTACCAGAACGGCATTCTCCGGTTCAAAGGAACAGGTTACTTTTTGTTCTGGCTGCACGCTCGCATCGATGCCGTATCTGCTTGCGATCACTTCTGTTCCGTCGGTAAGTTTCAGTACAACGCGGAGAAGGCCTCCGGCAAAACTCTTCTCGACTACTTCTGCGTCAAGACCTTTCTGACAAGTTTCGTCAAGAACGATATTTTCGCTCCGGACTGCCAGTGTCACCGGTGTTCCTGCCTGTAAGGCATTGCCGTCTGCCGCTGCCAGAACAGTTCCTCCTGCAAGGCTTACGCGCACCTGATTGCCTTCCATTGCTTCTACAGTTCCCTTAAGGATGTTTGCATTTCCGACAAAAGTTGCCACATAGCTGGTCTTTGGATGATTGTAGATCTCATCCGGGGAGCCGATCTGCTCAAATCTTCCCTGGTTCATGACTGCGATACGATCTGACATATTGATTGCTTCTTCCTGGTCATGTGTGATGTAGACAAACGTGATGCCAAGTTTTTTCTGCAATTTCTTAAGTTCCAGCTGCATCGCGCGGCGGAGCTGGAGATCCAGTGCACCCAGAGGCTCATCAAGAAGAAGGACCTTCGGATTGTTTACCAGAGAACGGGCGATCGCAACTCGCTGTCTCTGTCCACCGGAAAGCTCTGACGGTTTACGCTTCTCATAGCCTGGAAGCTGCACCAGTTCCAGCATTTCAGAGACACGTTTTCTAATCTCGGCTTTTGGGACTTTCTTAAGTTTCAGCCCGTAGCCGATGTTGTCTGCAACGGTCATATGCGGGAACAGGGCGTAATTCTGGAATACTGTGTTTACATCTCTCGCTTCCGGTGCGAGGTTTGTCACATCTTTGCCGTCCAGAAATACCTGACCGGAATCCGGTGTCTCAAGACCTGCGATGATACGCAGGGTTGTCGTCTTGCCACATCCGGAAGATCCCAGAAGTGTGATAAATTCGCCCTTTCCTATGGAAAGACTGATCTCTTTGAGAACGGTTTCATCCTTTGAAAAGGATTTCTTGATCTTTTTTAATTCCAAACATGTTTCTGCCATTTTTCTGCCTGTCCTCCTGCTGTTTTATTTTTGGTCTGTCTGCTTTCTGATATAAGCAGTGTAACTTTCTCTGTCAAAAACCGGGGTAAACTCTGTGCAGATCTTTCTGGCCTGCTCTCCGCCGTTTCTTAAGAGTTTGTACACGGTCAGGGCAAGCAGTTTTGCCGGAAGGATGTATGCCTTTTCCGGATCTGTGATACGGAAGTCTGCCCCATGGAGTTTGCCTTCAAAGCCCTTGAATGTAAAATTCACGACCGGCATCAGATGGCTCAGATCGCCTACATCCGTGCAGGCATTGTTGAAGTCGCCCTTCTGCACAGTGCGATAATCAAGGTCCAGATCCTCCGCTGCCTCCAGAAGTGCCGTGTCTGCCTCTCTCGGAAGGATCGGCATGTAGCCCTGGAGTATTTCCCGCTCGATCCTGCCGCCGAATGCATAAGCAGCCCCGTCGTAGGCACGGTTGACCATGTCGGTGATCTCCTCGATCTTCTCAAGGGAAGCCGCCCGCACCTTCGTCTCTATGACTGCTTCATCCGGCACGCTGTTGATGACATCGCCTGCCTTGCGGATCACATTGTGGAGACGTACATGGTCTTCTTCCCGAAAAGTCTCACGCATCAGTCCCATCATCTGGATCGCGCTGGTCGTGATACTGAGGGCATTAACACCGTTCCACGGATCGATTGCCCCGTGTGCGGCCTTACCTCTGACCGTGACCCGCTCTGCGGTATAGCCGTTGCACGCCGGGTTCCCCAGGTAAAAATCCTCCTCAACCGGAACCATATGCACATGTGTTGTCAAAGCAATATCTGTATCGTCAAAAACTCCGGTGCGGATCATTTCGCTCTTGCCGCAGCAGAATTCAATCCCTTCCTTTCGAAGACGTGCCCGCTTGTCTGCATCGATATATTCCTCGGCAGGAACGGCAAGGAAAGAAAGACTGCCGCCAAGCTCCCTCTGGATCTCCGGGTCTGCCAGTGCGGCTGCACAGCCGATCATTGCCGCCATCTGCGCATGATGTCCACAGGCATGTGCCACGCCGGTAACGGGATCTGCCATCGGATGGGACTTGCAGCCGATCGCATCCAGCTCTCCAATGACTGTGAGGTTCGGACCGTCTGTGATCTTTTTGTCACCTCTTACACCGGTTCGGGCAAGGTGTTCTGTCACTTCATATCCCAGACTCTTAAGACACTGTGCCGCCTTTTGCGCAGTTCGTGTTTCCTCAAAGCCAGGTTCCGGATGTGCCGCGATATCCTCTGCAAAGCTTATGATCTGCTCTCTGTCTGCGTCTATCCTCTGAAGGATTTTTTCTTCTATTTTATCTAGCATTTGTTTCATCATTCCTTTCGTTACTGTTCACTTCGTTCACAGCAACTGACTTTTACAAGTTAATACGTTATAAAAGCAACAAATCTTTATCTCATAATGATAACATAAATTTTCAGCAATGCAAGCACTGAAAAAGTACAAAAAATTCTCCGCATAACACAAAAATCCGGATACCTTGTTCAAAGTATCCGGATCCTGTTAATGGTAAGCTGGAAATGAGACTCGAACTCACGACCCCTTCATTACGAGTGAAGTGCTCTACCGACTGAGCTATTCCAGCCTGTGTCTGAAACACAACCATTATTATACCTGATTTCTCAGAAAAATCAAGAACAAATTTTAATTTTTATGCTGTGACTTCATTTACAGCGAATTATTTTTTATGCTGTTTCTTTCGCTACAGTTTTTCTGGTTTTCTTTGGTGCAGTAACTGCTTCTTTTACAAGAACTTTCTTCTCCTCTTTCACTGTGGCTGCCGGTTCCTTCACAGCAGCCCTGGAAGATTTTCTGGAAACGCGAGGTTTCTTTGCCACAGGTTTTTTCTCCGTTTTCTTTACCGGGGCAGAGACTGCTTCTCTTTTCTTGGTCGGTGTGCAGGAAAATACTGTCACGCCAAGTGCAGGAACTTTGAGTTTGATGGAATACTCTCTCTCATCGCACTCATCCTGCTTGCAGGTCTTTCCTCTCGGATTTACCGTTCCCTGTCCGCCATATTCTTTGGCGTCGGTGTTGAAGATTTCTTTGTATTTGCCGAAGAACGGAACGCCTACTTTATAGTCTGTATATGGAACAGCCGCGAAGTTGCATACAACAAGAAGCGTTTCTTCCGGCTTGTCTGTCTTTCTCATGAAAGTCAGGACATTTTCCTCATATTTCATAAGCTGGATCCATTCAAATCCATCGTACTCATCATCCTTCTGGATCAGTGCCGGATGGGTGCGGTACAGCTCATTGAGGTCATGGATAAATTTCTCCATCTCCTCTGGAAGTTCTTTGCCCGGAGCCATCATGGTACAGCCCGGATGCATCATCATATAGGCATATGCCGCACGAACCTGGCTTAATTTCTGTGCCTCATCTCCCGGAAGTTTCTCCATAAATTCAGCGAGATTTCCTGCCTCACGGTTTCCGAGCGGCAGTACATAATGCTCACAGTAAGCATAGATCATGGACAGAGTGAGCTGATCGTGGACATATTTTCTCTCGATCGGATCTTTGGAAAGATAAGCAAGAAAATCTCCTGCCCAGTTGTTGTTCCATTTGTAGTCGAAACCGATGTTGTCATCCTCCACGCTGCCGGTGAGTTCAGACCACAGACCGTCCTCCTGTGCGATCGTGAGGGTTCCCGGAAGTTTCTTATCAAGGATGGAATTCAGATGTTTCAGGAATTCTACTGCTTCCAGGTTTTCATTTGTTCCATAGATATTCGGCTTCCACTGTCCATATTCCCTGCCGAAATCCAGATACAGCATGGAATCTACATCGTCCAGGCGGAGTCCGTCTGCATGATAAATCTCCAGCCAGTAAAAAGCGTTTGCCAGAAGGAAATCCTTGACCATCGGGCTGTCGAAATTGTAAAGGAGTGTTCCCCAGATCGGATGGATTGCCATGGATGGATCCGGATTCTCATACAACGGTGTTCCATCAAAAAGCTCAAGACCTCCTTCCACTCTCGGAAAATGCGACGGTGTCCAGTCAAGAATCAGACCGATCCCTGCCTTGTGGAGTTCATTGACAACCTTCTGAAAATCTTCTGGTGTGCCAAATCTTCTGGTCGGTGCATAATAAGCAAATGTGCTGTATTCTCCTGCTTCGTCATCAAGGTATTCCATGACCGGATGCAGCTCTACATGAGTATAGTTCAGTTTCTTTACAAAATCTGCGAGCTCTGCGGCATCCTTCCATTCTGTCAGAGAAGTTTCATAGATGGAGATCGGCTGTTTGCGGTCGCTGAATTTCTTACGCTCCTTCATCCAGGTCTCATCTTCCCACTGGAATACGCTGGTGTCTGCCACAACAGATGCATTTGCCGGTGGAACCTCGGTGCATGCTGCGTATGGATCAGATTTCAGCTCGATCCTGTTTCCCTTGAGTTTCAGTTCATATTTGTAGATATCCCCTGCTTTCACACCCGGGATAAAAAGTTCAAAAATACCGGACATCGGCATTCTGTGCATCGCATGGCATCTTCCGTCCCACGCATTGAAATCACCTACAACACTGACACGCATCGCGTTCGGTGCCCATACTGCAAAGCTGGTTCCTTTAACGCCATTAATCTCCATGGGATGTGCGCCCAGTTTCTCATACGCGTGATAATAAACACCAGCGCAGAAAGCTTTTTCCTCTGCTTCTGTGATCTGGCCGGAGAATGCATAAGAATCTGCAAATTCCTTTGTTTCTTCTCCTTTGGTGACGCGATATTTGTAATCCGGGATCTTCCTTCCCGGGATCATTGCTGCAAAATAGCCTGCTTCGTCTTCCTGCTCCATTTCATATTTGCGGGAGCCGACCAGAACTTCTGCCTTATCTGCCTCCGGGAAAAATCCCTGGATCAGAACGCCGTCTGTCGTAAGGCGCGGAGCCATGACATCCTTCGGGGATGCTTCCTCTCCATAAACCACTGCTTCAATTCTCGGCCAGTCCATATATTCGTATGCTTTGCTTTCCATAACTACTGCCTCCATTCTGAGATGCTGCTGTCAAACGTTTCTGCAAATATGCATCCCTTTGAAAATAGTTTATCATTTTTTCCAATAAAAATAAAGAATAGAACGAAATTTGTTTGACAAAACTGCTCTGGTACGATAAATTGAAACTAGAGTTTTTCTGATATCCAGGAAACAAATTTCAGAAATCCAAGGAGGTTTTTCGTTATGGAAAACAAAACATTTGACGTAACCGCTCTCGGTGAATTACTGATCGATTTTACAGAAAACGGAAACAGCTCTCAGGGCAATCCCCTGATGGAGGCAAACCCTGGCGGTGCTCCATGTAACGTGCTCGCCATGCTGGAGCGTCTTGGCAAAAAGACCGCTTTCATCGGCAAAGTCGGCAAAGACATGTTTGGTACACAGTTAAAGACTGCTGTTGAGGAAGTTGGCATTGACACCCGCAACCTTATCATGGATGAGAACTGCCACACCACCCTCGCTTTCGTACATACTTACCCGGATGGTGACCGTGACTTTTCTTTCTATCGTGATCCGGGTGCAGATATGATGCTCACCAAAGAAGAAGTTCAGAAGGATCTGATCGAATCTTCCCGTATCTTCCACTTTGGAACACTTTCCTCTACTCATGAGGGTGTACGTGAAGCTACACGCCACGCGATCGATCTTGCAAAAGAAGCCGGATGCATCATCACTTTTGACCCGAACCTGCGTCCGCCTCTCTGGAAATCTCTCGAAGATGCCCGTGTGGAGATCGAATATGGCATGTCCAAATGTGACGTATTAAAGATTTCTGACAATGAGGTAGAGTTCATGTGTGGAACCACAGATTATGACAAGGGCGCTGCCATGATCCAGGAGAAATACAACATCCCGCTCATCCTCATCACCATGGGCAAGGACGGAAGCCGCGCATACTACAAGGACATGATCGTAGAGGCAGCTCCTTTCCTCCAGGAAAACACCATCGAGACCACCGGTGCCGGAGATACTTTCTGCGCAAGCACCCTGAACTACGTTCTTGACCACGGCCTTGAGAACCTCACAGAAGAAAACCTCAAAGAACTTCTCACTTTTGCCAATGCAGCCGCATCCCTCATCACCACACGCAAAGGTGCCCTGAGAGTTATGCCGACACGTGAGGAAGTGGAAAGCTTTATCGCAAGCCGTAAATAATTTTTAACGCCATTTATATACAAAAGAATCCCGGACGGTCCATTTCGGATCATCCGGGATTCTTTTGTCTGTATATTCTTATTTGATCACACGTACTTTGGATACGCCTTCGATTGCTCTCAGTTCATCCAGAGCTTCTTTGGATGCTGCGCTTTCCAGATCGATGATGGTGTATGCATATCCACCACGGCTCTTATTAGTCATATCCGCGATGTTCAGTCCCTCACTACCAAGGATCTTGGTGAACTGGCTGATCATGTTCGGGATGTTCTTGTGAGCGATGGTGATACGTCCAACTGCCACGCAGGTTCCCATGTCGCAGTTCGGGAAGTTTACGGAGTTTTTGATATTTCCGTTTTCGAGGAAATCTCTGACTTCTTTGACTGCCATAACTGCACAGTTTTCTTCAGATTCCTCTGTGGATGCACCAAGATGTGGTGTTACGAGGATTCCCGGTCTGCCTGCTACGGTTGCATTTGCAAAGTCTGTTACGTATTTCTTAACCTTGCCGCTGTCAAGAGCTTCTACAAGGGCATCCTCGTCAACAAGAAGGTCTCTTGCGAAGTTCAGAAGAACGACACCGTCTTTCATCTTTGTGAAAGCTTCTTTGTCGATCATCTTGCGAGTGTTGTCTGTAAGCGGTACATGGATGGTGATGTAATCACACTGGCTGTAGATCTCATCCAGAGATTTGCTGTGTTTGATGGTTCTGGAAAGGTTCCATGCTGCATCGATGGAGATGAACGGGTCATATCCGTAAACTTCCATTCCCAGATGTGTTGCAGAGTTTGCAACCATGGCTCCGATCGCACCAAGACCGATGATACCAAGTTTCTTACCGCTGATCTCACATCCTGCAAACTGTTTTTTCTGTTTCTCAGCCAGTTTGTCGATGTGTTCTTTGTCTTCTTCGTGTGCTACCCACTCGATACCACCAACGATATCACGGGAAGCAAGGAGCATTCCTGCAAGAACAAGCTCCTTAACACCGTTTGCGTTTGCACCTGGTGTATTGAATACTACGATACCTTTTTCTGCACATGCATCAACCGGGATGTTGTTGACACCTGCACCTGCACGGGCGATGACTTTGACATTTTCCGGAAGCTCCATGTCATGCATCTTGGCACTTCTTACCAGAATGGCATCGGCATCGTTTAATTCTTCTGTCTGTTTGTATTCCTCTCCAAACAGGCCGAGACCTGTCTGGGAGATTGGATTGAGGCATTTATACTGGAACATTATGCATTTTCCTCCTCGAATTTTTTCATGAATGCAACGAGGGCTTCTACGCCTTCTTTTGGCATTGCATTGTAGATACTTGCACGCATACCGCCTACAGTTCTGTGTCCTTTGAGGTTTACAAGACCTGCTGCCTTTGCTTCTTTGACGAATTTGGCATCCATATCTTTGTCACCTGTAACGAAAGGAACGTTCATCAGAGAACGGGAAGCCGGCTCTACTGTGCCTTTGAAGAGTTTGCTCTGATCCAGGAAATCATAGAGGATCTTGGCTTTTTCGATGTTTCTCTTCTGCATTTCTTCCAGTCCGCCCATAGCTTTGAGCCATTTGAAGACCTTGCCGCATACATAGATGCAGTAAGCATTCGGTGTGTTGTACAGGGAACCTGCATCTGCATGTGTCTTATATGTAAGCATGGTCGGTGTTCCCGGAAGAACATCCTCTGTGATCAGGTCTTCACGGATGATCGCGATCACCATACCTGCCGGTCCGATGTTTTTCTGGACACCACCGTAGATGATACCATATTTAGTTACATCTACAGGCTCAGATAAGAAGCAGGAAGAAACGTCTGCTACCAGAGTTTTGCCCTTTGTATTCGGAAGAGTTTTGAATTTTGTTCCGTAAATTGTATTATTTTCACAAATGTATACGTAATCTGCATCCGGGCTGATCGGAAGGTCACTGCAGTCCGGGATATAAGAGAAGGTTTTGTCCTCGGAAGAGGCGATCTTGTTTACCTTTCCGTATTTCTGTGCTTCCTGATATGCTTTTTTTGCCCACTGACCGGTAACGATATAGTCAGCTACTCCGTTTTTCATCAGGTTCATCGGAATCATGGCAAACTGCTGAGAAGCACCACCCTGAAGGAATAATACCTTGTAATTATCCGGGATGTTCATCAGATCTCTCAGATCCTGCTCTGCATCATCGATGATCTTCTGGAATTCAGGACTTCTGTGGCTCATCTCCATTACGGACATGCCGCTTCCCTGATAATCCATCATCTCTTCTGCTACTTCTTTCAGCACAGGTTCCGGCAGTACAGCCGGTCCTGCAGAAAAATTATACACTCTGCTCATTGTTCTTCATATCCTCCTCGTCAAAAACTTCATTCAGACTTGCGCCTGCCGGTACCATCGGGAACACGCTGAGATCCTGATCGATCCAGCAGTCCAGTACTACAGGTCCGTCTGTTGCGAGAGCCTCGCGGATCGCCGGCTCTACTTCTTCCATCTTCGTAACACGGATCGCTTTCGCTCCCATGCCCTCAGATATTTTCACAAAATCCACGGCATCGTCAAGGACGGTGTGTGAATATCTGTGTTCATAGAATAAGGTCTGCCACTGACGTACCATACCCAGTACATGATTGTTCATGACAATCTGTAAAAGCTGTTTATGGCAGCGTACTGCTGTCGCGATCTCATTCATGTTCATTCGGAAACAGCCGTCTCCAGCGATGTTGACAACTGTTTTGTCCGGTCTTCCCATCTTGGCACCGATTGCAGCTCCAAGTCCATATCCCATCGTTCCGAGACCACCGGAAGTCAGGAAGGTACGAGGTTCTTTGTACTTGAAGTACTGTGCGGCCCACATCTGGTGCTGACCGACATCTGTTGAGATAATTGCATCTCCACCTGTGATTTCATAGAGTTTCTCTATAATGTATGGTCCTGTGAGCTGGGAATGATCATAACTCAGAGGATATTTGGCTTTCATCTCCTGGATATGTTCGATCCACTCCGGATGCTGTTCTTCTGGGATCATTTCCAGCAGTCTGCGGAGAACTTCTCTTACATCTCCGATCACAGACGCATCTACCACAACATTCTTATTAATTTCTGCCGCATCGACATCGATCTGCAGGATCTTTGCCTGTTTTGCAAAGGTCTTGGCATTTCCTGTGACACGGTCACTGAAACGTGCGCCCAGAACGATCAGAAGGTCGCACTGTGTCACACCGAGGTCGGAAGTCTTAGTTCCATGCATACCGAGCATGCCGGTATACAGAGGATCCTCTCCGGAAAAAGCTCCCTTACCCATCAGACTGTCACAAACTGGTGACTGGATCTTGTGCGCCAGTTCGCTGATCTCTTTGGAAGCTCCGGAAATAACAGAACCACCGCCGACAAAAATATACGGTTTCTTTGCTTCCTCGATCATCTGTGCAGCAGTTTCCAGATCTTCTCTGCGGATCGTCTCAGTCTCACGGTTGATCGTAGCCGGACGGCGCAGGGAATATTCATAAGTTGCTGCTGTTACATCTTTGGTCACATCCACCAGTACCGGTCCCGGACGTCCGCTCTTGGCAATATAAAATGCCTTGCGGAGTGTGTCTGCCAGCATGGAGATGTCTTTTACGATAAAACTGTGTTTTGTGACCGGCATTACAATACCGGCAATATCAACTTCCTGGAAAGAATCTCTTCCGAGAAGTGGTTTGCCTACGTTAGCGGTGATCGCTACGACTGGAACAGAATCCATGTATGCGGTCGCGATACCGGTAACCAGGTTTGTAGCTCCAGGTCCGGAGGTTGCCAGGCACACTCCGACTTTGCCTGTAGCACGGGCATAACCGTCTGCCGCATGAGATGCACCCTGTTCATGAGAAGTCAGAACGTGGTGGATCTCATCACTGTGTTTATAGAGAGCATCATAGACATTGAGGATCGCGCCTCCCGGATAACCGAAAACAGTATCTACTTTCTGTTCCTTAAGGCACTCAATGATGATCTCTGCACCTGTAAGCTGCATTGCGTTTCCTCCTGTGTATATAAAATGAATGATTTCAGTTATTTTGCTTTCGGCACTTCAAGGATCGCTCCTCTGTTGCCTGAGGTAACCATTGCAGCATATCTTGCAAGATATCCGGTTGTGACTCTTGGTTCACGTGGCTGCCATTTTGCTTTTCTTGCTGCCATCTCTTCATCAGATACTTTGACTTCCAGTTTGAGTTCCGGAATGTTGATGCTGATGATGTCACCTTCTTCGATCAGGGCGATTGGTCCACCTACGGCTGCCTCCGGTGAAACATGTCCGATGGAAGCTCCACGGGATGCACCACTGAAACGTCCGTCTGTGATAAGAGCTACAGAAGATCCAAGTCCCATACCTGCGATCGCAGATGTCGGGTTCAGCATCTCTCTCATTCCAGGGCCGCCTTTTGGTCCTTCATAACGGATGACTACAACGTCTCCGGCTACGATCTTGCCGCCTTTGATCGCTGCGATCGCATCTTCTTCGCAGTCAAAGACTCTTGCCGGTCCTTCGTGTACCATCATTTCTTCTACGACTGCGGAACGTTTTACGACACCGCCGTCAGGAGCGATATTTCCTTTGAGGACTGCAAGTCCACCGGTCTGGCTGTATGGATTGTCGATCGGGCGGATAACTTCAGGATTGAGGTTTACACAGTCTTTGATATTTTCGCCTACTGTTTTGCCTGTTACTGTCATGCATTCTGTATGGAGAAGTCCTTTTTTGTTCAGCTCGTTCATGACTGCGTAAACACCGCCGGCTTCATTGAGGTCTTCCATGTAAGTCGGGCCTGCCGGTGCAAGGTGGCAGAGGTTCGGTGTCTTTGCACTGATCTCGTTTGCGAAACTGATATCAAAGTCCATTCCGACTTCATGAGCGATCGCCGGAAGATGAAGCATACTGTTGGTAGAACATCCAAGTGCCATATCTACCGTCAGGGCATTCAGGATTGCTTCCTTTGTCATGATGTCTCTCGGACGGATGTTTCTGCGGTACATTTCCATAACCTGCATACCTGCATGTTTTGCAAGACGGATACGTTCGGAATATACTGCCGGAATGGTTCCGTTTCCACGAAGTCCCATACCAAGAACCTCAGTCAGACAGTTCATGGAGTTTGCAGTGTACATACCGGAACAGGATCCACATGTAGGACATGTTTTGTTCTCGAATTCTGTCAGTTCGTCTTCTGTGATCTTGCCTGCTGCATAAGATCCAACAGCTTCGAACATACTGGAAAGGCTTGTCTTGTGTCCGTGGATATGACCTGCCATCATCGGACCGCCGCTTACGAATACAGTCGGAACGTTGATCCTGGCTGCTGCCATCAGAAGTCCAGGTACGTTTTTGTCACAGTTCGGAACCATAACAAGGGCATCAAACTGATGAGCCATTGCCATTGCCTCTGTAGAGTCTGCGATCAGATCTCTTGTTACCAGAGAGTATTTCATTCCGATGTGTCCCATTGCGATACCGTCACAGACAGCGATCGCCGGGAATACGATCGGTGTACCGCCAGCCATTGCAACCCCCTGTTTTACGGCTGCTACGATCTTGTCAAGGTTCATATGGCCAGGTACGATCTCATTGTAGGAACTTACGATTCCGACTAACGGACGTTCCATCTCTTCTTTTGTTAATCCAAGGGCATTAAACAGGGAACGGTGAGGTGCCTGCTGTGAGCCTGTTTTTACTGAATCACTTCTCATTTTATTATCTCCTCTTTATACAATTATGCGATACCTACGGATTGCTCCGTGCATAGCACTCCCGCAATCCTACCCTCTATTCGCATATCGTGGGATTATCATCCCACTTTTATGCTCATATCGGGGCGGGTCCCAAGGTCCTTCAACCACTTATGAGCAAGCTCATGTGGTTTCAGACCTTTTGACCCTGGTATCTTATACCGCTGCTGCGATCAGATCTCCCATTTCTTTTGTTCCGACAGCTTTGCATCCTTCGGACATGATGTCACCTGTACGGTATCCGTCTGTCAGGACTTTCTGTACAGCTGCCTCTACTGCGTCTGCCTCTTCGTCAAGGTTGAGTGAGTAACGGAGCAGCATTGCTGCGGAAAGGATCGTTGCGATCGGGTTTGCTTTATTCTGTCCTGCGATATCCGGTGCGGATCCGTGGCTTGGCTCATACAGACCAAATTTGGTCTCATTGAGGCTTGCAGAAGAAAGCATTCCGATGGAACCTGTCACCATACTTGCCTCATCAGATAAAATATCGCCAAACATGTTCTCTGTCAGGATAACGTCGAACTGTGCCGGATCATGTACAAGCTGCATTGCACAGTTGTCAACCAGCATATGCTCCAGAGTTACTTCCGGGTAATCCTTTGCAACTTCTTCTACGACTTTTCTCCAGAGTCTGGAAGAATCCAGAACGTTTGCCTTGTCTACGCTTGTGACTTTCTTTCTTCTCTTCATTGCGATGTCAAAGGCTTTGATCGCGATACGGCGGATCTCATTTTCATTGTAGGAAAGTGTATCGATTGCTTTCTTTACACCGTCTTCTTCGATGGTCTTTCTTTCGCCGAAGTAAAGACCGCCGGTCAGCTCACGGACGATGATCATGTCAAATCCGTTGTCTCCGATCACTTCTTTTTTGATCGGGCAGGCTTCTTCGAGTTCTTTGTAAAGGTATGCCGGACGAAGGTTTGCAAAAAGGTTCAGCGCTTTACGGATAGCAAGGAGTCCTGCTTCCGGACGTTTGGACGGCTCCAGTTTGTACCATGGGGATGTCTTTGCATCACCGCCGATAGAGCCCATCAGAACTGCGTCAGAGGCTTTGGCTGTAGCAATTGCCTCATCTGTAAGCGGTACGCCGTGGACATCAATAGATGCGCCTCCAAGCAGTACCTCTGAATAAGTAAAGGTGTGGTTGTATTTCTCACATACTTTATCGAGAACTTTTTTGGCTTCACTGACAATTTCCGGTCCGATTCCATCTCCTGGAATCAATGCGATCTTGTATTCCATCTTTTCATTTCCTCTCTCTGCATCACACGAATCCTACGCAGAGTCCTTTCCTCATGGATATTGTTATTATAATAACGCACTTTCTGGCACTTTTCAACCCTTTACTACGTAAAAGTTAGAACGTGTTATAAAAGTAAACGATTTTTATAAAAAAAGAAGTGCCGCATCTGACGCAGCACTTACTTTCTTATTTGCAGTTATGCGGATGCCTGTTCTGCCTTCTCCACCTCTGCAATAGCCTGTTTTCTCATTGGGATACGGCAGTTCTTGTTATTGCCGAATTCTACGATCACATCTTCTTCTGTCATGTCGATGATCACTCCATAGAAGCCGCTTGTGGTAACGATACTGTCACCGACTTCCATGCTGTTGAGCATTGCCTGAAGTCTCTTCTGCTCTTTCTTCTGAGGACGGATCATCAGGAAATACATTACTCCAAAGATAACAACCATCCACAAGATCATCATACCCATGCTTGCGGTACTTTCATTCATTTGAGATTCCTCCTGTTTCTACTTACATTCCTGTTCTTCAGGAACACTACATATTATCATACACAAAAAAGCCTGCTACTTCAAGTATTTTTCGGCATTTTGTGTGATTTATGTGTTACTGTTCACTCCGTTCACAGTAACTTGGTCAAAATACATTCCACATCACCTTCAGTGATAGCATTTTGCCCCGTATGTCTCGGGATTTTGCCATATTCATGGCAAAACACCTCGCGGGATACTACCACCATCATATACAACTATCTGTGAAATTTCACTGCCGGGCGGCTTATTTCTGCTCTCCGGCTGCAAATCCTTCAAGACGCATTTTTTTGTATTCGGAAAATCTGCCTTCGTCGAGGGCATCGCGGATCTCTTCCATCATATGGTTGTAGAAATACAGGTTATGCAGAACACAGAGACGCATTCCTAGCATTTCTTTTGCTTTGAGAAGGTGGCGGATATAGGCTCTGCTGTAATGGCGGCATGCCGGGCAGCCGCATCCCTCCTCGATCGGGCGGGTATCCAGCTCGTATTTGGCATTGAACATGTTCATCTTGCCGTGGTTGGTATATACGTGACCATGGCGGCCGTTACGGCTCGGATATACGCAGTCAAAGAAATCGATTCCTCGCTCTACGCTCTCCAGGATATTCGCCGGTGTTCCGACACCCATGAGGTAGGTTGGTTTGTCCTGCGGAAGATACGGTACGACTTCATCAAGGATACGGTACATTTCTTCATGTGTCTCACCAACTGCCAGTCCGCCGACCGCATAGCCGTCAAGATCCATCTTGGCGATCTCTTTTGCATGTTCGATACGGATATCTTCGTAAACAGCTCCCTGGTTGATGCCAAACAGAAGCTGTTCTTTGTTAATAGTATCCGGCAGGCTGTTCAGACGTGCCATCTCTGCCTTACATCTTGCCAGCCAGCGTGTGGTACGCTCTACAGATTTCTGTACATAGTCTCTGTCTGCCACACTGCTCGGACATTCATCAAACGCCATGGCGATCGTAGATCCCAGATTGGACTGGATCTGCATGCTCTCCTCCGGTCCCATAAAGATCTTGTGTCCGTCAATATGTGACTGGAAATGTACGCCTTCTTCTTTGATCTTGCGGAGTTTTGCAAGGGAAAACACCTGGAATCCGCCGGAGTCCGTCAGGATCGGACGCTCCCAGTTCATAAACTTATGAAGTCCTCCAAGCTGCTTCACGATCTTGTCACCAGGACGTACATGGAGATGATAAGTATTGGAAAGCTCCACCTGTGTTCCGATCTCATAAAGATCCTGCGTAGAAACAGCTCCCTTGATCGCCCCGATCGTACCCACATTCATAAACACCGGAGTCTGGATCGTACCATGGACAGTCTCAAACTGAGCCCTCTTCGCACGCCCCTCCGTTTTCATTAATGTATATTTTGCCATTTTTGTTCCTCTTTCTGTATGATTTGCATTTGATTTTAAGTATACCAGACAGAAGGAAAATGGTAAAGGGGAATGTTTGGATGGGTGGATGGTATGTATGTTACGGAGATGAGGTGTGCGGGGTGGGGCGAGGTTCGAGGGTTCTGAGGTACTAAGGAAGCTGTGATTTTGCTAAAAACGGGAATAAAATTGTCAAACTCGCTACGCTCAAACAGTGACAATTTTATTCCCAACGCAAACTCCCACCTCCCAAGTACCTCAACGAACCCTCTCAAGCTCACCCCACCCCGCACACCTCATCTCCTCCGCTATCCCACACCGCACCAAACTGAAAAGTAGAAAGAAAAAAGCGAAAAGGCTTACGCTTCAACAGCCAAATCCAAAAAAAGCCAGGCAGCCCAAGGCTGCCTGACCCTCTCTCATTCATCCCATCTCCCCCAACATCCAGGGCGACGCGCGCGACACGCGCACGCCCGTCCCCACGCCAAAACCGCGTGGCCAAGGAGGGGGTTCTTAGGGGGAGCTTCGGCCTTCGCAGACTCTGAGATGCTCCCCCTAAGGGTTTTCATATTTCCCAAATATCAAAAAACAAAAAATTTAACACCAAAAAATTTTATGCTTTCCAAAAGCAAGGGCTATCAGGGCAGTTCCCTGTTAAGATTTTTAACAGCCGTAGAAAGCATCAATTTAATACGATTCAGCTGGTTAACTTCACTTGCACCAGGATCATAGTCAATCGCCACAATATTAGCCTCCGGATGCTCCCTCCGGATCTCCTTGATAACTCCTTTACCCACAATATGGTTCGGCAGACAAGCAAACGGCTGGATACAAACAATATTCGGCACACCGCCATGGATCAGCTCCATCATCTCGCCAGTCAAAAACCATCCCTCACCAGTCTGGTTTCCAGGAGATACGATCGGCTCTGCCATCTTCGCCAGATCCGCGATATTCGCAGACGGAGTAAAGTGACGGCTCTGCGCCAGTGCCTCATTCATCGGCTTACGGAGCCATTCGATCGCCTTGATGCCCCAGTTCGCCATCGTAGCCTTATTCTTCTTAAATCCAAGGAACTCACACTTAAAGTTCTGGTTATAGAAACAGTAATTGATAAAGTCGATCAGATCCGGGCAGACTGCCTCGGCACCTTCTGCTTCCAGAAGTTCTGCCAGATGATTGTTCGCAGCCGGAAGGAACTTGACAAGGATCTCACCAACAATACCAACTCTCGGCTTCTTCTCACCGGTGATCGGGATCATATCAAACTCATGTACCATCTCATGGCACATCTTCTTGAACTGGCTGTGGCTGACACTGCTTCCCGTCAGGAAGGAGATCACCCTCTGCTCCCAGATCTTATGCTTACGGTTGACGATTCCCTCTTCCACCTCATACGGACGCATGCGGTAAACGCATTTCATCAGGATATCTCCAAACACAGCACCATAGCATACTCGCTTGATCAGCGGAAGCGTCAGCTTGAATCCCGGATTGCTTTCCAGACCACTTAAGTTGATGGAAATAACCGGAACCTGCTCCATGCCGGCCTTCTTGAGGGCGCGGCGGATAAATGCGATATAGTTGGACGCACGGCATCCACCACCTGTCTGAGACATGATGACAGCCGTCTTGTTCAGGTCATACTTGCCGGAAAGAAGCGCATCCATAACCTGTCCGACTACCATCAGAGACGGATAGCAGGCATCATTATTTACATATTTCAGTCCCACATCAACTGCATGCTTATTATCATTCGGAAGGACTTCCAGATGATATCCACAGGTATTAAATGCAGCCTGCAGGATTCCGAAATGGAACGGTGACATCTGTGGGCAGAGAATCGTATAATCCTTACGCATCTGCTTGGTAAATACAACCTTCTCGATAGAAGACGGTTTGATCTCACGCTCTTTATGCTGTGCATCTTTTGCACGGAGTGCTGCCAGCAGGGAACGTACACGGATCCTTGCCGCTCCAAGGTTATTCACCTCATCGATCTTCAGGCAGGTATAGATCTTGCCGCTACCATCGAGGATCTCATAAACCTCATCTGTTGTAACCGCATCCAGACCACATCCAAAGGAATTGAGCTGGATCAGATCCAGATTATCCTGTTTTTTGACAAAGTTTGCTGCCGCATACAGACGGGAATGATACATCCACTGGTCATTGACACGGATCGGACGCTCTACTTCTGCAAGATGAGAAATAGAATCCTCTGTAAATACCGCAATACCATAACTGTTGATCAGATCCGGGATACCATGATGGATTTCAGGGTCGATGTGATACGGACGGCCTGCAAGGACGATTCCTCTTCGTCCGGTATCCTTAAGGTACTGAAGAGTCTCCTCGCCCTTTTTCTGCACATCTTTACGTGCCTGGGCAAGTTCTTCCCATGCCGCATGAGCTGCTGCCTTTACTTCCTCTGCCGGAATATCCTTAAATACCTGTACCAGACGGTCTGTCAGGATCGCTTCGGTCGTAAATGCCATAAACGGATTCATAAACTTGATGCTCGGATCTTTGAGCTCATCCACATTGTTCTTGATGTTTTCTGCATAAGAAGTAACGATCGGGCAGTTATAATGGTTGACTGCATCCGGGAACTCATTTCGTTCATATGGAACACAAGGATAGAAAATAAATTTCACACCTTTTTTGATCAGCCAGCTCACATGACCATGTGCCAGTTTCGCCGGATAACACTCAGACTCACTCGGGATGGACTCAATGCCAAGCTCGTAGATCTTTCTGGTAGAAGTCGGTGAAAGCACCACTTCATATTTCAGTTTCGTAAAGAACGTATACCAGAACGGATAATTTTCAAACATATTCAGGACACGCGGGATACCGACCTGTCCCCTTGTTGCCTGATCCGGGCTTAACGGCTCATAGGAAAATAGCCTCTTGTATTTATATTCATAAAGGTTCGGCACATGATCCTTGTTCTTCTCTTTGCCGATACCTCTCTCGCAGCGGTTTCCACTGATGAACTGACGGCCGCCGGTAAATTTATTGATGGTCAGACGGCAGTTATTGGTACATCCACGGCAGTTTGCCATAGATGTGGTATATTTTAGCTCATTGATCTTGTCAATGGAAAGCATTGTTGTCTTTTTACCTGTCTCATAGCGTTCTCTCGCGATCAGAGCCGCGCCGAACGCACCCATGATACCTGCGATATCCGGACGGATCGCCTCACAATTTGCGATCTTCTCGAAGCTTCGAAGTACCGCATCATTATAAAAAGTACCACCCTGCACAACGATATGTTTACCAAGCTCTGTCGCATCAGAAACCTTGATAACCTTGTAAAGCGCATTCTTGATAACAGAGTACGCAAGACCTGCGGAAATATCAGATACCTCCGCGCCCTCTTTCTGCGCCTGTTTTACCTTAGAGTTCATAAATACGGTACAGCGTGTTCCAAGATCGATCGGATGCTGTGCAAAAAGTGCCGCCTTCGCGAAATCCTGCACACTGTAGTTCAGGGATTTTGCAAAAGTCTCGATAAAGGAACCACAGCCGGAAGAACATGCCTCATTTAACTGTACGCTGTCTACGGTCTGGTTCTTGATCTTGATACACTTCATATCCTGACCACCGATGTCCAGGATACAGTCTACTTCCGGATCAAAAAATGCTGCTGCATAGTAATGAGATACAGTCTCAACCTCTCCCTCATCCAGAAGAAGCGCTGCCTTTATAAGAGCCTCACCATAACCGGTAGAGCATGCATAGGCGATATTTGCGCCTTCCGGAAGTTTGGAATAGATTTCCTGGATAGAACGGATTGCTGTCTTGAGCGGGCTTCCGTTGTTATTACTGTAGAAGGAATAAAGAAGGCTTCCATCCTCTCCTACCAGTGCAGTCTTTGTCGTGGTAGATCCGGCATCGATACCAAGATAGCAGTTACCCTTATAGCTTGCCAGATCGCCTGTTGCAACTTTGTAAGAAGACTGGCGTTTGTTAAATGCTTCGTAATCTTCCTCTGTCGCAAACAACGGCTCCATACGCTCTACTTCGAAGTCAAGCTTGATTGAATGACGCAGTCTGTCTTTAAGATCTGTCAGGGAAACCGTCACATCTTTCTTCGCATTCAGTGCAGAACCAATCGCAGCAAAAAGATGAGAATTCTCCGGAACGATCGTATGCTCATCATCCAGTTTCAGAGTTCTGATAAACGCCGTCTTGAGCTCGGAAAGGAAATGCAGAGGACCGCCAAGGAATGCTACATGACCACGGATCGGTTTACCGCAGGCAAGACCGGAAATCGTCTGGTTTACAACTGCCTGGAAAATAGATGCAGACAGGTCTTCCTTCGTTGCGCCCTCGTTGATCAGCGGCTGGATATCCGTCTTTGCAAATACACCGCAGCGGGCAGCGATCGGATAAAGTGCTTTGTAATTTTTTGCATATTCATTCAGACCGGTAGCATCTGTCTGAAGCAGGGATGCCATCTGGTCGATAAAGGAACCTGTACCTCCGGCACAGATACCGTTCATTCGCTGTTCAATGTTTCCACCCTCAAAATAGATGATCTTGGCATCCTCACCGCCAAGCTCAATCGCAACATCTGTCTGCGGTGCGATCTTCTGCAGAGAAGTAGAAACCGCGATAACCTCCTGCACGAACGGGATTTCCAGATGGTTCGCAAGTGTCAGACCACCAGAACCTGTGATCACCGGGCAGAGTGTCATCTCTCCAAGTTTTGCATGGGCTTTCTCCAACAGATCAGCCAGTGTTTCCTGGATGTTTGCAAAATGACGTTCGTAATCTGCAAACAGAAGCTGATCGTTTTCATCAAGAATCGCAATCTTTACTGTAGTAGATCCGATATCAATTCCCAACGTGTATGTATTCAATAAATCGACCTCCTCGTCATAAAACTGTATATATACAGATATGAATGTGTAACGTGTTCTTTCTTATTAAAAGTGTTTTTTCAAATCGAATTCCGTAACATTATACGACAAAGTTTTGCAAATGACAATGACCAACTTCAGGAATTTGTTACTCTCCTGCCCGAGGAGCAGAAAAAAAGCACCTCCGAAACCATGTCCGGAAATGCTTTTGATCCTGAATATTATATTTTATGTCATATCCTTTTATCTATGGAATCTGTTTGCGATCCTTACCAGATAAGCGCCGCCCGGCATTCTGGAAAGGCGCTCGGAAGCAGTCTTGTCAACCAGAATATAAACCAGGAAATACGCTGCCGCTGCCAGAACGATAGATACGCCAAGGCAGATAAAGTTTGACGGCACGATCATATGCAGTCCATAATATACAACACCTGCCACAACACCCATAACAACAGATGCAAGGATCGGGCTTACATAGGCTGCTTTCCATGGATTCTTATAATCCAGATATTTTTTCATAAAGAAATCATTCATCACGCAGACAACGACCGCATAGACGATCATCGCCACCAGAAGCGCATAAATGCCAAGGTCTGTGAACATCAGAAGTAATACAACCACGATCACATCGACTAAGAGTGCCACTGCTGCAGTCATCATCGGGATCTTAGGCTTGCCGATACCCTGAAGAACACCATTGGAAATGTTTGACATTCCATTCAGAAGGATCGTGAAGGATCCAAGCATCAGGAGTTTTCCTGCCACACCGTTTGTTCCGCCAAAAAGCAGAGACACGATCGGCTGTGCAAGCACGGCAAGTCCGACTGCACACGGAATGGAAATAAACATGGAAAGCTGGACGGTCTGGTCAACTCTCCTTCTGGTCTCGTCAATATCGCCCGTCGCATACAGGGCAGAAACCTCCGGTATCATGGATGTCGGAGCTGCACTGGAAAGTGTCAGCGGGATGTTGATGATACTCATAAAATAAGTCGCATATTCTGCATAAAGCATACTGATCGTATCAGAATCCACGCCATGTTTTCCCATGAGCTCGGAATACAGGACACCATTGAGATAACCATTGATGTTGTAAATAAAAGAACTCAGGATGATCGGAGAAACGATCAGGATGATCAGTTTCAGGATCTCTCCATAAGATTCTGCTTCATGATAGTGATCGCCTGCCACCCTTTTTTTGATCGCTCTGCGGTTGACTCCGTATACCAGAAGCATAAACAGAAGTGCGATCACAACACCTGCTGTAGTTCCAACAGTAGATCCTGCTGCTCCCCATTTTGCAACGCTTCCGTCACTGCCATCGGCAAAATATTTGATAAACATCCATGCAGCGATCAGGCTGACTGCCGCATTAAAGATCTGTTCCAGGATCTGTGAGATGGAAGTCGGCATCATATTTCGGTATGCCTGGAAATATCCTCTGTACACACCAAGGATCCCGGAAAGGAAGATCGTCGGAGACAGGATCTGGAGTGCCAGCACGGCATTCGGCTGGTTGCTCGGGATGATGAATCTCGCCCCGAACAGGCATACCAGTGCCACGATCCCTCCTACGATCGCAGCGTAGATCAGGGATCCGCGAAAGATCTTCTGTGCATTTTTGTAATCTTTTAAAGCAATCCTTTCGGAGATCAGTTTGGAAACTGCCTGCGGGATACTGAAAGAAGCGATCATCAGAAGGATCATGTAGGCATTCTGTGCAAGGCTGATATAGCCCATGCCCATATTCCCTACAATAGAAGAAAGCGGGCTCTTATATAATAATCCGATGACCTTGGAAATCATTGCCGCGATCATCAGAAAGGACGCATTTTTGACTAAATTGTTCTTCTGACTCATTTTTACTCCTTATTTTCCTGTTCTGCTTTATTTTCGATCTGCCAGTCGATCGGGTCCAGTCCGTTCTGGACCAGGAATTCATTTGTCTTGCTGAAATGATGGCATCCGAAAAATCCCCTGTACGCGGACAGTGGGCTTGGGTGCGGTGCCTCCAGGATCAGATGCTTCGGATTGTTGAGCATGGATTTCTTCATCTGTGCCGGACGTCCCCAGAGAAGGAAAACGATCGGACGGTCCTGCTCATTCAGGATCCGGATCGCAGCATCGGTAAACTGCTCCCATCCGATCCCACGGTGGGAATTTGCCTGATGTGCACGGACAGTCAGAACCGTGTTCAGCATAAGCACGCCCTGCTTTGCCCATTTTTCCAGATATCCATTGTCCGGGATATAACATCCCAGATCATCGTGTAATTCCTGATAAATATTCACCAGTGACGGCGGAACCTCGACATCCCTTTTGACAGAAAAACACAGCCCGTGCGCCTGTCCGTCATTGTGGTACGGGTCCTGTCCAAGGATCACGACTTTCACCTGGCTCAGCGGTGTAAAATGAAATGCATTGAACATATCATCTGCCGGAGGAAAGATCTTCCGTGTCTGATACTCCTGCATGACTGTCTTATATAATTTTGCATAATATGGCTGATGGAATTCACCTTTTAATGCTTCCAGCCATTCTCCCGATAAAGGAGCCATGTATTATCACCTCTTATCTTCGAACGGAAATCCCTCTCTCTGACAGATAATCCTTCACCTGACGGATCTCCAGTTCTTTGTAATGGAATAAAGATGCTGCCAGCGCAGCATCTGCACCGCCCTCTGTCAGTGCATCATAAAAATGTTCCAGAGTTCCTGCACCGCCAGATGCAATGACCGGAATAGAAACTGCGTCTGCGATCGCTCTGGTCAGTTCAATATCGTATCCTGCTTTGGTCCCGTCACAGTCCATGCTGGTAAGAAGGATCTCACCTGCACCGAGACGCTCGACCTTTTTGGCCCATTCAATGGCATCAATGCCGGTATCCAGACGTCCACCGTGTTTGTAGATGTTCCAGCCGCCGTCTTCTCTTCGTTTGGCATCAATCGCCACGACAACACACTGGCTTCCGAACTTCTCTGCTGCCTCTGTGATAAGCTCCGGACGGTCGATCGCTGCGGAATTGACAGAGATCTTGTCTGCACCCTCACGGAGAAGTTTCTTGAAATCGTCTACCGTACGGATACCGCCGCCGACGGTAAACGGAATAAATACATTTGCCGCAACCTGACGCACCATATCCACAACCGTGTCACGTTCTTCACAGGATGCTGTGATATCCAGAAAAACAAGCTCATCTGCACCGGCTGCATCGTAAGCTTTGGCGATCTCCACAGGATCTCCCGCATCTTTGAGATCTACAAAATTAACGCCCTTTACCACACGTCCGTTGTTTACATCCAGACAGGGAATGATTCTCTTTGTAAACATATCAGTTCCCCTCCTTCTCAAGTTTCGCAAAGTTTTCGAGGATTTTAAGTCCGTACTTGCTGCTCTTTTCCGGATGGAACTGGCAGGCAAATACATTGTCCTTCTCAACAGAAGCATGGATCGTTGTGCTGTACTCAGTCACTGCCTTCACGATCTGCGGATCTTCTGCCTGGAGATAATAGGAATGTACAAAATATACATGGGTATCTTCCGGGATATCCTTAAACAGTCTTCCATTATTCTGAAGGTGCAGGGAATTCCATCCCATGTGCGGGATCTTGAGTCCCGGAGATGGCGGAATACGCAAGATCTTGCCTTTAAGGATCCCAAGTCCTTCTACGCCCGGTGTCTCTTCGCTGCTTTCAAATAAAAGCTGTAATCCGAGACAAATCCCAAGAAACGGGGTTCCTTTCTTTATCATGTCCTGGATCACCGGAACCAAACCATATTTATGTAAGTTTTCCATTGCTTCGCCGAAGCTTCCAACTCCCGGAAGGATCACTTTGTCTGCCCGAAGGAGTACCTGCGGGTCACGGGATACAACGGTTTCTTCGCCAAGGTAGGCAAGTGCTTTCTCCACACTTTTGATGTTTCCTGCATCGTAGTCAATAATACCTATCATTCGTGTCTCACATCCTGTCTTTATTCATGTTGATCATCATGTCCAAGTATACCGCAAAAAGAAGCAGATGCAAAGTGGTTTCTTTACATCTGCTTCTTTTTTAGTTATTTTGGCGATCCAAAGTAAACCAGAACTCTACACCATTGTCATAATTCTGCACACCATACTGCTGGTGCAGGCCTTCCATGATGGCTTTTACGATAGAAAGCCCGATACCACTTCCACCGTATTCTCTGGTCCTTGCCTTGTCCACTTTGTAAAATTTATTCCACAGTTTCGGAACATCCTCTTCCGGGATCGGTGTTCCTGTGTTAAATACAGTCACTCTGACACGGTCATCCTCCGGGATCACACGGATCTCGATCTCCTTCTCACCGTTCAGATGATTCAGTGCGTTGCTGGTATAGTTCGTCACAACTTCCTCGATCTTGAACTCATCTGCCCAGACATAGACCGGCTCTGATGCCTCGAAACTTACCTTCGCTTCCTTCTGCTGGATCATGATATCCATGGACTGCAGTACTCCGCGGATCAGACTTACGATATCAAATCTCTCCATGGAAACTTCATCCCTGCCGGATTCCAGCTGGTTCAGAGTCAGAAGGTTCTTGACCAGCTTATTCATCTTGGCCGCTTCATCCATGATGACATCGCAGTAAAATTCCCTGCTCTCCGGGTCATCGGAAATATTTTCCTTCAGTCCCTCGGCATATCCCTGTACCAGTGCGATCGGGGTCTTGAGTTCATGAGAGACATTGTTCAGGAACTCCTGACGCATCTGGTCGATCTTTTCTTTATTCTCAATATCCTTGAGCAGCTGATTGTTCGCCGATTTCAGTTCGGAGATCGTCTTCTCAAGCTGTTCAGACATGCGGTTGAAGTTCTCTCCAAGCTCATCGATCTCATTGCCCGCCTGGCTGTGATATTTCGCATCAAAATCCAGTTCACTCATCTTGGTAGAAAGCTGTGTCAGTTCACTGATCGGCTTCGTGATACGCTTTGTGATCACCCAAACCACCAGACCGCTGAGAGCAATGATCCCGATTCCCACATAGAAATAAAAGCTGTTGGAGATCGCAACGCTCTCGCGGATGCTCTCAAGAGGAGTACGGATCAGGAAATAGCATCCACTCTCCAGCTCTCCCCAGCTTTCCACGTATTCCATTCCGGCAAAACGGTCACTGACCTGCTGGATCACATAATTGTCATTTTTCTGGAGAACTTTCTCCTTGCCCTTCTTCTGGTCAAGATCATATACGTATCCAACCAGCCTGGCCTGCAGCATATCCTCATTATTTCCAACAGAGCAGATCGTCTGTCCGTCTGACGTGATCATCACCCACGTAAGGTTATTCTCTGAACAGTCCTTGAACATCTCATCAGAAACAACTGCACTGCTGTTTCCGTCGGAATCCGTCTCGATCTCAAGATTCTCCAGCTTCTCTACTGCTTCCTTCAGGACCTCTGTCTTGCGGCTGATATAATAATGTTCCAGGAATAACCCATTGATCAGGGTGATCACGACCATAGAAAGAAGAAGCAGTCCAATAAACAGGACTGCTATCTGTCGGCGCAGCGGATGAAACTTCCTGTTCTTCCGCTTCTTATCTGAATCTTTGTGGAAAAATCTCATTGTTCATCCACCTCAAATTTGTAACCCATTCCCCAGACAGTCTTGATATATTCTCCCTTCGCACCCATCTTGCTTCTCAGCTTCTTGACGTGCGTATCGATCGTTCTGGCATCGCCGAAATAATCATAATTCCATACAGAATTCAAGATCTTCTCTCTGGAAAGAGCGATTCCCTGATTCTCAAGGAAATAAGTCAGAAGCTCAAACTCCTTAAAGCTCAGTTCCATCGGCTCACCATCAACAGATGCCTGATGTGCTGCCTTGTCAATCACGATCCCTCCTGCTGACAGAACATCATTGCCTGCGTCCTGTCCGGTCCTTCGAAGGATCGCCTCCACTCTGGCGACCAGGATCTTCGGACTGAATGGTTTTGAAATGTATTCATCTACTCCGAGGTCAAATCCAAGGAGCTCGTCCCTCTCATCACCTCTCGCTGTCAGCATGATGATCGGCACCTTGGAATTCTTACGGATCTCCCTGCACACTTCCCATCCATCCATCTTTGGCATCATGACATCCAGAAGGATGAGGGCGATATCCTTTTCCTCGTAGAAAATATCCATTGCTTCTTCGCCGTCGCCTGCCTCAAGTACCTGGAAATTCTTCTTCTCCAGGAAATCTCTCACCAGCTTTCTCATACGGCTTTCATCATCTACTACAAGAATTTTCGGGGCTTCCATCTCTGATTCCTCCAATCAAAAAATTTCTTTTGTTGTATTTCAATGCTATCATCTTATCAGAGATTTATGTTTGTTTTGTGAACGATTTCAGGAATTCTGGTCCAGTTTCTCAGAAAATTCGTCTTTTTTCATTGGACGGTAGAAATAATATCCCTGAATATAGTCACATCCATGCTCCTTAAGGAACTCTACCTGCTCTTTGGTCTCCGCACCCTCGGCAACCGTTCTGGCATCCAGTGCATGAGCTGCTTCTATGATCAGCGGGATCAGTTTCCTTGTTCTTGAGTTCGCTTCGATTTCTCTTGTAAAGGACATGTCGATCTTGAGAATGTCGAAGGAAAATTTCTGCAGCATATTAAAGGAAGAATAACCGCTTCCAAAGTCATCCAGAAGGATCCAGGCTCCCTTTTCCTTGATCTTGTTGAGGACATTGCCGACATTCTCCTCGAGTGCCGCATAAGAAGTCTCTGTGATCTCAAAACGGATCAGTCTGGACGGGAATTCCGCATGCTCCAGGAAATCAATGATCTCCTCGATCAGTGTCTCATCATAAAAGTCCATCCAGGAAAGGTTCATGGAAACAGGAACGACTTCCAGTCCTTTCTCATATCTGCCACGGATATAGGCACGTACCTTCTGGAATACATAACGGTCAAGTTTGGAAATGGAACCGTCCTCCTCCAGCTTCGGCACAAAGATCCCCGGGGAGATAAATCCCTTCTTCGGGTGGATCCAGCGGATCAGAGCCTCCGCGGACATGATCTTGCCTGTCACAGAATCTACGATCGGCTGATAGTAGACTCCCAGTTCTTCATTTGCGATCGCTTCCTCAAATTCTGTTGTGATCTCTGCATTGTCGATATATGCCATATCCATATTATGGTCAAAAACCGCATATGGCTTGAGATATTCATCCACAATGTACTGCTTCGCAAGTTTGGCACGATCGATCATTCCGGAAACCGGCATCGGCTCATCCTTAAGATAAAAGATACCGCATCTGCAGTGTACACGAATCTTCTTATTGCTGACATCAAAAACCTGATTACAGAAATCTGCCAGCTTCTCTCCGGAAATCCGGTCACGCTCTACAAAGCTCACAAAGTGGTCTGCTTCGATCCTGCCCACATAGATCGGTTTCAGGAAAGACTGCTCTATCTCATCACAGAGACTGTCCAGGATACGGTCACCTTCCTTAATTCCAAGAAGTTCATTGGTCGCCTTGAAACTCTTGATATTAAAAAATACGATCGCGTATTTGGATCTGTCCTCACAGTGATTCAGGAATTTCTCCACCATATAAATAAAGCCGCGGCGGTTATAGGCTCCCGTCAGGTAGTCTCTATACTCCTTCTCATGTGTGGCGATCGCATTCTCGATACGATGGCTTAAGATGCTTGTCACATAAGGAAGTCTGAAACAATCGCAGGCCCCAAGTCTGTATGCTCTCTTGACATCGGCAGTCAGGCTCGCGATCACGGCGATCACAGCGAATTCCTCCAGCCACATCTTCTCTCTCATGATCTCCAGAAGCTCATAGCCGTCAATATCCGGCATTTCCAGCTTCAGCAGCACCAGTTCCAGATTCCAGTGTTCCTTCTCAAGAATCTCGAGAGCCTCGCGACCGCTCCCAGCCAGCCTTATCTCATAAGTCTCTCCCAGAATATCGTTCAGCATTTCTCTGTTGATCTCTGAATTATCTACTACCAGAATCCTGGCACGCTGATGATATGTTCTACTCATTCTATAAATTCCTTCCCATTGGTAACTGATAGAATTACCTCATATACATTATTATCCAGTCTTATACGTACAGTATAATATAATGATGGTTTGATTGCAATATCTGAAAATCGGGAGTTTGACAGTCTTTTCTCCTCTAACACCTCTCAAAGCCTTTACTGGCTTTATTTTTTTGTCAAAATTAAATTTTATCTTTACGCGTTGCACTATGCTGCAGCATAATTGATAAGAGGTGATTTTCATGAGACTTGGTTGGTCAAAAACTAAATACTCTATTTCCTATTATGCCCAGAAAACAGTTTACGTGAATGGTAAAAATAAATCCCAGATTGTTAAACGGTATGGATCTGAAAAATATATCTGCCAGACATATGGTGTTTCTGATGCAAAAGCCTGGATGATTTTTCCTTGTCCAGATTCAAGGCGCTGGCAGATAGAAGAATGTTTCCGCATTATGAAAACAGATTTTGAGGCAAGACCTGTGTATGTAAAACGAAAAGACAGAATCCTTGCCCACTTCATTACCTGCTTTATCGCTTTGATTGTTTACTGTTACCTTGAGCAGAAACTTGACAATAAATATACCATAGATCAAATCCTGTCAACACTGCAGGAGATGGATTTTGTAAAGTATGAAGGATTTTCCCCATGCTATGTCAGAAAAACAATAAAAAAATACTGCCGTGAAGAATCATATCCACAAAACCCAACATTCTTCCACGGCAGTACCTGTTATTCTGTTTTTTATTATGCCAGTGCTTTTCCTAATGCTTTACAGTTTTCTACTGCTTCATCGTCTGGTTCTTCCTGACAGATCACACCATCTGCTACAAGAACAGCTCCGTCTTCTTTGCATTTAGCTTCCCAGTTGTGCATCCAGTCTCCATCGCCCCATCCATAGGATCCGAAAAGACCGATCTTTTTGCCGGAAATTTTTTCTTCGCAGGAGCTGAACATTGGCTCGAACTCATCTTCTTCCAGTACTTCATCTCCCATAGCCGGGCATCCGAATGCGATCGCATCAAATTCGTCTACTTTTGCAGCCTCAAAGTCTGCTGTCTCAAATACAGTAACTTCTGCGCCTGCTTCTTTTGCTCCGTCTGCTACTGCGTTTGCCATGCTTTCTGTGTTTCCTGTAGAGCTCCAATATACAACTGCTACTTTACTCATATTCTTTTACCTGTCCTTTCTTGATCATGCTGCGACGGTGAGCTGAAGGATGCTTCTGCCATCGGCAAATAATTTCTGATAGATCTCTGAACATTTCTTCAGTTTCCGGAAGATCACCTGAGTCTTCTGCTCATCTCCATAAACCTTCCAGATCCCACAGCACTTGTAATTTTTTCCCTTCTGTTCAATAAATCCTGTCACATCATCCAGAGGATATCCCAGGAACAGTCCCACCTCATGAGGGAAGCATTCATACTGAAAAAAGCGGTCCTGAAGTTTGCGAAGACAGCAGTCCGTTCCCCGGCATTCGTATCCACAGGTCTGAAGGATGTTCTCGGCTCCTTCCCTGTTCAGATCAGCTTCCAGCTTGTTTTTCCGGTAGACGTAGATCAGTGCTCTCTTCTCGCCTGTTCTCAGTATTTCCACATAAACCCCTTTGCCATTCAGCTTACGATTTTCTTCCTGTACCTCTCTTGGCAGATTCTCCATATCATCCGGCAGATAGTTAAACATATTTGCCGTTTTTATCCCTGCAAGCGTCGGAGCGCAATGCGCAACAATATCTGATTCTAACATTTGGTTACCTCCATCTCGCTCATGATGCTTCCTGCAAGGAAAAAGGATTTACTGATTCTCGCTTTTGCGCGCAGGAAATAGATTAGTTTTAACTAACTTAGCTTTTAAATTTTACGGATATGTCTCCATACCCGTAAAATATTACGCTCTTGGTTAGAACCAACTAACTGAGATGATAGTACTATATTTCACCTGTGCTGTCAAGAGTTTTTTGCATTTAACTTTTTATTTTTTCAGCTATTTTTTAAAGGACAGATTTCATGGAATCCATACCGATCAGCAGTGTGGATGTATTGTGAAGAAGTGCAGACATTGTCGGCTGGATCACGCCTGTCACACCGAGTGCGATCAGGGTTCCGTTGATACCCATGATACGTCTGTAGTTCTTGTGGATCTTGGTCATCAGACCGTTGCTGATCTCTTTGAGTGTTACCATGACAGACAGGTCATCTGCTCCGATCGTGATATCGGAGATCTCTCTTGCAAGTTCTGCGCCGTCGCTGATCGCAATTCCGACATCGGCTGCAGAAAGTGCCGGTGAATCGTTGATTCCATCGCCGACCATCAGGACTTTGTGTCCGTTTGCTCTTGCTTCCTCGATAAATCTCGCTTTGTCTTCCGGAAGTACTTCGGAATAATATTTGTCTACGCCGACTCTGGCTGCGATTGCCCTGGCTGTACGATCACTGTCGCCTGTCATCATGACGATCTGTGTAAATCCTGCCTTATGCAGTTTGCGGATCACTTCCGGTGCCTCCGGACGCAGTGGATCTTCGATGCAGATAACGGCTGCCAGTTCGCCCTCGATACCAAGGTACAGATGTGAGTATTCCGGTGGAAGTTTTGCGAATTCTTCTTCTTTGCCCTCCGGGATCGTGCACTTCTCATCCTCGAATACGAAGTGATGACTTCCGATGATGGCTTTTCTTCCATTTACAGTCGTGGAGATTCCATGTGCTACGATATATTCTACTTTGGAGTGCATTTCTTCATGAGTCAGGCCACGGTCCTTAGCCGCATCCATGACTGCTTTTGCCATAGAATGTGGGAAATGCTCTTCCATGCAGGCTGCAAGACGAAGGAGATCATCCTTGGACTCGCCGTTAAAGGAAACAACGTCTACTACCGTCGGTTTTGCCTTGGTCAATGTTCCTGTCTTATCAAATACGATGGTGTCTGCCTCAGCAACTGCCTCCAGGAATTTGCCGCCCTTGACTGTGATCTTGTGTGCATTTGCTTCGCGGATCGCTGCAAGCACAGAGATCGGCATTGCAAGTTTCAGAGCGCAGGAGAAGTCTACCATAAGGATAGACAATGCCTTGGTCACGTTTCTGGTGAGCAAGTAGGTAAGTCCTGTTCCTGCAAGTGTGTACGGCACAAGGCTGTCTGCAAGATGTTCTGCCTTGCTCTCTACTGCTGATTTAAGTTTCTCGGTTTCTTCGATCATGGTAACGATCTTCTCAAACTTGGTGGAACCGGATGTTTCTTTGACACGGATGGTGATCTCACCTTCCTCAACAACAGTTCCTGCATATGCATAGCTTGCTTCACGTTTTGCAACCGGCATGGATTCTCCTGTAAGAGATGCCTGATTGACCATTCCCTCTCCGGCTGTAACGATACCATCGAATGGGATCACGGTTCCCATATGGATCTTGACTTCATCGCCAGGTTTGATCTGGTCAGAATTTACAAGGACTTCACCGCCCTCTGTCACAAGCCATACTTTGCTTACATTGAGAGACATGCTTCTTGCAAGGTCGTCTACAGATTTCTTATGTGTCCAGTCCTCAAGGATCTCACCGAATCCTAACAGGAACATAACGGAAGATGCTGTCGAGAAATCTCCACGGAAAATGGATACTCCGATCGCTGTTGCATCAAGTACGGATACTTCGATCTTGCGTTTTGCAAGAGTGCGGATACCCTTCCAGATATATTTCACAGAATGTAATGTGGTAAGTACAGTTCTGACCGGCATTGGAAGGAACAGCTTCTTGCCGTAATGAACCACAACATGATTTACCATTTTTTCCCAGTATTCGCTGTTCATCTCACGGCCGGAGTTCTGGAGATAGCTCTCCGGAGCCTCGGAAGCACCGTATGAAAACTTCTGTACCGCTTTCAGAATTGCCAGTTTATCTCCATTGTAACAGATGACCGCATCCTGATTACGCTCTACTACTTTGACAGACGTTACGCCTTCCAGGCCGCTGAGAAAATATTCGAGCTGGTCTGCCTGGCGGCAGGTCATTCTCTTCTGGCAGATATGGATCCTGACTCTGCCTTTGATCTGATGCTCTATTTTGAATTTCATATAATCTTTCCTCGCATGTTTATTAATAAAAAACACCTGTAGTGATTACCACAGGTGTTCTTTTTTGATATTTCTTACTCTTCTTCTGCAGTCTCTACAGTTTCTTCTGTGGTTTCTTCTACAGTTTCTTCCTCTGCTGCATCTTCAAAAGCTTCCTCTGCTGCGGCACGGTCTTCGTTGATCTGCTTAGCTTCTGCATAGATATCTTCTGCGTTTTCCTGAACCTTGGATACTGTCTTCATAACGCAGTCTTTGGCACGAAGAACGGCTGCTGTGCAGTTGGTATAAAGTTTCTTTGCATCCTTACTGGAAAGTACTTTGATACCTGCTGTTCCGAATACTACTCCTGCTGCAAAAAGTCCGCTGTGTTTTGTGTTAAGTTTGATCATTATACTTATACCTCCTGTTGTAAAATTATTTCCTAATTAATGTAGTGTATTTTATTGTCATCGGGATGATAGGTTTCTGTTCCATCCCTTGACATTACAAACATTATAATATGCGTCAAATAAAAGTCCAGCCTAACTTGCACTTCTGAGAAATTTTCTCATTTATTCATAAAACATAAAAATATAAAGGATTTTTTGATGGATTTTTATATACTTTCCTATGAAAAGGTGCATGGAAAGCGGTTATTCACCGCTCTCCATTGAAACACTGCGTACCCGTCTGTCGTGCAGATAGCCAAAAGATTCCATGCCTTTCTCGATCACCTGGCGCAGTTTCTCACCGTCCAGGCGGATGCTGGTGTAGTCATCCAGCTTGACACTGCAGATATGTACCGGGGATTCCTCATTGCAGATGCGGTAAGCGCGTTTCCTCTTGAGGGCACCGATCTCTTCCAGAAGATTGATCATGCGGTATATCGTAGCCATTCCGATGTTAGGATCTCTCTTTGACGCCAAAAAATAAATTTCCTTACAGCAGGTGCATTCCTCCTGCAGGATAATATCAAGTATGATTTTTCTCTGTTTTGTAATTCTGCAGCCAGCCTGGCGAAGTCTGTTCATGATTGCACTTCTCTGCATATTACTCCGCTGATACTGCTGATCACGGCAGGAATTCACTTCCGTTTCCATTTCGTCTTCAAAGATTATCTCTCTCAGTGCTTCCATTCTATCACTCCCGTCCGTTCAGTTAGTTCGATTCAACTATCAAAAGTTTACATCACCTAACCTTTTCTGTCAAGATTATTTTTTATCAGAAAGAAATTTAACCGGAAATTTTGTCTTCCCCTTGACAACTGGAACTTTTATTGCATATAATAAGAAACAGTCAAAACAAGAGCATCGTCTGTTTACCAGTATTTCTAAGGAGGCTCAGCCTTCACCAAACGTTTGGGGCTTGTACTGGTTTCGACGGGGGCTTTGAAGTTGAGGCAGCCATCCGCAGACTCCTGGACTGCGTATCAACCGGGAAACTAAATATAAACGCAGACGAACAGTACGCGTTAGCAGCCTAAGCGCTGCTCATCAACCCTGATGCACTCACACATCAGGGATCTGGTGTCGACTATGTGAGAAACCTTGCCGGGTAAGCTTTGCCCCGGTAGATGTATCATGAAGCTACTAAAGCAGTAAGCCTGTCGGTGGGCGTACTGCCAAGGGAATGTCAAATCAGCGACTGTGATGGGAGATACCGCAAGGGATAGGCTTTCGGACAGGGGTTCGATTCCCCTCAGGTCCATTTTATGGCATCAAAAAGCTGACGCACATCTTTTGAAACCTACGGAGATGTGCGTCAGCTTTTTGTTATCTTTTGTATTACTGAATATGTAATTCTTTTTTCCTGATTCTTAAAAGATCTATATATATCTTGTAGGTGCAACTGGCTGTCATACATTTGTTTCATTTGCTTAGACCCTATAGTTTTGCGTCACCGGATTTCCCCGGCTATGCCTTTTAAATATAAAATAAATATACTCTTTTATTGCATAAACGATATTGTTTCATTAGTTATTCCGCATTTACGCTGAGTGCTTCCGGGTTTCCGAGAGCACCGATGTTTTTGAGCAGGAAGATCGCATCACCCATACCCCTGACATAAGACAGATCTGCATATCTTTCACTCTTTGATTCCAGGCAGGCGATATAGTCATCGATCACCCTTCTGACCATGTAAGGAAGATTCATGCCGGCGTATCTTTCTTCCAGCTCTTTCAGATCGTCTACGTCCTGTCTGATGTATTCATCAGATTCGAGTATTTTTTCTCTCCTTTCCGTCATCATTTTTTCGATGCAATTCACAATTGCAACTTCAGTCATTTTTTCCAATTTTCTATCCTCCGTTTGTGCAATACTATAGGTTTCGCCCTTATTCTATAAAGAATCCCGCCAAACGTCAACAAAATTCGTCTGACAATTTATTGAAAAATTCGACAAATCTTTTTCATTCCTGTTCAATTTCAGCCTTATTTTATGAGGGTTTGCGGCGATTTTGGGTGTTTTTGTTTTTTTCAGAAAACCTGTGCTTTTATTGAGAAGAAATTTCTTTACTTTTGAAGGATTTTCTAATAATATTGTATGTATGTGCATATCAACGATGTATAAATATGCATTTCAACTTCAGAAGGGAGAGGAATTTATGACAACAGCACACATCTGTATCATGATTGCGATCATTATCTATCTTGGTGCAATGCTCTTTGTCGGCTATCTCTGTTCCAAGCAGAACAACGATACCTCAGACTTTTATCTGGGCGGCCGTAAGCTTGGTCCTCTGGTAACCGCAATGAGTGCAGAAGCCTCCGATATGAGCAGCTGGCTCCTTATGGGACTTCCTGGTCTTGCATATCTTTCCGGTATCGCAGACGCAGGCTGGACCGCGATCGGACTCGCAATCGGTACATACCTTAACTGGAAAATCGTAGCTAAGAGAATCCGTCTCTACACTCATGTAGCGGGAAACTCTATTACTTTACCGTCCTTTTTCAGCAATCGTTTCAGGGACGACCGCAGGATCCTGCAGTCGATCGGAGCTATTTTTATTGTGATCTTCTTTATTCCATATACAGCTTCCGGTTTCGCTGCCTGCGGAAAACTGTTCTCCAGTCTGTTCGGAGTAAAATATCTGACTGCCATGATCATCAGTGCACTGATCATCGTCGGATATACGACTCTTGGAGGATTCCTTGCGGCATCCACCACAGACTTTATCCAGAGCATCATCATGTCCATCGCACTGATCATTGTATTTGGCTTCGGAGTATCTGTTGCAGGCGGTCCTGACGCAGTTATCAGCCACGCAAAGTCACTGCCTGGATACCTTACCATGATGACCACTTACAACCCGGAAACAGGCACAGAAGCAGCTTATCCGCTCATCAACATCGTTTCTATGCTGGCATGGGGACTTGGATATTTCGGAATGCCTCACATCCTTCTTCGTTTCATGGCGATCGAAGATGAGAAGAAACTTTCCTTATCCAGAAGAGTGGCTACTACCTGGGTTGTGATTTCCCTCGCAGTTGCCGTTATGATCGGTGTCATCGGTCTTGGAATGACAGAAGCCGGCGAACTGGAAATGCTTCATGGAGCTAACTCAGAAACCATCATCGTCAAGATCGCAGATCTCTTGAGCACACATGGTGTACTTCCGGCACTGCTCGGCGGTACGATCCTGGCAGGAATCCTGGCATCTACGATGTCCACCGCAGATTCACAGCTCCTGGCTGCTTCTTCTGCTGTTTCTTCTGACCTTTTCGGCGCAGTCCTGAAGAATAAGAAGAAACAGGAGACCATGCTCACTGACCGTGTTACTCTGCTTGCGATCGCTGTTATCGCAGTTATCATTGCCCGCAACCCGGACAGTTCTGTATTCAACATCGTATCTTTTGCATGGGCAGGTTTCGGTGCTGTATTCGGTCCGGTCGTGCTCTTTGCACTGTTCTGGAAGCGTACCAACTGGCAGGGAGCTCTCGCAGGAATGGTTTCCGGCGGTGTTATGGTATTCGTATGGAAATATCTGGTCCGTCCAAACGTTTCCTTCCTGAACTTCTATGAACTCCTTCCGGCATTCCTGATCTCCAGTGTGATGATCCTTGTAGTAAGCCTTGCTACCAAAGCTCCATCCAAAGAGATCACAGACGAGTTCGAACTGGTTCAGAAAAAAATGGCTGAATAAAAATTTCAGCAATCATTTCAAAACAACAAAAAAAGAAACCGCAGAATCCTTTTTAACTGGATTCCACGGTTTCTTTTTTTGATGTCTTGCAACTATTCAGTAGGTAATATCCCGCGAGGTGTTTTGGCATGTTTTTGCCAAAATCCCGAGACATACAAGTCAAAATGCCATCACCGAAGGTGATTTGGAATGCATTTTGACTCGTAACTGTGAGGATACTGAACAGTTACGATGTCTTTTACTTTTTATTTTACCAGAGATAGGAAAAGATTGAAGCTCCGATGACAGTACACAGACCGCACACAACGATTGCAAGACTGCTCATTGCTCCTTCTACTTCTCCAAGCTCCATTGCCCTTGCAGTACCTACCGCATGAGATGCTGTACCGATCGCAAGTCCTCTGGAGATCGGACTCTTGATGCGGAACAGTTTGCAGATGTATTCTGCAGACATGTTTCCAAGAACACCTGTAATGATGATCACTGCAACAGAAATCGTCACATATCCGCCAAGCTCCTCAGAAATGCCCATACCGATTGCTGTCGTAATAGACTTCGGAAGCATGGTCACATATTCTTTGTGGCTCAGACCGAATACGATCGACATTACAAGTACCGTTCCAAGACTTGCGATAACGCCTGAGATAACGCCTCCAAGTATCGCTCCGATGTTCTTTTTCAGCAGATCAAGCTGCAGATACAGAGGGATCGCCAGGCTTACCGTCGCAGGTGTCAGAAGGTAGCTCAGATATTTTGCACTCATATTGTAGCTTTCATAATCGACATGGAAAACTACCAGAAATACAATCACGATCGCGATAGAGATCAGAAGCGGGTTTAATACTGCCAGCTTCCACTTGCGCTGTGCTGCAAGTCCGATCTCGTATGCCAGAAGACTGATCACGATCCCTACCGTTGCCGAACTCATAATTAAATTGTCCATCTTACTTCTTCCCCTCTTTTCTGGAAATCAAAAAATCTGTAACCTTTCCTGTAACGATCATGACCACAAACGTTGATACGACTGTGATCACCAGGAGCGGCACCAGAAAAGACTGCAGCTGGCTCCAGGATGTGATTAGACCAACGCCTGCCGGAATGAACATAAGCGGCATGATCTCGATCAGAAATTCACCGGTCTCCTTTACGTGCTCTACTTTGATCACCTTTGTCAAAAGAAGCACAAACATCAGAATCAGTCCATAGATACTGCCCGGTATCGGAAGCGGGATAAAATATTTCATGATCTCCCCCGCACAGGTCACAGCAAGGATGATTCCAAACTGTCTTAGATATTTCACTTTTTTCGCCTCCTAAAAAAATTCAACTGCCGTCTATTATAGCACATCTTTTTTTGTCAGAACAAGTCAAAAAAAGTACAAAAAACTGCCGTTATGTCGGCAGTTTTTTATGTAACAGTTTGAAAAATGTCAATTTTTGGTCTATATAAAAATTTACATCCGCGATTTTTTCAAAAAAAATGCTGTTTTGGCATTCCCCACAAACAAACCTCAGGGATTCTTGCTTCCTCCACTACTGCACGAACTTCATATCCAAAGATATTGCTATGTCTTACACAGTGTCCACAAGCTGGATTATGCTGTTCCCGTATGCCCTACGGTACAGTTGGTACAGTTTATAAATAATCTATGGCTAAATCAAGAAGTTTTACGACATATTAAATAACAAAGCCTAGCCTATTCCCTGCAGTTATCATAGGCAGTTTTGTAAAAGAATTCCTGGGAATTCAGCGGTGTATCCTCCTGTCTGTATACAAGATGATACATGCCTTCTCCGTCCTCTTCGCGTGCCTTCTGATTGTCACTCAGCATTGTGATAAACATCTCTTCCAGGCGCTGTGCAATCTCAGGATCATAGATCGGTGTGGCTACTTCGACACGGCGGACGGTATTTCTTGTCATAAAATCTGCGGATGCGATATAAATCTTCTTGCGCTCTCCACAGCTGAAAATATAGATTCTGGAATGTTCCAGAAAACGTCCTACGATACTGATCACGCGGATGTTGTCGGTTCTTCCCGGAACCTGCGGGATCAGGCAGTTGATGCCGCGGATCACCATGTCGATCTTTACGCCTGCCTCTGATGCACGGATCAGTTTGTCGATGATCTTTTTGTCTGTGAGAGAGTTCATTTTGAGTCCGATATAAGCTTCTTCTCCTGCCTTTGCACGGTGAATCTCTTCTTCGATCATTGTAAGTACTTTGTTCTGCAGGCAGTTCGGTGCCACGAGGAGATGTCTGGTCTCTTTTACGGTCTCACCCTTGTCAAGTGCCTGGAACACATCGGCCGCCTCCAGACCGATCTCTACGCGGGATGTCATATAGGAAAGGTCTGTGTAAAGCCGGCTGGTCTTCTCGTTATAGTTTCCGGTTCCGATCTGTGTATAATATTCAACTCCGGCGTCTGTCTTTCGTGTGATCAGGCACAGTTTGGAATGCACTTTGTATCCGTCCAGGCCGTAAACCACGCGGCATCCGGCCTCTTCCAGTCTTCTGGACCATTCGATATTATTTTCCTCATCAAAACGGGCTTTCAGCTCGATCATGACAAAAACTTCCTTGCCGTTCTCGGCAGCTTCGATCAGCGCCTCTACCACTTTGCTCTGGCGTGCCAGACGGTACAGAGTCATCTTGATCGCAATGACGGATTTGTCGTTTGCGGCCTCATGAAGCATGCGAAGAAATGGTTTCATGCTTTCAAATGGATAGGAAAGCAGTTTGTCCTTTTCTTTGATCTGCGGAAGGATCGGTTTCTCCAAGTCAAACTCCGGTGATGGCTGCGGGATTCTTTTTTCAAAGAACAGTTCCGGTTTTGTACGCAGACGGTCCTGTAACTGAAATACAAAAGACAGATCCAGCGGTGCAAAGCTTCGGAATACCTGTCTGGTGTCAAGATCCAGATAGTTGCAGAGTGTTTTTACGATCGTATCATCCATATCTCTGGACAGTTCCAGGCGGAGCGGTGCCAGTTTCTTTCTTTTTTTGATCAGTTCTACCATAAATTCACGGTAATCCAGATCTTCATCATAAAGCGCATCTGCATCGATATCTGCATTTCTTGTGACTCTCATCAAGGATTTTGACAGGATCTTGTAACCGGAAAATACCTTGGAAAGAAAATGCAGGATCAGTTCTTCCGCGAGCATGAAACGGTTTTTCGTCGGCAGTTCTACAAGTTCAGGAAAAACTTCTTTACTGCACGGTACGATGCCGAGTTTCTCCTTTCCGCTCTTTGTCTGTAACACACAGACTGCATAGATCTCACGGTTTTTCAGAAATGGGAACGGCTGTCGTTTTCCCACGATCGTAGGTGAAAGAAGAGGCAGGATCTCTGAGTCAAAGAACACTTCCAGATACGCACTTTCTTCTATGCTGAGACGGTGAAAATCGACCATGCTGACACCGATCTCTTCCAGCTTGTCCATCAGTGTCTCATACGCTGCATCCTTACGGATGTTCAGCTTACGGACTGCCTTGAGGATCTGATGGATCTGCTCCTTCGGTGTCATATTTGTTTTATTTTCACGCACATCTCCGGACAGGATCATCTGGTCGAGCAGGGACCCCACTCTCACCATAAAAAACTCATCCAGATTGCTCTGATATATTGCCTCAAAAGAAAGACGCTCTGCAAGCGGAACCTGCTCGTTTTCTGCCTCTTCCAGTACTCGTTCATTAAATTTCAGCCAGGATAATTCCCGGTTCATGTAGACTTCCTGTTTCATCGTCTTGTATCCTCCACAATTTTTCTCTTTTTACACTTTCCCGACTACTATATTGCATCAAAATCAAATCCAGCGCAGGTTTTTGTAAAATCTGTGAAAAATTAAGAAGAAAATGATTCCAATAATATAACCCATCCCGGTACTGTAACAGCTCTGGAATGGGTTATTTCTTTCATTTCTTATATTTTATTTCTTTATGAGGATATCTGACAGTTTGCGTTTTGGTACGTAGTGTACGTCATTTTCATCGCGGTAGTAGGCGATGTCTTCACCTTCCTCAATCTCTTTGATCACGATCTCCTCTGCCGGTTTGCCAAATGCCACGATCAGTACCGGGGCAAGATTTTCTGCCAGACCCAGTTCTTTTTTGACGGAATCTGCATTGTAGTTTCCGATCATACAACCGCCGAGCCCTTTCTCAGCTGCTGCGAGAAGCATGGTCTGTGCAACGATTCCAACATCCTTCTGGTATCTCGGGATAGAAGCTCCGAGATTCAGATCCTGACAGATGATGATAAATCCGGTCGGGCATTTTCCCGGATGTGGAAGCTGCATCTCAGGGAGTGCTCTCGCCCAGTTTGTCAGTTTCTGGATACGGTCAACCTCCTCCTTCTCCCACGCCAGATAATACCTAAACGGCTGCGCATTCACACTGGATGGCGCAAAACGCGCACAGTCCACGAAATCTTCCAGCTCTTCTCTGCTAAAACGATATGATTCGTCATAGCCTCTGTAGCTTCTGCTTGCTTTTACGATGTCTTTAAACATTTTTGTATCTCCCTTGATTTTCTTCTGTAAAAAACAGATTTACTCGCCCATATCCTGTGCGCACTTCTTAAGTTTCTCGCGGATCGGCAGATGGTACGGGCATCTTGGCTCGCATTTGCCGCAGCCGATGCAGGCGGAAGCTTTTACTTTCAGTGTGCTGTAACGGTCTTTTGCCCAGTCTGCGAGGTCGTATCTCTGAAGGTAGCCTGCGAACAGGAACACGCTTGGAATGTTGATTCCAACGGTACATGGCGCGCAGTAGTTGCATCTGCGGCAGAAATCGGTACCGAGCTGTTCGCGGACTTTGTCCATTGCTTTTAATTCTTCGTCGGTGAGTGGTTCTGTGTTGGAACATGCGGCAAGGTTCTGCTCCAGTTCACGGACTTCTGCCATTCCCGGGATCACAACGGTCACATCAGGATTGGAACAGACATAGCGAAGTGCCAGAGTTGCATCCTCGATCGCACCGCCTGCCAGTGGTTTCATGTCGATAAAACCGATGTTTTTCTCTGCGCATTTATGGATGAGTTCTACGCCCTGCTGTTCTACGATATTGTATGGAAACATGATCGTTTCCACCCAGTCAAGTTCCAGTGCACGCTCAAAAACAGCTGTAGAATGTGCAGTCAGCCCGATATGTCCGATCTTGCCCGCTGCCTTTGCCTCCATAAGAGCCTCCAGTGCTCCGCCTTCTCCAATCACCTGGTCAAGCTGTTCCATGCTTGGGTTGTGCACCTGATAAAGATCAATATAGTCTGTGCGGAAGTTTCCAAGGCTTGTCTCAATATCTGCCGCCATTGCTTCCTTCGTTCTGGACATGGATTTGGTCGCAAGCACAAATTTATCGCGAATTCCCTCCAGACCATATCCGATATACTGCTCGCTGACAGTATATCCTCTCGCAGAATCAATATAGTTGACTCCCTTCTCCATCATCTCGTGAAGCAGCTTTCTTGTACCTTCCTCATCAATCTTCTGGATCGGAATTCCTCCAAATCCCATACGTGAGATCTTTAATCCTGTTTTTCCAAGTATTCTGTATTCCATAATATGCCCTCTTCCTTTTTTATAAAAAAATACCACCGAATCTCTCCGGTGGTATCGTTACTTGCTGCTGCTCACTGCGTTCACAGCAGCAGTTCGTTCTTATTAATTATACACGAGACAGATATTCACCTGTTCTTGTATCGATTTTCAGTTTATCGCCCTGGTTTACAAACAGAGGAACCATTACCTGTGCGCCTGTCTCAACAGTTGCCGGTTTGGTAGCACCCTGTGCTGTGTTTCCAGCGAATCCTGGCTCAGTCTCGATAACCTCAAGCTCTACGAACAGAGGCGGCTCGATTGCATATACGTTTCCGTTCCAGGAGCAAACTTTAACAACTTCGTTTTCCTTAACGAATTTGAGAGAATCTCCAACCTGCTCTTTGGTAAGTGCAACCTGGTCATAAGTCTCAACATTCATGAAGTTGTAAAGATCTCCATCGTTGTACAGATAGCTCATGTCTACACGGTCGATACGTGCCTGCGGGAACTTCTCTGTTGGACGGAAAGATTTCTCCAGTACAGCTCCTGTAATGATATTTTTATATTTTGTTCTTACGAATGCAGCGCCCTTTCCAGGTTTTACATGCTGGAACTCAACGATCTGACATACATTTCCTTCAATTTCAATTGTGACACCGTTTCTGAAATCACCTGCTGAAATCATTTTAATTTCCTCCTTCTTATGTTGTCGCTATCAATTATTTTATAATACACATGAAGATTTTTCAACTACTTTTTTTATTGTGCAGCTAATTTCTCTTCAATTTCTTTGATCAGCTCTTCAAATGGCTTCTCTCCGGTAACAACTGTAATGTCTGCAAACTTCTGATAAACCGGATCTCTCTGTTTCAGAAGCTTCTTGATCTTCTCATCACGGTCATCGCCGTCAAGCATCGGATCCTTGCTGGAACCTTCCAGACGTTTCTTGAGAGTTGCCAGTGAACCCTTGAGATAAACGACTGTGCCGAGCTCCTTGAGATATTTCTCATTCTGCTCCTGAAGCGGAAGTCCTGCTCCCAGAGAAATGACTCTGCGTTCATTGTCCTGAATAAGCTGTTTGAGTGCAACTGTCTCCAGTGCACGGTAATACGGTTCACCAAACCGCTGAAAGATCTCTCTGGCAGACATGTTCATCTTTCTTGTGATCAGTCTCTCCAGATCGACAAATGATAACCCCAGATCCTTGGACAGCTGTTTTCCTACTCTTGTTTTACCTGAACCCATAAACCCGATGATCACCACATGGTTCATGAAATCCCCTCCTCTTTCTCATAAAAGTATAGTACTATTTTTTCCAGATAGCGTTTGAGCACGATCTGGATTTCTTCTTTTGGATTGATCGGCTTGACCAGAATGTTGCGGATACCGGCTCTCTTGGCTCCGTATACATCGGTAAAAAGCTGATCTCCTATAAAAATGGTATTCTCAGTATTCGTACCCAGAATCTCCATTGCCCTGTTGTAATTCCGCACAGAAGGCTTGTGTGCGTTTTCAATATAATTCACCTGGACCGCATCATTAAAAGAAGCCACTCTCTTCTTCTGATTGTTGGACAAAAGGCAGCACCCAAATCCCAGCTTCTTAAGCCGCCGGAACAGTGCGATCGCACGAGTATCTGCCGGTGCCCCATGCGGTACAAGTGTATTATCAATATCAAAGATCAGACCTCTGTATCCCTCCTGATACAGTTTTTCAAAATCGATCACATATGTGGAATCCACATATTCATCCGGAAAAAAACATCGAAACATTTTCTTCTCCTGTCTATCTTTCTTTAAGCGGTACATACTCCGCTGCCGGAAGCACGTTCTTGTATGCAGGACGGATGATCTTGTCTGTGTTGATCAGCTCCTCCATACGGTGTGCGCTCCATCCCACGATACGGGCAACCGCAAACATTGGTGTGTACAGCTCAAGCGGCAGATCCAGCATGCTGTATACAAAGCCGCTGTAAAAGTCCACGTTCGCGCTGACACCCTTGTAGATGCGTCGTTCCTCTGCGATAACTTCAGGAGCCATCCACTCTACCATGGAGTAAAGTCTGTAATCCTTCATGCGTCCCTTTTCTTTTGCGAGGCTTTCTACAAAACCTCGAAGGACTTCTGCTCTCGGATCAGAAACAGAATAGATCGCATGACCCATACCATAGATCAGACCTCTCTTATCAAAGGCTTCCTTATGAAGGAGACGCTTGAGATATGCTCTTACCTCATCCTCATCTTCCCAGTCCTTGACTTCCTTCTTCATATCATGGAACATCTGGATAACCTTGATGTTGGCACCGCCGTGCTTCGGTCCTTTGAGAGAACCAAGTGCTGCCGCGATCGCGGAATAGGTATCTGTTCCAGAAGAAGACACAACATGTGTGGTAAATGTAGAGTTGTTACCACCGCCATGCTCCATGTGAAGGATCAGGGCAAGATCCAGGATCTTCGCTTCCAGATCTGTGTATTTCTTATCCGGGCGCAGCATACGGAGGATATTTTCCGCTGTGGAAAGTTCCTTCTTCGGATTGTGGATATAAAGGCTCTTGCCTCTTACATAATGATTATACGCCTGATAACCATAAACTGACAACAGTGGAAAAATACTGATCAGATTCAGGCACTGTCTCAGAACATTCGGTAAGGAAATATCGTCCGGATTATTGTCATAAGAATACAAAGTAAGGACACTTCTTGACAGAGCATTCATGATATCACGTCCCGGTGCCTTCATGATGACATCCCTGACAAAATTTCGCGGAAGTGACCGCTGATTTGCCAGAAGTTCCTTAAAATCCTCAAGCTGCTTCTCATTCGGCAGAGTACCGAACAGAAGAAGATATGTAGTCTCTTCGAAACCAAAACGGTTATCCTTGACAAAACCGTTCGTGAGATCTTTGATATTGTAGCCCCTGTAGTAAAGGCTTCCTGCACATGGAACCTCCTTACCGTCTACAACCTTGACCGCCTGTACATTGGACACCTGGGTCAGTCCGGCGAGAACACCCTTACCATTGATATCACGCAGACCACGCTTGACATCATACTTACCATATAAAGAAAGATCCATCGTAGTGTGGTCCTTACATGCCTCTGTAAGCTGTTCGATCTCCGGTGTTACCTTCATATTAAATCCTGCCATTGTAAGTCTCCTTTCAAGTCCTTTGTTTTTTCTCGATCAAACTCCCTCCCCGTTGTTACCGTAGTTTTACGTTACTGTTCTCAGTAATCGTTCACAACACAGTAGATACAGTATACCATCAAAACTCATTTTGGTCTATCCCAAAAATGTACGCTGCCTTTGCCAGGCTTTCTTTTATCTGCCCTGACGATAGGTGCTCAAAAATTCTTTAAGTTTCTGTGAAGCAGTCTCAAGCTGCCTTGTATTCGGCAGATAAACCACACGGAAATGGTCCGGTGCACCCCAGTTGAATCCTTTGCCCGGTACAAGAAGTACCTGCTTCTCATGCAGGAAATCCAGTGCAAACTGCTCGTCATCCGTGATATTAAATTTCTCCACATCCAGTTTCGGGAAAATATAAAATGCCGCATGCGGCTTCACAACGCTGATTCCCGGGATATCCTTTAAGGCATTGTAAATGCACTCTCTCTGCTCATAAACTCTTCCACCCGGTTTCACATACTCGGCAACACTCTGATAACCACCGAGGGCAGTCTGTACGATCGCCTGTGCCGGCACATTGGAACAGAGACGCATGGAAGAAAGCATCTTGATTCCTTCTATATAACCCTTCGCACACTCCTTGGCTCCACTTAAGATCATCCAGCCGATACGGAATCCTGCGATCATATGGGATTTGGAAAGTCCGGAAAATGTTACGCAGAATACATCCGGTGCAAGAGATGCGATCGAAGTATGCTGATATCCATCCATGACAAGACGGTCATAGATCTCATCTGAAAAAATGATCAGTTCCTTCTCTCTGGCGATCTGCGCGATCTGCTCCAGGATTTCCTTCGGATAGACAGCACCTGTCGGATTATTCGGGTTTATGATAACGATCGCCTTGGTCCTGTCCGTGATTTTGCTTCTGATATCCTCGATATCCGGATACCAGTCAGACTGCTCATCACAGATATAATGTACGACCTTGCCTCCAGCCAGTGTCGCAGTCGCAGTCCACAGCGGATAATCCGGTGCCGGGATCAGGATCTCGTCTCCATTGTCCAGAAGTGCCTGCATACACAGGCTGATAAGTTCACTGACACCATTTCCTGTATAGATATCATTCATGGTCACATTCGGGATTCCACGAAGCTGTGCATACTGCATGATCGCCTTGCGGGCAGAAAAAATACCCTTGGAATCAGAATAGCCCTGTGAAGTGCGGATATTGCTCAGCATGTCCAGGATCACTTCCTGAGGAGCTGAGAAACCAAAAGGATATGGATTTCCGATATTAAGCTTCAGGATCTCCTTGCCCTCTTCCTCCATCTTCGCCGCCTCGTCAACCACCGGTCCTCTTACATCATACAGTACATTGTCGAGCTTGGCAGATTTGTCAAATGTTCTCATTTTTTTCACTCCTCTCTGAGATTTTACATAGTTTTTACTATAATCTCATATTCAGGTCATTTTAGCAAGATGAAAAAATTGCGGATATTATTGTCATATTCATACAAATTTAGTAAGATATAAAAAAAATTAATATTCCCCTTTTCAACTTTACCACTTTCGTGTATAATAGTGTCTGGGCATTTGTAAGCCCCACATTTTATACGCAAACAAACGAGGAGGAAAATCGTCATGTCTTACACAGAAGAAGTTTATGAAAGAGTCGTTGCACAGAATCCTGGTGAACCGGAATTTCATCAGGCAGTAAAAGAAGTTCTGGATTCCCTTAAGGTTGTTATCGACCGTAACGAGGAGAAATACCGCAGCCTTTCCATCCTGGAGCGTCTGGTAGAGCCAGAAAGAATCATCTCTTTCCGTGTTCCGTGGATCGATGACAACGGGAACGTACAGATCAACAAAGGATACCGTGTACAGTTCAACAGTGCAATCGGACCTTACAAGGGAGGTCTTCGTTTCCATCCTACAGTAAACCAGAGCATTCTTAAATTCCTTGGTTTCGAGCAGGTATTCAAGAACTCTCTGACAGGTCTTCCGATCGGTGGTGGTAAAGGTGGTTCCAACTTCGATCCTAAAGGCAAATCCGACAGAGAAGTTATGGCATTCTGCCAGAGCTTTATGACAGAGCTTTCCAAATATATCGGTGCTGACACAGACGTACCGGCTGGTGATATCGGTGTTGGCGGACGTGAGATCGGATTCCTGTTCGGACAGTACAAACGTATCCGTGGCCTCTATGAAGGCGTTCTGACAGGTAAAGGACTTACCTACGGCGGATCCCTCATCCGTACAGAAGCAACAGGATACGGTGTTGTATATATCCTCAACGAGCTGATGCAGGCTCACAACGATTCTCTCGAAGGAAAGACAGTCGTTGTTACAGGTTCCGGAAACGTTGCAATCTACGCAATCCAGAAAGCTACTCAGCTTGGTGCCAAAGTTGTCGCTCTGTGCGACTCCAACGGATATGTATATGATCCAAACGGAATCAACCTTGACGTTGTCAAAGACATCAAAGAAGTTAAACGTGGACGTATCAAAGAATACGCTGAACGTGTAGAAGGTTCTACTTACACAGAAGGTACTGGAATCTGGAACATCAAATGTGATGTTTACCTTCCATGCGCAACTCAGAACGAACTTGACGTTGACGGCGTTAAGACTCTGATCGCAAACGGCTGCAAATATATCGTAGAAGGTGCTAACATGCCTACTACAAGAGAAGCTACAGAATACGCTATGGCAAACGGCGTTCTCTTCCTTCCTGGAAAAGCATCCAACGCTGGTGGTGTTGCTACTTCCGCACTGGAAATGAGCCAGAACTCCCAGAGACTTTCCTGGACAGCAGAAGAAGTTGATGCCAAACTTCATCAGATCATGAAAGACATCTACGCTAAGATCGATAACGCTGCAAAACGTTACGACATGCCAGACAACTTCGTTGCAGGTGCTAACATCGCCGGCTTCGAAAAAGTTGTAGACGCAATGATCGCTCAGGGCCTTGTTTAATTGATTTCCTCCTCTGCGAATCATTGATATTCAAAAAGCTCCGGTTTTCATGCCGGAGCTTTTTGTTATGGACGAAGATAATTTCTCATATTCCGAAGGGCAGTTTTTTCCAGGCGGCTGACCTGCGCCTGGGAGATCCCAATCTCTTCTGCCACTTCCATCTGCGTTTTTCCCTCATAAAACCGCATATCGATGATGTGTCTCTCCCTCTCCCCAAGGCGGTTCATCGCCTCTCTGAGTGAAAGATTTTCCAGCCAGTGATCTTCTTTGTTTTTCTTGTCACTGATCTGATCCATCACATACAGGGTGTCTCCCCCTTCAGAATATACCGGTTCAAAGAGACTGACCGGGTTCTGGATCGCATCGAGGGCGTACACGATCATCTCTTTTTCAATCCCAATTTCTTCTGCGATCTCCGCGATCGTCGGTTCCCGCAGGTTCTTTTTCATGTAACTTTCTTTGGCATAGATTGCCTTGTACGCAATGTCACGAAGCGAACGGCTGACACGGATACTGCTGTTGTCCCGCAGATACCTCCGGATCTCCCCTATGATCATTGGCACTGCATAAGTAGAAAACTTGACCATCAAAGTCGTGTCAAAATTATCAATGGCCTTCATAAGTCCGATACAGCCGATCTGAAAAAGATCATCCGCATTTTCACTGCTGTTCTGAAATCGTTTGATCACACTTAAGACAAGCCGCAGATTCCCCTTGATGTAACGCTCTCTCGCTTCCTTATCACCGGCTTTTATCTTTTCAAAAAGTTCCTCCTTCTCCTCCGGAGCCAGAACTGGAAGACTGGCTGTGTTCACTCCGCAGATCTCAACTTTGTTTAGTGCCATCGAAATATCCTCCTTATTTCAGTTGGTACTAAAGATGATTCTCAGGGAGGATATGAAATATTCTTTTTTGCGAAAAATATAAAAAATATAAGTCCTTGACAGTTTTACAAAAGGTACTATCTGTGAGGACATTTTTCTTCCGGGAGCTCCACCAGTATAATATCTCCTCCGATCTGACGGACGCTGCTCCAGGGGATGATAAATTCACTTTCCCGTCCCCAGAAACAGCAGAATCTGCCAGGTCCGGGAACGATCAGCGCTGTGATCTTTCCGCTTCTTTCATCAAATTCAAGATCGATCGGACAACCAAGACTCCTGCAGGTACGGATATTTATGATCTCTTTTTGCCTTAATTCGCAAAGACGCATACAGACACCATTTTTTCAAAAATATATGCAGAAAATACAGGAAATATACCCTGTAATTTATTGACATTAGTCGAAAAAATACAGTATAATTAGCCCATAAAAGGGAAAAGAGGGATAATACCGTGAGATGCCCATTTTGTAATCAGGATAATACCAAGGTCGTTGATTCCAGACCTGTCGAAGATACCAATGCGATCCGCAGGAGAAGGATGTGTGAATCCTGCGGCAAGAGATTTACCACTTATGAGAAGGTTGAGACCATCCCGTTAAGTGTGATCAAGAAGGATCAGACAAGAGAAGCTTATCACCGTTCCAAGATCCAGGACGGTGTTCTTCGTGCGTGCTACAAGCGCCCGATCCCGATCGAGAAGATTGAGTCTATGATCGATTCCATCGAGGGGTCTATTTTTGAGAGCGCGGATAAGGAGATTTCCAGTACGCGGATTGGCGAGATCGTTATGGAGCATTTGAAGGATCTTGATGCCGTTGCTTATGTGCGGTTTGCGTCGGTGTATCGTGAGTTTAAGGATGTTAGTACTTTTATGGATGAGTTGAAGAAGTTTATGGAACCGTAAGGTACTTCCTTTGGATCCGTCAATTTGTATTGACATTTTTTTGTTAAGGTGGTTGCCTTGTAGACTTTTTTTATATTGGGATATAAGCAAACCGTCAGGGGACGTCGCCCGTCCCCTGACCACCCCTGGGCTGAATGTTTGACGGGAATTTTGTCTTGTGGGGGAGCCTTAGAAAAATTCTCCTGGTGTTTCAAGCCGGGAAACTTTCGTATGAATGGTATTGCAGTATATAGGGATAGCAGGATTCTTCTCTTTTGTATGGGGAAGGTGTCCTGCTATTTTTTCATATTATTGGTTGACGTCGGGTTTGTGCGCGCCAGTAGGTATGCTACTGGAAACCAGCAGGGACACACAAAATGCCACGAAACACCGTCCCCACCGGCACCCCTGCATGTTGCAGACGCAGGCACCCAGAGCCACGGTGCAAATTGGAATCCCATTTATACGAAAGTCTCCCGACTTGTTGCACCAAGAGAATTTTTCAAAGAGCACCCCACACGACCAAATTTCCGTCAAACACCCAGCCGAGGGGTGGCGAGGGGACTGGCGAAGTCCTTTCGCGGTTTGCTCTGCTCCCAAGCATCCAAATCCCCAGGATTAAAGGAAATAATAAAAAACAGGGATAATAAGGGCATCAAAAAAAGCCCTTATTTCAGGGCTTTTTCCAACTCTTTAATCACAATTTTGAGTGCCTTAATGCGCGCATACCTCTTATCCACCGACTCAAGAATATGCCACGGCGCATAAGTCGTACTAGTCTTCTTGAGCATCTCATTAACCGCCTCCTCATACTGATCCCATTTCTCACGGTTTCTCCAGTCCTCATCCGTGATCTTCCATTGTTTCTCAGGATTGTTCTGACGGTCATTAAACCGTGCAAGCTGTGTATCCTTGTCGATCTGAACCCAGAATTTGATGATCACAGCTCCCCAGTCGGACAGTTCTTTCTCAAATTCGTTCATTTCATTGTAGGCACGTTTCCAGTCATTTTCACTGCAGAATCCTTCCAGTCGCTCCACCATGACGCGTCCATACCAGGTACGGTCAAAAATTGCGATATGACCGTCCTTTGGAAGTCTCGTCCAGAAACGCCACAGATAATGGCGGGCTTTTTCGTGTGGTTCCGGGCTGGCGATCGGATGCACCTCATATCCGCGTGGATCGAGTGCACCTGTGATCCTCTTGATGTTTCCGCCCTTGCCGGCAGCATCCCATCCTTCGTATGTGATGATCACCGGAATCCGTTTACGGTAGAGACGGTTGTGGAGTTCACTTAATTTACTCTGGAGTTTCTTAAGTTCCTTGTCATATTCCTCATCATCGATCGTCTTGCCGGTAAGCTCAACATCTGCCAGTTTCGGCATCTTTACCAGTGGGAAGATATTCTGAAGGATCGGAACGGAATGACTCTGGTTCTGGAGGGCAACTTCAATACTGCTCACCAGTGTATCCATCACCTGTAATTCTGCCCATTTCTTGTCCCTGGCGTCTATGATATACCATGGAGAGGTCGATGCATTCGTATCCTTGAGATAGCGGTCATAGACTTTCTCGCATTTGCGGTAATGTTCCTGCTGCCATTTGTCGAATTCTGACACTCTCCAGCGTGTATCCTGACTGGAACAGAGTTTATCCATGCGGAATTTCTGCTCTTCTTTGTCGATCTGCATAAAGAACTTGAGCACCAGATAACCATTATCCGTAAGCTGACGCTCAAACCGGCGGATGCTCTCGATCCGCTTCTCATAATCCTCTCCGGTCAGTTCCTTACGAAGCACTTCCTGCGTTGTCTGCTCCATCCATCCGGAATCCAGAAAAGTAAATTTGCCCTGCTCCGGGATCTGGCACATGTAGCGGTAAAGAAATGGTCTGCGCAGTTCCTCCTCAGACGGAGCTGACATCGTCGCCACCTTAAAAAATCTCGGGTCGATGTTCTTGATCACCTTGCCGATCATACTGCCCTTACCGGCAGCACTCCATCCCTCAAAAAGCACCAGCACCGGAAGTTTATGCTCCTTGATCTTCATCTGGAGATCATAAAGTTTCTTTCTTGCCGCATCGAGCTGCTGTTTCAGTTCTTCTTTCTCGGGAGCTTCTCCCGGTATCCATGTTTTCAGCAAAAAACGCACCCCATTTCTTATTATTTTATTATATATTGATCAGAGAATATCCAAGTTTCACCTCTCTGACCGCTGTTTCACCCTGTCCCATCATTTCGATCAGCATCTCCACTGCCATCTCACCGCTCTTCTCATAAGAAAAATGCACGGTAGGAATCGGCGGTGTGATCACTCTCGCGATCTCAGAATCTCCATGTCCCGCAACCAGGATATCCTCCGGGACTTTCTTTCCATGCTCTCTCAGGTAGCGGACGGCTCCGGCAGCCATGGTATCTGTCGCACAGATGACTGCATCAAGATCCGGATACTTCGCAAGCAGTTCTCCTGCCTTTTCATAACCGGAATCAGAAGTAAATGCAGAAATCACCTTCTGCTGTGCCGCCTTCTCTATGCCGGCTTTTTTTACGGCATCTTCATAACCGCCAAAACGTTCTGCACCGACTGCCTTGTCCTGCATGATCGCGCCGATATATCCCGGATTCTTCCTTCCCATATCAAGAACGGCTTCTGTGAGATCTTTGGTAGCGTGATAATCATCATGGTATACACAGCAATGACCGGAATACTGCTGGCCCACCAGGATCACCGGTACAGACAGGTTCTTAAGGATCTTCTTATGCTCGGCGGTCACTACTGTCGCAGCGAGGATCACGCCGTCCACCTGCTTGTCGTTAAAAGCAGAAAGATATTCCAGTTCTTTCTTCGGATCATTCTGTGTCACCGCGAGGAGCATCTGATAACCGCTCTCATTCAGGACAGAGAGAACTCCTTCTACGATCTTGCCTATGGATGCGGATGCGATCTTTGGTACGATCACACCGATCATTTTTGTTTTTTTGGTACGGAGTGTCTGTGCCTGGATGGAAGGGCGATAGCCTGTCTGCTCTACAACTTTGCGGATCGCCTCTTTCTTCTCTTCTGAAATATATCCGTTGTTAAAGTAACGGGAAACTGCCGCACTGGACACACCTGCTAATTTTGCTATTTCACTTATATTCATGCTTTTTCCCCTTTGCTGTAGTATAACACAATTTTTCGATTGTTACTATGCATTTTCTGTGTTCATCCTGCATTTTCTGTAATATAATAAAAATTTCTGATATTTTCACCATTTTACTCAGTTCAAGCCAAAAAGGCACTGTCAAATACGGATCTAATCCAGAAATCTGACAGTGCCTTCTTTTATTTATTATTTAATTTTATACGGTAAAGACTTCTTCCAGTCTCTTAGTCTTTCCTGTCTTTACTACTTTGAATTCCGGATAATCATCACTGTTTGTCAGAAGCACTGCCGCTACCGGGCTGTATCCGGCTGCTTTGATCTTTGCGATGTCAAATGTCATCAGTTTCTGACCTGCTTTGACTTTCTGTCCTTCTTCTACCAGAAGCTCAAATCCGTCGCCCTTCATGTTTACAGTGTCAACACCTACGTGGATCAGGACTTCCATATCTGCCGGTCCTGTGATACCGATTGCATGTTTTGTATCTGTTACAGAAGAGATCTCGCCGTCAAACGGAGCCACGACAACGCCTTCTTCCGGGTCGATTCCGACACCGTCACCGAGAACGCCTGCTGCAAAAGTATCATCCGGGATCTCATTTCTCGGAACGATCGTTCCCTGGATCGGTGCATACAATTTCTTTGCTGTACCGTCTACGGTTACTTCCTGTGTTGCTTCTTCTGCTGTTTCTTTTACAGGTTCTGCTGCCGGAGCGTCATCTGTCTTTGCTGCTGTCACTTTGGCATCTTCCGGATCTTCCTTCCAGGTGAACCAGGTCAGTGCGAATGCTACTGCGAAGGAAACTGCCAGCATGATCGCATACTGTGCGGAATAATCCAGTGTGGTAAGGAATCCCGGGATTCCTGTAACTCCGTAAGAAGTTGCTCCAATGTGGAAAATGGATCCAAGCAGGGCTCCAACGGCACCACCTGCCATACCACATACAAGAGGTTTCATGAAACGAAGGTTTACACCGAAGATCGCCGGCTCTGTAATTCCAAGTGCTGCGGATAATGCAGACGGGATGGAAACGGATTTGGTCTTGTAGTTTCTTGCTTTGAGGCCGACTGCGAGGCAGGCAGCTCCCTGTGCAAAGTTTGCTGCGGATGCGATCGGCATCCAGATATTCAGCCCGTCAGAAGCAAGCATACCTGCTTCAATTACATTGTACATGTGGTGGATACCGCAGACTACTGTGAGCGGATAGATCGCACCCATGATCATTGCTCCGATTCCGTGTCCTACTGTGATGATCCAGGACGCAAATTCAAGCACATAAGTTTCTGCTGTGGAGAATACCGGTCCGATCAGTCCGATGGTAAGGAAACCTGTGATCAGTACGGTACAAAGTGGTGTTACAAAAAGATCGATCATCTCCGGAACATGTTTATGCAGCCAGTTCTCCAGCTTACACATGATCCAGACTGCGATGATGACAGGAATTACATGACCCTGATATCCAACCTGTCTGATGGAAAATCCAAACAGATGCCATACCGGGATATCAGCCGCATCCATAGATGCTACAGACCATGCGTTGATAAGGTTCGGGTGGATCATGATCATACCGATGACTGCGCCCAGGAAAATATTTCCTCCGAATACTCTTGCCGCAGATACTGCGATCAGGATCGGCAGGAAGGTAAATGCTGTGTTTGCAAACAGGTCAAGGATCCCATACCAGTCGCTTCCTGCAAATGCAGGCATTGCCTTACCAAGTGCCTCTACCAGTCCCATCATAAGACCAGATGCTACGATTGCCGGAAGGATCGGCACAAAAACATCTCCCAGTGCCTTGATCATCCGCTTGAATACCGGCTGTTTCGCTGCCGCTGCTGCCTTCACTTCTTCTTTGGTCGCTGCGGTCATTCCGCTGACCTTGAGGAATTCATCGTATACCTTATTTACTGTGCCGGTTCCGATGATGAGCTGAAGCTGTCCGTTGTTACTGAAAACACCTTTCACACCATCGATGTTCTCAAGTTTCTTCATATCGATCTTGCTGTTGTCTACCGTTACCAGACGCAGTCTCGTTGCACAATGTGCCGCACTTACAAGATTGGATCTGCCGCCAACGGTATCAAAGATTTCTTTTGCACACTTTGCATAATCCATTGCCATTTTCTCTCCCTCTTTCCTTTGTTTTTGCTTTGCGCTCTTGTGTGAAATCGTTTACATTTCGTATTTTTAATATAACCCTTTTTGTTTCATTTGTAAACTGGCATTTCAGCCAAACATCAAAGGTCATTTTTGTGCATATTTCTGTAATCGTTTTCACCTCCTGTATGCAGTCTTTGAAGGACCGCATAAAAGCACTACATTAAATGATATTTTTCAAATGCTTTTTTTATTCCATCTTCTGTCACGGACGGGCAGATCACGTCGGCGATCTTCTTCATCTCCTCACTGCCGTTTTCCATGCAGACACTTAATCCTGCGATTTCCAGCATTTCCTTGTCATTCATACTGTCGCCGAAGCCGACCGAATCTTCCAGGGAAATCCCCAGATGTTCACATACTTTCAGCACACCGGTTCCTTTGTCAAATCTGCGGCTTATGATCTCGCCGTTTACAAACCCGCCTCTCGGCTCCTGGATACAGAAGGAAAAATCATCCTTCAGTTCTTCCCGGCAGATCTCAAGACTTTCCATAGACGGGCTCATAACGACCATCTTGTATACTGCCTGCCCCTTGTAGGCTTCCATTGGTAAGATATTCAGATCCTTCTCGATCTGTTCCTGCCAGCGGAGCATTTCACTGTTTCCCCCTTCGTTTGCATGTTCTCTGAGGAAGTTCTTGAAGCCGTCATCTGTAAAAGCTCCCTCCACGCACTCGATCGTCCGGAAGATCCCGTTTTCTTTCAGAAGCTGGCTCATGTGGTCACGTTCTTCGTCTGTCATCGGGCTGTCATAGATCACTTCATCTCTGCACACCACATATCCGCCGGAGCTTGCCACAACTCCGTCAAATCCGTATTTCAGAAGTGGGGACAGCATTGCATAATTGCGTCCTGTGCAGAGAAAAACATAATTTCCTGCTTCCTGTGCTCTCCTGATCGCTTCCAGGGCAGAAGCCGGAGGCACATTGGTTCCCGGCTCTGTCAGTGTTCCATCAATATCCAGAAAAATAGCTTTTGGTTTCATAGATCTTTCATTTCTCCCTTTTATATTAATATGTAATCGTTTTCATTAATTTTATTATATTTCCTGTCGATATATTTGTAAACTGGCGTTTTATATAATATTTTCATTATCTTTTTGTACATAATATATGAAATCGTTTTCGTTTCTGTTTCATAAAACTGAATCAGAAGGAACCGTTCACTCCTTCCACATATGCAAAAAAAAGAAATGGCTTCAGTCCTGTACGAACAGAACATCTGCCATTTCCCTTTGTCGTATGGTGATCTTTTATTTTTTTATGAAAGTTCCAGTTTACCGGTATAAAGCTGATAATAAGTTCCCTTCTGTTTGATCAGGTCCTTATGGTCACCTCGCTCGATGATCTTTCCGTGTTCCAGAACGATGATCGCATCGCTGTTCCGGATCGTAGAAAGTCTGTGCGCGATAACAAATACGGTACGACCTTTCATCAGGTTGTCCATACCCTGCTGAACAATGCTCTCTGTACGGGTATCGATGCTTGAAGTTGCCTCATCAAGAATGAGTACCGGCGGGTCTGCAACGGCTGCCCTGGCAATGGAGAGAAGCTGTCTCTGCCCCTGGGATAATTCCTCGCCGTCACCACTTAACATGGTGTCATATCCCTTCGGAAGCATCTGGATAAACTGATCTGCATGGGCAAGTTTTGCTGCTGCATAGATTTCTTCGTCTGTAGCATCCAGCTTACCATAACGGATGTTGTCACGGATCGTTCCGGTAAACAGGTGTGTGTCCTGAAGAACGATACCGAGCGAATGTCTCAGATCATCTTTTTTGATCTTTGTGATATTGATTCCATCATAACGGATCTTTCCATCCTGGATATCGTAGAAACGGTTGATCAGGTTGGTGATCGTTGTTTTTCCTGCTCCGGTAGAACCTACAAATGCAAGTTTCTGGCCCGGTTTCGCATAGAGGCTGATGTCGTGGAGAATCGTTTTATCCTCGTTATAACCGAAAGTCACATCCTCGAATCTCACATCACCTTTAAGTTCCGTGTAAGATACAGAACCGTCTGCGGAATGCGGATGTTTCCATGCCCACATACCTGTTCTCTCCTTGCACTCTATGATGTTTCCATCGGCATCTTTTTTTGCATTGACGAGAGTTACATAGCCTTCGTCATCCTCCGGCTTCTCATCGATCAGGTTAAAGATACGCTCTGCACCGGCAAGTGCCATGACGATGGAGTTAAACTGCTGAGCCACCTGCATGAACGGCTGTGTAAAGCTCTTGGTAAACTGCAGGTAAGAAGCCATGACACCAAGTGTGATCCCTCCAACTCCTGCAACGGAAAGGATCCCGCCGAGAACTGCTGTCAGGACAAACTGCAGGTTTCCGATGTTTCCGATGACCGGTCCCATCATGTTACCATATTTATTTGCCTGTGCCGCACTCTCAAAAAGCGCCTCGTTCAATTTGTCAAATTCCTCTTCGGATTTCTTTTCATGGTTGAAAACTTTGACAACACGCTGTCCGTTCATACGCTCTTCGACAAAACCTGTCACATCTGCGAGGGACATCTGCTGTCGAACGAAATATTTTCCACTCTTTGCACCGATCTTACCTGTGACAAACAGCATCAGGAAAATGATCAGGACTGCCAGGATCGTGAGCAGCGGGCTCAGAACCAGCATGGAAATAAAGGTAACAACAATCGTAAACAGTGCCATCAGTGCCTGCGGGATCGCCTGGCTGATCATCTGTCTCAGGGTATCCGTATCATTCGTATAAAGGCTCATGATCGAACCGTTTGTATTCTGGTCAAAATAGCGGATCGGCAGAGTCTGCATATGCTCAAACATATCGTCTCGCACTTTCTTTAAGACGCCCTGTCCGATATATACCATCATTCTGGTATAGATAAAAGTCGCAGCAACACCTGCCAGGAAGACACATCCCAGAACCGTCAGTGCCTTATAAAGTCCGGCGAAATCCGGGTTCTTCTGTCCGATCAGAGGAAGGATAAAATCATCCAGAAGATATCTCAGAGAAAGAGAAACTGCTGTTGTTGCCACCGCACTGATCAGGATGCAGAAAAATACAAGGATAAACTGAAATTTGTATTTTCCTGTCATATATTTCATAAGACGCTTTGCTGTCTGCAGATCTTTCTTTGTCATTCGCGGTTTTTTATTTTTGCTGTTATTACTCATCCTCTTCGCCTCCTTTCACCTGAGATTCGTATACTTCTCTGTAAATTTCATTTGTCTTCAGAAGTTCTTCGGAAGTTCCCACTCCGACGATCTGACCGCCATCCAGAACAATGATCTGATCGGCATCTTCTATAGAAGAAACTCTCTGTGCAATGATGATCTTGGTCGTATCCGGGATCTCCTCACGGAAAGCTTTACGAATCAGGGCATCTGTCTTGGTATCTACCGCACTGGTAGAATCGTCAAGGATCAGGATCTTCGGTTTTTTCAGAAGGGCACGTGCGATACAGAGTCGCTGTTTCTGACCACCGGAAACGTTATTTCCGCCCTGAACGATCATGGTATCGTAGCCATTCGGGAATTCTGTAACGAAACCATCTGCCTGCGCCAGCTTACATACACGTCTTACTTCTTCGTCAGAAGCATGCTCATCACCCCAGCGGATATTTTCATAGATGGAACCGGAGAAAAGGACGTTTTTCTGGAGCACCATGGATACCTGATCACGGAGCACTTCCAGGTTGTAGTCTCTTACATCGATCCCTCCAACTTTGACTGCACCGCCGGTGACATCGTAAAGTCTCGGGATCATCTGAACCAGTGTGGATTTGGCACTTCCTGTTCCACCGATGATTCCGACTGTCTGTCCGGATTTAATATGAAGGTTTACATCTTTCAGCGAAAGATTTCCGCCCTCTCCGGCATAGCTGAAGTTTACATGGTCAAAAACGATATCGCCGCTCGGAACTTCTCTGACTGCATCAGATCTGTCCTGCATCTCAGGCACTTCATTAAGAACCTCTGTGATACGGTCTGTAGAAGCCTCTGCGATCATGATCATGACAAATACAAAAGTTACCATATTCAGAGACATCAGGATCTGCAGTGCATAGACGATCACACTTGTCAGCTCACCTGTCTCCATGGTTCCAAACACAATACTGCGTCCACCGATCACAGCGATCAGAAGAACGACCGCATACATCATAAACTGCATGGTCGGCGCATTCCATGCAACGATCTTTTCAGCCTTTGTGAACAGGGTATAAACGTATTTGGATACCCCATGGAATTTATTTACCTCATAATCTTCTCTTACAAAAGCTTTCACTACACGGGCAGCGTTGACGTTTTCCTGAACGGAATTGTTCAGCTCATCGTACTCGTCAAATACTTTGATAAAATGCGGATGTGCTTTTTTTGCAATGTACATCAGTGCGCCGCCGAGAACCGGGATCACGACCAGGAACAGAAGTGCGATCTTGACATTGATCAAAAGTGTCATGACCCAGGATAAGATCACCATGATCGGAGCTCTCGCCAGAAGACGGATACTCATCATGTATGCCATCTGTACGTTTGTGATATCGGTCGTCATTCGTGTGACCAGACCGGATGTAGAAAAATGGTCAATATTTGTGAATGAAAAATCCTGTACCTTATAAAAAATATCGTGGCGAAGATTTTTCGCATATCCTGCCGCTGCAACTGCTGCCATATTTCCTGCCTGCACGCCAAAAAACAGTGCGAGCATCGCCATTGCGACCAGGATGATTCCCCTCTGTACGATGTATCCCAGATCCCCGTTGGCAATGCCAACGTCGATGATCTTTGCCATCTCCAGAGGAATGAGCACTTCCATCAGTACTTCGAGAATGACAAGGAGTGGAGCCAGCATGGACTGCTTCTTGTATTCTCTGATGGATTTAAAAAGTGTCTTATTCATCTTTTTGATTTTCCTCCTTATTCATTTCTGACAGATTACACAGCATCTGTCCCAATGCTTTTTTGCAGATCAGAACATCCTCCGGGGCTATCCCTTCGATCAGCCTTGCCTCTGTTTTCTGGATATGTTCCAGGATCTTAGGCCGCACCTCCTCTGCTTTCGCAGTCGGGACGATCCGCTTCAGTCTGGCATCCTTCTTCACACTTTCTCTGTAAATGTACCCATGTTTCTCCATGAGCTTAAGAATCCCTGTGACTGTGGATTTCCTGATCTGAAATTCCTCTTCAATATCCTTTTGATAAAGATCTCTGTGGAGAGATTCCAGAAGAACAAATTTCAGCACATGTTTCTGCATGACCGTCAGCTCATCGTTTGTGATCGCCGATGCCACACTGTTGGAATCCCGCTTCATCTGATGCGACATCATATGGATCAGCCTTCCCACATGCATATTTGTCAGTTTTTCTTCCGTTTCTTTCATCGAAACAGCGAGTTCCCCCTTTCACCGATTCCTTAAATTAGTTCGCATCCTAACTTTTGATATTATACAAATATGATTTTTTAATGTCAAGTTGTTTTATCTATTTTTTTGTGTGAACTTTTGTACACAAAAAATGCCCCTCCTTACAGGGACATTTTCTGGCTTTCGTATAAAGTCCGGACTTCGTCGGCTCTTGTTCTGTGTGGGAAGCAGATGTTCCCGAGCTGGCGGACGGGCATGACTCCCATGAGGGAATTTGTCACGAAACATTCATCATAATACATCAGTTCTTCCGGGTAGATCACAGTTTCGTTTACTTCAAAATTCTCAAGAACATATTCCCTCAGGATTCCCGGGAGAAGCCCACAGTCCAGCTGTGGGGTGTAGATCTTGTTTTTGCGGACAAAGAAAATATTGCTGACCGCGCCCTCGCAAATCTGCCCTTTGGTGTTCAGAAAAACTCTCTCCTGGATCCCGGCTGCTGTGGCGGCTCTTTTTTCGAGGATGCAGTCGCCATAGTTCAGGGTCTTGTGGTACACAAGCTGAGAGGTTTCATTTCGTTTCACCTTGCTGATATCGGCTACGAATCCCCGGAGATATTTTTCTTCTGTATATGGATTGCCTCGCATCTGAAAGAGCACGTTTTCGCCGGAAAGAACGACCTTTACCGCTCCGTGCCGTGTTTCCTCTTCACTCTGATCTGCGATAAATTTGTGGACCGCTTCTTCTGTGACACCCCGCACAGAAGCCGGACCAAATCCAAAAAACGCTGCCGCCCTCTCAAGTCTCCTCAGATGACGGTCAAGCAGGATCGGTCTTCCCTCTTCTACTGCGATCGTCTCAAATGCACCCAGTCCGAACTGGAACCCCTCATCTAATTTAATGTCCATACCGTTCCCCCCATACTTTTTTATCTTAACGCTTCCAGAATCGCCTTCGCTTTCTGGAGCGTCTCCTCATACTCAAACTCCAGATCAGATTCCGCTGTGATGCCGCCGCCTGCGCCGAGGAAATATTTCCCGTCTTTGTGAAGGGCAGTGCGGATCACGATGTTGAAATCACAGTCTCCATCCAGGGTCAGATATCCTATAGATCCAGTATACAGATTTCTCTTCCCATATTCAAGTTCATCTATGATCTCCATCGCACGATATTTCGGAGCACCCGTAATCGACCCGCCTGGAAATGCCGCTTCCAGAAGGTCTACAAAGTTTTTGCCCTCTTCCAGATCTCCCTCGATGTCAGAGACGAGGTGAAAAACAGTCGCGTATTCTTCTACTGTAAAAAGTTCTGTCACCTTCACACTGCCCGGTTTACACACCCGATTCAGATCATTTCGTTCCAGATCGACGATCATCAGGAGTTCACTCTTGTCCTTCTCAGAGTTTTCCAGTTCGGTACGCATCAGAAGGTCTTCTTCCAGAGTCGCGCCTCTTTTTCGTGTACCTTTGATCGGTCTTGTGTTGACGTGACCTTTTTTCATCTTGAGGAAACGTTCCGGGGAAGCGCAGACGATCTGGAAATCGCCATAATCCATGTATCCGCCGAACGGTGACGGATTATTTTTGCGAAGGTCATAAAAAACATCCAGCGGAGCCTTATCACTCTCGATGGTAAGCTGCTGCGTCATGTTTGTAATGTAGATATCTCCTTCTATAATATAGTGGATCATGTCGTCCACGGCTTTTTTGTATTCTTCTTTTTCGAAGTTCGGTGTTACGATGATATTGTGAGGAACTCTCTGTTCTTCTTTTCTCTCTGTCCGCTGCCGGATTTTCTGCTCCATTTCCCGGATCTTCTCAGAAGCATCCGCTGTGATCCCATTTGCAACCAGATATGTTTCTTTCTGGTGACAGTCCTCAATGAGATAGACATCATAAAAGGTCAGCACGGCATCCGGGATCTCCACGAGGTCTTTTTCCCCGGACGGAACGCCCTGCAGTTTGCGCCCATAATCATAAGAAAAATATCCCACTGCGCCGGAGACCAGCGGAAGCTCGCTCTCATTCTGATCGACATGGTCTCTCAGGTAGTTTCGCAGATAATCTTCAAAGGTGATCCCTGTCTCTTCTTTTTCATTGATAAAAAACTTCTCCCTGTCCTTCACCAGTTTGAGGTACGGGCAGGCTCCAATAATGGAAAATCTTCCAAGGTCATTGACCAGAGAAGAATCCAGGAATACACAATCCTGCTCCAATGCCAGCGCGCGGAAAGCTTCTGCCACCGGTATATATGTAGTTAATTTTTTGATCTGTCGTTGTTTATGGTACATAGTTTTTCCTTCCTGTCATTAATCCCTGCTCACTTTTTTGCAGAAACTGCTATTGTATAAAAATTCATTTTTTCTTCTATATATAAATGCATCATTGCTATATAGCTCACGCATTCTCCGCGATCCGGCAGAAATTCTCAAGGATCTCATGTCCATACTCCGTAAGAACTGCCTCCGGGTGGAACTGTACGCCGTACAAAGGCAGTATCTTATGAGAGATTCCCATAACAGCTCCATCCTCTGCCACAGCGTCCACCTGCCATTCTGATGGAACACTTTCCTTATCTACGATCAGAGAATGATATCTCGTCACACGAAACTTCTCAGGAAGCCCGCCAAAAACTCCCGTCCCCTGATTATGGATCGGTGTAACCTTACCATGCATCGGGCGCTCCCCCTTATGGACAGACGCGCCGCTGCAGAATCCAAGCACCTGATGTCCAAGACAGACCCCGAGGATTGGAATCCTCCCCTGAAATCTCCTGACTGCTTCCACACACACAGCCGCATCCCACGGACGCTTCGGTCCCGGGGAAAGGATGATCCCCTCCGGGTTCATCTCCTCAATCTCCTCCATCGTGATCTGGTCACTGCGCCGCACCAGGATCTTCCGTCCCAGTTCCTCAAAATAAGCTTTGAGATTATATACAAATGAATCATAATTATCGATCATTAAATACATATTTTTTCCTCCTCATATCGTTGCGTACGAAAAAAAGGGATAACAACCGCGCACAAAAAATGCACACAGTCGTTATCCCTGATCGGTCCGTAATCTGTGAATCTGTTTTTCTATAAAGTAATTTTATGCTACCACAGCCAGCCTTTGCCGTCAAGGTTTATCTTTTTTCATCGAATATTGTCTTTTTTTTATCAGTTTGCTGTAAAATGATGCCTTTTTTCGATAAATTTTATCTTTTATATCTCATGCATATATGCTATACTAAACTCGAAATGAATGATATGCAAAATAGGGCTTTATGCGTCAAGTGTTCAGCGAATGGGGAGTTGTCGCTGAAACGAAAAGTACGTCTTACGGTATAGAGCCCGCACCCGTTGCGACAATATAAGAGGATATCTCATATTGTGTAGGGATACGTTTTTCGACATACGTTCTATCACAATTGGAGATATCTTTTTGCTTTTATAAATCACAGTACTACTTCGACAAAAAAAAGACAATCTCCATGGTATCGTAAATTTTTATTTATATTTCAAGGAGGTTGTCATTTTTTATGGTAGACAAAGCAAAAGTAGAACAGGCGATCCGTCTTCTTCTCGAAGGGATCGGTGAAGATCCTGACCGTGAAGGACTTAAAGATACACCAGACCGTATCGCACGTATGTGCACCGAAATCTACGGTGGTCTGGACGAAGAAGCTGACCAGCATCTTCTGAAACAGTTCCAGGTAGAGAACAACGAGATGGTTCTCGAAAAAGACATCACTTTTTATTCCATGTGCGAACATCATCTGATGCCATTTTACGGCAAGGCACACATTGCCTATATCCCGAATGGCAAAGTAACCGGTCTCAGCAAGCTCGCCCGTACTGTAGACGTTTATGCAAGAAGACCGCAGATCCAGGAACGACTGACTGTTCAGATCGCAGATGCCCTGGATCGTGTTCTTGAACCAAAGGGAGTTATGGTCATGCTTGAAGCAGAACACACCTGCATGACAATGCGCGGAATCAAGAAACCAGGCAGCAAGACCATGACCGTTATCACCAGAGGCGAATTCAAGAATAATATCGAACTCCAGAAACAGTTCCTCGCCATGGTAAAAGACTGATGGATCCAGCGATGAAGAGAGTCCAGGAAATCTGGGAACACCCCCTCTATCAGCAGAATCTTAAGGAACTGACCCGACTTGAGGCAGACCGTATATTCTGCCGGCACACCCCAGAGCATTTCCTTGATGTAGCACGTCTTGCTTACATATTTTCACTGGAACGTGGAATTTCCTGTCCCCGTGAACTTATTTACTGCACTGCCCTTCTCCATGATATTGGCCGTGCAGAACAGTATACTGTCGGGACACCTCACGACGAGGCAGGTGCCCGCATTGCAGAAACGATTCTCTCTGACCTTGACTTCTCTTCCGAAGAAAAAGAAGCGATCCTCTCTGCGATCCGCGAACACCGTTCTTCCAGCGATGAGGTTCCGGTGCTTAGCCAGCTCATCTACGAAGCTGACAAAAAATCCAGGAATTGTTTTCTCTGTGCGGCAGAACCAGAATGCTACTGGTCCCCGCAGAAAAAAAATATGACAATTCAATACTAAAGGAGAACCTGTCATGAAAATAGGAAATCGTGAATTTGATGTAAATAACAGAACATATATCATGGGAATCCTCAACGTAACACCGGATTCCTTCTCAGACGGTGGCAAATGGAACACCATGGATCACGCCCTCAAACACGCAGAAGCCATGATCGCTGACGGTGCAGATATTCTGGATGTCGGCGGCGAGTCTACCCGTCCGGGCCATACACCGGTCAGTGCAGAGGAAGAAGCTGCCCGTGTCGTTCCGGTCATCGAGGCACTCCGCAAGCATTTCGATGTGCCGATCTCCGTTGACACTTACAAAGGAAGCGTTGCTGATGTCGCTGTTCAGGCAGGCGCAGACCTTGTAAACGATGTCTGGGGACTCAAATACGACCCGGAAATGGCCGGTGTCATCGCAAAGCACGACGCTGTCTGCTGCCTGATGCACAATAAGGCAAACACAGAATACAATAACTTCCTTATTGATATGCTTGCAGAGACACAGGAATGTGTCAACATCGCAAGAAAAGCCGGCATCAAAGATGAGCGCATCATCCTCGACCCGGGTGTAGGCTTCGGCAAAACTTACGAGATGAACCTGGAGACCATGAACCATCTGGAACTTTTCCAGCACCTTGGATTCCCGGTACTGCTCGGAACTTCCCGCAAGTCCATGATCGGTCTTGCTCTGGATCTCCCGGTTGACCAGCGTGTAGAAGGTACCATTGCCACTTCCGTCATCGGCGTTATGAAGGGCTGTGCTTTCGTCCGCGTCCACGATGTCAAAGAAAACAAACGTGCCGTACTGATGACTGAAGCAATTCTTGGAAGGAACATAAAATAATGGATAAGATTGAGATCAGAAACCTTGAGATTTTTGCAAACCACGGAGTATTTCCGGAGGAAAATGTACTCGGACAGAAATTTGTCGTATCTGCGGCTCTTTACACAGATACCCGAAAGGCCGGCCTGACCGATGAGCTGACAGCCTCCATCCATTACGGAGAAGTCAGCCACATGATCACGAAGTTCGCCAAAGAGCACACCTACAAACTTCTCGAAGCTCTCGCCGAAAATCTCTGCCAGATGCTCCTTTCGGAACTGCCCTTATTAAAAAAGATCACACTCCGCATCGAGAAGCCATGGGCTCCTGTAGGGCTTCCGCTCGATACCGTTGCCGTTGAGATCACCAGAAGCTGGCACACTGCCTATGTAGCTTTCGGCTCCAACCTCGGGGACAAAAAGAAATACCTGGATAACGGGATCCAGGGACTCAAAGATACACCAGACTGCGAAGTGGAAGCTGTGTCCAAATATCTGGTCACAGAACCTTACGGTGGTGTAGAACAGGATGAATTTCTGAATGGAGTCCTCAGACTCCGTACACTCCTGACTCCGGAAGAACTGCTCGACAGACTTCATGAACTGGAGGCAGAAGCCAACCGTGAACGCCTGATTCACTGGGGACCACGTACCCTGGATCTTGACATTCTTTTTTATGACAATGAGATCATCGACACTCCGGATCTTCACATTCCGCATATCGACATGCAAAACCGTGATTTTGTGCTGAAACCGATGGATGAGATCGCACCATACTACCGTCATCCGGTACTGAACAAAACCATCCACCAGCTTCTCGATGAACTGTAACTGTTCAGTACCTTCACAGTTACGAGTCAAAATGCATTCCAAATCACCTTCGGTGATAGCATTTTGCCTTGCATGTCTCGGGATTTTGGCAAAAACATGCCAAAACACCTCGCGGGATACTACCTGCTGAATATTTACCTTTTTACCAAATAAGCTTTCAGACCTTCTGAGTCCGGAGTCATACTCCAAGGCTCAGAAGGTTTTTTGCTTCTTTCAGACGTTCGTAGAACTGTGCATAGAAGTCCTGTGATTCTTCATACGGTTTCGTATAGAAGCGGCTGATCACATACATATTCAGGTTTCTGATCAGTTCCGTGTCCTCTGTCTGATAAAAAACTTCCTGCACATCCAGAAGAAACTGATGCCAGTCCCAGACAAATTTCTCGTACTGCTTAAGATCCGGTGTATCGATCCATTTCTTTACTTTGATCTTGGAGCGGTTTTTCTTCGCACATTCATGGATCTGGATGATATACTTAAAGCCATCTTCTGTATAATATCTCCCAAGCGGAAACAGACGGCAAAATCCCGGACGGATCGCATGCACAGAACATCTGCCCTCTTCATTTAAGAACACGCAGCTTTCTTCTTTTCCCTTCATCATCAGATGTGGAAGGATATTTCCGTCAGATACGCCAAGCTCCAGAACTGTCCCTATCAGTTCCTGTGGCTGTTTTCCAAGTCCTCTTGACAGACGACAGACATCATACGGATCCAGGATCACAGAATCTCCCATTCCCTTGCAGCAGTCGCAGCATCCCTTACAATCCTGACAGTCTGCCTTTACCATATCATTTGCATCATATACTCTTCCATCTGAAATCTCTTCCAGAGTTACCTCACGCCGCATATTTCTACCCCTTTCCTTCTATAATAAGTAAATATTATTTTTAATCGTTGCAAGCCTTATGATACAGGACTATAATAGGGATTGTCAATCATCAAGAAAAATGGAGGAAACACAAAATGCGATCTCTCGCAATCTACCTGAGAAACTACAAGAAAGAAAGCATCCTTGCACCTTTCTTCAAATTTCTGGAAGTTGTGTTTGACCTGCTTGTTCCGGTAGTCATCGCCCAGATCATCGATGTGGGTATTGCAGGAAATGACCGTCATTACATTATCGAACGGTTCTTTATCCTTGTCCTGATGGCTGCTGCCGGACTTACAGTCAGCATCACAGCCCAGTTTTTTGCTGCAAAGGCCAGCGTTGGATTTGCCACAGAACTCCGTCAGGCTGTCTATGACCATGTGCAGAAACTTTCTTACACGGAACTCGACACCCTCGGAACAGACACTCTGATCACCCGTCTTACCGACGATATCAACCAGGTACAGAATGGTGTAAATATGGGACTTCGTCTTCTTCTTCGAAGCCCGTTTATCGTACTCGGCTCCATGGTCATGGCATTCACCATCAACTTCCGCTGTGCCCTGGTCTTCGCCGTTGCGATCCCATTCCTGTTTCTGGTCGTTTTTGTGATCATGTATCTCAGTATCCCGCTTTTCCGCAAAGTACAGAGCCGTCTGGATAACGTCACAAGACTGACCAGGGAGAACCTCACCGGTGTACGTGTCATCCGTGCATTCTGCCGCGAAAAAGAATCCGTACAGGAATTTGACGAGAGCAACGAACAGCTCACTAAATTAAATGAATTCGTCGGCAGACTTTCTGCTCTTCTCAATCCGGTGACTTACGTGCTCATCAACATCGCGACTGTCATCCTGATCAGCAACGCCGGTCTCCAGGTAAACCTTGGAAACATGCAGCAGGGTGAGGTCGTAGCGCTCTACAACTATATGGCACAGATGATCGTCGAGCTTATCAAACTGGCTTCCCTGATCATCACCCTCAACAAATCCGCAGCCTGTGCAGGCCGTGTGGCAGATATCCTCAAAGTAAAAACTTCCATGGAGTACCCGACAGCTTCCGCTGCTCAGACTTCCGGCAAAAATGCCCTCGAATTCGAGAACATTACTTTTGCCTATGCAGGTTCCAGCGAACCAAGCCTTTCCGATATCAGCTTCTCTGTCAAAAAAGGCCAGACAGTTGGTATCATCGGCGGTACCGGAAGCGGTAAATCCACACTTGTCAATCTGATTGCACGTTTCTATGATGCGACACAGGGTACTGTCCGTATTGATGGACAGGATATCCGCAGTTACAGCCAACAGGATCTCCGTGAAAAGATCGGTGTTGTACCACAGCGTGCAGCTCTCTTTAAAGGAACGATCCGCGAAAACATGAAATGGGGACGCGACGATGCCACAGATGCAGAGATCTGGGATGCACTCACAACAGCCCAGGCGCGTGAGATCGTCGAAGGCAAGGACGGTCAGCTTGATTTCAAACTGGAACAGAATGGCCGCAACCTTTCCGGCGGACAGAAACAGCGTCTCACCATCGCGCGTGCCGTTGTCAAAAAACCAGAATTCCTGATCCTGGACGACAGTGCCAGTGCACTTGACTTTGCGACAGATGCAGCACTTCGTAAATCCCTGCATCAGTTGAGCGGCAATGTCACCACCTTCCTGGTATCTCAGCGAGCTGCCAGCATCCGTCAGGCAGACCTGATCCTCGTTCTGAACGATGGTGAACTTGTCGGCAAAGGCATTCATGATGACCTGATCCGCTCCTGCGAGATCTACCGAGAGATCTACTTCTCCCAGTTCCCTGAAGAACGGGCAAAATATGATTCTTCAAAAACTGCCGTTTCCGGCAATGCTGCGGAGGTGACCTTATCATGAGTACAAAAAACAAACAGCAGTCAAATGCAAACAGCACAGAAACTTTGTGGAAGGTACTCCGTTTCATCGGAAGATACCGTCTGCTCCTGATCCTCAGTATCATCCTTGCCGCAGTCTCCGTAGTCCTTCAGCTCTACGTGCCGGTACTGTTTGGTGACGCGATCGACCAGGTCGTTGCAGAACATCAGGTAAACTTCCAGAGGATGTGGTATTACCTTTCCAGGATCCTTGTCATGGTCGTTGTATCCAGTCTTGCTACCTGGATCATGAACATCATCAACAACCGTATGACTTTCCGTACCGTGCAGGACATCCGTGCCAAAGCGATCCGCCACATCCAGAAGCTTCCGCTTTCCTATCTGGACGGACACAGTACCGGAGATATCATCAGCCGTGTCATTGCAGATACGGATATCCTTTCCGACGGTCTTCTGCTTGGATTTACACAGCTTTTTTCCGGTATCGTGACGATCATCGGTACTCTGATCTTCATGTTCTCCAAGAACTTCTGGATCACACTGATGGTCATTGTCCTGACACCGCTCAGCTTCTTTGTGGCAAAATTCATTTCCTCACGCTCTTTCCATATGTTCCGGAAACAGAGTGATGCCCGCGGCCGTCAGACTGCTCTCATCGAGGAAATGATCGGAAACCAGAAGATCGTTCAGGCATTTGGTTACGAGGACAAATCCTCTGCCCGCTTTGCCGAGATCAACCAGGAATTAAAGGAATGCAGCCAGAAAGCTGTCTTCTACAGCAGTCTGACCAACCCGTCTACCCGTTTCGTAAACAACGTCATCTACGCAGGTGTAGCTCTGGTCGGTGCCTTTATGATCCCTGGCGGTGCTCTGACTGTTGGCGGACTTTCTGTACTGCTCTCCTATGCGAACCAGTACATGAAACCATTCAATGATATCAGTTCCGTTATCACAGAACTTCAGAACGCACTTGCCTGCGCCACCAGAATCTTCGCACTTCTGGAAGAAGAACCGGAAAGCAAAGATCCTGAGGAAACGATTTCCGATGTTAAAGGTGAAGTCGATATCGACAATGTCAGCTTCCGCTATGTTCCGGACAAGAAGCTTATCGAAGACTTCACTCTCCATGCAGAGCCTGGTAAACGTATCGCGATCGTCGGACCGACCGGATGCGGTAAAACTACTTTTATCAACCTGCTGATGAGATTTTATGATGTGACCGGAGGAACCATTTCCATCGACGGACATCCGATCAACGAGATCTCCCGCCACTCCTTACGAAGCAGTTTCGGTATGGTCCTTCAGGAAACCTGGATCAAAAACGGCACTGTCCGTGACAATATCAACATCGGCAAACCGGATGCCACTGACGAAGAGATCATCGAGGCAGCAAAGCGTTCCCACAGCTGGGAATTCATCCGCCGTCTCCCGGACAAGCTGGATACCATGCTCAAAGAAGACAGCTTAAGCCAGGGTGAAAAGCAGCTTCTGTGCATCACCCGTGTCATGCTCTGCCTGCCGCCTATGCTGATCCTGGATGAAGCGACATCAAGCATCGATACACGAACCGAACTCATGGTTCAGGAAGCGTTTGACCGTCTGATGGAGGGTCGTACCAGCTTCATCGTTGCACACCGTCTGTCCACGATCCGAAATGCAGATGAAATCCTCGTCATGAAAGACGGAAGCATCATCGAACAGGGCTCTCACGAAGAACTGATGGCAAAAGGCGGATTCTACCAGAATCTTTATAACAGCCAGTTTGTCAAAGTTGCTGAATGATCCTGGATCTTTTGTAAAAATCAATGGATGCGCCACCGGTGTTTCCTCAATATGCAATATCAAAAAAATCCTGCCGGACCAGAAAGGTATTCCTCTCTGCTGTGGCAGGATTTTTGTTTGTTATTGATATTATTCTTCTGTCCCTTTCTGTGCTGCCAGATATTCTTCTGTCAGGGCAACTGCATCGCGGATGCAGTCCGGGCAGGCACGGAGAACTTTGCCGGTCTCTACGCCTTTGAGGTCACGGCAGAGATAGGAACCGTTCTGCTCTGCAAATTTGTTGATGTAGGCTTTGACTTTCTTGTAGGTATCGCCCTTGGTCATCTTGCCTTTCTCCGGATCTCCCACACTGTTCTGCAGTCCGATCACCATCATCATTCCTGACAGCGCACCGCACATATCCATGATCCCCATTCCGAAGCCAAATCCTTCTGCGATCTTGAACATCTCTTCTCTGTCCACTCCAAACTCCTCACAGAATGAACATGCAACTGCCTGTGCACAGTTATATCCCTGATCGTGAAATGCGATCGCCTGTTCTGCTTTTGTACTCATTTAAAAAAATTCCTCCTGGTATTATTTTTTTGAAAAAAAGTGTTTCAAAAACACATACATCACAATGATAAACGCACTGATATACCCCAGTGCTCCCAACGCCGGGATCCCCCACAGCTTTGGCTTCATATCTGTCGTACAGATAATACTGGAACTGATCAGAAGTGCCATCACCCACAGTCCCATAACGATATTTCGCACCAGCCTTCGGAGCAGTCTGGAAAGATCATCTGCCACATGGAGATCCAGATTGATCTTTGTCTGTCCCTTCATACAGCCCTGCAGAAAATCTGCCGCAAGCGACGGAACTTCGATAGATTTCTTGAAGGACCGGTAGATGTTTTTGGTATTTGCCTTGAGCTCCTTCTTCCAGTTTCCCTCGCCAAAAAATTCTTCTTTGATGCGGGCTGCCGCAATCTGGACCATATTGATCTCCGGGCTGATGTCCGCAAGGACTCCCTCCACATGGGTCAAACCTCTCGCCAGCATCGTAAGTCCATGAGGCATCATGATCTTGTTTTCTTTCATGACTTCCATAAGATCTACCATAACTTCTGCAAGATCGATATTTCCGATATCTGCGGTTCCATATTTCTCCATCAGATCCTGGATATCCTGATAGAGCTTGCTGTGGTCGGGTTTGCCCTTGAATTCTCCAAGTGCCAGAACTGCATTCTGGATCTTTCCGATATCATTCAGTGCCACACCTTCCACAGCCTGGCTGATCAGTTCTCTGTCTCTCTCCGTGAGCCTTCCCATCATCCCCATATCGATCCAGACGATCTTGCCGCCCTGGATCCGCACATTGCCAGGATGAGGATCCGCATGGAAAAAGCCATCCTCGATCACCTGCTTGATAAAGTTGTCCACAAACTTGCTTCCGATCTCATTCAGGTCATAGCCGTTCTGCAGAAGTTTTTCTTTATCGTTGATCGCGATCCCGTCAATATATTCCATGACCAGTACATGCGTCGTCGTATATTCCCGATACAGGATCGGCGTTTTTACAAAGGCAACGCCCTTGTTCTTTTTGGCAAATTCAGAAATGTTGGCAGCTTCTGTCAGGAAGTTCATCTCCTCCTGTGTCACTGTCCACAGTTCACTCAAGACCATGTTCAGGTCAACGGCACCTTTGATGCTGACCGGAGGCATCAGCCGCACTGCCTTGTGCATCAGACCAATGTCCCTTGCCATCGTCTCGTAGATTCCCTTGCGCTGTACTTTGATGACAACTTCCTCACCTGTTTTGAGTGTTGCCCGGTGAACCTGTGCAATGGATGCGGAACCGAGTGGTCGCTCCTGGATCTCTTTGAATTCTGCCTGCCAGGGACATCCCATCGACTCTTCCAGAACCTCGATCACCTCCGAAAAAGGCATCGGCGGTACATCGGAGCACAGTTTCATCAGCTCATCGCAGTAACGCTTGGGAAGGATATCTGAACGAAGTGACATAAGCTGACCCAACTTGATATAAGTTGGGCCCAGATCTTCCAGTATAAGGCGAAGTTTCTCCGGAGAGACGCCTCGCGTGATAGAATGTTTCTTCAGAACAGCTGTGATTTCTTTGAGGCGCTCTCCGTAGCCGTCTTTCTGCTCTGCTTCATTGTCTGGTCTGCTCATTTGCTGCTCCGTTTCTGTTGTTTATTCTTCCGTTGTTTCCTGTGCCGGCTCTTCAGCTGCTGCAGGAGCTTCTTTCTTTGGAGCTTCCTCGGCTTTTGGTTCTTCCTCTGCCTTCGGTGCTTCCATCTTGAGAATCTGCTCTTTGAGTTCTGCAAGCTGCTCCGGTGAAAGTTTGGCAAGGGTATCCTTGATGTCTTCCTTCGGTGCTTCCGGTGCAGGTGCAGGTGTTGTCTTGGTCTTGATTGTTTCTTTGATGTTGTGTTTCAGTTCCTGATTCAGAACCTTGCCCTGCTCTACGGTAAGTTCACCTTTCTTAACCAGCTCGTCCAGGATCTCCTTGGATTTCTCTGCTGTCACTGCAACAGTACCTACGCCTGCGAGTAAAAGTTTTTTGAGTCCGTCTCCTAATTCCATAATATATATCTCCTTTCATAAAATCTTATCATTTTTAAAGCTGCTTCAGAAACAAAAGCCCTTTCGGTACAAAGATCAGAAGTCCGACGATCGCTGCCATGATCGCTGCGATCAGGACTGCTCCTGCTGCCGTATCCTTGGCAATCTTTGCAAGCGGATGACGCTCGGTGGTCACGAGATCTACCACAGCCTCAACTGCTGTGTTGACCAGTTCCAGTGCCATCACAAGCCCGAACAGCCCAAGACAGATGCACCATTCTGTGATCGAAAGTCCCAGGATCCATCCGGCGATCACGACAAGAGCCGCGACTGCAATATGTATCTTCATATTTCTTTCATTTCTGATGCAAGTAAAAATCCCTTCAAAAGCATAACTAAAGCTCTTGTGCAGCGGATCCTTCTTTCTGCCTGCCATTCTGCTCACCTGCCTTTTGTCTTCTATATACGGATTGTTCCGCAGCAAGCTGCGCAATTCGTTTAGTTATATTATAACAGAATTGTCCTAAAACAACCATAGTTCTGTGCAAATTTTCACATTAATATATATTTTTTGCATTTAATCACATGCTTATCAAAATCTCTCTTGACAGTCCGGCATAAAAAGTGATACTTTACTACTGTAAAATTTCCAATCAAAAAACCAAATGACGAGGTATGAGAAGATGCAGGAATTAAAACCAATCAAAGAAGGTAAAGTACGTGAGATTTATGACAATGGCGACAGCCTGATCATGGTTGCCACCGACCGTATCAGTTGTTTCGATGTGATCCTGAACAATGAAGTCACCAAAAAAGGCACCGTACTGACACAGATGTCCAAATTCTGGTTCGATCTGACAGAGGATATTCTGCCCAACCATATGATTTCTGTCGATGTAAAGGATATGCCGGAATTTTTCCAGCAGGAGAAATACGAAGGCAAATCCATGATGTGCCGCAAGCTCAACATGCTCCCGATCGAGTGTATCGTCCGTGGCTATATCACCGGAAGCGGCTGGGCAAGCTACAAAGAAAACGGCACCGTCTGTGGTATCAAACTTCCGGAAGGTTTAAAGGAATCCGACAAGCTGCCAGAACCGATCTACACACCATCTACCAAAGCTGAGATCGGTGACCACGACGAGAATATCTCCTTCGAGCAGAGCATTGACCACCTGGAGAAATACTTCCCGGGCAGAGGACGCGAGCTTGCAGAAAAACTTCGTGACAATACCATCGCATTATATAAAAAATGTGCAGAATATGCACTGAGCAAGGGAATCATCATTGCAGACACCAAATTCGAATTCGGTCTCGACGAGGACGGAAACATGGTGATCGGTGATGAGATGCTCACCCCTGACAGCTCCCGTTTCTGGCCATTAGAAGGCTATGAACCAGGACATGGACAGCCATCCTTCGACAAACAGTTCGCACGTGACTGGCTGACCTCCCATCCGGGAAATGACTGGACACTTCCGCAGGAGATCGTTGACAAGACTATCGCCAAATATCTCCAGGCATACAAGATGCTGACCGGCAAAGAACTTGCATAATCTATGCCTTATAACTGCCCACCTCTGACAGGCTGGGCAGTTTTTTGCGTGTTACTGTTCACTCCGTTCACAGCAACTTGGTCAAAATCCATTCCAAATCACCTACGGTGATGGGATTTTGCCCCGTATGTCTCGGGATTTTGCCATTATTCATGGCAAAACGCCTCGCGGGATACTGCCTGTAAACAGTAACTTTTGCGTTCTTGCTCTTTTATAAAAACTTGCCAAAGCTATGAAAACAGTATATAATAAATGCATATTTTTACCATTAAGGTATTTATTCTATCAAAACACCAAAGGAGTGAACATTTAAAGTGGACATACGTGACACTTACCAATTTATCGTACTTGCTGTTTTGCTGGCACTCTCTGCTTTCTTCTCTTCTATTGAGACAGCATTGATGTCTGTAAACAGAATCCGGCTTCGTACCCTGTCGGATGATGGCAACAGACGAGCAGCTCTTGCCCTGGACATTCTGGAGAATAAGACTCCCAAGATGCTCAGTGCGATCCTGATTGGTAACAACATCGTAAACGTATATGCATCATCGCTTGCAACTACACTTGCATATCACCTGGGAGGCTACATGGTCAGCATTGCAACGCTGGCACTGACAGTTGCGATCCTGGTATTCGGAGAGATCACACCAAAAAACTATGCAACACTTAATTCCGAAAAGCTTACCCTGCGTTATATCACTGTCATTCATTTTCTGATGACTCTCATGACACCCGTGATCTTTGTGATCAATCTGATATCCAGATTTTTCCTGTACATCCTGCATGTAGATCCGGATGCTGTCAACAAAGCCATGACCGAGGAAGAGCTCCGTACCATCGTGGATGTCAGCCACGAGGATGGTGTCATTGAATCCGACGAGAAAAAAATGATCTACAATGTTTTCGATCTCGGAGATGCAGATGCCAAGGACATCATGGTTCCCCGTGTCAATGTAACTTTTGCCAACGTAAACAATACTTACGAAGAACTGATCGATATTTTCCGTACAGACAGATTTACCCGTCTTCCGGTCTATGAGGATACACAGGACAATATCGTTGGTATCATCAATATGAAGGACCTTCTTCTTTATAATCAGGATGATCCTTTTGATATCAGGAACTTTCTCCGTAAGCCACATTTTACCTATGAATATAAGGATATCTCTGATCTTCTCGTGGAGATGAGGGAATCTACTTTTAATATCGCTATCGTTCTTGACGAATACGGCGAGATGACCGGTCTTATCACCCTCGAGGATATCCTTGAGGAGATCGTCGGTGAGATCCACGACGAATACGACGAGAACGAAGACGAACTCATCAAGAAAATTTCCGATCAGGAATATATTGTTGAGGGTTCCATGAGCCTTGACGATGTCAACGATCATCTTCATACGGAATTTACTTCCGAGGATTATGATTCTCTCGGCGGTCTGATCATCGAACATCTCGACCGGCTCCCGGAGGATGGCGATGAAGTTGTCACCGCTGACAATGTCAGACTGGTTGTCGACAAGCTTGACAAGAACCGTATCGAACGGGTTCACGTTTATCTTCCGGAACCAGCTGTTGAGGATACCGATGAATCTGACGAAAACAAAGAATCCTGATATGTAATAAAATAAAGCCCGCTCCGGTGATCATATTTGATCCTGCCGGAAACGGGCTTTTCTTATTGTGTTGTAATTAGGGAGCTGTCAACAGCACGTCTGCTGTTTTTTCTAATCGATCAGATCGTTCTGGAACCGTGACAGATGCTCATACGGAAGGATCAGTCTTCCCCTGTACAGGCCGCATCCGTCATTGATCAGGCTGTTGTTCACTGCTGCAAACATATTGACATCAAGCTTCGAAAGTTCCAGTTTCTGAAGACGCATCCCTCTTTCATACGCCTCATCAAAATAAATGCACTCTCCCTCCGGGATCGCATCTCTCCTTGCTCTCGCTTCGTCCTGTCCTTTCTCATAGCCAAGATGGTTTGCTGGTCCGATCTCAGCCACATCGTCCATGGACTTTGTCCGGAGCTGGACCTCCATAAAACATCTGGAACTGTTATCATACAATGTGATATGTAGTGATCGATAATCCTGCGGCGTTTTTCCTGCAACATAGTCACGGTAATATGGACGGACCTCATCATTCAGAAACTCTGACGGACTCTCCATGATCCCTCTCGCTGACTCTACCGTAAATCCACGTTCTTCCAGAAAAGCCGGAAGTACATTTGCAATCTTATAAAGATACTTCTCTTCTACTTTTTCTCTGTCCTGCTCACTCTTGAGATGGCATCTCGGCATGGAGATCACAATACGGTAAGCGATCAGGTCACGAAAACAGGTCAGGCGGTTTTTGATCTCGGAAACGGATGGATACGTTCCATGTTCCATATGATAATCATAAATATATTCTACAATATAACCGTTGAATTTCTCCTCCGCACGGATCAGGGATTTGATCCTGCCCTTGAACGTAAACGCCAGAAACGGATACTCCCTCGCCATATACTTATAAAATTCCCGGATCTTTTGAGACTGTGCAGTAAGGAAATCATTATGCTCCAGAAGCTCCGTGATCTGCAGCAAAAAATTACAATGCGCCAGATCGATCTCATTCCTGCTCTTCCGCGCATCCCTGCGGAGATCCCCCGAATAATTATGAAGAATCCGCAGAAGCGTATCTCCTGAATATAGGTAATCGTTTAATGTGATCATAGTTTGTGCCCCCTCTGTTTTATCAGCCGTTGAATCTTTTATTGTTATTTTCTCTCAAGCAGCACACAATTCTCGCAATGCTCGGTCGCCGGGAACATGTCTACGGGGATGGCGCGGCGGGCTTTGTAGCCGTGTTTGGTGAGGTATTTGAGGTCTCTTGCGAGGGTTGTCGGGTCGCAGGAGACGTAGACGATCTTTTTGGGGTGCAGGGTGATCACGGAAGAGAGGAACTTCTCGTCGCTTCCGCTTCTCGGCGGATCCATGAAAACGACATCTGCACTTTCTCCGGCATCCGCCATCTGGCGCATGAAAACGCCGGCATCGTTGTTGTAGAAACGGACATTTTTGATTCCGTTGCGTTTTGCATTTGCGATCGCATCACGCACGGCGTCGGAATTCAGTTCCACACTGATGACTTCTTTTGCCTTGTCGCTGGCGATCAGACCGATGGTTCCGATTCCGCAATATGCATCGATCACACGCTCTTTGCCGGTAAGTCCTGCCAGTTCGATTGCCTTACCGTACAGTTTCTCTGTCTGTACCGGATTGACCTGATAGAAAGATTTGGAGGAAATACGGAAAGTCTTCCCGCAGAGTTCATCTTCGATATAACCCTTTCCATAAAGAACCGTTTCCTTCTCGCCAAGGATCATGCTTGTCTTTTGTCCGTTTACATTGAGAACGATCGTCGTGATCTCCGGATGAAGCTTGCGCAGTGCCTTGACAAAGTTATTCTTAGATGGCAGGATCGGTGATCCGAGCACGAGAACTACCATGATCTGTCCGCTGTGATATCCTGTGCGGATCAGCACGTGACGGAACAGGCCGTATCCCGTATCTTCATTATAAGTCTTGATCTTGAAGGATTTCAGAAGCCCGCGGATATCACGGATGATCGCATCGGCTCTCTGGTCTTCGATCAGACATTCATCAACCGACACAATAAAATGTGTTCCCTCTTGGTAGATTCCTGAAATCACAGTGCCATCTTTCTTATGACCAAAAACTGCATGGACTTTGTTTCTGTAATGGAAAGGATCGTCCATTCCAATGATCTTCTCCACCTGACAGTATGGCTTCAGAAGTTTCGCAACCTGTGTCTGTTTTCTTTTTAACTGCTGCTCATAGGGCATGTCAAGAAGCTGACATCCGCCACACTTGCCATGCACTGGACAGAGTGATTTTACGGCAGGTTTCTTTGTTTCTGTTTTCTTCGGCGCAGTTTTCTTCTGCTCTCCCTTTGGAGCAGTATTTTTCTTGAAATCTGGCTTTTTCTTTTCTGTGTATCTTCCAGATTCTTTCTTATCTGTCCACTGTTTCTGTTTTCCGGCAGGCTTTGCCTTGTAATTTTTCTTGTTGTTTTTGAATTTCTTTTCTGTTGTCATTTATATTCCCTCTCCATTGAATTCCGGTATAAAACTTTCTTTTGCAGTCTCACCCTCCTGGATAAAACAATTCGTCACTCCAAGAGAGATCGCATGGTCGAGCAGACGGTCATACTCTCTGTCCGTAACTTTTCTGGATAACTGCGGATCGTCTTTCATCGCCGGCATCGGCGTGTATTGGTTCATCAGGCTGATATAGATCTGGTCACCATAAGTCCCATATAAATATTCCAGTACCTTTTTGGAATTCCGTACATGTCCCGGCAAAAGCAGATGACGCACGATCACACCTTTTTTCATCATTCCCCGCTCGTCAAACTCCGGCGTTCCGACCTGACGCACCATTTCCTCCAGTGCTTTCATAGCAACTTCCGGATAATCCTTTGCGTGTGAATATTTCCCCGCAAGGTCAGCCTCCAGATATTTAAGATCCGGAAGATAAATATCCACCAGGCCATCCAGATACCGCAGCATCTCGGCTTTTTCATATCCACTGCTGTTATACACCACCGGGATCGTAAGCCCCTGTTCTTTCGCAAGGATCAGTGCTTCCCGCACCTGCGGCAGGAAATGTCCCGCTGTCACCAGATTGATATTGTTTGCCTTCTGCCCCTGCAGATCCAGAAAAAGTTCCGCAAGACGTTCCACTGTGATCACCTTACCGCTCTGCCCTTTGGAAATCGTCCGGTTCTGACAGAACACACATCCCAGGGAACAGCCGGAAAAAAACACCGCCCCGGAGCCTTCTTTTCCTGAAATACACGGTTCTTCCCACATATGAAGGGCTGCCCGCGCCACCATGATCCCTGCATCCACGCCGCAGAATCCCTTCTGCCCCGCCAGCCGGTCCACGCCGCAGTTTCTCGGACAGAGATGACAGTCCTTCAGCATTGTCTGTAATTCTTCCTGCATAAAATTTCTTCTTTCTTTTTAACTCCCCCTATTCTACCAAAAAAGAACCCAAAATCCAAGTTATTCGTTGACAAATTCTGTTGCTTCCCGTATAATTATCATAAATTTTCAAATATCTTTAAATGCAGTGACGGGAAGCAGTACATGATTTCAGGATGCCCAGAGAGAAGGTGGCTGGTGTGAACCTTCGTAACAGAGTTATGGAAGTAGTCCCCGAGCAGTGAACTGAACCATGATCTCATCAGGATCATACAGTAGGCTTCAACGTAGTTTCCACGTTACAGGAAAGCAGTATGATCATGTACTGACAGAGGGAGAGTATTCTCTGAAATCAGGTGGTACCACGGATTTATCCGTCCTGAGCATATATTATATGCTTGGGACTTTTTTTATGGTATCAGAATCTTTTTTATCAAAGGAGGGGTTTTATTTGAAACAGATTTCAGGAAACAAGCTTTTAGTAAAAGCCTTAAAAGAAGAAGGTGTTGAAACTTTATTCGGATATCCTGGTGCATGCACCATCGATATCAGTGACGAATTATACAGACAGAGCGGGATCGACATTATCCTTCCGCGCCATGAACAGGCACTTGTCCATGAAGCAGATGCCTATGCAAGAACTACCGGCAAAGTCGGCGTATGTCTTGTAACCAGCGGTCCTGGTGCCACCAACCTTGTCACCGGACTTGCAACTGCCAACTATGACAGCGTTCCTCTCGTATGTTTTACCGGCCAGGTTGCCAGACATCTGATCGGAAACGATGCTTTCCAGGAAGTTGACATCGTAGGGATCACCCGCAGCATCACCAAATATGGCGTGACCGTCCGTAACCGTGAGGACCTCGGCCGCATCATCAAAGAAGCTTTTTATATCGCAAGAACCGGCCGTCCGGGACCTGTTCTTATCGACCTTCCTAAGGACGTCATGGCAGAACTTGGAAGCGCAGAATATCCTAAGAGTGTAAATATCCGTGGCTACAAACCAAACACCAGCGTTCACATGGGCCAGCTCAAAAAAGCCCTCAAGATGCTTCAGAAAGCCAAGAAGCCTCTGTTCCTCGCAGGCGGCGGTGTAAATATCGCTCACGCAAACGAGATTTTTACCACTGTAGTTGAGAAAACACAGGTTCCAGTCGTTACAACTGTCATGGGACGTGGTGCGATCTCCACAAAGCACCCGTTATTCATCGGAAACCTTGGAATGCATGGTTCCTATGCTGCAAACATGGCAGTCAGCAACTGTGACCTCCTGTTCTCCATCGGAACCCGTTTCAACGACCGTATCACCGGCAAGCTCCACGAGTTTGCACCGAACGCACAGATCGTTCACATTGATATTGATACCGCATCTATTTCCAGAAACATCCACGTAGATGTTCCGATCGTTGCTGATGCCAAAGAAGCGATCACAAAAATGGCTGAATACGTTACCGACTGCGGTACCAAAAAATGGCTTTCTGAGATCGAAGGATGGAAGAACGAACATCCACTTACCATGAAAAACCGCCCGCTTATGGGACCTCTTGATATTTTTGCAGCGATCAATGAACAGTTTGATGACGCGATCATCGTTACCGACGTTGGACAGCATCAGATGCTTACTTCTCAATTTGTTGATATCACTGAGAAACGCCAGCTCATCATGTCCGGCGGTCTCGGCACCATGGGCTATGGCCTTCCTGGCGCGATCGGTGCACAGATCGGAAATCCGGATACTCCTGTCATCTCCATCTCCGGTGACGGCGGTGTACAGATGAACATTCAGGAACTCGCAACTGCAGTTCTGGAAGAATTACCGATCATCTGCTGTATCTTTAACAACACTTACCTTGGAATGGTACGCCAGTGGCAGAAATTATTCTACGGCAAACGCTATGCAATGACCAACTTAAGAGCCGGTGCCCTCTCCCGCCGTACTGACGGTGAAGAATATCCGGAATACACACCGGACTTCGTCAAACTCGCCGAAAGTTACGGTGCCAAAGGCATTCGTGTTTCCAAGCGTGAAGAAATCGCCGCCGCTTTTGAAGAAGCAAAGAAAAATAAGAAAAGACCTACGATCATCGAGTTTCTGATCGATCCGGAGGAAATGGTCTATCCTATGATCAAACCAGGCGGAACACTTGCAGATATGATCATGGATTGTTAGGAGGTATCAGGATATGGATAAAGGAATGAAAACAAGATGGATCTCTCTCTATGTAGAAAACCAGGTAGGTGTACTCTCCAAGATCTCCGGGCTTTTTTCCGGAAAGTCCTATAACCTGGACAGTCTTACCGTTGGAACCACTGAGGATCCTACAATCTCCAGAATGACGATCGCAACTGTCAGCGACGACGAAACATTTGAACAGATCAAAAAGCAGTTAAACCGCATGGTCGAAGTCATCAAAGTCATTGACTTTACAGATATCTTCGTCCGCATGAAAGAGATTCTTTACATCAAAGTCAAGAAATGCTCTGCAGCAGACAAGGTGGAACTTTTCCAGATCGCAGAGACCTTCAAGGCAAGAGTCATCGATTATGGCAAGGACAGCCTTCTTCTTGAGTTTGTCCAGACTGCAACCAAAAACGATGCCGTTGTCAAACTGATCAAAGAAGAATTCAAATACATCGAAGTTGTTCGCGGCGGAAGTGTCGGAATTGAGTCCATCAGCATGATGGAACGATAAATCAACAGGCAGCACTGATCTTGTCCCCGTCTTTTATGACTGGTTATTGTACAAGATCAAATGCTGCCTGTTTTTTGCACTGTTTAACTTCTTTTTTAATATGCCAGTTCCTGCATCAGTTCATGAACGGTCGTCATCTCATGGATCTTTCCGACATTCGCTCCACAGAAGATCAGTCCCTTATCAAGGTTTCCTTTCACTGCCTCGATCAGTGCTTTTGTAATGCAGTACGGGACTTTGCGCGGGTCACATTTTTCCAGACAATTGTAGCATTTACGGATTGGCTCTCTTCCTGCCTCCAGGTGCCGGATAAATTCATTTCGAAGCGCACGTCCCGGCATTCCCACCGGGCTCTGTACGATCTGGATATCAGATTCCTCCGCCTCAATGTAGGCTCTCTTGTACGCGTCAGAAGCATCACACTCCTCTGTCGCCACAAATCTACTTGCGATCTGCACACCATCTGCGCCAAGTCCCATCATATGATCAATATCTGCCCGGTCAAAAATCCCTCCCGCAACGATCACCGGAATCTTTCTGTCAAATTTCTCTTCGTATTCCTTTTTGCATTCGATGATCCTACAGATTTCTTCATCAAAATCCAGCGCCTCCATATCCGCCAGCTGCTCCCTGGAAAATCCAAGATGTCCCCCTGCTTTCGGTCCTTCAATTACGATAAAATCTGCCGTCCTGTCATATCTGTGTGCCCACATTTTGAGGATCAGGTTCGCCGCACGCCTGGAAGAAACGATCGGTGCGATCTTCGTTCCTGACTCTTCGCTCACCAGCTTCGGAAGATCCATCGGAAGTCCCGCTCCGCTGATGATCACATCTGCACCTGCTTTTACCGATTCCCGGACATGTTCCTCATAATGCTTCAGTGCCACCATGATATTGACCCCGACAAGCCCTCTGCCGCCTGCGATCTCTTTTGCTTTCTTTACATGCTTCTCTATCGCCATACGGTTACATCTCGCCTGATCTTGCTCAAATCCCTCTTCATCATATCCAATCTGTGCCGTCGAGATCACACCAACACCGCCCTCTCGCGCCACTGCTCCGGCGAGCCTGCTCCGGCTGATCCCGACTCCCATGCCGCCCTGGATGATCGGAATCTGTGCCGTCTTTTCTCCGATATGAAGTTCTTTAAGTATACTTTTATTTTTTTCTGTATCCATTCTGGTGACTCCCATTCATTATTTATTTTGATTATCAAACCATTTGATAGTATACTCTTTTATCTTTATTATGTCAATGTATCATTGATTCTTTTTCTAGTTTATATAGTTTTTATTACTACTTTATTCTTTTCTGGAAATTGCTGGACAGAATCCACAATTTCTACTAAAATAGTAAAATATCGTGATCAGATTACAAAAGAGAGGATTTTTCAGGAACTTATGAACGGATATGAATTTGAGCATCGCTGTGCAGCTCTTCTAAAAAGCAAAGGATACCACCGGGTCTCCGTAACAAAAGGCAGCGGTGATCAGGGAATTGATGTCATTGCCCACAAAGCCGGCAAAAAATACGGAATACAGTGCAAATATTACTCTTCTCCTGTTGGAAACAAGGCAATACAGGAAGCATACAGTGGCGCACGGTTTTATGACTGCGACCGGGCTGTTGTCATGACAAACAATACTTTTACAAAAGCGGCACGGGAACTTGCAGATAAACTGGAAGTAGAATTATGGGATCATTGCTCTCCTGCAAAAAAAACTTTCCTCTTCCAGAAATTAAGTTCTATTTTCCTGATGCTTTTTCTTCTGGCAGGACTCCTGATGCTGTGTTCCATGCAGTTTTTTCATTATCCGGAAGCTACCCTGTTCCATTATATTGAAGTTTTTTCATTGATCGCTGCCTCCATTTCAGGCATAGCAGGATGGCGTTTTTTCTTACTGAACCTTCTTTCCGGGACGCTCTACCTCGCAGTATTTCTGATTCTTTTATTTTCAGAACCGGACCGGATCCTGCCTGATACTGCCCTTCTGGTATTTTTACTTCCAGCTCTTCTGACGCTCGGACATGCACTTTTCCTGCATATACAGAAACACATAAAAAAAACGACCCTGGCAGGCCGACATCAGAAAAGACTCCGCGACAGACTTGGAAAAGCTTATACCAAAACTCTTTCCAGCAGCCTGCATACCACCGTTCGCTTTGTCGACTCCGGAAAGACAGCGGATGGCTATAAATTTCGCTTCCAGGCTGACGTACTTTCGTCCGGGGAACTTTCCGCCCTGGAAAAAGAACTGAACCTTTCTCTCAAAGATCATTATCGTCTGCAGCAGATCAATGATTCTCAGTTTTATCTTTACCGCATAGAAAAACAGCAGGACAATCTCTGAATTTCTTCAGCTGTCCTGCTGTTGCTGTTCACAGTAACTGTTTGTTGTAAAATAAAAATGTAGAAAGTTGCAAAACAAAAATGTAGGCGATTGCAACTACATTTTGTAGGTAATTGCAATGCATCAGAATCTCAGGAACAGGCAGCGCCAGATGGTAGCTCCTAAGTCGGATCTAATGCAAAAATCCATTGCAGACATACAAATAATCAATTACCCTTGTCTTTGTTGTAAGCCAAAACATCAAAGATAAGGAGAAAAGGAGTATGACTACAATGGATCAGATTCATCGTATCAGAGAACTCTTCTATGAGCAAGGGAAAAATCTGAACGAAATTGCAATCATCATGAACTGTGACTGGCGTACAGTACGCAAATATGTGGATATGGAAGATTTCAATAGTCCACCACCAGCCCCGGCTGGAAATGAGGAGCACATATCCAAGCTTGACCCTTTCAAACCGCAGATTGACAGCTGGCTGGCAGCGGATAAGCTTGCTCCACGAAAGCAGCGCCATACTGCTAAAAGGATCTACAAGCGACTGGAAAGCGAAAATGGAGATTTCTCCTGCAGCTACAGACTGGTTGCCCTTTACGTCAAGCAACGGAAAGAAGAACTTAATCTTAACAAAACAGCTGGTTACATTCCCCTCGAACATAGACCTGGTGAAGCACAGGCCGACTTTGGTACAGCAGATTTTTACGAGAATGGGAAACTACATCACGAGGCAAAATATCTTGTACTCAGTTTCCCATACAGTAACGGTGGTTTTTTCCAGCTCAACTATGGAGAAAACATGGAATGCCTGCTTGAAGGCCTGGTTGCCATATTTGAACACATAGGCGGTGTTCCCACTGAGATCTGGTTCGATAATACAAGGACTATCGTAACAAAGATTATCAAGGGCGGTGGCAGAAACATAACGGAACGGTTCCAGCGTTTCTGCGAACACTACCGGATCAAGCCCCTGTTTATGAACCCTGAGTCAGGATGGGAAAAGGGAAATGTGGAAAACAAAGTGGGTTACCTGCGCCGGAACCATCTTGTACCAATTCCACGGTTTAAAGATCTCGTGGAACAAAATAAACGGTTCCTGGTATGCTGTGAAACAGACATGCAACGTGAACATTATGAAGATGGCAACGGCCGATTCATCCGTGAACTCTTTGAGGAAGATGCTGCGCATTTACATCAGCTTCCTTCTGTCCCATTCGACACAGCAAACTATATAACTACAAAAACAGATAAATATGGAAAGTTTACCCTGGATGCAGGAAAGCACTGTTACTCAGCATCCCCGGCCTTCTGTGAATCTATTGTAAACCTGAAGATCACATCCGCATCCGTAACTGTCCTGGATCAGGATATGCATGAAGTTGTACGCCACAAACGGCTTTATGGCAGCGACCACGAAAGCATGGACTGGGTACCATATCTTACCTACATAGCCAGAAAGCCGCGTTCTCTGCGTAACAGCGGTATTTACGATATGATGCCGCAAACTATGCGGTTATACATGGATAGCTGTGAAAGTAAGGATCGGGGGCGCATCCTTAAGGTTCTTGCAGAACTTACGGAACGTACCGGATTTACCAGTGCTGTCAACACAGTTAATGAAGCTGTACGCATGAATGCGACGGATCCGGACAGTCTTGAGATCCTGTACAGACGGACTTATGCGGATGTTCCAGCTCTTCCACCTCTGGATCCCAGGTCTGACATTCCACACCAAAGGATCATTCCATTTAGAAACGACCTTCAGGAGCTGGATGCAGCCCTGCACAAAGGAGCTTCTTGTATAATTTAAATATAAGGAATTCCGAGAAAGAAGGTTGAGAAAAAAATACCTCAGAGTAAA
>CAKRXU010000003.1 GCA_934424575.1 uncultured Blautia sp.
GCCTCACAGAGTTTGTAAAGAGTGCGGAAGCTACAACAAGAAAGAAATCGTGAAAGTAGAAGACTAATCACAACAATGAGAAGCAGAATCCTTGCGGGTTCTGCTTTTTTGTTGTCTGAAAAGGAATAAAAAGGTATAATTTTATTTATCACGGGAAATGGAGGAGAATCATGAAAAAGAGTAGCATTTTTGAAAACCTTGTTATGAACTTTTCTATAGATACAGAGGAACTCTCCAAAACAGGGGAGAAGAAGCTGAAATCTGTTCCAACAAGACTGGAGATTCTGGCAGAGGGATTTGCATCCAGATGGGATCTTGACCAGGTGAACCAGAAACTGGAAGAAAGTGGATGTGAGAAACTTTATGCGAGAAGTTTTTATGAAGCGTGTCTGATCTATGCATTTGAACGACAGATAGGATATGAAGAATGGAAAGAACTTTTTACCGAGGGAAGGAAGATTTTTGAGGAATCGGACGGAGCACAGAAGCGTTTTTTCAAGGGTGGAAAGATTACATTAAAAGAACTTAAGGAATATATGGAGGCAGAATCTGTCTCTGAAGAACTGGAGACAATGCTTCTGACGAGATCACTGGAAGAAAAAATCATACAGAGCGATTCAGCGGAAGAATTCTGGTCTTTTGTGCAGGAAAATATAGAGAAATTTTCTTCTGTAAGAGAGCGTGCAAGATATTATTTCTGTAAATATCTTTATTTTTACATACAGGATCGCTGTGACCGATACTATGAAAGCTGTATCCGAGAAGAAAAACTCCGCAATCAGTATGGAAACATGCTTGAGAAGGGAGAACGCGGCAGAGAAGAGAAATTTGCTCTGGAAGAACTTGCCTTTTTGAAACCGCTGACAAAATTAAAAAAGGACGCGGATAAACAGAAAAACAACATGTCTCTGGAGGAAAAAAAGGAATATCTCGAAAACACTGCCCTGACACCGGGAGGCATTTTTGATGAATTCAATTATTTTTATTTTGGCTATGTATCGGTCGACTGGATGGAAATTCTTTTTGAACTTTATGGAAACTTTGATCAGTGGCCACAGAACATGAAGATCCGCGTTGCACATTCACTGGGACTTTGCAGCCAGAACCCGTCTTCTGAGGAATGGAAAACTGCGTCACAGAAACTTTTCCAGATGGAAGAAGAACAGCGAAAGAAAGAAGAGGCAAAAGATTTTGTCGGCGGCAGAAACGAAGAAGAACGCAAAAAAGCTTATCAGAGAGGACGTTCCGGAGAGGATTTCTTCCGGGAATTTATTACAGGAGGAAGAGATATCAACAGGGCGACTCTGATCAGTTTCCTTTTGTTTGTCAAGGTCAGAGTTCCGCTGGACGATGAGAACAAGATCACAATGAACCGTCTCAACCGTATTCTGATGAACTGTGGATTTTCTGTTCTGAAACCAGATCAGGAGTTTGACCGGTTTGTGATCCGTTTTCTCCGCTCTACAGAACCGCTGGATGTTCTGGAAGAAGAGGTGGAGAAGCAGGTGATCCAGGGAAAGAATTTCTATCTCTACAAAGTATACCGTGATTCTTACTGTCATCAGAAAGAATTGCTGGATTATCTTGTGTAAAAAACAAATTTTCCAAATGGTCTTATATACTGTAATCATATAAAGAACACAGGAAATAAAGCAAAGGAGAGGAAAGAAAATGAAAAAGATCAGAACATTTTTTATCAGAACAATCTTAGGAATTATGGCGGGACTGTTTTTGAGTGCAGGAATCACAGCAACACCGGTACAGGCAGCCGGAATCAGTTATCAGAAAGCAGTTCGAATGTACAACAACAAATTAAGCTACTGGGGAAGAAGAGGCACACGCCTGAATATCAACTACGATTTAAGAAGCCGTTCCGGCTGGAAATATAATGACTGCGGAAAGAATGTTTCCATGAAAACCGTGTATTGTGATAATAACCTCCGCTACATTTTCCGTGATGTAAATGGCGACAATATTCCGGAAGCATTTTTCTACAGTGAACGCGCAAGAGTAATGCTGGTCTGGACAATTTACAGAGGACAGGTACAGCCGGTTGCAACCATGCGTACTTCCTATTTTGGACCTCAGAAGCTTCTTTACAATAAAAGAGAGAAGACATTTATCGTAAAGACCCTTATCACAGGAAGAAGTGTTTCCAGAAATATTTTTAAGATCAAAGGACGTACACTTTATATCAATCTTACCATGTCTGATTATGTCGGACAGCGTCAGTCAAATGGCAGGATCAAAGTAAATTACTGGATTGACGGAAGATCCGTATCAAAGAGCAGATACCAGAGCTACTATAATGCATATTTCCGCTATCACGCAGCCTACTCCTGGGGACCGTGAAAATGAAAGAAAGCATTACAGAAGAACAGAAACTGGAGTTATATCATCTGCTGAAAGACCGTTATCTGATTGGTGATCTTCTCAAAAAAGGAGAACACAGCCGGATTTACCGTGCATATGATACGGTATTGGATCAGGAGATCACGATCAAAGAATTTGTTTCTGAGAATCCTGATATGGCGGCAACAGATACCGGGAACTTTATAGAGGAAGCAGGAAAATTCTTCGGAGTTTATGAGTATCAGGGAATTGCAGAAGTGACAGATGTTTTCCGCGACGGGGAACATGCTTATATGGCAATAGAATATCTGCCGGGGAAAAATCTCAGAGAGTATCTGAATGCTGAAAAAAAGGGTCGGATCACAATAGAGGAAGCATGGACACTGCTTTTTCCTGTGCTGGATACAGTTTCCTGGATGCACAGCAACGGTATGGTTCACGGTGGCATCAGGATGAGTCGTCTGATTTTTGATGAGAATGGCAGATTATGTCTGACGGGAATCGGTGACTGTTTTCTGAGAAACAGAGAGACAGAGGCAAATGGTCCGTGGACAGATGTAAGAGCCGTGTCAGAAATCCTGTACGAATGTCTCACCGGCAAGTCTCCATTGCAGGCAGGATATCTCTGGAACAAAAAGAAAATCAGATCAGTCAGCACCTGGACTACCGTCAGCAGCAGGGTAGATGAGACGCTTCTGCACGAATTGAATTATGGGATTGGCGGCGGCTGTTTCGGATTCTATGCACTGGCAGAACAGATTGGAATGCAGAATGAACCTCTGGCAGTCTATCTTGGAGCAATTCAGTCTGTATGGGGCGAATCCTGGCTGAATCTGACAGAAAAGTATCAGAAAGAAGCATATCTAGACGAAAAACACACATTTCTGACCAGGAAACAATGGAGAAATATTCTGAACATAACGGGGATTTTTCTGGTGAGTATTGCTGTCGCAGGGGGTGTGGGTTTCTGGTATGCCCATACACATGAACGGCAGATCCTGGAATGGCAGATTCAGAAAGACCGCACAAAATATCACAGGATATCCGGAAAGGAAACAGATGGATTTGCAATTGGAGACATTCATCTTAAGAAATTAATGGAACAGACACTTGGAATTTCGCTGGAAGAAAAAAGCCGCAATTCTTATTCGGAACTCTCCGACCAGGAAAGCTGTACTTATGCATCGCCGGAAAAAGCAGGAAAAGAGCAGATAGAAATTTTCAGTGACAAAGAAGACAGAAGGGTAAATTCCTGTGAAGTTGTTCTTTCGAAAGAAGAAATGGAGCTGTTTTTTCAGGAGATTTTTTCGCAGATCATTCCGGAAACTTATCTGACAGAGGAAGAAATTGAGAGAACTTTTGACAGAACCAAGGATGGCTTTTACCGCTTTGATGCGCATGGAAAATTTCAGATGACATTGTGGAAGAAGAAAAGTTATGGGGAAACAGAAAAAGAGCAGGAATGGTATCATTTAAGTCTTACTGCCTGTGCCAGAGAACCGCAGGATGAAGAGAAAGCAGCGGGAAGCTATGCAAGAGATTCCAAAGAATACAGTGAATTCATGGATTTTGTAAAAAAACATGCAGTAAAGACAGAAATGATATCAGATACGATTATTTATAAACTGGAAGAGGAAGCGGTGCGGAACTGGAACCAGCCATCTAATGTGCCACTTCTGAAAAAGACCAGAACGGATTTTATGCGGGCGCTGGAAAAATCCGGCTGCAGTTTTGAGATAAAATCCGAAAAAGATATTTTCCAGGTGACAGATGCCGGAATTGGTGCGCTGAAAGCGGAATTTGTGCGGGAGGTGCGGATTGAAACAACAGAGGGAGAGAGAATTTTTCTTCAGTATGATCTTCTTTCAGAACGAATTGTCCAGATCTGTCTGGGTTCTGTTGATTCTGCGAGAGAGTGGAATTATGGACTTGGAGCCGAACTGATCGGGGCACTTTCTGATGACAACAGGAAATCAGAAGAAAAGCTTGCGAAAGAACTGAAGCAGAATGCATCAGAACTGGAAGCTTCCTCGCTGGCACAGGAGAATTGTGGTGATCTCAGCTGGACGATCCTTACAGATGATGATCGGGTACCGCGGCTTATTCTTGCACCACACGGACTTCTGGATGACGAAAGTTTTCCATATGCGGCAAGCCGATGGCAGCAAAAGGGAGAGGACTGACCTATGGAAGAAATGGTAAAAAGCGGTTATCTTATCCGGGAACAGATCGGGCAGGGAGCTTTCGGAGTGATTTACCATGCTCTGGATGAAAAGAACCACCGGGAAGCTGCGATAAAAGTCTGGAAGGCAGGAAGTGAGACAGAAATCTTTTCATATGAAAACAGTCCTTTTCTGCGAGAAGAACGCATCCCCGGAATCGTAAAGATTTATGATTATTTTGAAAAAGCCGGAATGAATTTTCTGGTCATGGAATATCTGCCGGGTGGGACTCTGAAAGAACAGATGAGCACGATCCGCAACGAAAAATCTCCTGAAAAAATCCTGGATTTATTTAAACAGGTGATGGAGGGACTGGCTTTTCTGCACAGCGAAGGGCTGGTTCATTGTGATTTAAGCCCGGATAACCTGATGTTTGATGAAACGGGGAATCTGAAGCTGATTGATCTTGGAGCCTGCCGTGGAAGTGGGATTTCCTGCGAGAAAAAATTTCTGAAAGATGGATACAGTGCACCGGAGCAGTACACGGATACAGAGCGGATCGGCCCATGGACGGATATTTACGGACTCTGTGCGGTTCTTTATGAAACATTGAGTGGGGAGAAAATTCCATCGGCAGCACAACGCCTCCAGAAAGACGAACTGAGACTTCTTTCTACATACATTAAAATAAACCGACAGGCGGAACTGGTAGTTATGCATGGTCTGCGGCTGGAAATACAACAGAGATATTTCAGTATGGAACTTCTTCTTCATGGATTTGGAAGCGCGACCGAAGAGCTGGAAGCCCTTGCAGGAAGTACCCGTCATTTCTGGGGGCAGAAATGGATTCAGATCAGTGGGCGGGGAATCGGATATCATCGTGAAGGCCAGAAGCGAAGCCAGCGTATGGTAAGGAGAATTGCGCTGGGAACGATGGGAATTGTTCTGGCGGGAGCTTTGTTCTATGGTGGTGATCTGTGGTTCCAGAATCATTATCCGGTACAGTATTTCAAGAGAAAGGCCGATAATGCCAGAAAGGCAGGCGTTGCCAGAGAGGATGACAGGCTGGTTTCCAGTCTCAGCCAGAATTACAGCAAGATTCTGGAACAGCTTACAGAGTATGCACCGGAAGCCGGAGAGAAACTGGAAGCAGGCAGTATTTCCTGCAAACTTACGGAAGCGCAGCTGCTTAAATGGAATGTGCCGGATAACTTCGGACGGAAAATGTATCTTGACAAAGAGTCGATCAGAAAAGCACTGTTTCTGGAGATGGGATTTTACAAAGAAGATATTCAGATAAAAACAGACAAAGACTGCACAGGTTTTGTCAGCCGCAGTGTGGACGGATCTTATGAAATGCTTAAGAATACTTCCAGTGCAGAAGAGACATATCGTGTGCAGTTTCCCGAGAAAGAAACAGAAATATACAAAATCGTCTATGATCCGACAGACAAAAGAGTGATCAGCCTGTATGGAAGCATGACTGATCCCAGGCGGCTGGAAAGTTTTGTGAAAGCATTGTTTCCGGTCTGCTGTCCGGAGGGATATCTGACGACAGATGAGATTGGAGATATTCGGGAACAGCTGAATGAATCAGAAGACAGTATCATTATTCAGGCGGCACCTCACAGCTGGATCAATTTTTTTAGTCAGATTGATGCAGAGAATAAAGTGGTACAATATTATGTCAAAATAGCTGCTTCTGATGCAGGACTTCTTCACTGATGGAAAAAGATATGGGAAAAACAACACAAAAAAGATATGTAGGAAATAATCGATATTGTCTGGAAAAAACACTTGGAAAAGGCGGTTTTGGAATTACCTGGCTTGCAGTCGACCAGGAAAATGAGCAAAAAGTTGTAATAAAAGAATTGTGTCCTCCGCCTGGAGAAACAAGGGAAAAAGAAATCCGAAATTTTCTTCGTGAGGCGAGAGTGATGGCTTCTCTGCATTCTGTAAAAGAAATCGTAAAGGTTTTAAATTATTTTGAGGAACAGGGAAATGCGTATATTGTGATGGAATACCTGAGGGTGACAAGTCTGAGATATTATCTGGAATGCCAGGATGAACCGTTGTCTTTTGAAAAAGCGCGGAATCTGCTCCTTCCGGTTATGGATGGACTGGAACAGATGCATAAGAAACATATCCTGCACAGAGACCTGACACCGGATAACCTGATGCTTCGGGAAAATGGCAGTCTCTGTATTATAGATTTTGGTTCTGCACGGGAACTTACCGAGGATGCCCGGACAAAGACGGTTCTCTTTAAAAGCGGGTATGCTCCACCGGAACAATATCAGGCACATGGGAAACAGAAAGCATGGACGGATGTTTACAGTCTCTGTGCGGTGCTTTATGAGATGATCACAGGAGCGATTCCAGAAGACTCTCTGCTCCGCAAAGAAAAGGATACCCTGTATCCACCATCTATGTATGGGGCAGAGATCACATCGGAACAGGAAAAGGCACTGCTCAGAGGAATGGCGCTGGATGGTCATGACCGTTATGCTTCTATAAAAGAACTGAAAGAAGCACTTCTGGAGGAAAAGAAACCGGAATGGTCCACAAATCAAAAGGAAAAGAATAAAAATCAGAAATTCAGAATCCGTACAGCAATGATTCTGGGAGCGTGCATGACAGGTGTTCTGATGGCGGGGAACAGCCTGAGGGAGAAAGAACAGGAAGTGCAGTACGCAGGAAATTTTGACAGAAGGGCAGAAGAAGCACAGAAATTCCTGGAATTGATTCGGACAAATGCAGTTTCTTCGAAGGAAACAGAGGATGGGAAAAGCATTATTTATGAACTTTCAAAAAAAACAGTCAGCGAATATGGGTATCCATGTAACAGAGTTCGTTTTTCAAGAACAGATAAGGATCTGGATGCATATCTGACACAGGAAAATTTTTCTTATAAAAAAGAAGAAAAAGAAACGGAATGTACGGCAGCAGTCAGTGAATATGGACTTACAGAAACGGATTTTCATCAGGATACAGAGTATCAGATAGAAGATTTCTGCACGATCACAGCAGAAAGAGATCTGGTCAATGGGGATATTCTGGAACTTACAATGACGTGCCAGAAAGGAAAGGGAATTGAACCGGGAGAACTGGCTTCGAAACTTCTTTTGTTTCTTGCAGATGCAGAAGACCCGGATAACAAAACTGCCGGAGATCTTATTGCAAAAGACCGGGAACTCCAGAATCAACAAGATACAGGGAGCATTCATATGTATCAGTGGGAAGAGGGGATCCTGATTTTCAGAGAGAGCCGGGAAGATTTCCTGAAAATCCAGATCGTTCCGCGAAAAAAATACCAGTTTTTTCAGGAAAGCGCATATTCGGCAGAGTAGGAGGAGCAATGGAAAAGAAAACTACAGAATTTGTTTATATCATAGACCGCAGCAGGTCAATGCATGGGAAAGAAAAAGAAATCATAGAACGCTTTAATCACTGGCTTACACAACAGAAGCAGAAAAAAAGTCCGTTTCTGGTAACGCTGGCACTGTGCAGTGAAGAATGTGAACTGCTTTATTGCCGGATGCCGCTGAAATATGTGAAACCACTGGATACTTTTACCTATTATACAAAAGGTTATACTGCCTATACGGACCGGGCAGAAGAAGTACTGGATCTGGTCTGTGATCTCATGCCGCCAACAGAAAGACAGGAAGTAAGCCTGCATCTGATCACAGACGGGCTGGATAATTCCAGCGCAGAAGAAGACCGGGCAGAGTTCAACGAAAAACTGGAAACTCTGGAAAAAAAGGGATGGAAAATAATGAAAGAAAAGGAGATATAGTTATGAAAAGAAGTTTTAAGGCAATAAGTGCAGCAGTGGCTGTAGCAATGACGATTAGCGGAATGGCAGCAGTTCCATGTTATGCAGGAATCAAGATTCCGTTTATTGGGGAAATTGGCGGATCGTCCGTAGAAGACCCGGAACTGGAATCCATGTTTGGAAGAAGCCTCAAAGAAATGGCAGGGAAATTTGACGGTATGTCTGAACCTTACTGGAATATGGGCGTGACCAGTTCTTCTAATGGGCAGGTGACTTTATTCAGTGCAGATTCCAGTAATGGAGAAGATGGCATTACACAGATTCAGCTCACAGGGAGCGGGAATCCATACTGGCTGATGGGAGTAGATACCGGGATGTCATACAGCGATGCAGGAAATGAACTGTCAGGAAAGGGATTCCGGTGCATGCCGTCAAAACCGGTCTACTATGACAGAAACGGCAATTATGTGGCTCTGGACGGACAAGATAATAATCTGACGGTGACAATGTCGCATGTCACACTGGGATCACACACAGACAAAACAGAAGTTTCTCAGTATATGGGAGAAAACCTGCGGGAGATTTTTTTTGAAATAGATGACGTAGGTGCAAGGACAGAAGGAGAAGATACCGTAGTAGAAAATGATCAGGTAATGTTTTATGCCAGAGGACAGGCAGTGGAGCTTTCTGATCTTACAATATCCAAAATCGTACTTAAGCAGTCAGGAGGAGAATATTGCATGTACGGTTATCAGCCAGGTGATGCATGGAATTCACTGTATCCGGGAATGCAGGAAGGCGGCAGCGGTGAGTGGTTCGATCCGGCAGGAAATGTCTTTTCCATGTATTCTTCCACAGACCCGTCAAATCCGCAGATCGTATTGTCTGATCCTTCTCAATGGTAAAAATACATTGCTTTTCCCATTTCCCTCTGCTATACTGACAAAGATAAGGATGAGAAATCAAATGGACTCGTAAGAGTATGAAATGGGGGAGTTAGGTAAATGGATGAGAAGAATCAGATTACGGAAGGTGTGATCTGGAAGCAGCTTCTGATCTTCTTTTTTCCGATTGTGATCGGAACATTTTTTCAGCAGATATATAACACGGCCGACAGCATTGTTGTCGGTCGTTTTGTAGGTAAGGAAGCTTTGGCAGCGGTCGGAGGTTCGGTAAACCAGATCGTGAACCTGGTCGTGGAAGTCTTTGTCGGACTGACGTCCGGTGCGTCCGTGATCGTGGCGCAGTTTTACGGGGCAAAAGATAAGAAGAACTTAAATAAGACACTTCATACATCTTATGCATTTGGTATTGTGACAGGATTTGTGGTGGCTGTGGTCGGACTTCTGGTCACAAATACTGTACTTGAGCTTATGAAGACTCCGCAGGAACTGATGGCAGATTCCAGGCTTTATCTTCATATTTATTTCTGTGGCATGATCTTTAATATCATTTATAATATGGGAGCGTCCATCCTCCGCGCAGTGGGAGATTCCAGAAGACCTTTGTACGTGCTGATGGTCACCTGCGGACTGAACATTGTCCTTGATATCCTGCTTGTGGTGATCTTCCGACTGGGCGTCATGGGTGTCGCGATCGCAACTGTGAGCTGCCAGGGAATCAGTTCTATCCTGGTCACGGCAATGCTTATGAAAGAACATCCGCTTTTCCAGCTGAAACTAAGGGAGATACGTTTTTACAGAGTTTCCCTTAATTCTGTCCTTCGGATCGGCATTCCTGCGGCACTGGAAGCGACCATGTATACCATCGCCAATCTGATCATTCAGGTATTTGTAAATGAACTGGGAACAGATACCGTCGCAGCGTGGGGAACTTTTGCAAAGATCGATGCGGTTTACTGGATGGTTGTAAATGCATTTGGCATTTCCATCACGACTTTTGTAGGGCAGAACTACGGGGCAGGCAAGGCAAAAAGAATGCGAAAAAGTGTCGGCATCTGTCTTGGGATGTCATATGCCGGTGCGATTCTTGTAAGTGGAACGCTGTATGCGCTGGCAGGTCCGCTTTATCGACTGTTTACGACAGATGAAAATGTTGTACGGATCGGTGTGGATATGATGCATTTCCTTCTGCCATCCTATTTCATGTATGTGGTGATCGGGATCCTTTCCGGTGCACTTCGAGGGGCTGGCAGGGTCCTTGTGCCGATGCTGCTCACCTGCGGAGGCGTCTGTCTGATCCGTATTATATGGATGTTCGGCGTATTTCCGGGGCATCCGGGGATCAATACGATCATGCTGAGTTACCCGGTATCCTGGGGCATCACGGCAGTTTTGTTCATTATTTATTATTTCAGAAAATTTCCAAAAGTAAAAAGTATACAGGAGTGAGATTATAGAATGAATGTTTTGAATCTGGAGCATATCAGTAAAGTTTATGGAGATAAAGTGATCTTTGATGACATTTCCTGCGGGATCCATCAGGGAGACAAGATCGGGATCATCGGCATCAACGGAACGGGAAAAACAACTTTCCTTCGGATCCTCGCCGGACTGGAAGAAGCAGATGAGGGACAGGTGATCACGCAGAACGGACTTCGCATCACCTATCTTCCGCAGCATCCACAGTTCCCGGAGGGCGCAACGATCCTTTCCTATGTGACACAGGGGCAGAAGGAACAGAGCTGGAATCCAGAGACAGAGGCGCACATGGTCCTCAACAAACTGGGGATCGAAGACCATGAAGAGGAGATCGAACATCTCTCCGGCGGGCAGAAAAAGCGTGTGGCACTGGCAGCAGTTCTTGTGAATCCAACGGATGTCCTGATCCTGGACGAGCCTACCAACCATCTGGACAATGAGATGGCATCCTGGCTTGAAGATTATCTCAATCGATTCAAGGGTGTTGTGATCATGGTAACGCATGACAGATATTTCCTTGACCGTGTGACAAACAAAATCCTTGAGATCAGCCATGGCAGGCTTTACAGCTACGAGGCAAAGTATTCAGAATTTCTGGAACTTAAAGCGCAGAGAGAAGAGATGGAGATGGCTTCCGAGCGCAAGAAACAGAGCATCCTGCGCATGGAAATCGAGTGGGCAAAGCGTGGCTGCCGTGCGAGAAGCACCAAGCAGAGAGCCCGGCTCGACCGTCTGGAGACAATGAAAAATTCCACAGCCCCGGTGCGCGACAAAAATGTAGAGATCGACTCCGTGGAGACAAGAATGGGCAAAAAAACGATCGAACTCCATCATATTTCCAAGAGTTTTGGCGACAGAGTCTGCATCCGTGATTTTGACTATATCGTGCTCAAGAATCAGCGTCTCGGCATCATCGGACCAAATGGCTGTGGCAAATCCACCCTTCTCAAGATCATTGCAGGCATTATCGAGCCGGACAGCGGTGAGGTGGAGATCGGAGATACCATCAAACTGGGATATTTTTCTCAGGAGATCGAGGAGATGAACAGCAGCCAGCGAGTGATCGATTATATCAAAGATGTTGCGGAATTTATCCCGACGAAGGACGGACTTATCAGTGCGTCGAAACTTCTGGAGCAGTTTTTGTTTGACCCGGCGATGCAGTATGCGCCGATCGAGAAGCTTTCCGGCGGAGAAAAGAAGCGTCTCTACCTCCTCAAAGTCCTGGCTGCGGCACCAAATGTCCTTCTTCTTGATGAGATCACGAACGATATCGATATCCCGACACTCACGATCCTGGAAGATTATCTGGATTCTTTTGCCGGAATCGTCATTGCAGTATCCCATGACCGATATTTCCTCGATAATATTGCAGACCGCATCTTTGAGTTTGACCGCGAGGGAAATCTTACCCAGTACGAGGGCGGCTATACAGATTATCTGGAGGCAAAGAAGCGCAGAGAGGGAAGCATTGATGCAGGAAGTACTGAGCCTTCCAGGATAGCAAAAAACGTCGAAGAAGCACCAAAGGCAGAAAAAGATTCCGTCAAGACTTGGAAACAGAACCGTTCGTCCAAACTCAAATTCAGCTACAAAGAACAGCGGGAATTTGAGACCATTGATGATGATATCGCGGCACTGGAAGCACGAATCGAGAAACTGGACGCGGAGATTATGGCGAATGCGACAAATTCCGGCAAGTTAAATGAGCTTACCCAGGAAAAAACAGAAGCAGAAGCGCAGCTGGAAGAAAAAATGGACCGCTGGCTTTACTTGAATGACCTCGCAGAGCAGATCGAAGCGCAGCAGAATAACAATTAGTAAATTATGCGTTTTTTATTGATTTTCGTCGAGTTCTTTAGTATGATAAAGTGTAAATCTTTTTATATATTTAGAACAGATTTGTGATTTGATACAAGTGATTTGACATAAACAAAACAGCAGGAGGATGAATTATGGCAGAAGTAGTTAGAGTAGTTGTAGATGCCATGGGTGGCGACTATGCCCCGGTGGAACCTGTAAAAGCAGCCGTGGAAGCAGTCAAAGAGCGGGATGATATTCAGGTGATCCTGACAGGTGTGGAAGATGTCGTTCAGGCAGAACTTAAGAAATATCAGGATTATCCGAAGGACAGGATCCAGGTGGTCAATGCCACAGAAGTAATTGAAACCGCAGAGCCTCCTGTATTTGCAATCCGCAAGAAGAAGGACTCTTCCATCGTAGTAGGACTCAAGATGATCAAAGAAAAGAAAGCCGATGCATTCGTTTCTTCCGGAAGTACCGGAGCCGTTCTGGTTGGCGGACAGGTGCTTGTCGGACGAAGCAAAGGTGTAGAGCGTCCGCCTCTTGCCCCGCTGATCCCGACAGCCAAGGGAGTATCCCTCCTGATCGACTGCGGTGCCAACGTAGACGCAAGACCGTCCCATCTGGTACAGTTTGCCAAGATGGGTTCTATCTATATGGAAAATGTAGTAGGCATCAAGAATCCGCGTGTTGCTATCGTAAATAACGGGGCAGAGGAAGAGAAGGGAAATGCACTGGTCAAAGAAACGTTCCCTCTTCTCAAGGAGATCGAAGGAATCAACTTCATCGGAAGCATTGAGGCAAGAGATATTCCGGCAGGTTATGCAGATGTCATCGTCTGCGAGGCTTTTGTCGGAAATGTCATCCTCAAACTGTATGAAGGTGTCAGCTCCGAGCTGATCCACAAGATAAAAGAAGGAATGATGAGCACCTTAAAGAGCAAGATCGGTGCGCTCCTCGTGAAACCGGCACTGAAACAGACACTCAAGAGCTTTGATGCGACAGAGTACGGCGGAGCACCGCTTCTGGGACTCAAAGGACTTGTCGTCAAGACACATGGAAGTGCGAAATCCGTCGAGATCCGCAATGCGATCTTCCAGTGTGTACAGTTTAAACAGCAGAAGATAAATGAAAAAATCGCCGAGCGTATTCTTCCGCCTCATTATGAAGCACCAGAAACACCGGCAGCAGAAAAAGAAGGACAGAAATAATATGGAAGAATTGGAACAGATCATAGGATATACTTTTCAGAATAAGAAACTTTTGAAACAGGCACTGACACACAGCTCCTATGCCAACGAGAAAAAGCTTGGCAAACTTGGATGTAATGAACGTCTGGAATTCCTGGGCGATGCGGTACTGGAACTTGTCAGCAGTGATTTCCTGTATGCACGTTTTCCGCAGATCCCGGAGGGCGAACTCACCAAAAAGAGAGCCAGCCTTGTGTGCGAGCCGAGCCTTGCCTACTGTGCGAGACAGTTCGGACTCCCGAAATTCCTTCTCCTTGGACGTGGAGAGAACATGACCGGAGGACGAAACAGAGATTCTATCGTGTCCGATGCGACCGAGGCACTCCTTGGCGCGATTTACCTTGACGGCGGATTTGAGCCGGCGAGAGAGTTTGTGCTGAATTTTATCCTGAATGATATCGAGAGCAAGCAGCTTTTCTATGACAGCAAGACGATCTTACAGGAGATCGTTCAGGAGAAGGGACTCCAGCCGGTAGAGTATATCCTCACAGAGGAAAAAGGTCCGGACCATGACAAGCAGTTCAGCGTAGAAGTAAGAGTAAACGGTGAAGCGTACGGATGTGGCACCGGCCACACCAAAAAGGCCGCAGAGCAGGCGGCAGCTTACCAGGCGATCCAGGAGAAAAAGCTGGAAGCTGTAAGCGTCAAATGAAATAAATTGCAGGTGAACTATGTATTTAAAAAATATTGAAGTATATGGCTTCAAATCGTTTGCCCAGAAGATCAATTTTGAATTCCACAACGGGATCACCGGTATCGTCGGACCGAATGGAAGTGGAAAGAGCAATGTCGGCGATGCCGTCCGCTGGGTTCTCGGAGAACAGAGTGCGAAGCAGCTTCGAGGCGGCAACATGCAGGATGTCATTTTTTCCGGCACAGAGTCCAGGAAGCCCTTAAGTTTCGCATCGGTGGCGATCACACTGGACAACAGCGACCACAAGCTTCCGGTGGATTTTAATGAAGTGACTGTCGCGAGACGGCTGTACCGTTCCGGGGAAAGTGAATATCTGATCAATGGCAGCAGCTGTCGTCTGAAGGATATCCAGGAAATGTTTTATGACACCGGTATCGGTAAGGAAGGCTACTCCATCATCGGACAGGGACAGATCGACAAGATCTTAAGCGGCAAGCCAGAGGACCGCAGGGAGCTTTTTGACGAGGCAGCGGGAATCGTAAAATTCAAACGAAGAAAAAATACCACGATCAAGAAGCTGGAAGAAGAACGCCAGAATCTTGTCCGTGTGACAGATATTTTGAGTGAGCTGACCAAACAGCTTGGTCCATTGGAGAAACAGTCCGAGACAGCAAGGATCTATCTTGCCAAGCGGGAAGAACTTAAGACACTGGATGTCAATCTTTTCCTTCTGGAGTACGAGCAGAGCGGACAGAATCTGGAAGAACTGGAGCAGAAACTGTCGAATGCGCAGAGAGAACTTGACGAAGCTCAGAAAGCTTATGACCGCACCAAAACAGAATACGAACGTCTGGAAGAAGAACTGGAAACGCTGAATGAGCGTCTGGATTTTCTTAAAGAGGAACAGCAGCAGAATGCCCTTGGAAAGCAGCAGTTTGAGGGGCAGATGCAGGTCCTTGAGGAGCAGATCCTTGCAGGCAGACAGAGCAGTGAACATTTCAAATCCCGACTGGCAACTCTCAAAGAAGAACTTGCACATCGCCGGGAAGAACAGGAAAACTTAAGCGAAGAGAAACTGACACTTCACGAAAAGTTAAAAGAGATCCGAAAGAGTCTCAAGGAAGAAGAGAAAGAACTCGAAAATATCGTATCCAATGTAGAAGAATGTACCAGTGCAGTGGAGGACGGCAAGAATGAGATCATCGAGATCCTCAACAGCCGTGCCACGACCAAGGGAAAAGCGCAGCGATTTGATGCGATGATCGAGCAGCTCGATATTCGTAAGGCAGAAGTCAGCCAGAGGATCCTTCGCTTAAAGAGCGAGGAAGAAGTCCTCGAAAATGACCGCAGCCGCTATCAGAAAGCCTATGACGAGATCACAGCTTCGATCCAGGAAGTCAATGAGGAATGTACCCGTTTAAGTGGAGAAGTACAGAAACTCCAGACGAAGCTGCAGGAACAGAGCAGGGAGATGGAGGCAGGACAGACCGCCTACCACAGAGAGGCATCCCGTCTGGAATCCCTGCGGAATATCACAGAGCGTTATGACGGCTATGGCAACAGTATCCGGAGGGTCATGGAACAGAAGACAAAAGAACCGGGTATCCGGGGCGTTGTCGCAGATATCATCCATGTGCAGAAGGATTACGAAGTTGCGATCGAGACAGCACTTGGCGGAAGCATCCAGAATATCGTAACGGACAATGAGCAGACGGCGAAGCGGATGATAGGTTTCCTGAAGCAGAACCGTTATGGCCGTGCGACTTTCCTTCCATTGTCGAATATCAGCGGAAGAGGCGGCTTTACACAAAGAGATGCGCTGAAGGAACCGGGCGTGATCGGAACGGCGAACACACTGGTCCAGGCAGAGGCAGAGTACAGTGAACTGGTACAGTATCTTCTCGGCAGGGTTCTGGTGGTGGATAATATCGACCATGCGATCGCAATCGGCAAGAAATACTGCCACAGTCTCCGAATGGTCACGATCGAAGGCGAATCCCTAAGCCCAGGCGGTTCCATGACCGGTGGTGCGTTCCGTAACAACAGCAATCTCCTCGGCCGCCGCCGTGAGATCGAAGAGCTGGAAAAAAACGTCGCACTTCGTAAGAAAGAACTGGAAACGACCCAGCGATCGATCCTGGAAAACCGTGAACAGCGAAATAAATTCCGTGACATGATAAACGAACTCCAGCAGAAGCTCCGTGGACAGTACATCGAGCAGAATACTGCGAAGATGAATTTGGAACAGCTTCAGGAAAAGGCACAGGAGATCCAGAAAAATTACCGTCAGATCGACCGCGATCAGGATGAACTGAGACATCAGGCGTCCGAGATCCGTGAGGATCACAAAAATATCGCAAAAGAACTCGAAGATTCCCAGAAAGACGAGAAAGAGCTGGAAACCTTTATCGAGACGAAGCAGGCTGAGCTGGATGAATGGAAAGCAGAAGAGACTGCCAAGCAGAAGAAACTGGAGCAGATCCGTCTGGATTCTTCCGCGCTGGAACAGCAGGAACATTTCCTTCAGGAAAACTTAAGCCGACTGCAGTCAGAGATCGAGGCTTTTGAAAAGGAATCCGAGGACCTGCTTACCAGTCTCGCACAGAGCGGCGATGAGATCACCCGAAAAGAAGGCGGCATCCAGGACCTTAAAAAGGCGATCGAAGACTGCCGTAAAAAAGACGAACAGCTTCTTGCACAGAGACAAAAATGTGAGACAGAGAAGGAAGAGAGAACCGAAAGCCACAAGGCATTTTTTGAGAAGAGAGATCATCTTTCTGAGAAGACCACACTTCTGGACAAAGAATGTTTCCGTCTGCGCAGTCAGGCAGAAAAGGTCGAAGAACAGCGGGAAGGCAGGATCTCCTACATGTGGGAAGAGTATGAGATCACTCCAAATAACGCGCTTTCTTACAAAAAAGAAGAGCTCGATGATTTTCAGGAGATCAAAAAAGACGTTGCCCGCATCAAAGAAGAAATTCGCAGGCTCGGTTCCGTCAACGTCAATGCAATCGAGGATTACAAAGAACTTCTGGAGCGTCACACTTTCCTGACGACCCAGTATACAGATCTTGTCAAGGCGGAGGAAACGCTGGAAAATATCATCCAGGAACTGGATGAGGGAATGCGGAAGCAGTTTACCGAGAAATTCCAGGATATCCAGAGGGAATTTGACAAGGCATTTAAGGAACTGTTCGGTGGAGGCAAGGGAACGCTGGAACTGGCAGAGGGAGAAGATATCCTCGAAGCCGGAATCCGGATCATCTCACAGCCGCCGGGCAAAAAACTTCAGAATATGATGCAGCTCTCCGGTGGAGAGAAAGCGCTGACTGCGATCGCGCTTCTATTTGCGATCCAGAACCTGAAACCGTCTCCGTTCTGTCTTCTTGATGAGATCGAGGCGGCGCTGGATGATTCCAACGTTGGACGTTTTGCATCTTATCTTCAGAAGTTGACGAAAAATACACAATTTATTATAATAACACATAGACGCGGCACGATGAATGCCGCAGACCGGTTATATGGTATCACCATGCAGGAGAAAGGCGTATCCACCCTGGTTTCCGTAGACCTGGTCGAGAACCAGTTAACCAGATAACGAGGAGGTATGAAAATGGCTGAAGAAAAAAAAGGATTTTTTAAACGTCTGGTCAGTGGCCTTACCAAAACAAGAGACAATATCGTTGCCGGATTTGATTCGATTTTCAGTGGTTATTCCAGCATTGATGAGGATTTTTATGAGGAACTCGAAGAAATCCTTATCATGGGAGATATCGGGATCAACGCAACATCAGCAATCATAGAGAAACTGAAAGAACAGGTTTCCGAACAGCATATCAAGAACCCGGCAGAGTGCAAGCAGCTTCTGATCGACGGGATCAAAGATCAGATGCGTGTCGACAGTACAGAATACGCATTCGAAAACCAGAAATCCGTGATCCTTGTGATCGGTGTCAACGGAGTAGGAAAGACAACTTCCGTTGGTAAACTTGCCGGCAAACTCAAAGATCAGGGAAAGAAAGTCATCCTTGCAGCAGCAGATACCTTCCGTGCGGCAGCAGGTGAGCAGCTTGCACAGTGGGCAAACCGTGCAGGTGTCGACCTTATCGGCGGACAGGCAGGAGCAGACCCGGCATCTATCGTATATGATGCAGTGGCAGCAGCCAAGGCAAGAAATGCAGATGTCCTGATCTGTGATACCGCAGGAAGACTTCACAATAAGAAAAACCTTATGGAAGAACTCCGCAAGATCTACAGGATCCTTGAGAGAGAATATCCGGAGGCATATCTGGAGACACTGGTCGTTCTCGACGGAACAACAGGACAGAATGCGCTGGCACAGGCAAAGCAGTTTGCAGAAGTTGCCAATGTAAACGGAATCATCCTTACCAAACTGGATGGCACAGCAAAAGGTGGTATTGCGGTGGCAATCCAGTCAGAACTTGATATTCCGGTCAAATACATCGGTGTCGGCGAGCAGATCGATGACCTGCAGAAATTCGATGCAGATGCATTTGTCAATGCACTGTTTGACGTAGACGAGAAAGATTTTGGTACAGAAGAATAAATAAACTGTTCACAGAAACAGAACGAGGAGGAGCAAAAGATGCTTACATTAGAGAGCTTTGAAGAGGCAGCAGAGATCGTAAAACAGGTAACACAGGAAACAAAGCTGATCAAGAGCGCATATTTTTCAGAACTGACAGGAAACAAGGTTTTCCTGAAACCGGAGAACATGCAGCGTACCGGCGCATACAAAGTGCGTGGCGCATACTACAAGATCAGCACACTTTCCGAAGAAGAGAGAGCGAAGGGACTGATCGCTGCATCAGCAGGAAACCATGCACAGGGTGTTGCTTACGCAGCACATAAATTCGGTGCAAAGGCAGTCATCGTTATGCCGACTACCACACCGCTTATCAAAGTAGAGCGTACCAAGAGCTACGGCGCAGAAGTCATCCTCAAAGGTGATGTTTACGACGAAGCCTGTGCTTACGCGCTGGAACTGGCAGAAAAAGAAGGATACACGTTCATCCATCCATTCGATGATCCGGCTGTTGCAACAGGACAGGGAACCATCGCCATGGAGATCGTTCAGGAGCTGCCGCTGGTAGATTATATCCTGGTTCCGATCGGAGGAGGCGGACTGGCAACAGGTGTTTCCACTCTTGCCAAACTTCTGAACCCGCACATCAAAGTCATTGGTGTTGAGCCATCCGGAGCTGCCTGCATGAAAGCTTCCATCGAGAAAGGCGAAGTTGTCACTCTTCCTCATGTAAATACGATTGCAGACGGTACTGCAGTACAGACACCGGGCGAGCACATCTTCCCGTACATCCAGGAGAATCTGGATGATATCATCACGATCGACGATGATGAGCTGATCGTTGCTTTCCTTGATATGGTAGAAAACCACAAGATGATCGTTGAGAACTCCGGACTTCTGACAGTCGCAGCACTCCGTCATCTGAACTTCACCGGCAAGAAAGTCGTATCCATCTTAAGTGGTGGAAATATGGATGTGATCACCATGTCTTCTGTTGTTCAGCATGGCCTGATCCAGAGAGACAGGATCTTTACTGTTTCTGTCCTGATTCCGGATAAGCCGGGGGAACTGGTACGTGTTGCATCCATCATTGCAGAAAACCAGGGCAACGTTATCAAACTGGATCACAACCAGTTTATCAGCACCAACCGTAACGAGGCAGTGGAACTTAAGGTAACACTGGAAGCATACGGAACAGAGCACAAGAACAAGATCGTTCAGGCTCTGGAAAAAGCAGGATGCAGACCGAAAGTGATCCGTGCAAGCCTGTAAATTATAAGAAATTCTGATAAAAAAGCAGGGGATTCAGACCGGAGAGGTCCGGGTCCCCTTTTTGGCCAAATAGAATAACCACTTAAAAAGGGGGTAATTTTTTATGACATATGTATCAGAAGATTATATCAAAGCATATAAAATGGGCAAAAAAGATTATCAGGCAAGGATGATGCGAGGTGAAGTTCCAACGCTCAAAGTCCTTGATGATATCCTTCCGTCCAGAGGTTCCTATTCCGAAGTTCCGCTTGGACTTGTCCAGATCCCGATCGACCAGATCGTTGGAACAAAGACCGGCGGCAGAAGCAGCGCGTTTTCCGGAAATTTCATGCCGATCCTCAGAGAAAATACGGAATTTGCCTACAAATGGAGTGTATTGATCGACAGTCACCTTAAAGAAGGAATCCATGACCCGGTCAAAGCTTATGAGTACATGAACAAGTTCTATATCGAAGAAGGAAACAAGCGTGTCAGCGTCCTGAAGTACTGTGATGCTGTCTCTGTTCCTGGAAACGTGACAAGGATCCTTCCTGCAAGGACTGACCAGAAAGAAAACAAGATCTACTATGAATTTGTGGATTTTTATGCACTTTCTCAGATCAATTATATTTATTTTTCCAAACTGGGAAGTTTTGCGAAGCTGCAGGAAGCAGTAGGAAAAGGCCCGAAAGAACTCTGGACGGACGATGACAAGCTGAATTTCAGTTCTGTATATTCCAGGTTTGCAGCAGAATATGAGGCTGCCGGCGGTAAGAAGCTTTCGATCACGACGGGGGATGCATTCCTGGCATTTCTGACAGTTTATGGTTATGAAGCGCTCTGCCAGAAGACAGTAAGCGAACTCAAGACCCTGGTTGCAAAGAGCTGGGAAGAGTTTGAACTTCTCGAACATGACAATGTCATTGACCTGAAACTTGACCCGAACAAGGAGAAAAAGCCTCTGCTCAACCGCCTGCTTCCACTCAGTGCACCGAAACTTAAGATCGCTTTTCTCTATGCAAAGACACCGGGAACTTCCGCATGGACTTATGCACATGAACTGGGAAGACTTCATCTGGAACAGACTTTCCCGGAGGAAGTTACGACCATGTGCTACGAGAACCTGACACCGGAACTCGCAGAAAAAGCAATTTCCGATGCGATCCAGAAGGGATGCAATATCATTTTCACAACGACACCGGAGTTTGTACAGGCAAGTGTGCAGGCCGCGATCGCCAATCCGAATGTAAGGATCCTGAACTGTTCTCTGAACACTTCCCACCGTTACATCCGTACTTATTATGCGCGTATGCATGAAGCGAAATTCCTGATGGGAGCGATCGCCGGTGCGATGGCGGAGAACGGCCAGCTTGCGTACATTGCAGATTATCCGATCTTTGGAACGATCGCAAATATCAATGCCTTTGCCCTGGGTGCCAAGATGGTGAACCCGAGAGCAAAGATCTATCTGGAATGGTCCACGCTTAAGGATGTTGACCTGGGACGCGCAATGGAAAATGTGCAGAAAAAGGGTGTGACTGTCGTTTCCGGTAAAGATATGGTGATCCCGGAAGAGACTTCCAGATATTTCGGACTTTATCATCTGGAAAACGGTGAGCCGCACAATATCGCCATGCCTCTGTGGCACTGGGGTAAATTTTATGAGCAGCTGATCCGCACAATTATGGATGGAACCTGGAAATATGATGACAATTATGAAACAAAAGCGATCAACTACTGGTGGGGACTTTCTGCCGGCGTTGTAGATGTCATCCACTCCCAGAATCTGCCGATCGGAACGAGACGTCTGATCCAGCTTCTCAAAGACAACATCACCAGGGGAGAATTCAATCCGTTCTCGGGAGTTCTGTACTCTCAGAATGGAATGGTACAGTCAGATCCGAACAAGGCTCTTTCTCCGGAAGAGATCATCACCATGGACTGGCTGGCAGAAAACGTTGTCGGTTCGATTCCGACACGAAAAGAATTAACAGAGCAGGCCAAACCGGTTACACAGCAGTCTGGCCTTGAGAATTAGAGGGGAAACGTAAATAAATGAAAATACTTGCCATAGCAGATGAAGAATCCAAGTATCTGTGGGATTATTTCGAAAAAAGCAAACTGGAAGGAATCGATCTTATCATTTCCTGCGGAGATCTGGATCCGAGATATCTTTCCTTTCTTGCCACGTTTACATCGGCGCCGGTCCTTTATGTTCACGGAAATCATGATGACAAATACGAAAGGATCCCGCCGGAGGGCTGCATCTGCATTGACGACAAACTTTTTGTCTATGAAGGAATAAGGATTCTGGGACTTGGCGGCTCCATGAGATACAAGCCAGGCGTCCATCAGTATACAGAATGGGAAATGCAGAAGAGAGTGCTGAAACTCTACCCGAAGATCTGGTTCCGGGGAGGTTTCGACATCCTCGTGACCCATTCTCCGGCCTACCAGCTGAACGACGGCAGAGACCTCCCGCACCAGGGCTTCAAGATCTTCCGCCGCCTCATGGAAAAATACCGCCCCAAATACTTCCTCCACGGACACGTCCATATATCATACGGAAGAAAACACAAACGCTACGACAAATACGAAGAAACCAACGTGATCAACGCCTTCGACCGCTGCGTCTTCGAATTCGAAGCCGAAGAGCCGGAGAAGCAGTTTGAGTGAAGTAGCAAAGCGGATTGTGAATGCCTGCTTGGTCTAAAAAATTATAGAAATACCGAGATCAGTCATATTGATTTCCAGAAATACATATGCTATAATTGCCGTAGGCAAAAAAGAAGTAATAATGTTCAATGCAAAGCGAAAGCCCTCAGTACTGGGAATACTGGGGGCTTTCTTTTTGTGCTTTTACGGTACGCTAACCGAGGCTAGTTGCTGTTGTTATCGCTTGTCTAACCATTTGTTGATGAGGTGGCAAACCACACCCGCCGCAACAGCGATTAAAAAAGAAGTAATTGGATCCAATACAAAGCACCTCCCCTCTGTTGCCAGATTTGGGAGCAGCAACGTATATAGTATAGCATAAATAAGAACAAATTGGAGTACATAATAGAAGAAATTTTTTTGAAAAGAGAATACTTGTTATAGTGTGGAATTTGTAAAAAGATATGTGAATTTTGTGGTAAAGATGAAATAAGAAAAATTAACTTTGTCAAGAAAAAACACTTGACACCCACGCCAAAATAAGTTATGATACCCAAGGTGGTTACAAATGGAAAAATTTGTGGAACAGACATTGTTATATGATTTTTATGGAGAATTGCTTACAGAGCGGCAGCAGCAGGTATATGAAAGCGTTGTTCTGGAGGATTATTCTCTGAGTGAGGTAGCAGAGGACTTAGGGATCAGCCGCCAGGGTGTTCATGATATGATCAAGCGCTGCAATCATACACTGGAAGAATACGAAGGCAAGCTTCATCTGGTAGAGAAGTTTCTGAGTATCAGAGAACAGGTTCGTCGGATCAAACAGATCGCAGCTACTTATCAGGCACAGGAGATCACAGAGATCTCCAATGAAATTTTAGAGGAGTTATAACGCATGGCATTTGAAAGCTTGACGGAAAAACTACAAAATGTATTCAAAAAGCTGAAAAGTAAAGGCCGACTTACAGAGGAAGATGTCAAGATTGCTCTGAAAGAAGTCAAGATGGCTCTTCTTGAGGCGGATGTAAACTTTAAGGTTGTGAAGCAGTTCACGAAATCTGTACAGGAACGTGCAGTCGGACAGGATGTTATGAACGGACTGAATCCTGGACAGATGGTGATCAAGATCGTTAATGACGAACTTGTAAGCCTGATGGGAAGCGAGACAACAGAGCTTCCACTGAAACAGGGAAATGAGATCACCGTACTGATGATGGCAGGTCTTCAGGGTGCAGGTAAGACAACCACAGTTGCCAAGCTTGCAGGCAAGCTCAAATCCAAGGGAAAACGACCACTCCTGGTCGCATGTGACGTCTATCGTCCGGCAGCGATCACACAGCTTCAGGTCAATGGAGAGAAGCAGGGCGTGGAAGTCTTTTCCATGGGAGACAAGCAGAGCCCGGTTGACATTGCAAAGGCAGCTATTGAGCATGCCAAGGCCAATCAGCAGAATGTAGTTCTTCTCGATACCGCAGGTCGTCTCCATGTTGATGAGAACATGATGCAGGAACTTGCAGATATCAAGGCGAACATACAGGTAGATGCAACACTTCTCATTGTAGATGCAATGACAGGTCAGGATGCGGTAAACGTAGCCAAGACTTTTGTTGATAAGGTCGGGATCGATGGTGTGATCCTTACCAAGATGGATGGTGACACCCGAGGCGGTGCAGCACTCTCCATCAAAGCAGTAACCGGAAAGCCGATCCTCTACGTAGGTATGGGTGAGAAGCTTTCAGATCTGGAGCAGTTCTATCCGGAACGTATGGCTTCCAGAATCTTGGGAATGGGAGATGTGATGAGTCTCATCGAGAAAGCAGAGGCAGCACTTGACCAGGATCAGGCAGCAGAAATGCAGAAGAAGCTCAAGAAGATGGACTTCGACTTCAACGACTATCTGACCAGTATGGAGCAGATGAACAAGATGGGCGGTATCGGCAGTATCCTCAACATGCTCCCGGGAATCGGCAACAAAGCCAAGGATCTCGAGGACATGATTGATGAGAAGGCACTTGACCGTACCAAGGCGATCATCCTTTCCATGACACCGGCAGAGCGGACCAATCCGGGGATTCTCAATGTATCCCGCAAGAACCGCATCGCCAGAGGTGCAGGAGTTGACATCGCAGAAGTCAATCGTCTGGTCAAACAGTTTGAGCAGAGCAAGAAACTCATGAAACAGATGCCTGGAATGATGGGCGGCAAAATGGGTAAAAGAGGCGGCTTCAAGCTTCCTTTTTAAATAAATCAACCAATAAAAATACAAAGATATCATAATGGAGGAAACAAGAAATGGCAGTTAAAATCAGATTAAGAAGAATGGGACAGAAAAAAGCACCTTTTTATAGAATCGTAGTTGCAGATTCCCGCAGCAAACGTGATGGAAAATGCATCGCTGAGATCGGAACATATGACCCGAACATCGAGCCAAGCGCATACAAAGTAAACGAAGAAGAAGCTAAGAAATGGCTTGCTGCTGGTGCTCAGCCAACAGACGTTGTTGCAAGAATCTTCAAAGAAGCCGGAATCGAGAAATAAGAAATACTTTACGGAAGGTATTTCTAAAGTCCTGTCATAGACAGTACAGGGAGGTATGTAATGAAAGAATTAGTTGAAGTAATTGCAAAATCTCTTGTCGAGCATCCGGATGAGGTGGTTGTCACCGAAAACGAAAAAGAAGATGCAGTTATCATTGAACTGAAAGTAGGCCCTTCCGACATGGGAAAGGTCATCGGAAGACAGGGACGTATTGCCAAGGCAATCCGTACAGTAGTTAAGGCGGCTTCTTCAAAGAGCAGCAAAAAAGTAATTGTAGACATTCTGCAATAAAGAAAGAATCGGAGCTGTGGAAACATAGCTCCTTTTTACATCTTAAAGGGAGTTTTTTATGGAAGATTTATTAAAAGTCGGAGTGATCACTACCACACATGGAGTAAGAGGCGAAGTAAAGGTATATCCTACCACAGACGATGCAGAGCGTTTCCTGGATCTGGATTATGTGATGCTGGATACAGGAAAAGAATACCGCAGACTGGATATCAAAAATGTAAGATTTTTCAAAAACCTTGCGATCCTCAAATTTGACGGCATCGACAATATCAACGATATCGAGAAATACAAAGGATGCAGTCTCTGGATCCCGCGAGAAGAAGGACAGGAACTCGGAGAGGATGAGTACTATATTGCGGACCTTCTGGGAATGAATGTGGTATTGGAGGACGGAACGGAATTTGGAACACTCAAAGATGTCATGGAGACAGGAGCAAATGATGTCTATATCATCAATTCCAAAGAACACGGCGAAGTGCTCCTTCCGGCGATCAAAGAGTGCATTTTGAATGTAGATCTGGAAAGCAATACAATGACCATACATTTGATGAAGGGACTTATATAAATGAATTTTCATGTTTTGACACTTTTTCCGGAAATGATTCAGCAGGGGATGAACACCAGCATCATCGGACGTGCGATCACAGGAGGCTATCTTTCTGTGGAGGCTGTCAATATCCGTGATTATGCGTTCAACAAACACCAGAAAGTCGACGACTATCCTTACGGCGGCGGCGCAGGCATGCTGATGCAGGCAGAGCCTGTCTACCTCGCTTACCAGTCTATCGAGGAAAAAATCGGCTACAGACCGCGCGTGGTCTATCTGACTCCACAGGGCAGCGTCTTTAACCAGACCATGGCGAAAGATTTTGCCAAAGAAAAGGATCTGGTTTTTCTGTGCGGACATTATGAAGGGATTGATGAGCGTGTACTTGAAGAAGTAGTTACAGATTTTGTTTCCATCGGCGATTACGTGCTCACAGGCGGCGAGCTTCCGGCAATGGTCATGATGGATTCCATTTCCAGAATGGTCCCGGGAGTCTTAAGCAACCAGGAATCCGGCGAGACGGAGTCTTTTGCCGGAAATCTTCTTGAATATCCACAGTACAGCCGCCCGGAAGAATGGCACGGCAAAAAAGTTCCTCCTGTCCTTTTATCGGGACACCATGCCAATATCGAAGCATGGCGGAGAGAGCAGTCCATCCTGCGCACGGCGAAAAACCGACCGGATCTTCTCAAAAAGGCAGACCTCACCAACAAGGAATGGAACCAGGTCCGCCAGTGGAGAAAACAATGGAAAGAAGAAAAAGAACAGAACGATAAGGAGTAATTATGAAAACATCAGATTTTTATTATGATCTTCCGAAGGAACTGATCGCACAGGATCCGCTGGAAGACCGCAGTTCTTCCAGGCTTCTTCATCTTTCTATGAAAGACGGATCCATGGAACACAGACATTTTACAGACATTCTGGACTATCTGAATGAGGGAGACTGTCTGGTTATCAACGATACAAGAGTTATCCCGGCGCGTCTGTACGGACACAAGGAAGAGACAGGAGCCCTGATCGAGATCCTGCTTCTGAAACGCCGCGAGAATGATATCTGGGAATGCCTCGTAAAACCAGGCAAGAAAGCAAGACCGGGTGCAAAGATCACTTTCGGAGACGGAATCTTAAAGGGCGAGATCATCGACATCGTTGATGAAGGAAACCGTCTGATCCAGTTCCATTATGACGGAATCTTTGAGGAGATCTTGGATCAGCTTGGCGAGATGCCTCTGCCTCCGTACATCACACATAAATTAAAGGACAAGAACCGTTACCAGACCGTATATGCCAAGAACGACGGTTCCGCAGCAGCACCGACAGCCGGACTTCACTTCACGAAAGAACTTCTGGAGCAGGTGAAGGCAAAGGGAGTCAAGATCGCACATGTGACACTTCACGTAGGACTTGGAACCTTCCGTCCGGTCAAAGTAGATGATGTAGAACAGCATCATATGCATTCAGAATTCTATATGGTAGAAGAAGATCAGGCAAAACTCATCAACGATACCAAGAAAGCAGGCGGACGTGTGATCTCCGTAGGAACCACAAGCTGCCGTACCCTGGAATCAGCAACTGGTGAGGACGGAATCCTTCGCGCAGGAAGCGGCTGGACAGAGATCTTTATCTATCCGGGTTACAGATTCAAGATGATCGACGGACTGATCACCAACTTCCACCTGCCGGAATCTACGCTGATGATGCTGGTTTCTGCTCTTGCAGGCAAGGAAAACATCATGGCAGCTTATGAGGAAGCAGTACGCCAGAAGTATCGCTTCTTCTCCTTCGGCGACGCCATGATTATTCTGTAAGCTTTAACAAACTATTTCTCACAAAGAGGACTACCCTTTTTTCTTCATATTTGCTATAATAGGCATATTGGAGGAAAGAGGGTTTTATTTTTTTATCTTCTAACACCGTGGCAGAATAAAATACCCAAAGGAGAAGGACATATATGGATACACCAACAATCGCACAATATTATAGAGAAACAGACCCGGCTAAACGTAAGGAACTTCTGGAGCAGGCAATTGCCGAGGAAGGTGCTACAGAGGAGAACCAGGCCCGCAAGGAGATCTGGGATGCCCGCTACAGCATGAAATCTGATCTTGGAGGTCAGGCAGACGGTTATCTGAAGTTCTGGATGACCATCGAGTTCAACCGTACTTCCGGAAACAGATGGTTCAGTTCCAGAGGCGCCCGCAAGGATCTGATGAAAGAACTCAATCAGGTCCGTTTTGTGGAACTTGCTGGCAGGAGTGATCTGTACAGGGAACTTGTTGGTCGTGAATGCGAGCACCTTGTAAAAATGTACATGGACCTCTGCCAGACAGACAGAAGTTATAATACCATTCTCTGCGGCCTTGTGACCATCAAGAAGGATGATGTCAAGTCAAAACTCCAGCGGGATATTTATGAGACCGCTGTCAAGGTACCAAAAGAGCTTGAGATGGAACAAGAACTGGCACTGCTCACCAGAGCTGCACGCAAAGTCTACGAAGAATACTTCCCGGGCGAGGGCGGACTGCCGGAATAAATGTTGCGAACAGCTACGAATAGATTCCACAAAATAACAAATACTACACATAAAAACGGAGGCATCAATGAATTTAAACGAAGTGACTGCATACAAAGTCATCCAGGAAAAAAAATTAACTGATATCCGTTCTACAGGCTACCTGCTCCGGCACATCAAGACCGGAGCAAGGGTAATGCTCATTGAGAACGATGACGAAAACAAAGTGTTCAATATCGCTTTTCGAACCCCGCCAAAGAACAGCACAGGCGTTGCCCACATTCTGGAGCACAGCGTGCTTTGCGGATCCAGAGAATTTCCACTGAAGGATCCTTTCGTGGAACTGGTCAAAGGCTCTTTGAACACTTTTTTGAATGCTATGACTTATCCGGACAAAACCTGCTACCCGGTGGCAAGCTGCAACGATCAGGATTTCCAGAACCTGATGCATGTTTATCTGGACGCAGTTTTTTACCCGAATATTTATAAGAAAGAAGAGATCTTCCGCCAGGAAGGATGGAGCTACCATCTGGAACAGCCGGAAGGACCGCTGACATACAACGGCGTTGTTTACAACGAAATGAAGGGTGCTTTTTCCTCTCCGGACGATGTTCTGGAGCGTGATATTATGAACTCTCTGTTCCCGGATATCACCTATGGCTGTGAATCCGGCGGAGATCCTGACAATATCCCGGATTTAAGTTACGAGGAGTTCCTTGATTTCCACAGAACGTATTATCACCCATCCAACAGCTATATTTATCTGTACGGAAATATGGACATGGTGGAGAAACTTGACTTTATCGACAAATATTATCTTTCCGCTTATGACAGCCTAAACGTAGATTCCGAGATCAGAGAGCAGAAACCGTTTGCCGCAATGCAGGATCTGACCATGGAATATCCGGTTGCAGAGAGTGAGGGCGAGGAAGACAATGCATACCTTTCCTACAATGTTGTAGTGGGAACTGCTATGGACAGCCTTACCAGCATTGCATTTGAAGTCCTGGATTATGCACTCTTAAGCGCACCGGGAGCACCGCTTAAGCAGGCACTTCTTGACGCCGGTATCGGTAAGGATATCTATGGTGCTTATGAAGATGGTATCCGACAGCCATATTTTGACATTATCGCAAAGGGCGCAAATGCAGACAAAAAAGACGAATTTGTTTCCATTATCCGCAAAGTCCTTCAGGATGTCATCACATCCGGAATTGACAAGAAAGCTCTGGAAGCCGGAATCAACTGCATGGAATTCCGCTACAGAGAAGCAGATTTCTCTTCCTATCCGAAGGGACTGATCTATGGTCTTGATATCCTTGGCAACTGGCTCTATGACGATGAGCATCCATTTGCACAGGTAGAACTGATCCCGGTATTTGAGAAGCTGAAATCCCTCAAGAACACAGGATACTTCGAAGAACTGATCCAGAAATATCTCCTCGACAACCCGCACGGATCTGTACTGACCCTCGTACCGTCCAGAGGTCTTGCTGCAAAAAAGGCAAAAGCCCTGGAGGACAAACTTGCTGACTACCTGAATGGACTTTCCGAGGAAGAAAAACAGCAGATGGTACAGCGCACAAAGGATCTTGAGGCATATCAGGAAGCTGAGGAAGATCCGGAAGCAGCCAAATGCATTCCGATGCTTAAGCGCGAGGATATCCGCAAGGAAGCAGATAAATTCTACAATGAAGAACTGGATGTGGACGGAAGTCTTTTACTGTATCATGATGTTCCGACCAATGGGATCGGCTATCTGGATCTGATGTTTGACCTTAAGAGCCTTTCACCGGACAAAGCACCATATCTTGGACTTCTGAAATCCGTACTCGGCTATGTGAATACCGCACATTATACCTATGGAGAACTCTCAAATGAGATCAATGCCGAGACAGGCGGGATCGTATGCGGCGTGGAAGTGTTTGACCGTGCAGACTCTGTCGATGAATACCGCGCATTCTTCGGAGTGAAGGGCAAGGTAATGTATCCTAAGACTGATGTTATGTTCCGCATGATCCGTGAGATCCTCAACACCTCTGATGTGACAGACACCCGCAGACTTCATGAGATCATCTCAAGAGTCAAATCAAGAGCACAGTCAAGTCTGATAAGTGCAGGACATTCCACAGCTGTACTCCGTGCCGCATCCTATGGTTCACCGATGGCTGCTTTCCAGGATGCGATGGCAGGAATTGCTTACTACCAGTTCATCGAAAAACTGGATAAGGAATTTGAAGAGCGTAAGGATGAGATCATTGAGAACCTTAAATCCCTGATGCCTGAGATCCTCCGCCCGGAAAACTTAAGCGTCAGCTACACCGGTGAGAGAGAATCTCTGGAGACGATGCAGAAACAAGTCAGAGAATTAAAGAAAACCCTTCATCAGGAAGCAGTCGAAACTTCTCCTGCTCCGATGACCTGCGAGAAAAAGAACGAAGGCTTCATGACCTCCGGACAGGTACAGTACGCGGCACAGGCAGGAAACTTCCGCAAGAAAGGTTTTGCATACACAGGTGCACTCAATATCCTCAAAGTCGCTTTAAGTTACGATTATCTCTGGATCAACATCCGTGTCAAAGGCGGCGCTTATGGCTGCATGAGCGGATTCAAATACAGTGGTGAGAGCTTCTTTGTATCTTACCGTGATCCGCATCTGAAACGTACCTACGATGTTTTTGCAGGAATCCCGGACTATGTACGTGGATTTAAGGCTGACGAGCGTGAGATGACCAAATATATCATCGGAACGATCAGCGGCAAAGACGTACCGAAGACTCCGCAGATGAAAGGCAATGCATCCAAGGGAGCATACTTCTGCGGCGTGACAGAAGAGATGATGCAGAAAGAACGTGACGAGATCCTGAATGCACAGGCAGAGGACATCCAGGCACTGGCTCCGCTGATCGAGGCGATCCTGTCCGATGAAGAGATCTGTGTTGTAGGAAGTGAACCAAAAGTACAGAAAGAAGAGGCACTCTTTGGAAGCATCAGCCCACTGATCAACGGCTGATCCAGAGAGCAGTTTAGGAGTAAATATGAAAGATAATTTTAAATCCGGATTTACAGCGATCATCGGCCGCCCGAATGTTGGAAAATCTACTCTGATGAATCATCTGATCGGTCAGAAGATCGCGATCACATCCAAAAAACCGCAGACGACCAGAAATCGTATCCAGACCGTGTACACCTGTGAGGACGGTCAGATCGTCTTCCTCGATACCCCGGGTATCCACAAGGCAAAAAACAAGCTGGGCGAGTACATGGTCCAGGTAGCAGAGAGAACACTCAAAGATGTCGATGTGATCCTCTGGCTGGTAGAGCCGACGACCTTTATCGGCGCGGGAGAACGTCACATTGCAGAGCAGCTTAAGGGCTTACATCTGCCGGTCATCCTTGTGATCAACAAGGTCGATACCGTTGACAAGGACGAGATCCTTAAGGCAATCGATACCTACCGCAAACTTTATGAATTTGATGAGATCATTCCATGCTCTGCACTGCGTAACCAGAACACAGAGGATATCATCCCGTGCATTCTGAAATACCTGCCATACGGACCGATGTTCTATGATGAAGACACCGTAACAGACCAGCCGCAGAGACAGATCGCGGCAGAGATCATCCGTGAGAAGGCACTTCACGCGCTTGATGCTGAGATCCCGCACGGAATCGCAGTCGCTATCGACAGTATGAAAGAGCGTCCGGGCAAAAACAATCTCGTAGACATCGAAGCAACGATCATCTGCGAGAGAGACTCTCACAAAGGAATCATCATCGGCAAACAGGGTGCCATGCTCAAAAAGATCGGCAGCAATGCCCGCTATGAGCTGGAACGCATGCTGGATGCCAAGGTCAACCTGAAGATCTGGGTCAAAGTCCGCAAAGACTGGCGTGACAGTGACTTTATGATCAAAAACTTTGGTTACGACAAGAAGGAAATCTGATAAATGAGTGATCTGATCACCGTGCAGGGAGTTGTGATCTCTGCGATGCCGATCGGCGAATATGACAAGAGAATCGTTCTGCTGACCAGAGAGAGAGGTAAGATCTCCGCTTTTGCCAAAGGCGCAAGACGGCCGAACAGCCCGTTTCTGGCAGCAGCAGATCCTTTTGTGTTTGGAACTTTTACCCTGTTTGAAGGCAGGAGCAGCTATAATCTGAACCAGGTGTCTGTATCCCATCATTTCGTGGAACTGGCGGCGATGCAGCCTGGGGTCTATTATGGCTATTATTTCCTGGAATTGGCAGATTACTTCGGGCGTGAGGGGACGGACGAAAGGGAGATGATGAACCTTCTCTATGTCACGGTCAAAGCCCTTCTGAATCCGAAGATGGATAACCGTCTGATCCGCTGTATCTTTGAACTGCGGACGATGGTGGAGGAGGGACTCTGCCCGGAGCTTTTTCAGTGCGCGCAGTGCGGGCGTGAGGAGATTCCGGAAGGACAGGTGTTTTTTTCGCAGGATCTCCATGGCATCCTGTGCCAGAAATGCGCATCCGGACAGAAGGGAACTCTTCGGATCTCGCCTTCGGCACTTTATGCCATGCGCTTTATAGCGACAGCACCGATGGGAAAGCTGTATACCTTTACTGTGAAGGATGAGGTGCTTCTGGAACTGGAGCACATCATACATAGATATACAGCTGCGAATACAGACAAAAGGTTCCGAAGTCTCCAGATTCTGGAGGTTATGAAATAAAAAAGTTGAAATATATTGAAAATGCGGTATAATGAGAACACTTAGGTTTTCACCAATAAAACAATGAGGAGAGATATCATGGAAAAAACAATGGAGAAAATTGTTGCTCTGGCAAAAGCCAGAGGATTCGTTTATCCTGGTTCAGAAATTTATGGAGGTCTTGCAAATACCTGGGACTACGGTAACCTTGGCGTTGAACTCAAGAACAACGTAAAGCGCGCATGGTGGCAGAAATTCGTTCAGGAGTCCCCGTACAATGTCGGAGTAGACTGTGCGATCCTGATGAACCCGCAGACATGGGTAGCATCCGGTCATCTTGGCGGATTCTCCGATCCTCTGATGGACTGTAAGGAATGTCACGAGCGTTTCCGTGCAGACAAGCTGATCGAGGATTTCTGCGGAGAGCATGACATTGCGATCGAAGGAAGCGTAGATGCATGGTCTCAGGAGCAGATGATGAACTTCATCAAAGAGCACGAAGTTCCGTGTCCGTCCTGCGGCAAGCACAACTTCACAGATATCCGTCAGTTCAACCTGATGTTCAAGACATTCCAGGGTGTAACCGAGGATGCCAAGAACACTGTTTACTTAAGACCTGAAACAGCACAGGGTATCTTTGTAAACTTCAAGAACGTACAGAGAACATCCCGTAAGAAGATCCCGTTTGGTATCGGTCAGATCGGTAAATCTTTCCGTAACGAGATCACACCGGGTAACTTCACATTCCGTACCCGTGAGTTCGAGCAGATGGAACTTGAATTCTTCTGCGAGCCGGATACAGACCTTGAGTGGTTTGCATACTGGAAGAAATTCTGTCTTGACTGGCTGAGCTCCCTTGGTCTTAAGGATGACGAAGTCCGTTATCGTGATCATGACAAGGAAGAACTGAGCTTCTACAGCAAGGCTACTACAGACGTAGAGTTCCTGTTCCCATTCGGATGGGGCGAGCTGTGGGGAATCGCTGACAGAACAGACTATGACCTGACACAGCATCAGAATGTATCCGGCCAGGATCTGACATACTTCGACGATGAGAAGAAACAGAAATATATTCCTTACGTTATCGAGCCTTCACTTGGTGCTGACCGTATGGTACTTGCATTCCTGTGCAGCGCATATGATGAGGAAGTTCTGGATGCAGAGAAGAACGACGTTCGTACAGTCCTTCATTTCCATCCGGTACTGGCTCCGGTCAAGATCGGTGTCCTTCCGCTTTCCAAGAAGCTGAACGATGGCGCAGAGAAGATCTTCCAGCAGTTAAGCAAGAAATACAACTGCGAGTACGATGACCGTGGAAACATCGGTAAACGTTACAGAAGACAGGATGAGATCGGTACTCCGTACTGCATCACTTACGATTTCGAATCTGAGAATGACGGAGCAGTTACTGTCCGTGACCGTGATACCATGGAGCAGGTTCGTGTCAAGATCGATGAGCTGGAAGCATACTTTGCTGACAAATTTACATTCTAAGTTCTGAGAACTCAGAAACTTTCATAAGAGAATGACGACAGGCATCCGCTGTGCACTGCACTGATACGCAGACACGGCAGATGCCTGATTTTTTTGTGGCGTTCTTCCATTTTTTTTATAATCCATACAGCATATACAAACAAAACTATACAAAATAGATAATAAAAACGAAAGATATATACAAAAACATAGAAAAATACACAAATCTTCTTGACGAAAACGGATAATATTGGTAAAATTTAACTATTATATATCCGACAACAAAAAAGGAGATGACAGTATGGCAAAAAAACGCAATATCATTGTAGGACAGTCCGGAGGTCCTACCGCAGTAATCAATTCCAGTCTTGCAGGTGTGTACAAGAACGCCATTGAGCGAGGTTTCGACAAGGTATATGGAATGCTGCACGGAATTCAGGGACTTCTGGATGAACAGTATATCGATCTTTCCACACAGATCCACTCAGAGCTGGACATTGAGCTTCTCAAGAGAACCCCGTCCGCTTTCTTAGGTTCCTGTCGTTTTAAACTTCCTGAGATCCACGAAGATAAGACCATCTATGAGAAGATCTTTGGTATACTGAACCGTCTTGATATTGATGCGTTTATCTATATTGGTGGAAATGATTCCATGGACACTATCAAGAAACTTTCTGATTTCGCGATCCTGACCGGCCAGAAGCAGAAATTCCTTGGCGTACCGAAGACCATTGACAATGACCTTGCACTGACCGACCATACACCTGGTTTTGGAAGTGCAGCCAAATACATCGGAGCTTCCACCAAGGAAGTGATCCGTGACGCACAGGGTCTTACCTATAAGAAAAGCATGATCACAATCATGGAAGTCATGGGACGAAATGCAGGATGGCTCACCGGCGCAACAGCACTTGCAAGAACAGAGGACTGCGACGGACCGGACCTTATCTACCTTCCGGAAGTTGCATTTGACATTGAGAAATTCCTTGTCAAAGTCAAAGATCTCCTCAAGAAGAAATCTTCCGTTGTGATCGCCGTATCCGAGGGAATCCGCCTCGCTGACGGACGCTACGTCTGCGAACTTGGAAGCTCCGGAGATTACGTGGATGCATTCGGCCACAAACAGCTTGCAGGAACCGCGACATACCTTGCCAACTTCCTGGCAGCAGAGTGCGGCTGCAAGACAAGGGCCGTAGAGCTTTCTACCTTACAGAGAAGTGCTTCCCATATGGCATCCCGTGTCGATATCGACGAGGCATTCATGGTAGGCGGTGCTGCAGTGAAGGCGGCAGATGAGGGCGATACCGGCAAGATGATCGTCATCGACCGTGTTTCCGATGACCCGTACATGGCAAAAACAGGCATCTATGACGTACACAGGATCGCCAACGAAGAGAAGGTCGTTCCGAGAAACTGGATGAACAAAGATGCAACTTATGTGACCAAGGATTTTGTCGATTATATCAGTCCGCTGATCCAGGGAGACTACCAGCCGATCATGGTAAACGGCCTCCCGAGACACCTTGTGCTCAACCTTAAGAAGAAACGCTAAAGTAAAATATGAAATGGGGAAAGGTTTTTACATATTATGACAAAAACTTTCCCCATTTTTTGACAGTTTAACCTTGACTATTTGTACTAAAGTCTATACAATAATTATGTGCGTAAAACATAATTTTTTATGTAAAAGAACAAATAATTAGGAGGAAATGTAAAAATGGCAAAATGGGTTTACATGTTTACAGAAGGTAACGCTAATATGAGAAACCTTCTGGGTGGTAAAGGTGCTAACCTTGCTGAAATGACAAACCTTGGTCTTCCGGTACCGCAGGGCTTCACAATCACAACAGAAGCTTGTACTCAGTACTATGAAGATGGAAGACAGATCAACGACGAGATCATGGGTCAGATCATGGAAGCAATCACCAAAATGGAAGGAGTTACCGGTAAGAAATTCGGTGACAAAGAAAATCCTCTGCTTGTTTCCGTTCGTTCTGGTGCCAGAGCATCCATGCCTGGTATGATGGATACTATCCTGAACCTTGGTTTAAATGAAGAAGTAGTTAATACTCTTGCTGAAAAATCAAACAACCCACGTTGGGCTTGGGACTGCTACAGAAGATTCATCCAGATGTACTCTGACGTAGTTATGGAAGTTGGTAAGAAATATTTCGAAGAGCTGATCGACGAAATGAAAACTAAGAGAGGCGTTAAACAGGACGTTGAACTTACAGCTGAAGACCTCAAAGAACTTGCAGAACAGTTCAAAGCTGAATATAAAGAAAAAATCGGTGCTGAATTCCCAACTGATCCGAAGGAACAGTTAATGGGTGCTATCAAAGCCGTATTCCGTTCCTGGGACAACCCGCGTGCAAACGTATATCGTCGTGACAACGATATCCCATATTCCTGGGGAACCGCTGTTAACGTACAGATGATGGCATTCGGTAACATGGGAGATGACTGTGGTACAGGTGTTGCCTTCACACGTGACCCTGCTACAGGAGCTAACGGTCTGTTCGGTGAATTCCTGACAAACGCTCAGGGTGAAGACGTTGTTGCTGGTGTTCGTACACCTATGCACATCACCGAAATGGAACAGAAATTCCCGGAAGCATTCGTACAGTTCAAACAGGTTTGCAAAACTCTGGAAGACCACTACAGAGATATGCAGGATATGGAGTTCACTGTAGAGCACGGTAAACTTTACATGCTGCAGACACGTAATGGTAAGAGAACTGCTCAGGCTGCTCTGAAGATCGCTTGTGACCTTGTTGATGAGGGAATGAGAACAGAAGAAGAAGCTGTAGCAATGATCGACCCACGTAACCTTGATACTCTGCTTCATCCGCAGTTCGATGCAGCTGCTCTGAAAGCTGCTACACCGATGGGCAAAGGCCTTGGAGCTTCTCCAGGAGCTGCTTGCGGTAAGATCGTATTCACAGCTGATGATGCTGTTGAATGGGCAGAAAGAGGAGAGAAAGTCGTTCTGGTTCGTCTTGAGACATCTCCAGAAGATATCACAGGTATGAAATCTGCTCAGGGTATCCTGACAGTTCGTGGTGGTATGACTTCTCACGCAGCAGTAGTTGCCCGTGGTATGGGTGAGTGCTGTGTATCCGGATGCGGTGATATCGCTATGGATGAAGAAAACAAGAAATTCACACTGGCTGGCAAAGAGTTCCACGAAGGAGACTTCATCTCCATCGATGGTACAACAGGTAACATCTACGACGGAATCATCCCGACTGTAGACGCTACAATCGCTGGTGAGTTCGGCCGTATCATGGCTTGGGCTGACAAATACAGAACTATGAAAGTTCGTACAAACGCAGATACACCGGCTGACGCTAAGAAAGCAGTTGAGCTTGGTGCAGAAGGTATCGGTCTTTGCCGTACAGAGCATATGTTCTTCGGTGAGGGACGTATCGATGCATTCCGTGAAATGATCTGCTCCACAACAGTAGAAGAAAGAGAAGCAGCACTTGCAAAAGTTCTTCCATATCAGCAGGAAGACTTCGAAGGACTGTTCGAAGCACTGGAAGGCAACCCGGTTACTATCCGTTTCCTGGATCCGCCGCTTCATGAATTCGTTCCTACAGAAGAAGCTGACATCAAGAAACTTGCTGACGCTCAGGGCAAAACTGTTGAAGAGATCAAGACAATCATTGATTCTCTCCATGAGTTCAACCCGATGATGGGTCATCGTGGATGCCGTCTTGCAGTTACCTATCCGGAAATTGCCAAGATGCAGACAACAGCTGTTATCCGTGCAGCAATCAAAGTTCAGAACGCTCATCCGGATTGGACAATCAAACCGGAGATTATGATCCCGCTTGTTGGCGATATCAAAGAGCTTAAATATGTTAAGAAATTCGTAGTAGAGACAGCAGACGCTGAGATCAAAGCAGCTGGTTCCAACCTTGAGTACGAAGTTGGTACTATGATCGAGATCCCGAGAGCAGCTCTTACTGCTGATGACATCGCTAAAGAAGCTGACTTCTTCTGCTTCGGTACAAACGACCTTACACAGATGACATACGGCTTCTCCCGTGACGATGCAGGTAAATTCCTGAACGCTTACTACGATGCTAAGATCTTCGAGAACGATCCATTCGCTAAACTTGACCAGGTTGGCGTTGGTAAACTCATGAAGATGGCAATCGAGCTCGGAAGACCGGTTAACCCGAACCTTCACGTAGGTATCTGTGGAGAGCACGGTGGAGATCCGTCCTCTGTAGAATTCTGCCACAAGATCGGTCTTAACTATGTATCCTGCTCACCGTTCCGTGTACCGATCGCTCGTCTGGCAGCAGCTCAGGCAGCAATCGCTGAGAAGAATGCATAAGGAACAGATTGTTCTAAAACAGTATAGATCCTAAATTTATAAATTGTGTCCAAACGAAGTAATACCGACCCCCACAGATTCATTCTGTGGGGGTCTTTTAAACTCATTGACATAAAATGGGGGAGTAGTTTTGAAAAATAACAAATACGAAATTGACATGTGCAATGGCTCGATCATGGACAAGCTGATCTCGTTCTCGCTGCCATTGATGCTGTCCGGTATTTTGCAGCTGATGTTCAATGCTGTGGATATCATTGTTGTGGGGCAGTTTGCGGGAAGTGAATCGCTTGCTGCAGTTGGCTCGACGACAGCTCTGATCGCTGTTTTTACGAATTTATTTATTGGAGTTTCTCTTGGGGCGAATGTACTTGCGGCACGTTTTTATGCATCTGGCAAGCACAAGGAAATGTCTGAGACAGTGCATACTGCTATCACGCTTGCACTGATCAGTGGTATTATCATGGCGTTTGTCGGACTGGCCTTTTCCAGACTGGCACTTGAGATCATGGGGACACCGGATAATGTCATTGAGCATTCGACATTGTATATGCGTATTTATTTCCTTGGAATGCCATTTTTTATGCTGTATAACTATGGTGCGGCCATCTTAAGGGCAGTAGGTGATACCAAGCGGCCGCTGATCTTTCTAATCATATCAGGGCTTGCGAATGCCTGCCTGAATCTGCTTCTTGTCATAGTCTTTCATATGGGCGTGGCCGGTGTTGCAATTGGAACCGTAGTTTCCCAGTGTATTTCCTGCATTCTTGTTCTGCGCTGCCTGTATTGCTCGGAAGGAAGCTACCAGCTTCGTTTTTCCAAGCTTACGATCAAAAGTTTTTACATGAAACAGATCTTTCAGGTTGGAATCCCTGCAGGAATCCAGAGTACGGTCATTAACCTTTCCAATGCACTTCTGCAGTCTTCGGTCAACTCTTTTGGCTCGATCGCTATGGCGGGTTATACGGCAGCAAATAATATTTTTGGATTTTTGTATGTGTCCGTTAACTCGGTCACACAGTCCTGCATGAGCTTTACAAGCCAGAACTACGGTGTGCGTAAGACAAAGCGTATGGACAAAGTTCTTCTGGACTGTATCGTCCTGTCAGTCACAGTTTCGTTTACCTTGGGATGCGGAGCATATTTCTTTGGCGACAAATTACTGCGTCTGTATACCAGCGACCCGGATGTTATCCAGTGTGGTATTGAAATCCTTGCATACACAACAGTTCCTTATTTCTGCTGTGGTATCATGGATCTGATCCCTGGAGCACTTCGAGGAATGGGACGCTCCGGTGTGCCGATGATCCTGTCGATCATAGGAACCGTAGGAACACGTATCGTGTGGATCTTCGGATTATTTCCACACCACAGAAGCCTGTCGTTCCTCTTTATATCTTATCCGGTATCCTGGATCATCACGATCATTCTGCAGGTGATCTGCTATTATTTTGTAAGGAAAAAAGTACATAAGACGATATTAGGAATGTGACGGACTTATTTGGCCCGTCACATTTTTACTGTAATATTGCAGATGATATTGTTGAATGATGTTTCTCATGCTAAAATATTGCAAAGGATATTGGTAGAAAGAAAATGGCAGAGATGAGTATGTTGACATGGAGGTGTTCGTATGACAATAGAAGAAATTCTTGCTGGGGAATCTAAGAATGTAGAGTTCAAGGTACAACGCCCGGACAAGAATATTAAATATATGAAAACAGTCGTTGCTTTTGCTAATGGTAAAGGTGGGCAGATTATATTTGGCATCGATGACAAAAAATTTATCCAACGAATGCCTATGTGTATTTAACTGGACAAGGTGGACTGCGTTCTACGATACAGTGTGTCGTGTTTAAAGGAACGACTCGTACTGTATTTTTGGATCGGCGCAATTTATGATGATCGTTTGGAGATTACCTCTCCAGGTGGATTGCTTCCTGGGGTAACGATTGATTTGATGAAAGAGGGATTTTCAAAAATCCGAAATCGTTCTCTTGCCAATGCTTTTGCATATATGAATCTTGTGGAAGCCTGGGGAAGTGGTATCCCAAAACTCATGCAGGCTATGCAGGAATATGGATTGCGAGAACCGGAATTTATTGATATGGAAGTGGCATTTCGAATTAATCTTTATCGAGGCCAAAATGAGGTCATTGAGGTCAACAAACCGAATATTGATCTCAATGACCTCAAAGTTGATCTCGAAACTCGATTGTCGGAAATGATTCGCAAAAACTCGGAACTGACCCATAAAGCATTGGGAGAAGCACTCTCTGTTTCTAGCACAACAATTAAACGAACTTTGTCTAAAATGCAAAAGGAAGGCAAGGTTATTAGAGAGGGGTCAAACCGAAAAGGAAAGTGGATACTGATTGATGGGAAATAAACATAAAAGATGGCTCTGCACTGTACGACAGTGAGAGCCAAACCTGCCTGTGGACATATTGAAAAGGCTAATCGTAATAAAAAGATACATCTGTTTAGCTGTAAAAACTGTGGCTATAAATCTAATGATGACCGCATAGGAGCTATGAATCTGTACCGTATGGGAATAAACTATCTTGCGGATAGCAGTGTCTCTGAAACAGAGTCACAAGTACCTGGTACAGTTACAGCTGAGTAAACTTTGCTGTAAAGGGTGCTGTCAACCACCCTGTGATGTAACGCCACTTTAGATAACAATATCTAATGGGGTTAAAGGTCGGAGGTGTAAACCGTTACTACGACTTGGCAGTTACAAGCCCACTACATTTAGGTGATGGGTAGTTGACAATCCATCCATAATAAACTCATATCCTAATAATAAAATTGTACTACCTCAGATACAATTATTTCAAAAATCTGTGGAGCAGTTTTTCGTTGCGTGGTTTGTACGGCTGGTAGCGCATCGAAAGGTCGATCCATGTTTCCTTGTCCACGATACTCTTGTAATGGGAAAAGGTCCGGAAGCCTTCTTCACCGTGGTATGCACCCATGCCGCTTTCACCAAAGCCGCCAAATCCCATCTCAGAAGTGGCAAGATGGATCAGTGTATCATTGATACAGCCGCCGCCGAAACTGCATTCTTCCATGAATTTCCGCGCAGTCTTACGACGTGAAGTAAAAATATAGAGTGCGAGAGGATGTGCCATGGAATTGATTTTTGGAATGACCTCGTCCATAGAATCATAAGTTATGATTGGAAGGACCGGGCCAAAGATCTCCTGTTGCATCACAGGATCCTCGAAGGACACAGAGTCGAGGATGGTCGGTTCAATGCGAAGGGTATCAGGATCGGACTTCCCGCCATAAACGACTTTGCCGGAAGAAATCAGATCGCAGAGCCGGTCAAAATGTTTCTCATTGATGATCTTGCCATAATCAGGATTCTGAAGCGGTGTCTCAGAATACTGCCGCCGGATCTGTTTGATCAGATGCTTCACGAGTCGGTCCTTGATCTTGCGGTCGCAGTAGATGTAATCCGGAGCAACACAAGTCTGCCCGCAGTTTAAGAATTTGCCAAAGACGATCCTGCGTGCGGCAAGCTTGAGATTGCATTTCCGGTCCACGATGCAGGGACTTTTGCCGCCGAGCTCCAGGGTGACTGGGGTGAGGAACTGGCTTGCCTTTGCCATGACTTCCCGGCCGACATGCTGGCTTCCGGTAAAAAAGATATAGTCAAAATGCTGGTTCAAAAGATGGGTATTTTCGTCACGACCGCCAGTGACAACAGAGACAAGTTCCGGCTCAAAACATTCCCGCGCCAGAGTCTGGATGAGCGTTGTCGTGGCAGGAGAGTAGGCACTTGGCTTGAGGATCACGGTATTGCCGGCGGCAAGCGCGTCGATCAGCGGTTCGATCGAGAGGAGAAACGGATAGTTCCACGGGCTCATAACAAGGACTACCCCGTAAGGAACAGGTTTCTTGTAACTGCGCGCGGCAAACTGGGACATCGGAGTATGGACATCCTGTTCTTCGGCATATTCATCGACATTTCGGATCATATGTGTCAGTTCGTTCAGAACCAGACCGGTTTCACACATGTAACTTTCGAAGGAGCTTTTGCCTAGGTCTTCTCCAAGGGCTTTGTTGATATCTTCTTCATGGGCTGTGACCCAGTCTTTCAGTTTTTTCAGATGTTCGATCCTGGTTTTGACAGGACGGGTCGCCCCGGTATAAAAATAACTTCGCTGAAGTTCGACTAGTTTTTTGATTTCTTCTTCTGTCATAATATTTTTTCCTTTTTCTTTCAAGGATAACAGTCAGAAGAAAAAATGTCAACCCATCGAAAAGTCTGAATATTCACTCGAAATTTGTTGTATAAAGACGATTGCTGTGGTAAAATGAAAAATATAATAATAAGAAAGGTAAGAGGATTTTTTGTATGAATCGAGGAAAAAATATTTTAAAAAAAACAACGGTAGCTGTATTAAGTTCTTCGATGATCCTGACAGGGGCAAGTACTGTATTTGCAGCAGGATCTTATCAGGAAACAGCCAGGACTTCTCTTGATGCTTTGGTATCATCCATCACGGCTATGACAGATGATTATGCAAAGAGCATGGACAAAGCATTTGCAGGTTCAAATGGCAAAATGACTCTCACCGTGGAAGATACGGGAAAAGTAGTCCTTGGTTCTCTCCTTGGACAGCAGGATATGACCTGGCTCCAGGACCTCACTATGGATATGAAAGTTTCTGTCAAGGATGGAACAGAGGCGATCAATTCAACGATCCTTCTGAATGGAGAGAAACTCTGTGATCTCAATGTATACGAAGATCTGTCAGAGATGAAACAATACATTCAGATACCTGAAGTTTCTGATGCATATCTTTCAGTGGATCCTGCCGGCAGTGCAGATGAGACAACGCAGGAATTCATGCAGGGATATATGAATGCTTTGTCTGACATCACCAGTGTAATGCCGGATACAGAAACCATCAGCACACTTTTTGACCGCTATGGAAATCTTGTGATTGGAAATATGGAAGAGGGAACTGAGACAGAGGAAAGTGTTTCTGTAGAGGGAATCAGCGAGGACTGTACCGTTTATGAAGGAATTGTGACAGGAGATTCTGCCCGTTCCATGATGGAAGAAATCCTTACAACGGCGAAGGATGACAAGGAGATCAAGGGGCTCTTCGATCTCTGGAACCAGGGAGAAGATCAGTATGCATCGTATCAGTCTGGAATTGATGATCTGCTGAATGATCTTAAATCCGCAGAAGCAGAGGACAGCGAAAGTACAAGTTTTTCTGAAAAACTCTGGGTAAACAGTGAAGATAAGGTTGTAGGACGTGAGTTTGGGATTAATGACGGAACGGATTACCAGCCGGTATTTACACTTAAGACACCATCAGAGGACGGTCAGACCGCACTTCTTCTGGAATTTGGTGCAGATGACAGTTATATAACACTTACAGGAACAGGTTCTTCCACTGACGGACTCTGGAATGGAGATTATATCCTGGCTGTAGATCATACAGAAGCAATGGATATCGGTGTAACAGATCTGGAACTCAAACCGGAAAAAGTCGGCTACTATAATGGAACTTTCACAGTTTCCTTCCCGGAGGCACAGACAGAGGATGAAAATGCTGATGTGTCCAGCATGCTGAGCGGATTCAGTGCAGTGATCAAGATGGATTCTGATGCAGCAACAGAATCCAGCAGTATGGAGCTTTCTGTACTGGCATCTGGTGTATCGCTTGCAACTCTTTCTATTACAGGTGGTTATGGAGAGGGAGCAGAAATTCCGGATCTTACAAACCTTGGAACTGTTTATGCAGTGGATAATGAGGAAGAAATGACAGAATATGTCAAGAACGCAGACTGGAGTGTCATCACAGAAAACATGAAGACAGCAGGCGTTCCGGCAGATCTGGCGGATGGATTTTTACAGATCCTGGAATCTTCCGTGGAGGAAACATCCACAGAAGATGCAGCGGCATAAAAAAGCTATATTAATTAAGAACCAAAAAGGAGGCTCTCAGGCGTGAACCCTGAGAACCTCCTCTTTTTCTGCAGCTCTGGAAAGAGCGCGTTCCTCATTGACAAGGATGAGTGCGGTGCATACCGGGAGAAGTCCTGCCCATGCGCCTGCCAGATGAAATCTGGAGCAGAACAGGAAGCACACTGCAACTCCGAGATGAAAGGAAAGAAGCACTTTTCCATAGAAGATACCTCTTCGGAGTGCTTCGGAATCTCTGCTGTAAAGGTACTCTGCAAATCCTGTCGTACACTGACGGAGATTGTTGGTGGAGAAGATGCTGGAGCTGTTAAATCCATCGGCACCTTTGAAGGAACACCATTGAAATGCAGTAGCAAAAAAAATTGGATACAGAGCAACAAATGGATCCATGTCCTGTGGAAGAAATGCCAGAAGAACAAAGGCAAGGCCATCGATCAGGACACTGATAAATTTCAAGATTGTCCGTTCCATCTTATGTGCGAGAAATACTGTGGAGACCATCGCGAATATGTAGATCAGCAGTGCGGAGAAACGGAAAAAGATCTCGGCATCCGTATGACCTGCCAGATCCATCACAAAAGAGATCAGATTTCCAGTCTGTGCAGATCCAAAAACATCACTGCGGTTAAAGATTGCATAACATCCCATAAAACCACCGATAAAAGTCACCGTCAGGTGAAGGCGGCGTTCGAGGACTGCTTTATCCATGTATATCATTCCTATCTTTCTGATTTTGAGCTTATTATAGTATCAAAATATTATATTGTAAATTCGATATTTTATCTATATAATATAAACAGAATTTATAGGTTGAATAAACAAACATAAGAAGACATCACAGAGGGAGGAACCATGAATTACCAGGACATCAAGACATTTCTTACGATCGTATCCAGTTCATCTTTATCCAAAGCAGCGGAGGTGCTGTTTGTATCACAGCCGGCACTGAGCCATCGTCTGTCTGCGCTGGAAGAAGAACTGGGAACAGAACTGATCATCCGCAAAAAGGGTTCTCGCACGCTGGAACTTACCGATGCAGGGCAGCGTTTTGTCCCGCTTGCGCGTAAGTGGGAGCAGCTGTGGCTGGAGACCAGCAAGATCCAGTACGATAAGCCGCAGGACATTCTTCGGATCGCAAATGTAGACAGTCTGAATTTTTATTTCATGCCGCAGGTCATCGGCAGTTTTCTGGAGAAACACAAGAGATGCAGTTTTCATATTGACACCATGCGGTCAAATGTTTCCTACAAGGCAGTTGAAAACAAAGAAGTCGACATGGGGTTGATCACTAATCCGCATTTTTTTAAAAAAGTGCAGACGGTGCCGCTTTTTGAAGAAAAACTGGTTCTGGTCTGCAGCAAAGATACTGCGTATGAGGATGGAATCCTGCCTTCCCGTCTGAAAAGCGAGGATGAGATCTATATTCCATGGAGTGATTCTTTTATCATGTGGCACGCTTACTGGTTCGGAAATAATTCCGAAGTAAAAGTATCACTCGACAATATGGCACTTTTGCGTCAGCTCCTCGATCTCGAAAAAACATGGGCGATCATGCCGGCAACAATAGGAAAGAAACTCTCTCAGGAGGGGGAATGCCGCATTGTAGCGCTGGAGAATGGTCCGGAATACCGTACCTGCTATGCGATCATGGGAGACCAGAGGAATGCGGCTCCTCTGGTGATGGATTTCCTGCAGGAACTTCTTGACACAGTAAAAGGAATCCCGGAGATCAGAGTGCTTACGGAATATATCCGTCAGGCACCCTGAATCTCCGGGATTCCGGGGTTTTGATGAGGTTACTGCAGACAGTACCTATTCTTCATCATAACTGTAATCATAAGAATCATCGTAAGAAGTATCTTCGTCGTAATCGCTGTAGGAATCATCATAAGAATCGTCATAGGACTCATCATAATACGAGTCATCATAGGAATCGGATTCTTCATCATAGCTGGAATCGTCGTAAGAATCCTCTGAGGAATCTTCACTGTCTTCTGCCGGAGAATCGGAACTGTCAGAAGATGATGTCGCGCCGCCGGTAATCATGGCAGTGCGCTCCTGGATCTTACTGAGGATACGTGTGGCTTCATCTCCTTCGGCAGGAGTCGGCTGATAGTTATTATAATCAGAATCAGAGGAGATCGAGCATGGGATGATGTTTGTCACATTGTCTGACTTTACTCCATCCTGATCTACGGTGAAAGTCTGCTGGAAGATCATGGTATCCATATCGCTTGGATACTGGTTTCCGCCAAAGCAGAAGTTTCCGAGACTGTAAACGATGTTTTTACCCTTGTATTCTTCGATTCCCTGGAGAACATGTGGATGATGGCCGCATACCAGATCCGCTCCTTCGTCGATCGCAAGGTGGGCAAGTGTAGTCTGGTTGCTGTCCGGGACTTCTTCTTTCTCATTGCCCCAGTGGAAGATCACAATCGTGATCTGCGCGCCGTCTGCTTTTACTTTGGCGATGTTCTGCTTGAGCTGTTCTTCACGTTCGAGGTGATCCTTGAGTTCGTAGATCCCTACAAGTCCGATCTTGATTCCCTTCACTTCCGTTACAACAGTCTTATCATAACCAAAATTCAGGATACCGGCATTGTCAAGTGCCTGAACAGTATCATCATAGCTCTGATCGCCATAATCATGACTGTGGTTGTTGGCAGTGTTGACTGCTTCGACGGAACCGGCAGTGAGGATACTGGTATACTCGGCAGGAGCTTTGAAAGCATATTCTTTGTCCTCGCGATCTTCAGAATCTGTGAGAGTTCCTTCAAAGTTGGCAATTGTCAGATCATCTGCGGAAAAAATGCTCTTCACATTGGAGAAGAAATAATCTGCTCCATAATTTTCATAATAAGCATTAAGACTGGTATCATAGTCAAAGTTTTCGTCTGTACCGAGCGTACAGTCACCTACGACACTGACGGTCAGCGATACCGGAGCCATGGTTGGTGTTGGCGTGAGGTCTGCATCTGAGGTGGAAGTCTCATCCTGCGATTTCGCTGAGGCACCTGTCCGGACGGCACCATTTTTGCGTGCAGAACAGCCACGGACCAGGATGATAAGAAGCAGCAGGATAAGAACGGCACCGCAGCCTATGAGAAGACGTTCGGTGATCTGCTGCCTTCTGCGGTAGTAGCGGGATTTTTTGTACGCACGTTTTTTGTGTTTTTTCTTTTTTGGCGGCATGGGAAACTCCTTGTTTTATGTATTTTTTTGTTTATAAAAAGTATAGGGAATTTTATACAATTCGTCAATATGTTTGCAGTTTTTGATTTTTTTTGTATAATCAAAGGATAGAAGCGGAACGGTCCGCAGATGCTAAGAAAAAAGGAGATTTTTATGAGTACAGCAAAAAGTCCATTATATATTGGAAACCACACAACTTCATCCAAAGGCTATGCGAAGATGGCACGTCAGATGATCGCGAACGGGGGAAATACGTTTGCATTTTTTACCAGAAATCCGAGAGGCGGACGGGCGAAGGAGATCGATCCGGAGGATGTGCGTAAATTTCTGGAACTGACAGAAGAATATAAATTTGGGAAGATCGTGGCACACGCGCCATATACACTGAATGCATGTGCGGCAAAGGAAAACATCCGGGAATTTGCCAGAGAGACGATGGCAGATGACCTGAAGCGCATGGAATGGACGCCGGGAAATTATTATAATTTTCATCCGGGAAGCCATGTAGGACAGGGAGCAGAAGCAGGAGTCCGCATGATCGCAGAAATGCTGAATGAGGTGCTGACCGAAGAACAGACCACAACGGTGCTTCTTGAAACGATGTCCGGCAAGGGGACGGAGATGGGAAGAAATTTCGAAGAACTCCGTCAGATCCTCGACCTGGTAGAAAAGAAGGACAAGATGGGAATCTGTCTGGATACCTGCCATGTCTGGGATGGAGGCTATGACATCGTAAATAATCTAGATGGTGTCCTTGAAGAATTTGACTGGATCGTCGGGCTTGAGAAATTAAAAGCCATTCACTTAAATGACAGCCTGAACGACCTTGGCAGCCACAAAGACCGCCATGCAAGGATCGGCGAGGGAAGAATCGGGCTGGAAGCACTGGTAAGGGTGATCCGTCATCCGCGCCTGGAGGGAATTCCATTCATTCTCGAAACGCCGAATGATGATGAAGGATGGGCAGCAGAGATTCGGACTCTGAGAGAAGCATACGAGAAATCCTGATACAAGCAAGTCCCCACTCACTGTTTATTGTTTTTCGCAATTGAAGAGGGGACTTACTTGATTTGGTTAAATATGCACTTCGTTTCTGAGTTCTTTCCCTGTGCGGAAAGCCTCAGCATTCTCAAGTGTCGTCTCAGCGATATTGGTAAGCGCTTCCTCTGTAAAAAATCCCTGATGGGAAGTGAGCGCAACGTTCGGGAAAGAGAGTAGTCTCTGCACGGTAGAGGTTTTGAGGATATGCTCGGACATGTCTTCATAGACAAAATCAGATTCTTCCTCATAGACATCAAGCCCTACTGCAAAAAACTTATGATCCCGGATACCTGCAATCAGGTCTTCGGTGCAGATCAGGCCGCCACGGGAGGTGTTTACGAGAATGACACCGTCTTTCATCCGGGAGATGCTTTCCTTATTGATCATATGGTAAGTGTCCGGCGTGAGCGGGCAGTGCAGGCTGATCAGGTCACTGGAAGAAAGAAGCGTTTCAAGAGGAACATACGTAAAATCTGTCTGCGTTTTGTCCGGGTACAGGTCATAGGCGAGTAGGTTCATGCCAAAACCGCGGCAGATATGCGCCATGGCAAGCCCGATCTTGCCGGTTCCGACGATCCCGGCTGTTTTTTTATACAGGTTCACTCCCATGAGACCATTGAGGGAAAAATTGTTTTCCCGGCATTTGATATAAGCTTTGTGGGTATGACGGTTGGCGGTGAGAACGAGAGCCATCGCAAGCTCGGCGACCGCTTCCGGAGAATAACCGGGAACGCGGAGGACTTTGATGCCGCATTCAGCAGCAGTTTTGAGATCTACATTATTATAACCGGCACAGCGCATCAGGATCAGACGGATACCCTGATGTGCGAGTTCTTCGATCACTTCTGTTCCAAGGTCTGCGTTTACAAAAGCGCAGATCCCATCGTAACCGGCGGCGAGGGAAGCAGTCTCTGCGTAGAGATTTGCTTCAATAAAAGTAATGTCGATATCAGGATGCTCCGGTTTCAGTTTATCAAAAAATCTCTGGTCATAATCTCTTGCACCATAAAATAATATTTTCATTATTGCATTCCTCCCTGGATGTGGATGATTTTCAGATTCTGTTTTAGAATGCCCGGGGAGAAGAAGTATATACGTAAATAACAAAAAAACTGCTGTCTGCATGAAAGTAAATCATGGAAACAGCAGTTTTAATTGTGTGCAGTTGCTTATTTAACCAAATAAAGTAGTTATTTGGTTATGAGCAAGTAGAGAAGCGGATTGCGAATATCCGCTTTATCTACTTGAATCTAAGCTATAAAGATCATGATAGAATTCCGGATAGGAGATATTAACACATTCTCCATTCAGGATATCCACGGTGCCATCACAGATCGTTCCTGCCACGGCAAAAGACATGGCAATGCGGTGGTCGAGATGGGAGTCGATCACTGCACCATGGAGCGGTTTGCCGCCGTGAATGATCATGCCGTCATCTGTGCCCTCGATATCAGCACCCATGCGGGTGAGATTGTCAACCATAACTGCGATACGGTCAGATTCTTTGACTTTGAGTTCCTGTGCATCGCGGATGATCGTGGTTCCCTCAGCAAAAGCAGCCATAACTGCGATCATCGGAATCTCATCGATCAGGGTCGGGATGATGCCGCCCTCGATGACAGTTCCCTTGAGAGAGCTGGTGCGGATCAGAAGATCAGCTGTCGGTTCGCCCTCAGTGCTTTCGTTCAGAAGGGTGATATCAGCACCCATATCCATGCAGACTTTGAGGATTCCGGCGCGGGTCGGGTTGATCCCTACATTCTTGAGAAGAATTTCACTTCCCGGGGTCAGAAGTCCGGCCGCGATAAAGTAAGCAGCAGAAGAGATATCACCAGGAACCTGGACTTCTCTTCCCTCAAGGACCGGTTCCGGCTTGATGGAAGCGGTCGTTCCCTCGGAGGTGATGTCAGCACCGAAATAATTCAGCATGATCTCTGTATGGTTACGGGAAAGAAATGGCTCTGTTACGCTGGTGATCCCGTCCGCATACATACCGGCAAGCAGAACGCAGGATTTGACCTGTGCAGAAGCAACCGGTGAATCGTAATGAGTGGCGTGAAGCGGCTTGCCGTGGATGATAAGTGGCGCACATCCATTGTCCAGCTTACTTGTGATATCAGCGCCCATGGAAGTAAGAGGAGTCATGATACGCTTCATCGGGCGTGTGCGGATCGAATCGTCTCCGTCAAGTTCAGAGGTAAATTTCTGTCCGGCAAGGATTCCTGAGATCAGACGGGTTGTGGTTCCGCTGTTGCCGACATCAAGGATCCCTGTCGGGGCATTGAGTCCGTGAAGACCTTTGCCGTGTACAAGGATCTCGTCGCCGTTCCGGTCAATATCGATCCCCATTTTGCGGAAGCAGGAGATCGTGGAGAGACAGTCAGCACCCTCGAGAAAATGCGTGATCCTGGTAGTACCATTGGCGAGTGAGCCAAACATGACTGCACGGTGTGAGATGGATTTGTCGCCCGGAACTGTAAGAGTTCCTTTTAAATTGGTTTGTTTTTTGATTTCCATTATTTTACTCCTACCGTTCGTATACGATGTAATTACGTTTCTTAAGAAGGGCAGTTCCGCGCTTCATCGCATCTTCCTCATAGAATTCGATCTTCAGGACACCCTGCTCAAATTCACGGTTGTGGATGATGCCGATGTTCTTGATACTGATCCCTTCCATAGCAAGAATTGTGGCAATTGTGGCAATTCCACCAGCTTCATCAACAATATCAATATACAGGACATAAGTCTTGTTGATAAGTCCGGAAGAAGTGGTGTCGATGGAGTCACGGTAATCTCTGGAGTTTGCAAACATATCATAGAGAGTTTCTGCCTCCAGATTGTCAACAGAGCAGCGTGCCTGGATCAGCATCTTGATGTATTCATCCAGCACATGAGAGATGTTCTCATGGTTTTCGAGGCAGATCTGCTCCCACATGACAGGGGAGGAGGATGCGATACGTGTGATATCGCGAAAACCACCTGCTGCGATCGTCTTCATGTATTCCGCATCGTTATCCAGTTCTCTGACAAGATTGACCAGAGTGGAAGCGATGATGTGCGGAAGATGGCTGACGCCGGCTGTGATAAAATCGTGTTCCTCACAGGTAAGGACCATCGGGATCGAACCAAGAGAATCGATCAGTTCAGAAAACTCGGTGATTTTTTCAAGAGGAACCTGTCCGCCCGGAGTCAGGATATAGTAAGCATTCTCAAGCAGATGGTCGGATGAATATTCAAATCCGGAACGCTCAGAACCAGCCATAGGATGTCCGCCGATGAAGCAGTATTCCATGCCGAGTTCCTCGACTGCTTTGTGGATCGGTCCTTTGACGCTTCCTGCGTCTGTGATGATACATCCTTCCTTGATGACATCCTTGAGATATCTGAGATATTCAATATTATACTCTACCGGAGCGCAGAGAAAAATATAATCACACATGGCATAACGGTCATCCCGTTCTTCCAGTGTGGCGTCAATAGCACCGCAGTTCAGTGCGGCAGCCAGAGTTTCTTTGTGTTTCGCATAAGCGAGGATGTGATAATCCGGGTGAAACTTGCGGATCGTTTTGGCAATAGATCCTCCGATCAGGCCGAGCCCGATAAAACCTATGGTTTTCATGATGTCTGTGTCCTTTCCAGTTACTACTTATCTGATATCAGGCTCAAAAGTTTAAAAAGCTGTTCGTGCTTGCACGATAAGGCGTTTAAACTTGGGAGCCGCCAAACATGAGGAAGTAGCAATTTACGTAGTAAATTAGCGGATTCTGAATGTTTGAAGGATTGTGGGAGCAGTTTACTGCGGAACAATCCGTAGATATTACAGAAAAACTATGGTTCTATTTTAAAAGATACGAGGAAAAATGTCAAACATAGGTACAAAATAGGTGAATTCGATGAATAATTGCAAAAACAGCTCAAAAAAAGTTGTTAAAATTATATAAAATACTTGAAAAGTTGAAAGAATTTTAGTAAAATATGGACATATCAGACAAACAGGGAGGTATTACATATGGACGTTTATAGAACTGACCGAATTCGCAATGTGGTTCTTTTGGGTCATGGGGGATCCGGCAAGACCACATTAGCAGAGGCAATGGCTTATCTGGCAGGAATGACAAGTCGTCTTGGCAGAGTAGAAGATGGAAATACCGTCAGCGATTTTGATAAGGAGGAGATCAAGAGACATTTTTCAATCTCCACATCTGTGATCCCGGTTCCGTGGGACAAGATAAAGATCAATATCCTGGATACTCCTGGTTACTTTGACTTCGTAGGAGAAGTAGAGGAAGCGGTCAGCGCAGCAGATGCAGCCATCATCGTTGTTTCCGGTAAGGCCGGAGTTCAGGTCGGTACACAGAAAGCATGGAATCTCTGCGAGAAATATAAATTACCTCGTATGATCTTTGTAACAGATATGGACGTGGATGATGTCAGCTATCGTAAAGTAGTAGAGGATCTTACCGAACTTTATGGCAAGAAGATCGCACCGCTGCATTTCCCGATCCGTGAAGATGGCAAGTTCGTCGGCTATGTCAATGTCGTGAAGCAGGCAGGCCGCCGATATATCGACAAAGCAGGCAAGGAGCCTTGCGATGTTCCGGAATATCTGGCTGAATATCTTGAGAAATATCATGAGACCCTTATGGAATCTGTAGCAGAGACCAGTGAGGAGTTCATGGACCGTTATTTCGAGGGAGATACCTTCTCCGTAACAGAAGTTTCCGCAGCACTTGCAACCAACGTACAGGACGCAAGCATCGTTCCGGTATGCATGGGATCACCGATCAACCTTCGAGGCGTTTCCAACCTTCTCGATGATATCTGTGGATATTTCCCGAGCCCGGACAAGCGCGCATGCAACGGTATTTCCCAGAAGACCAATGAGATTTTTGAAGCAAACTATGACTTTGCCAAAGCGAAATCTGCATACGTATGGAAGACTATCGCAGATCCGTTCCTCGGCAAATATTCTCTGATCAAAGTTGTTTCCGGTGTTATCAAATCTGATGATACTCTGCTCAACGTAGAGAAGGGTGAGGAAGAACGACTGAACAAATTATATGTTCTTGAGGGCTCCAAACCGATCGAAGTTCCGGAACTCCACGCAGGTGATATCGGCGCGATCGCCAAACTCGCAAGCGTACAGACCGGCGACAGCCTTGCAACAAAGGCAGCTCCGGTTCTCTATCCGAAGGCTCTGATCTCTACTCCTTATACCTATAAGAGATATAAGGCAGTCAAGAAGGGCGACGAGGACAAAATCGCACAGGCTCTTGCCAAGATGATGAGTGAGGACAAGACTCTTCGTGCAGTCAATGATTCTGCCAACAGACAGACATTACTCTATGGTATGGGCGACCAGCACCTTGATATCGTAGTAAGCAAGCTCAAAGAACGCTACAAAGTAGACGTGGAACTTTCCAAACCGAAGGTAGCTTTCCGCGAGACCATCCGCAAGAACTCCGACGTAGAGGGCAAACATAAGAAACAGTCCGGTGGACACGGACAGTACGGACATGTCAAGATGCGCTTCGAGCCATCCGGTGACCTGGAGACACCTTATGTATTTGAGCAGGTAGTCGTAGGCGGCGCTGTTCCGAAGAACTACTTCCCGGCAGTTGAGAAGGGACTTCAGGAAAGCGTTCAGAAGGGACCTCTGGCAGCTTATCCGGTAGTAGGCGTTAAGGCTACACTTTATGATGGATCTTATCATCCGGTAGACTCTTCCGAGATGGCGTTCAAGATGGCGACGATCCTGGCGTTCAAGAAAGGCTTTATGGATGCATCTCCTGTACTCCTTGAGCCGATCGTAAGCATGAAGATCACTGTTCCGGACAAATACACCGGTGACGTTATGGGCGATCTCAACAAGAGACGTGGACGTGTTCTGGGAATGAATCCGGATCATGAAGGCAATACCATCATCGAAGCTGATGTACCACAGCTTGAGATTTATGGATATTCTACAACACTTCGTTCCATGACTGGTGGAAGCGGCGACTTCTCCTATGAGTTCGCACGCTATGAGCAGGCTCCGAGCGATATCCAGGCGAAAGAGATCGAGGCACGTGCGAGCAAAGTAGACAACGCAGATGCATAAATGATCAGACTCCTGTGAATTATTAAGAGATAAAGAAAGCCGGCTGTTGAATCTGTTTTAAATAGATTCAGCAGCCGGTTTTCGCTGTGCATAAAATGTGTAATTCAGAAAGTCCGGATTATTCTTTGATCTTGATCTTGTTTTTCAGCACTACGCAGCAGGCAAGGTCGCCGATAACGTTGACGCAGGTTGCACCCATGTCACAGAGTGTATTGATGCTGATGTAAACACCAAGGATACCTGCCGGAAGTCCTGCCATAGTTGCCAGTGCAGCAAAAGAAGCAATCGCACCGCCAGGGATACCAGGAGTACCTACAGACAGAAGCACGTTTGCCAGAAGGATCACAATCATCAGGGAAACGCTGACATTGATTCCGCAGGCGTTGGCGAAGAACATGATCATAAAGGACATCAGGATAGAAACGGCATCCATGTTTACAGTAGCTCCGAGTGGAATGGCAATACTGGTAATCTGGTTGGAAACACCCATTTCTTCTTCCATACACTGTTTGCTGAGCGGAATGGTAGCGGAACTGGAACAGGTTCCAAATGCATTCAGTGCAGCAGGCATGATTGCCTTGAAGAAACGAAGCGGGCTTTCTTTGCCCAGGATCTTGACAGACAGGCCATACACGAGAAAAGCAAAAGCAAAAAATGCGATATACAGAATGATGAGCTGTGTTGCCAGTGAGATGATAGTTTCTGTTCCGTTTGCTTCTACGACTGGTACGATCGTACAGAAAACACCGATAGGGGTAAAGTACATGATCGTACTGATGATCTTCAGGCAGATCTCATTCAGTGAATCAATAAAATCAAGGAATGGTTTGCCTTTTTCTCCGATGGAGATCAGGGTAAAACCGATGATCACTGCGAATACGAGAACCTGGAGCATGTTTCCCTCGGCAAAAGCCTTGACAGGGTTTGACGGGATCAGGTTTTTGATCGTATCGAGGATACTGCTCATCTCGGTTGCCTGGATATCGGCAGTTGCCATCTCAAAAGAAACACCTCTTCCAAGATGGATCAGACGCGGGATGATAAGACCGACGAGGCTGGCAAGTGCGGTGGTACTGAGAAAATATACCATGGCAGAGCCTGTGATCTTTCCGGTGGTGCGGATGTTTCCGATGCTGCAGATACCGATGACGATCGAACAGAAGACCATAGGAAAGATCATCATGTTCAGGGCATTCATGTAAATGCCGCCGACCAGACTGGTGACAGTCAGGACCGGTGCATATCGTCCGGCGAGGAAAAGTCCGGTCAGGATACCGAGGACCAGTCCGGTAAAGATCGCCTGGGTGATATGCTTCTTGTACCAGGAATAAAAAGACTTCATTATATTGTTCCCTCCTCATAAAATAATAAAAAACACGAAAAAAATTATATCATGTCGAAAAATGTGCGTCAACAGAAATGCTTTAGTTTGATAAAGTTCGCTTTTTTATTGAGAATAAGCGGATAATCGCGAAACGTTACATTGACAAAACGCTCTCCTTGAATTAAAATTAATTCTCAGATACAACAATGAATGTTGGAGGAACCATAGAGATGAAATACTTTTTTAAAAAAATTGAGCCTAAGTGGCAGGCAAAATGGGAAGAAAGCAAAGTCTTCGAAGCCAAGGACAACAGTGACAAACCGAAGTTCTATGGCCTGGTAGAGTTTCCATATCCAAGTGGTGCAGGTATGCATGTAGGACACATCAAAGCATACTCAAGCCTTGAGGTTATTTCCAGAAAACGTCGTATGGAAGGATACAATGTACTTTTCCCGATCGGATTTGATGCATTCGGTCTTCCTACTGAGAACTATGCAGTCAAGACAGGAACACACCCACGTATCATCACAGATGAGAACATCAAGAAATTCTCCAACCAGTTAAAGAAAGTTGGATTTTCCTTTGACTGGAACCGTGTGATCGATACGACAGATGAGGATTACTACAAATGGACACAGTGGATCTTCCTCAAAATGTTTGAGAAGGGCCTCGTATTCAGAGACAGAACTCTTGTAAACTACTGCCCGCACTGCAAGGTCGTTCTTTCCAATGAGGACAGCCAGGGCGGCAAATGCGATATCTGCCACAGCGAAGTTGTGCAGAAATCCAAAGATGTATGGTATCTGAGGATCACTCAGTACGCAGACAAACTCCTGGAAGGTCTCAAGGATGTTGACTATCCGGACAATGTAAAGCAGCAGCAGATCCACTGGATCGGCAAATCCAAGGGTGCTTTTGTAGATTTCGACATCGACGGAATCGACGAGAAGCTTGAGATCTATACAACCAGACCGGATACTCTGTTCGGTGTTACTTTCATGGTAATCGCACCGGAGCATCCGATCATCGACAAATACAAAGACAAAGTCACAAACATGGACGAGATCACTGCATACCGTAATGAATGTGCCAAGAAGACAGAGTTCGAGAGAACTCAGCTTGTCAAGGACAAGACAGGTGTGCGTATCCAGGGACTTGAGGGAATCAACCCTGTAAACGGCAAGAAGATCCCGATCTACATTGCAGACTATGTAATGATGGGTTATGGTACAGGTGCGATCATGGCAGTACCGGCTCATGACCAGCGTGACTATGATTTCGCAAAGAAATTCGGCATTGACATCATCGAAGTCATCAAGGGTGGAGACATCACCAAGGAAGCCTACACAGGTGACGGAGAGATGGTCAACTCTGAATTCCTCAACGGATACATCAAGAAAAAAGACTCTATCGAGCGTATGCTGGAAGAACTTGAGAAGAAGGGCATCGGTAAAGCCGGTGTTCAGTATAAGATGAAAGACTGGGCATTCAACCGTCAGAGATACTGGGGTGAGCCGATCCCGCTGATCCATTGCCCGAACTGCGGTGTTGTAGCTGTTCCGGAAGAAGAACTTCCGCTTCGTCTGCCGGATGTCAAGGACTTCGAGCCGGGTGAGGACGGACAGTCACCACTTGCCAAGATCGATTCCTTCGTAAACTGCACCTGCCCGAAATGCGGCGCTGCAGCAAAACGTGAAACAGACACCATGCCTCAGTGGGCAGGATCTTCCTGGTATTTCCTGAGATATACAGATCCGCACAATACCCAGGCACTGGCCGACATGGACAAACTGAAATACTGGATGCCGGTTGACTGGTACAATGGCGGTATGGAGCACGTTACCAGACATATGATCTACTCCAGATTCTGGCACCACTTCCTGTATGATCTGGGTGTTGTCAACACTCCGGAACCATACGCAAAACGTTCTATCCAGGGACTGATCCTCGGACCGGACGGAGACAAGATGAGTAAATCCAAAGGAAACGTTGTTGACCCGCTTGACATCGTAGAAGAATATGGAGCAGATACCCTTCGTACCTATGTACTGTTCATGGGTGACTACGGCGCAGCAACTCCATGGAGTGACAGCTCTGTAAAAGGCTGCAAGAAATTCCTTGACCGTGTGGCAGGTCTGACAGATCTCATTTCTGAGGAACCTGTTTCCGATGAACTGGAAATGAAGATCCACCGTACCATCAAGAAAGTTTCTTCCGATATCGAGAACCTGAAGTTCAACACAGCGATCGCCAGCCTGATGACTCTTCTCAACGAGATCACAGCAGAAGGACGTCTCAGCAAAGATGACCTGGGAATCTTTATCAAGCTCTTAAGCCCGTTTGCTCCGCATCTCTGCGAAGAGATCTGGGAGTTCCTCGGCGGAGAAGGTCTGCTTGCAGTTGCTTCCTGGCCGGTATACGATGAAGGCAAGACTGTTGCCAAGACAGTTGAGATCGGTGTACAGGTAAATGGTAAGGTAAGAGGAACTGTAGTTCTTCCAAACGGCTGTGAGAAAGAGAAAGCATTCGAGATCGCCAAAGCAGATGAGAGGATCGCTTCCTTCCTCGAAGGCAAGAATCTCATCAAAGAGATCTATGTACCGAACAAGATCATCAACTTTGTTGCGAAATAATAAATTTTTCCAACATTTTATGTTGAAAAATCACATACAATAGAGTACAATAAAATACAACAAAAGAATTCCTGGAATGTGCGATGCCCCTTTTTTTATTTGAACCTACATTTATTAATAGGGAATCCAACATCGCTGCTGTGATGTCAGGCCTCTCGTCGTGGAAGGCAGATCATCAGTTGAGGACACCCAACCTGGCGAAAGCTAGGCGTCAAATGGAAGGGAACGGCATTCCGGGGTAATTAAGAAAGAATGAGCCATTTGTAATGGCTCTTTTTTTGAAGAATGAATCGGGAGGAATTACAGCATGGTAACAGAGAAGATTTTTGGGAATTTACCTTCAGGTGAAGAAGCACATATTTATCACATTGAGAATGCGGCAGGAGCTTACATAGAAGTTTCGCAGTATGGTGCGATCCTGGTGAAGGTCTGCGTGCCGGATAAGGATGGCAGACTGACAGACGTAGTCCTTGGATATGATGATCTTGAGAGCTATTTTGTAAATGGATGCTTTTTCGGAGCGTGCATCGGCAGAAGCGGCAACCGTATCGCAGATTCCAGATTTATGCTGGATGGCACAGAGATCAAACTGACACCGAACGAAGGCAAGAACAATCTCCATAGCGGCCCGAATGGATTTGAGAAGAAACTGTGGAATGCATCTGCAGTAGAGGGAAAGAATGCAGTTACTTTTTCCAGGATCAGTCCTGATGGAGAGAATGGCTATCCGGGAGAATTTGAAGTTTCTGTTACTTATGAGCTGACAGAGGAGAATGCAGTCCGCATCGTTTACTCCGGTGTGAGCGACAAGACAACCATTGCAAACATGACGAACCATTCCTATTTTAACCTGAATGGTGAGGGCAGCGGCACTGCAATGGACCAGTATCTTATCATTCATGCGCAGGAATACACTCCGGTCCGTGAGGATTCCATTCCGCTTGGCGAGAATGCATCTGTTGAGGGAACTCCGATGGATTTCCGTATCGCAAAGCAGATCGGCAGAGATATTGAAGCTGATTTTGAACAGCTCAAGTTCACAGGCGGTTTTGACCATAACTATGTGACAGACGGATATAATAAGGCGAGCATCCGTGAGATCGCTTCTGCATGGTCAGAGAAATCCGGTATCCAGATGGATGTTCTTACAGATTGTCCATGCGTGCAGTTCTATGCAGCGAACTTCGTGGAGGATGAGCACGGCAAGAACGGACATGTTTATAATAAACGTGAGGCATTCTGCCTTGAGACGCAGGTAGAGCCGAATGCAGTCAATGTAGAGAATTTCCATTCACCAGTTCTGGAAGCAGGAGAGAAATATTACTCTGAGACAGTTTACAGATTCTCTGTAAGAAAATAACAGCCATGTTTTCTGGCTTTCCTCATATAATGGATTATGAGGAAAGCCAGATTTTTTTATGTGTATTTAGTGTTGCTTGTGTTGCTGCTGAATGAATTGTCTGTACATGACTGTACAGCAGCCGGACAGACAAAAGAAAACAGGACAGAACCCGAGATCCGGGTAGTACTTACGGGTTCGGATTTTCAGTCTGTATACCATGATTCTGTGACGATTTCTCTGAATGGAGAAGAGACTGTCTATGAAGCGGAGGAACTGCGCGGAAGAAATGAGATCATCTCGATCCCGGAGCAGGAAGGAGGAATCCTGATCCCGTCGATCCACAGGCAGTGCGGGACGCCTTCCTATGGCGGCAGACTTGAGATCCGGCCGTGTGAAGAGGGACTTCTGGTGATCAATATTCTTCCGCTGGAAAAATATCTGGAGGCAGTTGTCCCGAGTGAGATGCCATCCACATACGAAAAAGAAGCGCTCAAAGCGCAGGCAGTCTGTGCGAGAACCTACGCCTGGAAGCAGATGCAGGGCAGCAGACTCAGTGAATATGGGGCAGATGTGGATGACAGCGTGAGCTATCAGGTTTACCAGAATGTTGCACCGCAGGAATCGACAACAAAAGCGGTCAAGGAAACCGAAGGAATGATCCTGTCTCAGAATGGACAGCCTGTAGAAGCGTATTATTTTTCTACCTCGGCGGGTGTGACGAGTACGGATGAGATCTGGGGAGTTACCGAAGCTGCATCTTATCTCAAAAGCGTTCCCTGTGAATTTGACGCAGAAGAACCCTGGAGTGCATGGACGGTGCAGATTCCCTGGATGAATCTGGAAGAAAAAGCAGCTTCCCTTCTGAACCTTGCAGGAAAAATGAAAGCGGTTTCCGTTCAGAAGAAAAGCCAGAGCGGCGCAGTGACAGAACTTACCGTAACGACAGAGGGTGGAACCGGAACGATTGACGGAGAATATTCCATAAGGGAATTTCTTTCCCCCAAGGGCTGCAAGATCACAGAAAAAGACGGCAGCGTTACGGAAGGGGGAAAGCTTCTTCCCAGTGCCTACTTCGAGTTCCAGAGCCAGGATGTGGATGGGATCACCCTGAAAGGCGGGGGATACGGACACGGCGTAGGAATGAGCCAGACCGCCGCGAATGAGATGGCAAAGGAAGGATACAGCTATGAGGAGATCCTGGAATATTTTTTCCGTGAGATTGAGTTTGTAGACATTTATAGCGTAAAATAAGTGAAATTTGAGTAACTGTTTGTAGGCAATATCCCGCGAGGCGTTTTGCCATAAATATGGCAAAATCCCGAGACATGCGGGTCAAAATGCTATCACCAAAGGTGATGTGGAATGCATTTTGACTTGGGTTACTGTTCGTGGAACGCACAGTAACCCGAACTTGTCACATTGTACATGATATGGTACAATGGTCAATAGACAAATTTGCTGATACCAGGAGAAAAAATATGGAAGAGAAGAGAGCCAAAAGCACGGTACAGTTGATCCTGGGCTTTATGGACAGGACCAAAAATGACCATATCGGTGCTTACGCTGCACAGGCGGCATACTTTTTGATCATGTCGTTTATTCCCTTTGTGCTGGTCCTTACCGCACTGATCCAATATACCCCGCTGACCTATCGGATGCTCCGGCAGGTCATTATCGGGTTTGTTCCGACAAACCTTCAGGACTTTGTACTCAAGATCATCGCAGAAGTATTTACCAAGAGCGCAGCGGTCGTGCCGATCTCAGGCGTTTTTGCACTGTGGTCCTCCTGCAAGGGTATGCAGTCACTCATCACGGGTCTGAATGTGATCTATCATGTCAAGGAGACCCGAAACTGGCTGATAAACAGACTGTATTCTATGTTGTATATGATCTTGTTTGTGATCGCGATCATCATAAGCCTTCTGCTTCTTGTCATGGGAAACCGGATTCATGCGGCGCTTGTGATCCATATGCCGTTTCTTGGGAAGATCCTTGGAAGGATATTGAGTGCCAAGACGTTTCTCGTATTTGTGGTATTGTTCCTTGTATTTCTGGTGCTGTACCGTTACCTTCCGAACCGTAAGGCATCGCTCAAGAGCCAGATCCCGGGAGCTTTTATCATAGCTGTTGCATGGTCACTGTTTTCGTACTTTTTTTCACTGTATTTTACATTTTTCCCGAATTTCAGCAACATGTACGGAAGCCTGTCGGCACTTATCATGGTCATGCTGTGGCTCTACTGCTGTATGAACCTTCTGCTTTACGGTGCAGAGATCAATGCTTATTTTGAGAATCAGTTCCGTCAGGCACAGCTCACTTTGTGGCAGATGGTCAAAAAAAATCTTGACAGATTTTTCACTATGTGGCATAGTAAGAAAAGATAAGTCAAAGGCTTTGAAGGCGTTTCAGGGAATTGTTTCCTTTCAGAGAGAGGGAGTCAGCGGCTGTAAGCCCCCTTAAGTTCAGACAGTTTCTTATTTTCCCGCCGGAGCTTCATCTTTGAATTTTTGCAGTAGGAGATGACGTTGATGCGCGTTAAGCATGACTCGAGTGCCTGCTCTTTAGCAGGAAACAGGGTGGTACCGCGGATAATGACTCCGTCCCTTAATGCAGGGATGGAGTTTTTTTAATGCTTTTTTGGGAGAAACAAGGCATTTTGACTCGTAACTGTGAGGATAGCGAACAGTTAAATATAAACAAAAAGGAGATACGAAACCATGGATATGAAGGAAAGACTTCAGGAACTGGCAGAAGCAGCCAGAAAACGGATCGAAGAATCAGACGGCCCGGATAAACTGAATGAAGTAAAAGTTGCTTACCTTGGCAAAAAAGGTGAGCTGACAGCAATCTTAAAGAGTATGAAAGATGTTGCACCGGAAGATCGTCCGAAGGTTGGCCAGATGGTAAACGAAACAAGAACAAAGATCGAGGAACATCTGGAAGCAACCAGAAAGAAACTGGAAGAAGCACTTCGTGAAGAAAAAATGAAAGCAGAAGTGATCGACGTTACACTTCCTGCAAAAAAGGCAATGATCGGACATCGTCACCCGAACAGTATCGCACTGGAAGAGGTAGAGCGTATCTTTATCGGAATGGGCTACGAAGTAGTCGAAGGTCCGGAAGTAGAATATGCAGACTACAACTTCACCAAACTGAACATTCCGGAAGACCATCCGGCAAGAGACGAGCAGGATACTTTCTTTATCAATGATTCCATCCTTCTTCGTTCCCAGACTTCCCCGGTACAGGCACGTACCATGGAAAAAGGCAAGCTTCCGATCCGTATGATCGCACCGGGACGTGTATTCCGTTCTGACGAAGTGGATGCAACACATTCCCCGTCCTTCCATCAGATCGAAGGTCTGGTCATCGACAAGAACATCACATTTGCAGACCTTAAGGGAACTCTTCAGGAGTTTGCACAGGAACTGTTCGGACCAGAGACAAAGACAAAATTCAGACCACATCACTTCCCATTCACAGAGCCAAGTGCAGAGGTAGACGTTTCCTGCTTCAAATGCGGTGGCAAAGGATGCCGTTTCTGCAAGGGTTCCGGCTGGATCGAGATCCTCGGCTGCGGTACCGTTCATCCAAACGTACTGAGAATGTGCGGCATCGACCCGGATGAATATACAGGATTCGCATTTGGTGTAGGTCTTGAGCGTATCGCACTTCTCAAATATGAGATCGACGATATGAGACTTCTGTATGAGAACGACGTTAGATTTTTGAAACAATTCTAAAATTTTTTACTTTATTCGAAAGGTGGATATAAAACATGAATACATCAATGTCCTGGATTAAAATGTATGTGCCGGATCTGGATGTAACAGCCCAGGAATACACAGATGCCATGACACTGTCAGGAACAAAAGTGGAAGGCTTCGAAAAACTGGATGCAGATCTCGACAAGATCGTGATCGGACAGATTGACAAAATAGAAAGACACCCTGATGCAGACAAACTCATCATCTGCCAGGTAAACATCGGAACAGAGACCATTCAGATCGTAACAGGTGCTCCGAATGTCAAAGAAGGAGACAAAGTCCCGGTCGTTCTGGACGGCGGACGTGTTGCAGGCGGCCATGACGGCAAAATGACTCCTGGCGGCATCAAGATCAAAAAAGGCAAACTCAGAGGCGTAGAATCCTGCGGTATGATGTGCTCCATCGAAGAACTTGGAAGCACAAGAGAAATGTACCCGGAAGCTCCGGAATACGGCATTTACATCTTCCCGGAAGATGCAGTCGTAGGCGAGAGCGCGATCAAAGCACTCGGTCTTGATGACGTTGTCATCGAATACGAGATCACATCCAACCGTGTAGACTGCTACGGTGTACTTGGAATCGCAAGAGAAGCAGCAGCCACTTTTGACAAAAAATTCGTTCCTCCTGTAGTAAAAGAGACAGGAAATGACGAAAAAGCATCTGATTATGTCAAAGTTACCGTAGAAGATCCGGAACTTTGCCCGAGATATACAGCAAGAGTTGTCAAAAACGTCAAGATCGGACCATCCCCGAAATGGATGCAGAGATGTCTGGCTTCCAACGGAATCCGCCCGATCAACAACCTTGTTGATATCACAAACTATGTTATGGAAGAATACGGCCAGCCGATGCATGCATACGATCTGGATACCATCGAAGGCAGAGAGATCATTGTACGCCGTGCAAAAGCAGGCGAGAAATTTGTAACCCTGGATGGACAGGAACGTGAGATGGACGACCAGGTTCTGATGATCTGCGACGGCAAAAAGGCAGTTGGCATCGCCGGAATCATGGGTGGAGAAAACTCCATGATCACAGACAATGTACACACGGTACTTTTTGAGGCAGCATGCTTCAACGGAACAAACATCCGTCTTTCCTCCAAGAGGATCGGACTTCGTACCGATGCATCCGGTAAATTCGAAAAAGGTCTTGACCCGAACAATGCCAAAGCAGCGATCGACCGTGCATGCCAGCTCATGGAAGAACTGGGAGCAGGTGAAGTCGTAGGCGGAATCGTAGATATCTGCAACGAGACAAGAGAACCTTCCAGAGTACCGTTTGAGCCGGAGCGCATCAACGCACTTCTCGGAACAGACCTTACAAAAGAAGAAATGCTTGCATACCTTGCAAAAGTAGAACTGACTCTGGACCCGGAGACAAATGAGATCGTAGCTCCGACATTCCGTCAGGATATCCACTGCATGGCAGATGTAGCAGAGGAAGTTGCAAGATTCTTCGGATATGACAAGATCCCGACCACACTTCCGACAGGAGAAGCTACCACAGGAAGACTTCCATTCAAACTCCGCATCGAGAACGTGGCAAGAGATATCGCTGAGTACTGCGGATTCTCAGAAGGAATGACCTACTCTTTCGAAAGTCCGAAGGTATTCGACAAACTTCGTATCCCGCAGGATAGTGACCTTCGCAAAGCGATCACGATCAGCAACCCGCTTGGAGAGGACTACAGTATCATGCGTACAACAACTCTGCATGGCATGCTTTCTTCTCTGGCAACAAACTACAACAGAAGAAACAAAGGCGTTCGTCTGTATGAGATCGGCAAGGTATATCTGCCGAAAGCACTGCCGCTTACGGAACTTCCGGATGAGAGAACACACTTCACTCTTGGAATGTACGGCGCAGGAGACTTCTTTGACATGAAGGGCGTTGTAGAAGAATTCTTCGAAAAATCCGGAATGAAGAAAAAAGTCCACTACACACCGGACAGCAACAAGACTTATCTGCATCCTGGCAGACAGGCAAACATCAGCTACGAAGGTAAAGTAGTCGGTTACCTCGGAGAAGTTCATCCGATCGTTGCAGACAACTATGGAATTGGTGAGAGAACTTACATCGCAGTCATCGACATCCAGGATATCCTTGAATTCTGCGGATTCAACCACAAATTTACAGGAATCGCCAAATATCCGGCAGTTACCCGTGACTTAAGTATGGTTGTTCCGAAACATGTCCTTGCAGGACAGATCGAAGATGTCCTTGAGCAGAGAGGCGGCAAGATCCTTGAATCCTACCAGCTCTTCGATATCTACGAGGGTGCACAGATCAAACCTGGATACAAGTCCATGGCTTATTCTGTAGTATTCCGTGATCATGAAAAGACTCTGGAAGAAGCTGAGATCACAGCAGCAATGAAGAAGATCCTGAATGGTCTGACAGACCTTGGAATCGAGCTGAGAAGCTGATGAAACTTTATGTTGTACGGCATGGAGAAACAGTGTGGAACAAACTTCACAAGGTACAGGGGGCAGCAGATATCCCGCTTGCTGAGAATGGGATCTTTCTTGCAGAGAAGACAGGGGAAGCACTGAGAAATGTTTCCTTTGATCTCTGCATCACCAGCCCTCTCATAAGAGCCAGAAAGACAGCCGAACTGATCCTTGAGAAACAGCCGGGAAAAGTTTCGGTGATCGAGGATGCAAGGATCCAGGAGATCAACTTCGGGGTCCTGGAAGGTGTCGTGTGCATGAACGATGCGCGTGAATATCTGGATCCACAGATGGAGAAGTTTTTTACAGATCCATGGAACTTTGAGCGGCCGAAGGATGGCGAAAACATTCAGGATATCCTCACACGGACAAAGGACTTCTGGGAAGAACTCATCCACGATCCAGCACTTCAGGAAAAAACGATCCTGATCGCATCTCATGGATGTGCGGTAAGAGCACTTCTTCATAATGTATATAACGATCCGAAGGATTTCTGGCATGGTTTCGTTCCTCCAAACTGCAGTGTCAATGTAGTCGAGGTCACAGACGGCAAAGCCGTCCTTTTAGAAGATGACAGAGTATATGCATAAATAAAACAAAATAAGACAGCCTGGAAACTTTCTGACAGAGTTTCCGGGCTGTTTTTGCGTTATCCGGGGAAAATGTGTCCAAAGTGTGAGACTTTTGGTAAAGTGGAGAAAACAACTTGTTCCCCCAAAAGTGCTATGATATGATAAGAAACAGAAATAGGAGGTAAGCTATGAGAAAAAAAGCGTTAAATGTAATACTTTTTCTGGCAGTTGTGATCGCGGCTGTCGGAATGACACTTTATGTTGGCCGTGGAGCTGCCAGTATACTGGTTTACAATTTCTGCTTTCTGGGAATTATGGCAGTAACCTATGCGGTGGGAATGTTTGGCGGAATGTTCCGTATGAACGATCTTTCCAGATCACTTCATGAGGCGGCAGATGAGCTCAAGGATATTTTTCAGTCGCCGGGAAAGGTAGATGCAGGTAAGGTTTCCTCATTAAATGGCATTTTTCGTCATTCATATCTTGATGATAAGATGCAGGCCTTCACTGATACGATCTCACAGAGCCAGGAAGGCATCGGTGATATTGAGGATTATCTGAATGAGGACGATATGGATGATCATATCCACAAGCGTCTTCTGGAAATGGCACCGGATATTTTTACAAGCCTTGGTATCCTTGGTACTTTTGTCGGTCTTGTATGGGGACTTAAGAACTTTGAACCGACCAATTATGAGGCAATGACTACATCAGTTGCTTCTCTGGTAGATGGTATCAAGGTTGCATTCCTGACTTCCATCTATGGTATCGCGATGTCCATCGTCTACAGTTGTGGCATGAAATCAGAGTATTCTTCTCTGACATCCAGCCTTCAGAAGTTTTTGGATAATTTCCATACATATGTCATGCCGACTGCTGAGAGCGAGTCTATGAACATTCTGGTTGCAAGCCAGAAGAACCAGACAGCCGCCATGGAGCAGATGGCAGAGAAGTTTTCTGTACAGATGGCAGGCAGTTTTGAGAAGGTCATCACTCCGACTTTCCAGAAGATGAACGATTCTCTGGATGTACTGGTGAATTCCGTTACCAAGTGCCAGGAAGATGCGATCAGGGAGATCCTGGATACCTTCCTTAAAGAAATGAATCTTTCCTTCAAGACACAGTTCGAGGATTTCGGACGGGCACTTACACAGCTTAAGGATGCGCAGACGGATAATACGAATTATACGACAAACCTCTACCAGTCTATGAGCCGCCAGCTCAGTGAAGCTTATGCAGAACATGAGCATGCAATGAGAAACATGCTGGAGGATACCACGGCTGCGCAGAAGGAGTATCTGGATCTTGCAGGACGCATCCTCAAGGATAACCAGACGATCCAGAAGGAACAGCAGGCAGATTACCAGCACCTTGCAGATTATCTCAAGGAGGCGGAATCTTCTTCCGCGAAATTCTGGGTTGCATGTAACCAGACCATGCAGAAATATGTTGAGGCTGCAGCGCAGGGAATGGATCGTATATCGGCTTCCGGTAAGCGTAATCTGGAGCTTGCACAGGCGAACCGTCAGGTTATCGCAGATTTCGATGCGAGACTTCAGGAATTTATGAATTATCAGAAACTGTCATACAAGACCATGGATCAGGTCCGTCGTCTTCTTGCAGATATTTCTGCTACAGGAAGTGGTAAGAATGTATCACTGACTTCCGGGCAGATGGCACAGAAGCAGTCTTTTGACAAACTAGAAGAACTTCTGGAGCAGCAGGGAGAACAGCAGCAGGCACTTCTTGAAGAACTGAACCGCAATTTACGCGAACTGACCAAGGGAGCACAGAAAGGTAAATTTGGTATATTCAGATAGAAGAAATAGGAGAATCAGATGCGCAGAAAGAAAAAATCAGAAAACAACAGTTTTAATGTCTGGCGTTCTTATTCTGATATGATGGCAGGTGTCCTTCTGCTTTTTGTGCTGATCATGTGTGTGACCCTTTTTCAGGCCCAAAAAAGCTACAACGAGAGTATCCAGGAGAGAGATGACAAGATCGCTCTTCAGGAAGAATACACACAGCAGCTTCTGGACAAGCAGACTGCCCTCGATGAGAAGGAAGGAACGATCCAGAATCAGGACGAACAGCTCAAGAGCCAGGATGAGCAGCTCAAGACACAGCAGGAAAAACTGGATGAGCAGCAGCAGCAGCTGACTGCACTGGCAGCCAAGCTCAAAGAACAGGAAGCAACACTCAAGAGCCAGCAGTCCGCTCTCGACACCAAGACTGCACAGCTTAAGAGCCAGCAGGAACAGATCGACCAGATCATCGGTGTCAAGGCAGAGGTCATCGAGGCACTGAAGAATGAATTTTCCAAAAATAATATCAATGTAGATATCGATGCACAGACCGGTGCGCTGACGCTGGAAGCAAGTGTCATGTTCGACTATGACCAGGCAGAACTGACTGATGCCGGTAAGCAGGCACTGGAGCAGATCCTTCCGATCTACTGCAAAGTCCTTTTGCAGGATGATTATATGAAATATCTTGCAGAGATCATCATTGATGGATACACAGACACAGATGGAGATTACAGTTATAACCTCCAGCTTTCCCAGCAGAGATCTCTGGCAGTGGCACAGTATCTTCTTGATATCCAGAGTAATTTCCTGGATGCCACCCAGTCAGCGAACCTTGAAAATTATCTGACGGTAAACGGACATTCTATGGCAAATCCTGTTCTGGATGCGAATGGAAATGTAGACAAGGATGCCTCCAGACGTGTTGAGATCAAATTCCGTCTGAAGGATGAGGAGATGATCGATGAACTGAACCAGATCATGAGCAATTCTTCAGATACTGCTTCTGCGGATACTGCTTCCTCTTCCGACAATACATCTGCGAATTAAATAAAAAACTTCTTGCAATTGAGAATCTTTTATAGTATAATCGTACATGTTGTAAAAACGATGGTCCTCTGTTACAAGATTATGTATTAAGAACATCCAGATAAGAATAGGAGAGAATAAAATGAACGACATTATCAAAAACATTGAGTCTGCTCAGTTAAAAGCAGAAGTACCACAGTTCCGCGTTGGTGACACAGTAAGAGTACACGCTATGATCAAAGAGGGAAACCGTGAGAGAATCCAGATTTTCGAAGGAACTGTTCTTAAGAGACAGGGCGGAAGCACAAGAGAAACTTTCACAGTAAGAAAGAGCTCCAACGGTGTTGGTGTTGAGAAGACATGGCCGCTTCACTCCCCACACGTTGTTAAAGTAGAAGTTATCCGTCAGGGTAAAGTTCGCCGTGCTAAGCTGAACTACCTGAGAGATCGTGTAGGTAAAGCTGCAAAGGTTAAAGAACGCGTTAGATAATTATTTATCTGAAAATTTCAAAGGTTTTAAAAGCAGGGACAATAACGAACAGCTATTGTCCCTCTTTTCCATTATGGAGAGAACAGTTATGGATATAAAAAACTGGAAAGAACATCCAAAAGTTCTGGAATTGAGAACAAAGCTGGAGGACCGTAAGATCCGTGGGATCCTGAGATGGGTCTTTCAGATTACAGTAACACTGGTATTTGCAGCAGTTGTAGCATTGATGATGTTTCAGACTGTTACAATGCAGGAGAATTCCATGGAACCGACGATCTCTGTTGGCGACCGTTTCTTTGTTAACAAAGCAGTATACAGATTTTCTTCGCCAAAGAGAGGCGATCTGATCGTCTTTCGGACAAATGCCAGTGATGATGCGGCACTTCATATCCGAAGAGTCATTGGTCTCCCTGGAGAAACCGTACAGATTTCCAATGGCAGGATCCTGATCGATGGCAAAGAATATCAGGAGGCAAAGCAGTTCCCGGAGATCACAAACGCAGGACTTGCATCCAGCACCATCACTCTGGAATCCGGGGAATATTTTGTGCTGGGTGACAATCGAAACAACAGTGAAGACAGCCGATATGCCGATATTGGAAATGTGAAGAAACGATATATCGTCGGTAAACTTTGGTTTACCTGTTCGCCATTCAGTAAGTTTGGATTTATGAAAAATGAGTAGAAATATTTTCTGAAACTGACAATGGTGGCTTGAAGCAAGAAAGGTTAGGATAATTATGAATATACAATGGTACCCTGGTCATATGACCAAGGCAAAAAGACAGATGCAGGAAGATTTGAAGCTGATCGATCTGATCATAGAGCTGGTAGATGCCAGAGTGCCGCTCTCCAGCAGGAATCCGGATATCGACCAGCTTGGACAGAACAAATCCCGTCTGATCCTTCTGAATAAGGCAGATCTCGCAGATGAGAGACAGAACGAAGCATGGAAGGAATATTTTCAGAGTAAGGGATTTTATGTAGTCAAGGTTGATTCACGCAGCGGATCAGGAATGAAAATGATCCAGAACGTGATCCAGGAAGCCTGCAAAGAGAAGATCGAGCGTGACCGCAGAAGAGGGATCAAGAATCGTCCGATCCGTGCGATGGTAGCCGGAATCCCGAATGTCGGTAAATCCACATTTATCAATACTTTTGCCGGCAAAGCCTGCGCCAAGACCGGAAATAAGCCAGGCGTGACGAAGGGCAAGCAGTGGATCCGCCTGAACAAGAATGTCGAACTTCTGGACACCCCGGGAATCCTCTGGCCGAAATTTGAAGACCAGCTTGTGGGAATCCGTCTTGCATGTGTTGGTTCTATCAAGGATGATATCCTGAATATCGAGGAACTGGCTCTCTGGCTTCTCGAGAAACTGAAAAAGGATTATCCGGGAGCCCTTGAGAAACGATATGGGATTTCTGAGGAGGGGGCTCCACTTGAGACACTGGAGGCGATCGCCAGAACGAGAGGCTGCCTGAAACGTGGAGAAGAACTGGACTATGTGAAGGCTTCCGGGCTGATCTTTGACGATTTCCGCGGAGGCAAGATCGGACGCATTACTTTGGAATGGGCAGGACAGCAGGAGAATAATTAATGAAAAAGATAGGCGAGATCAAGGAAGAATTTGCCGCAGCCAGTGAAGGGCAGTGGGCAGATCTGTGTATAGCTTACGCGGAGGATCAGAGAAGCGGCGTACAGAAGATTATTTCTCAGTATCAGAAGAAATTGGAGAATCTTGAGAAGGAGAAACTCCGCATGGAGCAGATGATGCAGTATGAGCATGAATACGAGCATCTGGGCTATCTCTGTGGTATCGATGAGGTTGGAAGGGGCCCGCTTGCAGGGCCGGTAGTTGCCTGTGCAGTGATCCTGCCGAAGGATCATGATATCCTTTATCTGAACGATTCCAAGAAACTGACAGCGCACAAGAGAGAAGAACTCTATGATGTCATCATGGAGAAAGCTGTCGCGGTAGGAATCGGTATGGCGAGTCCGCAGAGGATCGATGAGATCAACATTCTCCAGGCGACTTATGAGGCAATGCGGGAGGCAATCAGCAAGCTTAAAGTCACTCCACAGCTTCTTCTCAACGATGCAGTGACGATTCCGCAGGTGACGATCCCGCAGGTTCCGATCATCAAAGGAGATGCCAAGAGCGCATCCATCGCGGCAGCCAGCATTGTGGCCAAGGTGACAAGGGACAGAATGATGGTTGAGTATGACAAGACTCTGCCGGGATATGGATTTGCTTCCAATAAGGGCTATGGCTCATCGGAGCATATTGAAGCGCTTAAGAAATATGGTCCGTCTCCGATACACAGAGCAAGTTTTATCACACACTTCGTATAAATATAAATACCAAAGATACCGACACATAAAATAAGAAAAGAGCGGGCGCGTATCAACAAACGTAAAGTAGGCAGTCGTCATGAAGAACAGGCGGCTGCCTTTCTGGAACAACGAGGATTGAAAATCCTTGAACATAATTTTTCCTGCCGGAGTGGCGAGATCGACCTGGTTGCAAAAGATGGCAGATATCTTGTTTTTGTAGAAGTAAAATACCGGGCGACAACGACTTCCGGAGAGGCGGCAGCAGCCGTAGACCTTAAGAAACAGCGTCGGATCAGCCGGGCGGCGCAGTTTTATCTGCTCCGTTATGGATATGGGGAACCTCCATGCAGATTTGATGTGGTGGCAATTGACGGAGATGAGATCCAGTGGATCAGAAATGCATTTGATTACTGCGGATAAAATGCAGAGAGGAGTACACGATGATAAAGATAAAATGGAATCAGGAAAACGAATCCAGAATGCATGTAAATACAAGAGAAGGTGTAACGTATCTCACCTATCCGGAATTTGACAGACTGCCGGGATTTGTGCATGCATTCAGCACCAGACTTGGCGGTGTCAGTGAGGGAATCTATTCTTCTATGAACTTAAGCTTTACAAGAGGCGACAAGGATGAGGCGGTAAGAGAAAATTATCGCAGACTGGCAGACGCAGTCGGCTTCAGGATGGAAGATATCGTAACTTCCGACCAGACACATACGGCAAATGTGCGCCTTGTTACAGAAGAAGACCGCGGAAACGGCATTACGAAATCAAGACCGTACACAGACGTGGATGGGATGATCACCAATGTACCGGGGCTGGTTCTTGCGACATTTTACGCGGATTGTGTGCCTCTGTATTTTATCGATCCGGTGCACCGCGCGATCGGACTTTCTCATTCCGGATGGAGAGGAACCGTGGCAAAGATCGGAGAGGTCACAGTTCAAAGAATGAAGGAAGAATTCGGCTCTGACCCGTCGGAAATCTACGGCGCAGTCGGCCCATCCATCTGCCAGGACTGTTATGAGGTGAGTGAAGACGTGATCGAACAGTTCCGCGCTGCTTTCCCGGAAGACAAGTGGGATGCCCTGTTTTATGGCAAGCCGGATGACAAATACCAGCTGGATCTCTGGGAGGCAAATCACCAGATCATGCTGGGAGCAGGTCTGAAAGAGGAACATATTTCCATGCCAAATCTGTGCACTTGCTGTAATCCGGAATTCCTTTTTTCTCACAGGGCTTCCCATGGCAGGAGAGGAAACCTCGGAGCGTTTCTGGGGATCCGCTGATAAGATACAACTGCACAGGCAATAAAAACGGGCTGCATACAGTGCAAAAACTGTATGCAGCCCATACTATACATGAATTGAGAAAATCAGCGTTTTTCTACTTTTTCCATCAGCTCCATGATCTTTTCGTTGCTGGAACGAACTTTCTCTACAGATAAGTCATGGTTGATGATGTCCATGATACTTGCAAGGTATTTGCTCATGTTTGCTTCGACGTAATATGGTCTCGTGAGCAGTTCAGGATCACGGTAGTTCAGGTTGGTGGTGATAACCTTGTCGATCCAGCCTTTCTCATAGTATTCATCGAATTTCTTGAGACCGTCTGTGAACAGACCGTAAGTAGTACAGATGAAGACACGCTTTGCTTTACGTTCCTTGATCTGCTTGGCAACATCGAGCATACTCTCTCCGGAAGAAATCATATCGTCGATGATGACAACATCCTTGCCCTCTACGGAATCTCCGAGGAATTCATGGGCAACGATCGGGTTCTTGCCGTTGACAACGGTAGAATAATCACGACGTTTGTAGAACATACCCATATCAACACCGAGGATGTTAGAGAAATATACTGCTCGTGACATCGCACCCTCATCCGGGCTGATGATCATCAGATGATCGTTGTCAAGCTTGAAGTCCTTGACTTCCTTAACCAGTGCTTTGAGGAACTGATAAGTCGGGAAGAAGTTATCAAATCCGTTGAGCGGGATGGAGTTCTGTACACGTGGGTCATGTGCGTCAAAAGTGATAAAGTTGGAAACACCCATATCGCTTAATTCCTTGAGCATCAGTGCACAGTCAAGAGATTCTCTCTTGGTACGGCGGTGCTGGCGTCCTTCGTAAAGGAATGGCATGATGACATTGATACGATGAGCTTTACCGGTAGCTGCGGAGATGATCCTCTTAAGATCCTGATAATGGTTATCCGGTGACATGTGGTTCTCATGACCGCATACGGTGTAAGTTTCTGTGTAGTTGGTGATATCCACCATGATAAAGAGATCGGCACCACGTACAGATTCCTTAATATATCCCTTACCTTCACCAGTACCGAAGCGAACACATTCGCATTCAACAAGGAAAGAAGGAAGGCTGTATCCCTGTGGTACAGTGCTTGGCTTCTTCTTTGCTACAAGTTCTTTACGGAATTTTACAAGTTTCTTGTCCACCTCTTTTGCAAGATCCTGGCATCCGGCAAGCGCTGCAATGCGGATGGGAGCAACCGGGGTCGCTTTTTCAAGTAACTCTATATTTGGCATGTTATTCCTCCTAGGTATAGTTTTTCAAACTGAGTCCTATTACATTTATAACATTTGACCTAAATCTCGTCAAGGAATTTATTGATTTTTACTTTTGAAATTGTTATGATATAGTAGTCCGGGTATGGACGAAGGCATGCCCGAATGTATAAAAGAAAGGAATACCATGAAAAAAAAGAAACATAAGATTTCCAAAGTTCTTCCTGGAAGCATTGGCGAGGAGCTGGAGCTGGAGCCGGGAGATGTGCTGGCAGAGATCAATCATCAGCCGGTGGAGGATGTTTTTGATTACCGTTATCTGATGAACGATGAATATATAGAACTTCTTATAGAGAAAGCCAACGGAGAGATCTGGGAGCTGGAAGTAGAGAAGGATTATGATGAGGATCTGGGAATAGAGTTTGAGAATGGTCTGATGGATGATTACCGTTCCTGCAGTAATCATTGCATGTTCTGCTTTATCGATCAGATGCCCCCGGGAATGAGAGAGACTCTTTATTTTAAGGATGATGATTCCAGGCTTTCTTTCCTGCAGGGAAACTATGTGACATTGACGAATATGAGTCAGGAGGATATTCAAAGGGTGATCAAATATCACCTGTCTCCAATCAATGTTTCTTTCCAGGCAATGAACCCCAAGCTTCGCTGCAAGATGCTCCACAACCGTTTTGCGGGAGATGCCCTCAAGAAAGTGGATCAGCTTTACGAGGCGGGGATCACCATGAACGGACAGATCGTTCTGTGTAAGGGAGTCAACGACGGTGAGGAGCTGGAGTACAGCCTGGAGAAGCTTTCTGCATATGCACCGGTCCTTCAGAGCGTGTCCGTGGTTCCGGTAGGTCTGACGAAATTCCGCGACGGACTTTATCCATTGGAGAGTTTTGAGAGAGAGGATGCGATCAAAGTCCTCGAGCAGATTCACCGCTGGCAGCGCAAGATGTACAAAGAACATGGAATCCATTTCATCCATGCTTCTGATGAGTGGTATATTCTTGCGGGACTGGAACTTCCGGAGGAGGAGCGTTATGATGGTTATCTTCAGCTTGAGAACGGTGTGGGAATGCTGAGACTTCTGGATACAGAAGTCAGACTGGCCGTCGAGAAACGCACGGGAGATGACAAACCGAGATCCATTACCGTTGCGACTGGTAAGCTGGCAGCACCTTATATCGAGAAATGTCTGGAACGGATTTCCACGAAATATCCGAATCTTGAGTATGAAGTGATCACGATCAAAAACAATTTCTTCGGCGAAAAGATCACAGTTTCCGGACTGATCACAGGAACCGATCTGAGAGAACAACTTTCAAACCGCAAACTGGGTGAGAGGGTCCTGATCCCATGCAATATGCTCCGGAGCGGCGAGAATGTTTTTCTGGATGATCTGACTGTAGAGGATGTCTCAGAGGCAATTGGAAGAGAAATCGTAATCGTAGAGGAAGACGGGGAAGATCTGGTATCTTCTGTACTGGACCCCGTTCAGAATAAAAAACAGATAAGGAGACAAATGTATGAGCAAACCAGTAGTAGCAATAGTGGGCAGGCCTAACGTCGGCAAATCCACGTTGTTTAACGCCCTGGCAGGCGAGATGATATCTATTGTAAAAGATACACCGGGTGTGACCCGTGACAGAATCTATGCAGATGTGACATGGCTGGACAAATCCTTTACCATGATCGATACCGGCGGAATCGAGCCGGACAGTGGTGACATCATTCTTTCTCAGATGAGAGAGCAGGCGCAGATCGCGATTGATACCGCTGATGTTATCGTATTTATTACAGATGTACAGCAGGGTCTTGTGGATTCTGATGCGAAGGTTGCAGACATGCTGCGCCGCAGCCAGAAGCCGGTCATTCTTGTTGTAAACAAAGTAGACAGCGTTCAGAAATATATGATGGACGTTTATGAATTCTATAATCTGGGAATCGGAGAACCGGTACCGATTTCAGCAGCCAACCGCACCGGACTTGGTGATATGCTGGATGAGATCGTCAAGGAATTTCCTGAGGATCTTGATACAGAGGAGGAAGATGATATCCCGAAGATCGCCGTTGTAGGTAAACCGAATGTCGGCAAATCTTCTCTTATCAACCGCCTTCTCGGCGAGGATCGTGTGATCGTATCCGATATCGCGGGAACCACGAGAGATGCCGTTGATGCCAAAGTCAAATGGCAGGGCAAGGAATACATCTTCATCGATACCGCCGGACTTCGCCGCAAAGGCAAGATCAAAGAAGAGATCGAGCGTTACAGCGTGATCCGTACTGTGACTGCAGTAGAGCGTGCACATGTTGTCGTGATCGTGATCGACGCGACAGAGGGTGTTACCGAACAGGATGCCAAGATCGCCGGAATCGCACATGAGCGCGGCAAGGGCGTTATCATCGCAGTCAATAAATGGGATGCCGTTGAGAAGGACGACAAGACCATCTACAAACACACAAACCGCATCAGAGAAGTGCTGGCATATATGCCGTACGCAGAGCTTGTATTTATCTCTGCCAAGACAGGGCAGCGTCTGCCGAAGCTTTTTGAGACCATTGATGCTGTTATTGAGAACCAGACACTTCGTATCCAGACCGGTGTTCTCAATGAGATCCTCGCAGAAGCTGTTGCCATGCAGCAGCCGCCGTCTGACCGTGGCAAGCGTCTCAAGATCTTCTATATGACTCAGGTTGGAGTGCGCCCGCCGACATTCGTTATCTTTGTAAACGACAAAGAACTGATGCATTTCTCCTACACCCGTTATATTGAGAACAAGGTAAGGGATGCATTCGGTTTCCGCGGCACACCGCTGAAATTTATTATCCGTGAACGCGGGGAAAAGAGTTGAATGAAATGACTGAACGTTTGATATGCCTTCTGGTCGGTTATGTTTTTGGACTGTTTCAGACTTCTTATATTATTGGAAAGATGCATAAGACAGATATCCGTGAACATGGAAGCGGCAATGCAGGAACCACCAATGCCCTGCGTACGTTTGGCAAAAAAGCCGGCGCGATGACGCTTCTTGGCGACTGCCTCAAATGCGTGCTTGCGATCGTGGCCGTGCGCCTGATCTTCCGTAACTCTGCCGCTGATGCCATGCCTCTGCTTGCAATCTATGCGGCAGCAGGCTGCGTCCTTGGACATAACTTTCCGATCAACCTTGGATTCCGCGGCGGAAAGGGGATCGCGGCATCTGTTGGATTTCTGATTGCTTTTGACTGGAGACTTTTTGTCCTCTGTGCGATCGTGTTCTTTGTGATCTTTTTCCTGACACATTATGTTTCACTGTGTTCTTTGAGCTGCTATATGGTTGCACTGATCGCACTGATCGTGCGCGGCGAGCATGGCGCCTACGGGATGGACAGACCACACACCCTGGAGATGTACGGGGTGATGGCGTTCCTGACCTGCCTTGCATTCTGGAGACACAGAGCCAATATCGTAAGACTGGCACACGGAGAAGAAAACAAAGTACTTGTCGGAAAATCAAAGAAAGGTTAAAAGGTAGCATATATGGCAAAAATCAGTGTACTGGGAGCGGGAAGCTGGGGAACTGCACTTTCAGTCCTTCTGAGCAATAACGGGCATGAGGTTCGTCTCTGGTCCAGATTTCAGGAGGAAGTAGATGCCCTCAAAGAAACGAGAGAACTTACTTCCAAACTGCCGGGAGTACATATCCCGGAGAATATCGATCTTACTGCAGACATGAAAAGCTGCGTGGAGACTGCAGAAGTGATCGTTCTGGCTGTGCCGTCCCCGTATGTCAGAAGCACATCGAAATTAATGGCACCTGATGTTAGGGAAGGACAGATCATTGTCAATGTTGCCAAGGGAATCGAAGAAAAGACACTGATGACCATGACAGATATCATCAGCGAAGAGATCCCGGCAGCAGGCGTCTACGTACTTTCCGGACCGAGCCATGCAGAAGAAGTGGGAAGAGGGCTTCCGACGACCTGCGTGATCAGCGGTCCGAAGAGAGAGACTGCAGAGTACCTTCAGGGGATTTTTACAAGTCCTGTATTCCGTGTCTATACGACACCGGATACGCTCGGCGTAGAGCTTGGAGGTTCTCTCAAGAACGTGATCGCACTTGCAGCAGGAACCGCAGACGGACTTGGATATGGAGACAATACCAAGGCGGCTCTGATTACACGAGGGATTGCGGAGATCGCACGTCTCGGAACGAAGATGGGCGCCAGCGTGGAGACTTTTGGCGGGCTTTCCGGGATTGGAGATCTGATCGTAACCTGCGCGAGTGTCCACAGCCGTAACCGCAAGGCCGGCTATCTGATCGGTAAGGGATATACGATGCAGCAGGCAATGGATGAAGTTCAGATGGTTGTCGAGGGCGTTTATTCCGCCAAGGCAGCCAAGAGCCTTGCTGAGAAATACGAAGTAGAGATGCCGATCATCATGGAAGTCAACAAAGTCCTGTTTGAGGACAAACCGGCAGCCGACGCCGTAAGAGACCTGATGCTCCGTGACAAAAAAGTAGAAACGCCGATGCTCCCATGGTAAAAACAGGCAAAAAAGACGATTTTTACCGGCAGATGTTCAAGCTTGCGATTCCGATCATCATCCAGAATCTGCTCAGCGCAGCGGTAAACTCTTCGGATGTGGTCATGCTGAACTATGTAGGTCAGTCTGCAATCTCGGCAGTATCACTGGCGGCAAACTATTCTAACATTCTGTTTATGGTATATTATGGACTGGGCACAGGAGCGTCCCTTCTGTGTGCACAGTACTTTGGCAAGAAAAATATGCAGGCGATCCATGCCATAGAGGGAATTGCCCTTCGGTTTTCGCTTGCGATCTCAGCACTTGTGGCACTGGCTGCATTTACCATGCCGCAGAGGATGTTATTGTTATTCACTTCAGATCAGGAACTGATCGCGATCGGATCTTCTTATATACGGATCATGGGGATCACTTATCTCTGCTGGGGAGTGACAGAAATCTACCTTGCGATCCTTCGAAGCATCGGCCGCGTGACGATCAGTATGGCATTGAACATGCTGGCATTCGGGCTGAATATTCTGCTGAATGCAGTTTTTATCTTCGGACTGTTTGGGGCACCGAAACTTGGAGCGACCGGTGTGGCGATCGCAACGGCATCTTCCAGACTGATACAGCTCATTGCCTGCGTGACCGTGTCTTTGTTGAGCAAAGATGTAAAACTGAATCCTGCTTATATGTTTATCCGAAGCAAGACGCTGCTGAATGATTTTATCCACCTTTCTCTTCCGGCACTTGGAAATGACCTTTCCTGGAGCGTGGCTTTTTCCATGTATTCCGTAATTCTGGGACATCTTGGAACGGAAGCAGTGGCAGCAAATTCACTGGTTACTGTTGTTCGAAACGTAGGATCTGTCTTCTGTTTTGCGATCGCGAGTGCGGGAACGATCCTTCTCGGCAGAGTGATGGGACAGGGAGAACTTGAGAAATCCAAATCCTATGCGTCCAGAATGCTGAAGATGACAGTTGTGGCAGGAGCAGTGGGAGGTGTGATCGTACTGGCGGTTACTCCGTTTGTACTGAGATTTGCATCTCTGAATGATACGGCAATGCATTATCTGAAATATATGCTTCTGATCAACAGTTACTATATTATGGGATCAGCGGTAAATACAGCCCTGATCGCCGGAGTGTTCCGTGCGGGCGGCGACACGAAGTTCGGTCTGATCTGTGATACGATCGATATGTGGGTCTATGCAGTACCGCTTGGATTCTTTGCGGCGTTCGTGCTGAAGCTTCCGGTGCTCTGGGTATATTTCCTTCTGTGCACCGATGAATTCGTAAAATGGCCGTGGGTCATCCGTCATTACCGCAAGGGAGAATGGGCAAAGAATATCACAAGAGAAGATATCTTCGAATAACTGAATGTAAGGCTTAAAAAAGCCGGTCGATCATACACAAAAGGTGATCGACCGGCTTTTGACCGCGTATAATGTGAAAATAATCAAAAAATAGTATCTCTCAGATCCTCCGGAACATGAGAACTGTGGTAATTCTGATTGAGCGTGTCGAGAAGATCCATATCCTCCTGCTCGATCTCAAAATCAAAAATACGTGCATTGGCAGCAATGCGCTCCGGGCGGGTGGATTTCGGAATTACGGAGATACCCTTCTGGACAGCCCAGCGAAGTCCGATCTGAGCAGGCGTATGTGCATATTTCGTACCAAGTACGCAGAGGATATCATTGTCCAGATAAGCACCTCGCGCCAGCGGAGCATAAGCCTGTACCTGGATCCCGTTTGCCTGGCAGTATTCAATGAGCTCCCGCGGATAGCAGAGAGGATGACATTCGATCTGGTTGACTGCAGGAACGATCCCGGATACCTTACGAAGTTCTTCAAGATGACGGATCTCAAAATTGCTGACACCGATAGAAAGAACCCGTCCGGATTCAAGAAATTTCTCCATTTCCTTCCAGGTATTGAGATAACATCCCGGAACCGGCCAGTGGATCAGATAAAGATCGATATAATCAAGACCAAGACGGTCAAGGCTTCGCTCAAAAGCCCCGTCTACATCTCCAAGACGCTGTGCATTATTCCAGATTTTGGTGGTGATAAAAAGATCCTTACGCGGAACTCCGCATCGTGCAATACCACGTCCGACACTCTCTTCGTTCTTGTATGCAGAAGCAGTATCGAACAGGCGATAGCCGTTCTTGGCTGCGGATATGATGGCATTCTCTGCCTCGTCGTCAGCGGTGGCTTTATATAGACCCAATCCCAGAAGCGGCATGGTTCTGTCATTATTTAAGAATACAGAAGTAGTCAAAATGCTTCCTCCTTGCTTATCAATTTGAAAATTTTTATATATTATAACATAAAAATGTGAAAGAAGAACATCAAATATGTTAAATATTTAATACATGAAGTTACATAGGCATGGAAAAAAGGTGAAAATAAAGATTGTTAATATTAAAACGATGGCGTTATTTATATAACGAGAAAAATGATCGGCAGATGCGAAAAAATGCAAAAAAAGAAATAGAAACAGGAATGATTTTTGTGCGTTTTTTCTCAATATAGCCTTGATTAACTATAACAAAAGATGTATAATGAATTTAATTGATAAATTCTTGTCAGAAGTTTGCCACGTTTAAGACAGACTGACAGGGATTCGTGCAGAAAGGAGTAGACAATGCACTTAATAAAAGATGAAAACGGAAACCTTGTCCAGCACGGACATGAGCATACAGAGGGACACACACATGAACATACACATGCGGACGGTGTGACCCATACACATTCTCATTCTCACGGAGACGGCGAACATGCACATACACACGACAGCAGCTGTTCCAGCCAGGAACACTGCGGATCCTGCGAGGGCGGCGACTGCAAGAAGGAGACAATAGCGCTTCTGACTTACATGTTACAGCACAATGAGCATCACGCAGCAGAACTCGACCAGATGGCCGACAACCTGGAGAAGATGGGACTTGCAAGTTCAGCCAAGACGATCAAGGAAGCAGTCGCAGATTTCCAGAAGGGCAACATGCGCCTGGGACTTGCACTTACACTTGTTAAGGAAGAAATGAAATAGGATCTGTTACTGTGAACGGTAATATTGGATTTTAATATGACACAATAATATGACACAACAGAATGGCGGAGGTGAGAGTTATGTGTCTTGCAACTGTATACAAAGAAAACGATAATTCTGTTATCTTTAAGAATGTATCCAGGATTGATGTAGATGGAAATAAACTGGTGCTCAGAGACATTATGGGAGATGAGCGTGTCGTAGAGGGACATATCCTTATGGTAGACCTGGCAAACAGCATTGTAAAGCTTTGCTGCGATGACTGATCGTCCGGGACTTATAAGCATTAATTTAATATAAGGAGGTGCAGCTATGGCATCAGTAAAATTGACTGAGCTGATGAAAGAAAGACAACTCCTTTCTTTTGAACTGTTCCCGCCCAAGACCGACAAGGGCATGGAGAATCTTCCGGGAACGATCGAGCATCTCTGTCAGTTTGAACCAGAATATATCTCTGTTACATACGGAGCCGGAGGCGGCAATGTAGGAGCGAACAGAGAAGTATGTCAGATGGTAAAGAAAGCCGGTACTGTTCCGGTAACTCATTTTACGGTTATCAAGAACACCAAAGAAGGAATCAGGGACCAGCTTGAGACATACCTGAGCGAGGGCGTTGATCATATCCTTGCTCTTCGCGGAGATTTTCCGAGAGGAGAACACTCCACAGGCGGAGATTTTAACTATGCGACAGATCTTGTCAAGTTTATCCGCCGGGAATTTGGAGACAAGTTTGAAATTGCAGTAGCAGGTTCGCCGGAAGGGCATATCGCATGCCGCAGCCTGGATGCAGATGTTTCCGTCCTTAAGATGAAACAGGACAATGGCGCTGATTATATCATGACGCAGCTCTGCTGGGATATGGAGCAGTTCGCACGCTGGCAGGACAAGATCCGCAAGGCCGGTGTCACGATGCCGATCGATGTAGGGATCATGCCGATCCTGGATCAGGCAGCTACGATCAGCATGGCTCTTTCACGTAATGGCTGTGTTATGGATCGAGAACTTTCCAGACTTATCTCTAAATACTGGATCTTCCCGAACCCGTTCGACAAAGCACCATTCGACGATAACCTTGAACAGAAGAAAGAAGATTTCAAGAAAGCCGGTATTGAGTACACGATCAGGCAGATTGACAAATACCGTGCTCTTGGCGTAGAAGGTATCCACCTGTATGCGCTGAATAAATGGAAAGACGTAAGCGAGATCATCAATGCATCTGGCATGCGTACATTAATATGAAAATAGAGTAGGAGGCACTCTTTAAGTTATGGCACATGTGATTGCTGTCGCCGGTAAAGGCGGCGTAGGTAAAACTACTTTATGTGGAATGCTGATCCAGTATCTCTGCGAACAGAACAAAGGACCGATCCTTGCAGTTGATGCAGATGCGAATTCCAACCTGAACGAAGTCCTGGGAGTAAAGGTTGACACAACTCTCGGTGATGTACGTGAGGAGATCGCACAGGCAGAGATCGCAAAGGAAAGCCCGATTCCGAAAGGAATGTCCAAGGCAGATTATGCTGAACTGAGATTTGAGGATGCACTGGTTGAGGAAGATGATTTTGATCTGCTCGTAATGGGCAGAACACAGGGAAAGGGCTGCTACTGTTATGTAAACGGTCTGCTTCAGGCTCAGCTTGCCAAGTATCAGAATCATTATCCATATATCGTAGTAGATAACGAAGCAGGTATGGAGCATATCAGCAGAGGCGTTCTTCCGTCCATGCAGACTGCGATCTTGGTGAGCGACTGCTCCCGAAGAGGAATCCAGGCTGTTGGAAGGATCGCGAAACTGATCGATGAATGCGGAATGAAACCGGACACGATAGGACTGATCGTCAACCGTGCACCAAAGGGAGAACTGAATGACGGGATCAAAGAAGAGATCGCCAATCAGGGACTTCATCTTCTCGGCGTAGTACCGCAGGATGAAACTGTTTATGAATATGACTGTGATGGCAAACCTACAGCCAGTCTTCCGGAGGACAATCCGGTCAAGAAGGCATTAAGGGAAATTGCCGGCAAGTTAAGTTTATAATCATGATTCTCCTGCGATCACAGCAGGAGAATTTATAACAGATGCTGAACGATACAGGATTCAGCAGATTTTTTACAGGAAAATAACCCATGGGCGGGGATGGGTTCTGTCTGGAGGGTTATTATATAAAACTTTATAGAAAGGTAAAAATACATGACTCATCATGTATAATAAAAGGAGGTCTATAATGAGTGAATTCAAATTAACTACAGTGGAAGAATTTGAAGCTGCTACCAACCGACTGTTGGAAACTGGCGCAAAGGTAGGCGCAGACGCTTGGCAGTTCCGTGTAAAAAACCAGACTCCACACTGTAAGTTCGGTGAGCAGGGTATCTGCTGCCGTATCTGTTCCATGGGACCATGTCGTATCACACCGAAGGCTCCAAGAGGAATCTGCGGATGCGATGCACACGGTATCGTAGGAAGAAACTTCCTTCGTTTCACAGCAGGTGGAGCAGCTACACATTCTGATCACGGACGTGAGATCTGTATCACCCTCGGACATGCAAAAGAAGGCGGAGACTATCAGGTAAAAGATCCTGAGAAACTGATCCGTATCGCCAAAGAATGGGGCGTTGAGACAGAGGGCAAAGACATTTATGATCTGGCTCATGAAATGTCTGACCTGGCTCAGGAAGAATACGGAAAGATCAGAGGCGTTTCCAGATGGCTGAAGAGAGCACCTCAGCATACACAGGATCTGTGGCATGCAGCAGGAATCGAGCCAAGAGCAATCGACCGTGAGGTTTCCTGTGCAATGCATATGACCCATATGGGTAACACATCCAAACCGGAGGCACTGATCCGTCAGGCACTTCGTAACGGACTTTCTGATGGATGGGGCGGTTCCATGTGTGGAACAGAGTTCTCTGACGTACTGTTCGGAACTCCGAAGCCGATTGATACAGAAGCAAACCTCGGTGTTATGAATGCAGAAAACGTAAACATCGTAGTTCATGGACATGATCCGAGCCTTTCCGAGATGATCTGTGAAGTTGCAGACACCAAAGAAATGATCGACTATGCAAAATCCATGGGTGCTAAGGGCATCACTATTTCCGGTGTATGTTGTACATCAAACGAAGTAGCTATGCGTCGTGGTATCCCGATGGCTGGTAACTTCCTGCAGCAGGAAAACGTTGTTCTCACAGGTGCATGTGAAGCGATCGTTGTTGACGTTCAGTGTATCTTCCCTGCATTAGGACCTCTGAGCAAATGTTTCCATACTAAATTCATCACAACTTCTCCGATCTGCCAGATGCCAGATTCTGAGTTCATCGAATTCAGCGCAGGTACAGCAGGAGAAAAAGCACGTCAGATCGTTAAACTGGCATGTGAGAACTTCAAGAACAGAAAACCGGATCTCGTATATATCCCGGATATGAAACAGAAAGCAACTGTTGGATACTCTGTTGAAGCAATCGTTAAGACACTTGACGGTGTAACAAACTCTCAGGTAGATGAGACAGGAACAACCAAACCTCTCCTTGAGTGCATCACATCTGGTGTTATCCGTGGTGCAGTTGCAATGGTTGGATGTAACAACCCGAAGATCAGACCTGACTATGCACACGTTGAACTGATGAAGAAACTTCTTGCAAACGATATCGTTATCATCGCTTCCGGATGTTCAGCACAGGCAGCTGCAAAAGCCGGCCTTATGGACAAAGCAGCCAAAGATCTCTGCGGCGCTGGTCTGAAACGTGTCTGTGAACTCGCAGACATCCCTCCAGTGTTACATATGGGATCCTGTGTAGATATCAGCCGTATGATGATCCTTGCAGCTGAACTTGCCAAGGATTCCGGACTTAACATTTCCCAGCTTCCAGTAGTAGGATGTGCTCCTGAGTGGATGTCTGAGAAAGCTGTTTCCATCGGAAACTACGTAGTGGCAACAGGTATTGATACCTTCCTTGGTGTAGATCCATATGTATCCGGATCTGATCAGGTGGCAGGACTTCTTACCGAAGGTGTTCGTGACTGGGTAGAAGCTGCTTACACAGTAGAAAAAGACATTGACAAATTAGGCGATCTGATGATCGAGAGAATCGAAGAGAAGAGAGCAGCTCTCGGCATCTGATAGCAGGAAAGGCGCGATTAACTTATGAAAATAGCAGTAACCGGTAAAGGCGGAGTAGGAAAGACAACTTTTGCGGCAACACTTGCCAGATTATACGCAGACGAAGGAAAGAAAGTCCTTGCGGCAGATGTAGACCCGGATGCAAATCTCGGTCTGGCACTTGGATTTGACGAGGAAACATTGGATTCCATCGTACCGATCTCCAGAATGCGTAAGCTGGTGGAGGAGCGTACCGGAGCCAACAGTCAGAATCAGTTTTATAAACTGAACCCGAAGGTAGACGATATCCCGGATACCTACGGCAAGACCTGCAATGGCGTGAAACTGCTTGTCCTTGGTACCGTGGAAACAGGCGGGGGCGGCTGTGTCTGTCCTGAGCATGTCATGTTGAAACGGATCATTAATAATCTTGTGATTCACAGGGACGATGTGGTGATCCTTGATATGGAAGCCGGCCTGGAGCATCTGGGCCGCGGCACCACGGAAAGCATGGATGAATTTATTGTAGTGATTGAACCAGGGGCAAGAAGTGTACAGACCTACAAAAATGTAAAACGACTTGCCAAAGATCTCGGTGTCGCACAGGTCAAAGTTGTGGCAAACAAAGTAAGGAACGAGGAGGATGAGGAATTCATCCGTTCCAAGATCCCTGCAGAAGATCTTCTTGGAATGATCCACTACAACACAGAAGTTATAGACGCTGACCGTCAGGGAAAATCCCCTTACGATTTCAGCCAGACTGTAACGGCTGAAATAACAAAAATAAAAGAAAAGATTGACCAGAACTCAAGTCTTTAAAAACAGGAGGTATTAACGTGACTTTATTTGATAGAGTATTCGGCGGAAATGATGCTGTATATGGTTTAACAGAGGGCGCTATCGACGGAGCAATCGCTCAGTACGGCGAAGACAAAGCTGTCAGCTTCCCGAACACCGCTTACAGCCTTCCATGTTACTATGCTGTAACAGGAACAAAAGTTACAACATTAAAAGAATTAAAAGAAGCTCTTGGTGTTGTTAAAACACTTATGACAAGAGAAAAAAGATTAAACGATGCATTCATGTCAGGTGTTGCTACAGCACTCTGCGCAGAGTTCATCGAAGTTCTGAAATACATTGATGGTGCAACACCATACGAAGAGCCATGCTACGGACATCTTGCAGATGCAGTGATCCGTGAACTTGGTGTACCGCTTGTAACAGGCGATATCCCTGGTGTAGCAGTAATCCTCGGAGCTGCTCCTACAACAGAAGAAGGTGTTGCTCTTGTTAAGAGCTATCAGGCACAGGGTATCCTCGTAACACTGGTTGGCGGAATCATCGACCAGGTTGCAGAGGCTGGAATGAAGACAGGCGCAAACGTTCGTGTTATCCCGCTTGGCAAAGACGTTACAGCAGTTATCCATGTAGTATCTGTAGCACTTCGTGCAGCTCTGATCTTCGGTAACGTAAAACCTGGAGATGCAGGCACACTGATGAAATACACAATGGACCGTGTACCGGCATTCGTAAACGCATTCAAACCTCTGGATGACGTGATCGTAGCTTGTGGTGCAGGTGCTATCGCACTTGGATTCCCGGTAGTTACAAACGAGACAGAGAATATCTTCCGTGTACCGAAGAGCCTTATCGTTCAGGAAGATGTAAGCAAATTCAACGCTACATCCCTGGAAGCACGTGACATCAAGATCAAGATCACAAACATCGATATCCCGGTTTCTTTCGCATCCGCATTCGAAGGTGAGATCATCCGTCGTAAAGACATGCAGGTTGAATTTGATGGTTCCCGTGTAGACTGTGCAGAGCTTGTACATACCTGTGATGCTTCTGAAATTGAAGACCACAAGATCACAGTAGTCGGACCGGAAGTAGACGACATGGAACTTGGAAGCAAAAACAGCATCGCATATGTTGTTAAAGTTGCAGGCAAGAACATGCAGCCAGACTTTGAACCGGTTATCGAGCGTAAATTCCACAACTACATCAACTGTATCGAAGGTGTATACCACACAGGACAGCGTGATATGCAGCGTATCCGTATCAGCATTGATGCATTCAACGCAGGATTCAAGATCAAACACATCGGTGAAGTTCTTTACGCTTCTGTTAAGAATGAGTTTGACGCAGTTGTTGACAAATGTGAAGTTGTTATCTATACAGATCCGGCAGAATGTACAAGAATCCGTCACGAAGTTGCAATCCCGATCTTTGACAAACGTGATGAGCGTCTTGATACTCTGACAGATGAGTCTGTAGATGTATATTACAGCTGTATCCTCTGCCAGGCATTCTCTCCAAGCCATGTATGTGTAGTAACACCAGAAAGACTTGGACTTTGCGGTGCCGTTTCATGGCTGGATGCAAAAGCTACACATCAGCTTGATCCGAACGGACCTTGCCAGGTTATCACCAAAGAGCGTCCGATCGATGAGAACCTTGGTTCTTACGAAGACGTTGATGAAGCAGTTCAGAAATTCTCACAGGGTGCTCTGGAGCACGTTACACTGTACTCCATCATGCAGGATCCTATGACTTCCTGTGGATGCTTCGAATGTATCTGTGGTATCGAGCCATTCTCCAATGGTGTAGTTATCGCTAACCGTGAGTATGCAGGCATGACACCTCTTGGAATGACCTTCCCAGAAATGGCTTCCATGACAGGCGGCGGTGTTCAGACTCCTGGATTCATGGGACATGGAAAACACTTCATCTCCTCTAAGAAATTCATGAAGGCTGAAGGCGGTATCGAACGTATCGTATGGATGCCAAAAGAACTGAAAGAATTTGTTGCAGAACGTCTGAACAAGACAGCTCAGGAACTCTACGGAATCGAAAACTTCACAGACATGATCGGTGATGAGACCGTAGCAGAAGATCCAGAAACACTGGTAGCATTCCTGACAGAAAAGGGTCATCCGGCACTTGGAATGGATCCGATGATGTAATCTCCGCAAAGGGAATGAATGCAAGCATTCATTCCCTGGGAGATTTACCTTGCAATTTTTGATATTTTTTTAACATAAATAGCCAACTTCCCTTGTAACTGGCGATTTTATGTAGTATAATGCTATTTGCTATTTGAGTTATTAATAATTAAGAGGAGGCTTATGAGAAATGCCGTTTAATCAGAAACCACAGAAATTTAATGCAAAGATTAACGCTGTCACAATCGGAAGCGGAGATAAGACTGTGACAATCGGTGGAGAAAATTCTTTCCCGTTCTACACATTTGATGCACCAACAGAGAACACAGCCAAAATCGGTGTAGAGATCTCTGACCTTGGACTGGATGAATTTTCAGAAGGTGTAAAGGCTTATTATGAAGGAGCTACAACAATGGCTGAGATCGCTCAGAAAGCAGCAGCTATTGAAGGAGCTGATTTTGTTGCTCTGATCCTGGATGGTGGAGACCCGAACGGAGCAAACAAATCTATCGAAGAACTTATCGAGGTTGTTAAAGAAGTGGCTGGCGCTATCGACTGTCCACTCGTTGTAGAAGGATGTAAGAACGTAGAGAAGGATGCGGAACTTCTCCCGAAAGTTGCAGAAGTTCTTCAGGGAAGAAATGCACTTCTTCTTTCCGAAAAAGAAGAAAACTACAAAGCAATCGGTGCAGCAGCAGGTCTTGCTTACAATCAGATCGTTGGTGCTGAATCAGCCGTTGATATCAACCTTGCAAAACAGTTAAATGTTGTTACTACACAGCTTGGTGTTGATGCGAAGAAGATCGTTATGAACATCGGCAGTGCAGCAGCTGGTTACGGATATGAGTACGTAGTTTCTACTATGGACCGTATCAAAGGTGCAGCATTAGGTCAGAGCGACAATATGCTGCAGATGCCTATTATTACTCCAGTATCCGCAGAGACATGGGCAGTAAAAGAAGCTACAGCTTCTGAAGCAGATATGCCTGAATGGGGATCAGCAGACGAGCGTGGAATCGATATGGAAGTTATGACTGCAGCAGCAGACCTTGCTGCTGGTTCTGATGCCGTAATCTTAAGACATCCGGAATCTGTTAAGACAATTTCCAAACTGATCAAAGCACTTGCTTAAGGAATAATAGGAGGAATAAATAGCTATGGCACTGAATGGTATTCAGATTTTTAAATTAACACCAAAGAAAAACTGTAAGGAATGTGGATGTCCGACATGTATGGCTTTCTCCATGAAAGTTGCACAGGGCGCTATGCAGATCGAACAGTGTCCACATATGTCTGACGAAGCACTGGCTTCTCTGTCTGAGGCAACTGCTCCGCCGATGAAGACAATCAAGATCGGAACAGGCGATGCAGAGTTCACTCTCGGAGGAGAGACTGTTCTGTTCAGACATGAAAAAACATTCGTAAGCAAACCAAGATACGCTGTATCTCTTTGCACATGCATGGATGATGCAGAAGTTGATGCGAAGCTTGCAGCAATCCCACATGTAGACTATGACCGTATCGGTGAGAGAATGCATGTAGAACTTGTATACGTAAACTGCAGCGCAGATGCAGATGCTGCTAAATACACAGCACTTGTAGAAAAAGCAAAAGGACTTGGAAGAACTCTCGTTCTTGGATGTACAGATCCTGAGATCGCTAAAGCTGCTCTTGAAGTATGCAAGGATGGCAAACCGGTTCTTAACGGAGCTAACGCTGACAACTATGAAGCAATGAACGCAGTTGCTACAGAAGCTGGCGTAGTTCTCGGAGTATCCGGAAAAGACTTAAACGAGCTCTATGATACCGTAGCAGCTCTTGAAAAACTTGGCAACAAGAACCTTGTTCTTGACACAACAGGCGCTGACATCAAAGAAACCTTTGCAAACACTGTACAGGTTCGTCGTGCAGCTCTGAAAGACCAGGATAGAACATTCGGATATCCGTCTATCGTAAACCTGGTTAAACTTGCTAAGGGTGACTATCATTTACAGGCAGCACTTGCTTCCGTATTTACAATGAAATATGGTTCCATCATCGTTATGGAGCAGATGACATATGCAGAGGCACTTCCGCTGTTCGGTCTTCGTCAGAACGTTTACACAGACCCGCAGAAGCCGATGAAAGTAGAGCCGGGTATCTACCCACTCAACGGTGCAGACGAGAACTCCCTCGTTGTTACAACCGTAGACTTCGCTCTTACATACTTCGTAGTTTCCGGAGAGCTGGAGCGTTCCGGTGTTCCGCTTAACCTGGTTATCAACGATGCAGGCGGACTTTCCGTACTGACATCCTGGGCTGCAGGTAAATTCTCCAGCACCAGCATTTCTGAGTACATCAAAGAAGAAGTTGAGCCGAAGGTTAAATGCCGTAAGCTCGTTATCCCTGGTAAAGTAGCAGTCCTCAAGGGCGACCTTGAAGCTAAACTTCCGGGATGGGAGATCATCGTAGGACCTAGAGAAGCAGTACAGCTTGTGAAATTCTTAAAGGATATGCAGGCATAATTGCCGCATAAAAATAAAATAATGTTCAGGGAGTGAACCTCCCTGAAACATAAAAATGAAAAGGAGATTCAGGGTATGGCAAAATTTGTTACAATTGGAGAGAGACTTTCCACAACAGCACCAGCAGTAAATAAAGCATTCACAGAGAGAGATCCTGAGCCGATCCTCAAGAGAGCAAAACAGCAGCTTGACGCAGGTGCTACATATCTTGATGTAAACATCGGACCAGCTGAGAACGATGGACCGGAACTGATGAAATGGGCTGTAGAACTTCTGCAGGGCAACTTCGACAATGTTCCGCTGGCACTGGATACTTCCAACGTTGCAGCTATCGAAGCTGGTATCTCCGTATACAACCGTTCCAAAGGAAAACCGATCGTAAACTCCGCTGACGCAGCTGGAAGAATCGGATACGTTGATGTTGCAGCAGCTAACGATGCAATCGTTATCGCACTTTGCAACGGCGAAGGAATCGCAAAAGACAATGACGAACGTATGATGTACATGCAGACTCTGATGGAGAGAGGTATGGAGCATGGTATGGACGTTGAGAACGACATGTGGTTTGACCCGTTATTCCTGGTTATCAAAGGAATGCAGGACAAACAGATGGAAGTTCTTGAATTCATCAAAATGATCTCTGATATGGGAATGAAGAGCACCGGTGGTCTTTCCAATAACTCCAACGGTATGCCGAAACACATCCGTCCGATCATGGACTCCGCTATGGTAGCTATGGCTATGATGCAGGGACTTACATCCGCAATCGTTAACCCTAACGACCTGCGTCTGATGGAAACAATCAAATCCTGTGATATCATTAAGAACAACTACCTGTACGCAGATTCCTATCTGGAAATCTAATCAGTCTGACTTTTTTACGGCTGTAGACAAAAAAAGGCTGGAGGCTTCGCGGCCTCTGGCTTTTTTTATCAATTCAGCCAGGTCTGACTCCCAGCGCCACAGGTGAAAAACAAAAATTCACAAGGCGAGAAAGGTGGTTACCGCATGTTTAAGGTGACATTTGCATTTGAAGATGGCAGTAAGGTAGAAGCATTTGCCAATGCGGGGGATAATTTACTCGAAGTTGCACGTGGCGCAAACGTGGCAATCGACGCTCCATGTTCCGGAAATGGAGCCTGCGGAAAATGTCGGGTACAGTTAAAAGGCGGAGAAGTGGACTCCAAGAAGACACTTCATATTTCTGATGAGGAATTTGAAAAAGGCTGGCGTCTTGCCTGCATGAGCAAGATCAGTGCCGACGTGGAGGTACTGGTGCCGGATATCGCATCTGCATACAAGAGCAGAATGAAAGTGGCAGATTTAAGTTCCAAAGAAGAAATTGCAATTTTTGAAAAAGCAAAATCTCAGATCGAAGAAACCGGAATCCAGTTCAGAAACAGCCTGGAAGTTGTGGAACTTCAGATGGCAGAACCATCTCTGGATGATACTATGCCGGATGTTGAGAGACTGACAAGGGCACTTCGGAAATTTATGAACCTTAACCGGATCAGAGTTCCGTATGCTGTTCTCCGTAAGCTTCCGGATGTACTTCGTGCGAGCAAGTTTTCTGTCAAATGTGTTGTTCGCGTGACACCGAATGACATGTTTGTATATGACATCTTTGACAGCAAAGAAGATGTTATCATGGGCGGTCTGGCAGTGGATATCGGTACAACGACTGTTTCTGCTGTGATCATCAATATGGCGACAGGTGAGATCCTTGCCAAGAGTTCTTCCGGAAACGGACAGATCCGTTATGGCGCGGATGTCATCAACCGTATCATTGAGACGACCAAACCAGGTGGGATCAAGAAATTACAGGATGCCGTGATCAAAGAGACGATCAATCCGATGATCCACGAGATGTGCAGAAGCATCCATCTTCCGGAAAATCAGATCTATCGTATGTGCGTGGCTTCCAATACGACGATGAACCATCTGTTTGCAGGGATCAATGCAGACTATCTTCGTACAGAGCCATACATCCCGGCATTCTTTAAGACAAACTCCATGTTTGCATCTGATGTAGGCATCGAGATCAACAAAGACGCACACATCATCATGGCTCCGAATATCGGAAGCTATGTAGGTGGAGATATCACAGCAGGTACTCTGGTAAGTATGATCTGGAACAGACCGGAATTTTCTCTGTTCATCGACCTTGGTACCAACGGAGAGCTTGTATTTGGTAACTCTGACTTCATGATGAGCTGTGCATGCTCTGCAGGTCCAGCCTTTGAGGGTGGAGATATCAGCTGTGGTATGCGTGCGACAGATGGTGCGATCGAGGCATGTACCATTGACAAGGAAACTATGGAACCTACATACAAGATCGTTGGTGAACCGGGAACCAAACCGGTCGGTCTTTGCGGTTCCGGTATCATAGATGTGATCAGTGAGCTTTATATGACAGGAATCATCAATCCGAAGGGCAAATTTGTCCGCGAAGGCAAGAGGATCCGTCATGACCATTATGGAATGGGAAGCTATGTGATCGCGTTTGAGGAAGAAGCTGGTTCTTCCAAGGATGTTGAGATCACAGAAGTCGACATTGACAACTTTATCCGTGCGAAGGGAGCAATCTTCTCAGCGATCAGAACGATGCTTTCCTCTCTGGATTTCGATGTGTCAATGATCGATGATGTTTATGTTGCAGGCGGTATCGGAAGTGGTATCAATATGCAGAATGCAGTCAATATCGGAATGTTCCCGGATGTTCCGCTGGAGAAATTCCACTACATCGGAAACTCTTCCCTGACTGGTGCATACCTGATGCTTTATTCCACAGAAGCCGAAAAGAAAACATATGATCTTGCAGCCAATATGACTTATATGGAACTTTCAACAGTTCCGACTTACATGGATGAATTCGTGGGAGCATGCTTTATCCCACATACCGATGCATCCATGTTCCCAAACGTTCATCAGAGATAGAATCGTGAAGCTGTGTAGCAGCGAAGCGATCCGTGGAGATGATAATACTTAAAATTTAAGAGGTGAATTATGAGTTCTGATGTAAAAACAACATTTGATCCGGCAGAGATGGAATCTGTGGGAGAGAAACTGGGATATGGAAAAGACAGCAAAGAGCGTCTCCCGTGGGAACATTATCTGAGCCAGTACCAGGAGGCTGATCCGAAGGAAATCGCCGGGAGACTTGGCATTTCCTACAATGAGGAAGAAAAAACTTTTATTCTGAAATTCCTCGGAACGACGTATCAGATTTCCTGGCCGGATTTTCAGGTCAGCCACGAGGCAGACGATATGGGATTTTACCCGCTGGAAACCATGGTTTATGCCAGAACTCTGACGATTCGCTTTCTGCTGAATGGTGCCGCATCTACCGGTACCGGCAAATTCAAAACTTATCGCGAGATGCCGTGGGGAGAAGTCTATCTGAGACAGTTTGATGGAAGATGCATCAAACGACTGGCTTTTTCCTACGGAAACCGCATAAAAGATTTTCAGGCGATCATGGAACACATCCATTGTGTTCCGGTAGAGCACGGTGACATTGCTTATCAGCTTGAAATCTTTCCGGGATACCTGGTGCAGATGATCTTGTGGGAGGGAGACGATGAATTTCCACCGTCCTCACAGATCCTCTTCTCCGACAATTTCCCGGTATCCTTCCAGGCAGAAGACATGGCTGTCATGGGAGATGTGATCATCGGATCACTGAAAGCTTTTGCAAAAGCGATCTGAGATTTTACCATGTCAAACCTCTGATACAAAAAGAGGAAAACCCTCTAGTTATAAATAAAACTAAAATAAAACGCGGGAGGTAACATTATGGGATTCAAAAGTGACATCGAAATCGCACAGGAGTGCACAATGGAGCCGATCACCAAGATCGCAGAAAAAGCAGGCATCGACGACAAATATCTGGAGCAGTACGGTAAGTACAAAGCAAAGATCGATTACAATCTCCTGAAAGAAAGCGACAAAAAGGACGGCAAGCTGATCCTCGTAACCGCTATCAACCCGACACCGGCAGGTGAAGGAAAAACAACTACAACCGTAGGTCTTGCAGACGGTATGCAGAGACTTGGCAAGAGTGTTATGGTAGCTCTCCGTGAGCCATCCCTCGGACCGGTATTCGGTGTTAAGGGCGGCGCAGCAGGCGGCGGCTATGCACAGGTAGTTCCGATGGAGGACATCAACCTTCACTTTACAGGTGACTTCCATGCGATCGGAGCAGCAAACAACCTGCTCGCAGCAATGATCGACAATCACATCTTCCAGGGTAATGCACTGAACATCGACCCGAGAAAGATCACCTGGAGAAGATGCGTGGACATGAATGACCGTCAGCTCCGTAACGTAGTAGACGGCCTTGGCGGAAAGACAAACGGAATGCCGCGTGAAGACGGATATGACATCACCGTTGCATCTGAGATCATGGCAGTCCTCTGTCTCGCAAGCGACATCTCAGATCTGAAAGAAAGACTTTCCAAGATCATCATCGGCTATACTTATGGTAAAGTTGCAGAACAGAAACCGGTAACAGCAGGTGACCTCCATGCAGAAGGTGCTATGACAGCCCTCCTGAAAGATGCCCTGAAACCGAACCTCGTTCAGACACTGGAGCACGTTCCGGCGATCGTACACGGCGGACCATTCGCAAATATCGCTCATGGATGTAACTCCGTAACAGCAACCAAGATGGCAATGAAACTTGCTGATTATGCGATCACAGAGGCAGGATTCGGTGCAGACCTCGGTGCTGAGAAATTCCTTGATATCAAATGCCGTATGGCAGACCTGCATCCAAGTGCAGTTGTTATCGTAGCAACCGTACGTGCCCTGAAATACAACGGCGGCGTAGCCAAAGCTGACCTCAACAACGAAAACCTGGAAGCTCTTGAAAAAGGTATCCCGAACCTTCTGAAACATGTAAGCAACATCAAGAACGTATACAAACTTCCTTGCGTAGTTGCCATCAACGCATTCCCGACCGACACCAAGGCAGAGCTTGACTTCGTAGAAGCTAAGTGCAAAGAACTCGGCGTAAACGTAGCTCTTTCTGAAGTATGGGCAAAAGGCGGCGAAGGCGGAATCAAACTTGCAGAAGAAGTTCTTCGCCTCGTAGAAGAACCAAACGACTTTACTTATGCATACGAACTGGAAGGCTCCATCGAGGACAAACTGAACCAGATCGTACAGAAAGTATACGGCGGCAAGAAAGTAGTTCTCACAGCAAATGCACAGAAACAGGCAAAACAGCTTGAAGCACTCGGCTTCGGCAACTGCCCGATCTGTGTGGCTAAGACACAGTACAGCCTGACCGATGACCAGACTAAACTTGGTGCTCCGACAGACTTCGAAGTTACTGTACGTAACCTCAAGATCTCCGCAGGAGCAGGCTTCATCGTAGCCCTGACCGGCGAGATCATGACGATGCCAGGTCTTCCGAAAGTACCTGCTGCAGAACGTATTGATGTGGATGAGACTGGTAAGATTACTGGACTTTTCTAATAAAAGCGGATTGTAAAAGGTTTGGTTTTGCTTTATAAAGCAAGGTAAATGATATTTTGTAAAATATGAAAACCCTGAGGGGGAGCATCTCGAAGTTGCGAAGGCCGAAGCTCCCCCTCAGACACCCCCTGCTTGGCCACGCCTGGCTGAGGCAGACAGAACGTTATCGACGCTAACTGTTGAGGCTGTTTCGCTGCGCGAAAAGCGCAGCACACAGAGCGAATGCGCCCGTGCATCTTTTGCCGCCTCACGCTGCGCGTGCAGGCAAAAAGCCCACACTCTGTCTCCACACGGGAAAGCCTTCCCGCGTGGAGACAGATTAGAGGTAAGTTGCCCACAGTGCTGGATGCACTGTGCGTATCTTGCACCACAAGCGGTGCAAGATACGGGCGTGGCCAGGAGGGGAGCGCGAGGGGAGAACGGCCTTCGCAACTTCGAGTGCCCTCCCCTCGCAGGTTTCCATATTTCCAAATATGAAAAAAATATTATAAAAAAAGAAAAAAGAAAAATCATAAAAGACCCCTCTTTTATTGGGTCACTTTTTTCAGGAGGAGAAAAAATGGGATTTTCTACAAGTACATGCACAGAATTCGTCGAAGTTCTCGCTTCTAAAGCCCCGGTACCGGGCGGCGGTGGAGCTTCTGCTCTGGTAGGCGCGGTTGGAACTGCACTTGGCAATATGGTAGGCAGCCTTACCGTAGGCAAAAAGAAATACGCAGACGTAGAAGACGAAATGTGGGAGCTCAAAGCAAAATGCGATCAGCTCCAGAAAGACTTCCTTCGTCTGATCGAAAGAGACGCAGAAGTTTTTGAGCCGCTCTCCAAAGCATATGGCATGCCAAAAGAAACTGAAGAAGAAAAAGCAGAAAAAGCCCGTGTTATGGAGATCGTGCTGAAAGATGCCTGCTCCGTACCGATGGAGATCATGGAGAAATGCTGTGAAGCGATCGAATTGATCGTTGAATTCGGCGCAAAGGGTTCCAAACTGGCGATCAGTGATGCCGGTGTTGGAGCAGCTTTCTGCAAAGCAGCTTTACAGGGTGCCAGCCTGAATGTCTACATCAACACAAAATCCATGGCAGACAGAGAATACGCAGAAGAACTCAACAAAAAAGCAGATGCAATGCTTGAGAAATACACCAAGATGGCAGATGAGACATTCGAAAGTGTTCTTGGCAGATTAAAATAATCAGCAACAAAATAGCGGAGGAAATACAAAAATGGCAAAGCAGTTATTAGGTAAAGAAGTAACAGCAGCACTGAATGAAAAGATCAAAGCAAACGTAGCAGAATTACAGGGCAAAGGCGTAAACCCGACACTCTGCATCATTCGTGTTGGCGAAAACCCAAGCGATATTTCTTATGAAAGAGGAGCAACAAAACGCTGCGAGACTCTTGGCGTAGCATGTGAGAAGATCCTTCTTCCGGGAGATGTAACTCAGGAAGAACTCCTTGCAACCATCGACAAAGTAAACAAAGACGACCACATCCACGGCGTTCTTCTGTTCCGTCCGCTTCCGAAACATCTGGATCAGGCAGTGATCGAAAATGCACTTGCTGCAGAAAAAGACGTTGACTGCATGACAGATCTTTCCATGTCCGGCGTATTCACCGGTAAAAAAATCGGTTTCCCGCCATGTACACCACAGGCATGCATGGAGATCCTGGATCATTACGGAATCGACTGCACAGGCAAAAAAGCCGTTGTTATCGGAAGAAGCCTTGTAGTTGGAAAACCGGCAGCCATGATGCTGGTTAAGAAAAACGCAACCGTAACGATCTGCCACACAAGAACCGTTGATATGCCGTCTGTTGCAAAAGAAGCAGACATCGTGATCGTAGCAGCTGGACGCGCAGGCGTTGTTGGTGCTGATTATGTCAGAGAAGGACAGACCATCATCGATGTAGGTATCAACGTAAATGCAGAAGGCAAACTCTGTGGAGACGTTGACTACGCTGCAGTTGAGCCGATCGTTGATGCGATCACACCAGTTCCTGGCGGAGTTGGAAGCGTTACCACATCCGTTCTTGTAGGACATGTAGTAGAAGCTGCAATGAGAAAGGTAAATGGATGATTCGAAACAAAAAAGCAATGCTCTTTTGTTCACAGATGATACTGACAGGTGCCCTTATAACAGGGGCACCTTGTCTGGTATTTGGGGACAATGGAGAAAATTCAGAGAATATCCGTCCGCATCTCTGAAAGAAGGCGGTGCAGAGACGATAGATGATTTCTGCACGATCATTCTGGAAGAAGCAAATGCCAGAGGCGTCCGGGGAGAAGTAGTCTTCGAACAGGCAATGCTCGAGACCGGCTGGCTCCAGTACGGCGGCGATTCCGGAATCTCCCAGTACAATTTCGCAGGACTCGGAACCACATTTACTGAGCAATCTCAAAGAGGAGTAAGTGAGATGTTAGACATCTCCACAATAGTCACCAATAGTATGTCCCCACACAGACCCACCTTCCCCATAAGAATCCTCCCGACTCAGGGAGTCCCTACAAATCCCCAACCCATTCAAACGAAAACCTTCCGACCTGAACCACCAAGGAAATCTTTCACAATCCCCCATACAAAAACAAAATTCCCGTCAAACACCTAGCCCAGGGTGTGCAGAGGGACTGGTCAAGTCCCTTTGCAGCTTTACCTTGCTTCCCCAAAGCAAAAAAAGGCCCAGGGAACAAATTTCCCCAGACCCAAAAAACAAATTTTTTACACTTGCTTTTTTCCAAAAAAATCTCAAGAAAGCTCAATTTCCTTCAATTCTTTCGCCGGCAGTTTCTTAGAAGAACCTGCCACAAACTTCTTAAGTGCCTTAGAAGACTTCGCAATCGGCACATTCGTACCAGCACCGCCCATGCATCCTCCAGGACAAGCCATACCCTCGATCATGCAGCCCTTAAGTTTCCCGGCTTTCGCCAAAGCCAGCATCTTCTTACACTCTGCCAGGCTCTCCGCATGCTCAATATGCACCGGAACTTCCGGATAATATTCCTTCAGACAGGCCTCGATCGCACCTGCAACACCACCTGCGACTGCATATCCACGTCCGGCGGCAGTAGCATCATGCAGGGAACCTTCCTCCTCAAAGGAAGCCGGCTCGATCTCACGCGCATCAAACATCGCATCCAGTTCCTCAAAAGTCAGAACAAAATCCACATCGCTTCGTACACTATGGCGCATTGCTTCCAGCTTTTTGGAAGCACAAGGTCCAATGAAAACAACCTTCGCATCCGGATCATCCTGCTTTACCTTACGCGCAGTGGCAACCATAGGAGTCAGCTCCTGTGAGATATTGTCGATCATGGTCGGGAAGAATTTTTTTGCCATCATGGACCAGGACGGACAGCAGGAAGTCAGAAGGAACGGAAGATTTCCTGTCGAAACCTCATGGGCATAATGATGTGCCTCAGAGATCGCACCGACATCTGCACCAAACGCAACCTCATGAACATCAGAAAAACCAAGAACCTGCAGAGCAGTCTTGAACTTGCCAGGAGTCACATCATCACCAAACTGACCGATATAAGCCGGTGCAACGATCGCAACGATCTTATCGCCGTCACGAAGCGCATGTGCAAGCTGGAAGATCTGAGACTTATCAGAGATCGCACCGAACGGACAGCTTACCATACACATACCACAGGAAACACATTTATCCTCCAGAATGCTCGCACGGCCCTGCTCATCACTTCCGATCGCCTTGACACCACATGCCTGCTCGCACGGGCGTACGTTGTGGGAAATCGCATCATAAGGACAGGCTGCTTTACATTTTCCGCATTTTACACATTTTTCCTGATCGATAAAAGACTTTCCGTCCTTCATAGAGATCGCACCCTTCGGACAGGCCTGCATACATGGATGGGCAACACATCCGCGGCACATGTTGCTGACAATGTATTGGTTTGGAGGACAGGCTGCACATGCAGACGGGATCACCTGCATAAGCGGCGGCTCATAATATTTCTCATTGATATTGCTGGCAGCAAGACCGTCGGTCAGATGGACCGCCTTGCTTTCCGGACGAAGAGAAAGACCCATGGCGAGACGGACTCTTTCACTTGCAACGGCACGTTCTCTGTAAATACTCTCACGGTACTGGGCAGTTTCACTGACGATATTGTATGGGATGGATTCAATATCATGGATCAGGTTTTCGTCAGAAGATTCAAATCCGGCCTTTGCCACTTCAGTATAAACCTGGTGTCGGATCTCTCTGACTGGAGTATCATAATTTCGCATATCTATTTCATCTCCTTAAATAAGAAAAATTTTCATCTACCGTTCCCTATAATATAGGAAAGAATTCCCAAAATCAATTCGAAAATGCAAAATTCCTGTACTTTTCGAAGCACATAAGAGAAACAAAATGAGAAACACTTTACTATAGCAAAATAGATTGATAAAAAATTATAAAATCTGTTAAAAAATACACAATAATACGAAAAACATAAAAAACTTGAATAAATTAATTCAATCTTCCTATATTTTACTTGTATAATTTGACTACTTAATGTATAATGAAATACAACAAGGCTGTGTAAATTATACAAAATAATGGGCGCAGACAAAAGTAAATTTTTAACAAGGAGGGAATTGAATGTTAGATCAGTCTTATTACACGAAGACAGATGAGATCATCGAGCATTACGGACCGAAAGCAGCATCACTGATTCCGATCATGCAGGATATCCAGGCGGAGTACCGCTACCTGCCGGGAGAGCTTCTGACCTATGTTGCATCCAAGATTGGAGTGACCGAGGCGAAGGCATACAGCGTCGCTACTTTTTATGAGAACTTTTCCTTTGAGCCAAAAGGCAAATATGTGATCAAGGTCTGTGACGGAACAGCCTGTCATGTGCGTAAATCCATGCCTGTCAAGGAAGCTCTCATGAAGGAGCTTGGACTCAGCAACAAGAAGCATACAACGGATGATATGCTTTTCACAGTAGAAACGGTTTCCTGTCTTGGTGCATGCGGACTCGCACCGACCCTTACCGTAAATGACGAAGTACATCCGAAGATGACTCCTGAGAAAGCTATTGATCTGTTAAACGAATTGAGAGGTGAGACGGTATGAGTATTGTGAGTAAAGAAGATCTGCTCCAGAAGCAGGCCGAAGCAAAGAATACCCTGGAAACTTTTACCTGTCGTGTGCTTGTCTGTTCAGGTACCGGATGTATCGCCTCCGGCGCGCAGAAGATTTACGACGAAATGGCGAAGCTGTGTGAGAATCTCGACTGGGTAAGCGTAGAAATGCAGAAGGATGTTCCACATGTCGGCGTTGTCAAGACCGGATGCCAGGGCTTATGTGAACTTGGACCTCTGATGAAGATTGAACCATATGATTACCAGTACGTACATGTGCAGGTAGAGGACTGTAAGGAAATCGTAGAGCGCACTGTAATGGAAGGAGAACCGGTTACCCGTCTGTTTTACCGTGACCATGATACAGTCTGTCCTCATCCGTCAGACATTCCTTTCCTGAATCAGCAGACCAGGATCGTTCTGGAAAACTGCGGAAATATCAACGCAGAATCCATTGATGAATATATCGCAGTAGGCGGCTTCCAGGCTATGGCCAAAGCTTTCTTCGACATGACTCCACAGGATGTCATCGATGAAGTGACCAAATCCGGACTTCGCGGACGTGGCGGCGCTGGTTTCCCGGCCGGCAAGAAATGGTCTCAGGTTGCACGCCAGAAAGAAAAAGTACGCTACGTAGTATGTAACGGTGATGAAGGTGACCCGGGTGCATTCATGGATGGTTCCGTAATGGAAGGTGATCCATACAAGATGATCGAAGGTATGACCATCGCCGCATACGCAGTAGGCGCAGAGAATGGTTATATCTATGTTCGCGCAGAGTATCCGCTTTCTGTTAAGCGTCTCCGCATGGCGATCGAGCAGGCAGAGGCTTATGGACTCCTCGGCGATAACATCCTCGGTTCTGGTGTAAACTTCCACTTACATATCAACCGTGGAGCCGGTGCGTTCGTTTGTGGTGAAGGTTCTGCCCTTACCGCATCCATCGAAGGCAAACGAGGCATGCCGCGTGTCAAACCACCTCGTACTGTAGAGAAGGGACTCTGGGAGAAACCAACTGTCCTCAATAACGTAGAAACCTATGCCAACGTTCCGAAGATCATCCTTCAGGGTGCTGACTGGTTCCGTACCATCGGAACAGAGGGAAGCCCGGGAACCAAGACATTCTCCCTTACCGGTGCGATCGAGAATACCGGTCTTATCGAAGTTCCTATGGGAACCAGCCTCCGTCATATCATTTATGACATCGGCGGCGGTCTCAAGAGCGGCGCTGCATTCAAGGGCGTACAGATTGGTGGACCATCCGGTGGATGTCTGATCGAAGATCAGATCGACCGTCCTCTGGACTTTGACTCTGTCAAATCTCTCGATGCGATCATGGGTTCCGGCGGTCTCGTAGTTATGGACGAGAATACCTGTATGGTTGAAGTTGCCAGATTCTTCATGAACTTTACACAGCGTGAGAGCTGCGGTAAATGCGTTCCGTGCCGTGAGGGTACCAAACGTATGCTCGAGATCCTTGAGAAGATCGTAGATGGCAAGGGCGAGATGTCCGATCTCGACGAACTGGAAGAACTTGCGACCATGGTTCAGAGCATGGCTCTGTGCGGCCTCGGCAAGAGTGCCCCGCTTCCTGTTATCAGTACACTGAAACGCTTCCGTGATGAATATGAGGAGCATATCCGCGACAAGAAATGCCGTGCAAAAGTCTGTACAGCACTTCGTAAATTCCACATTAATCCGGAATTCTGTATCGGCTGCGGCAAATGTGCAAAGAACTGCCCGGCAGGTGCGATCAGCGGAAAGATCAAATCCCCATATCACATCAACAATGACGTATGTATCAAGTGCGGTTCCTGTAAGGACAACTGTAACTTTGATGCGGTTTATGTGGAAGCATAGGAAGGAGGCTGACTTATGGGTACAATGACAATTGACGGTAGAAAAGTTGAATTTACCGATGAAAGAAACGTCCTGACCGTTATCCGTAACGCAGGCATCGATATTCCGACACTGTGCTATCATTCGGAGCTCTCTACATTCGGAGCATGCCGTTTATGTACAGTAGAGGACGACAGAGGCAAAACCTTTGCTTCCTGTTCAGAAGTACCGCGCGATGGTATGGTTATCCATACCAACACCAACAAATTAAGAAACTATCGTAAACTGATCGTGGAACTGCTCCTTGCAGCACATTGCCGTGACTGTACGACCTGTATCAAGAGCGGTGAGTGCGTTCTCCAGGAACTGGCACATCGTCTCGGTGTAAGAACCGTCCGTTTCCAGAACACAAGAGAGCAGCATGAACTGGATTTCAGTTCTCCATCTATCGTTCGCGATCCGAATAAATGTATCCTCTGTGGAAACTGTGTACGTGCCTGCGAGGAAATCCAGGGAATCGGTGCACTCGGATTTGCATTCCGTGGAACAGAAGCCATGGTTATGCCGGCATTCAATAAGAAGATTGCCGAGACACAGTGCGTAAACTGTGGACAGTGCCGTGCATTCTGTCCGACAGGAGCTATTTCCATCCATACCAACACAGACAAAGTCTTTAAGGCACTCGCAGATCCAGATATCCGTGTGGTTGCACAGATCGCACCTGCAGTACGTGTTGCAGTAGGTGATCATTACGGACTCCAGAAGGGCCGCAGTGTAATGGGCAAGATCGTCAATGCACTTCACCGTATGGGCTTTGACGAAGTTTATGACACTACTTTCAGTGCCGACCTTACCATCATGGAAGAAAGTGCAGAATTCCTTAACCGTATCGAGAAAGGTGAGAAACTTCCGCTTCTGACATCCTGCTGTCCGGCATGGGTTAAATTTATCACAGATCAGTACAAGGATTACATCCCGAATATTTCTACCTGCAGGTCCCCACAGGGAATGCTTTCCGCAGTTATCAAGGAATACTTCCGTGATCCGGAACATGCCCAGGGAAAGAAGACCGTTATGGTTTCCATCATGCCATGTACTGCCAAGAAAGCAGAGGCAGTTCGCCCGAACAGCTACACACATGGTGAAAAAGATACCGATATCGTTATCACAACCACAGAGCTTCTTCGCATGATCGACAACTTTGGACTTGATTTTGCAGGACTTGAGCCAGAAGCATGTGATATGCCGTTTGGATTCGGTTCCGGCGGTGGTGTTATCTTTGGTGTTACCGGTGGTGTTACAGAGGCAGTGATCCGCCGTCTGACCCCGGATCACAGCAAAGAAACAATGCGAGAGATCGCTGAATGTGGTGTTCGTGGAGATGAGGGAATCAAGGAATTCTCTATCCCATACAAAGGAATGGAAGTCAAGATCTGCGTAGCCAGCGGACTTGCCAATGCAAGGATCGTTATGGACCGTGTAAAGAACGGCGAAGCAGAATACCATCTGATCGAAGTTATGGCATGTCGTCGTGGCTGTATTATGGGTGGCGGTCAGCCGACCAGATCCGGTGACAGGACCAAGGCAGCCAGAGCAAAAGGTCTGTACAATGCAGATAATACTACGATCATCAAGAAATCCGACGAGAACCCGATGGTACTCGAACTTTACCAGGGACTTCTCAAGGGCAAAGAGCACGAACTGCTCCACAACGAATTTTATTAATTCCTTATAACTTCCGAGGGGGGAAGTAAGCAGAGTGAAATAAATAAACATTCATGATCAGATTTTTGCCATAGGAAATCTATCAGACAAAAAAGATGACCAGACTCCATGAAGAGAGATGCTTCGACAGGAGTCTGGTTGTTTTGTTTTATATTTTGTTTTTTCTCAGATACTTGCAGATTCACGCGAGATAGTCTACAATAAAGTCAAAAGTGCCAGAAAAACAGCGAATATCCCGGCTGTCGGCACAAAAACGAAAGATAGGAGTAAATGCAAATGCGTGAAATCAAAGCATCAGCTATCACAGATACCATCGAGCGTCTCTGTATCGAGGCAAATCAGGTCCTGCCATCTGATATTAAGGCCGCTATCCAGGCCTGTCGTTCCTGCGAGGACGGTCAGATCGCCTGTGGTGTCCTTGACAACATCATCGAGAACTATCAGATCGCAGAGAATGAGCAGGTTCCGATCTGCCAGGATACCGGTATGGCATGTGTTTTTCTGGAGATCGGCCAGGATGTACATATCACAGACGGAGATCTGACAGAAGCAGTCAACGAAGGCGTCCGCAGAGGTTACACCAATGGCTACCTCCGCAAATCCGTTGTCAAAGACCCTGTACGCAGAGGAAATACAGGCGACAACACACCGGCAATGCTCTACACCGAGATTGTCCCGGGTGAACACATCCGCATCACCGTCGGTCCGAAAGGCTTCGGAAGCGAAAACATGAGCGCGATCCGCATGTTCAAGCCATCCGCAGGCATCGAAGGAATCAAAGATTTTATCCTGGAGACCGTAGAAACAGCAGGACCGAACCCATGTCCACCGATGGTAGTTGGAGTTGGAATCGGAGGAACTTTTGACAAAGCAGCCCTCCTTGCGAAGAAAGCCCTCATGCGTCCGGTAGACACCCAGAATCCAGATCCATATTATGCTGACCTGGAGAAAGAAATGCTGGAAAAGATCAACCAGCTCGGAATCGGACCGCAGGGATTCGGCGGAAAGACCACAGCCATCGGCCTGAACATCGAAACCATGCCGACCCACATCGCCGGCATGCCATGCGCGATCAACATCAGCTGCCATGTAACACGTCACAAAACGGAGGTGCTTTAATATGGAACGTCACATCACACTGCCATTAACAGAAGAACTGGCCAAAACTCTCCACGCAGGCGACACTGTCTATCTGACCGGAACCATCTACACCTCCCGCGATGCCGGACACAAGAGAATGTGCGAAGCACTTGCACGCGGCGAGGAACTTCCTTTCGACCCGAAGGATGCAACCATCTACTACGTAGGCCCGACCCCTGCAAAACCAGGTCAGGTCATCGGTTCCGCAGGCCCGACCACCAGCGGAAGAATGGATGCCTACGCACCGACCATGATGTCCGTAGGAGCACGCGGAATGATCGGTAAGGGCGCCCGCCTTCCGGAAGTTGTAGAAGCCATGAAGAAATACAGCGGCGTTTACTTCGGAGCGATCGGCGGAGCCGGAGCTCTTCTCGCCAAATGTATCAAAAGCGCAGAGCTGGTTGCCTATGAAGACCTCCAGTCTGAAGCACTCCGCAGACTTTATGTAGAGGAAATGCCCCTCGTCGTGATCATTGACAGCGAAGGCAACAATCTCTACGAAGAAGGCAGAGCAGAATACCTCAAAAACCGTAAATAAAATAGTTTCCTCCTGCATATATTGTAATGATACATGGGACTGTCACAATATATGCAGGGGGATTTTTTATGGAAAATTTTCAGATTTACCGGGATATTCAGGCACGGACCGGTGGTGATATATACATAGGCGTTGTCGGACCTGTACGGACAGGAAAATCGACTTTTATCCGAAGGTTCATGGAACTTCTGGCGCTTCCCGCCATGGAACCGGGGCAGCAGGCAGAAGTCCGTGACCAGCTTCCTTTAAGCGGTTCCGGGAAACTCATCACCACCGTAGAGCCCAAATTTATCCCAAAAGAAGCGATTCCCGTAACACTCGGCGAAGACCAGAAAGTTCAGATCAAACTGATCGACTGCGTCGGTTTCCTGGTCAAAGACGCATCTGGCCACATCGAAGACGGAAGAGAGCGAATGGTCAAAACCCCATGGTTTGAAAAAGCCATCCCCTTCCACGAAGCCGCCCAGGTCGGCACCCGCAAAGTCATCCAGGAACACGCAACGATCGGCCTCGTAGTCACCACTGACGGCAGTTTTGGAGAACTTCCAAGACAAAACTTCATCGAAGCCGAAGAACTCACCGTCAAAGAATTAAAAAAACAGGGAAAACCATTCCTGATTCTTATCAACTCCCAGACTCCATATAAAGAAGAAACCCAGAAACTCTGCCGGGAACTGCGGGGCAAATACGGCGTGACCACGATCTCTGCCAACTGCGAACAGCTTCGCAAAGAAGACATCACAAAGATCCTGGAAAATGTCCTCTACGAATTCCCGGTCAGCGAGATTCAGTTCTTCATTCCAAAATGGGTCGAGATGCTTTCACCACAGCACGAACTCAAAGCCCAGATCCTCACACAGATCCGCGAGCACATGCAGCAGCTGACCCACATCCGCGACATCACCAAGGACTCCGTTCAGCTCACAGGACCCTATGTTCAGGAGACACTTCTCGATCAGGTCGATCTTTCCACCGGGATCGTCCGCATCCGTATCCAGGTCAAAGATGAATTTTATTACAAGATCTTAAGCGAAATGAGCGGCATCACCATGGAAAGCGAATACGACCTGATCCACACCATGAAAGAACTGGCAGCCATGAAAGAGCAGTACGTCAAAGTCCAGGCAGCCCTCGAAGCCGTCCGCTCGACCGGCTACGGCGTCGTCGTTCCGGAACTTTCCGAGATCCAGATCGAAGATCCAACCGTTATCCGCCAGGGCAACAAATTCGGCGTAAAGATCCGCTCCAAAAGCCCGTCCATCCACATGATCAAGGCCAACATCGAAACCGAGATCGCCCCGATCGTAGGCACCGAGCAGCAGGCAAACGACCTCATTCAGTACATCGGCGAGAGCAGCCAGCGCGGCGAAAGCATCTGGGAAACCAATATCTTCGGCAAATCCATCGAACAGCTCGTCCAGGACGGCATCCGCACCAAAATCTCCGCCATCGGCGAAGAAAGCCAGACCAAACTCCAGGACACCATGCAGAAGATCGTCAACGACAGCAAAGGCGGTATGGTGTGCATTATCATATAGAAAGAAAAAAAGAATGAAAAGTCAGAATTAGTGTCATTTTGTGCTGAATCAACGTAGCTTTTAGGTTGACGAAACAAAGTTTTACAGGTATAGTATATACACGAGTATATTGAAGGTGGAGTTGAGCATATGTATAAGAAATCAGCACAGGGTTGGCTGAAGCACTGGGATTTTATCTGTCTGGATGTTATCTGTCTGCAGGTCGCATTTGTCATTGCGTACTTTATCCGTCTGGGTGATGGCAATCCTTATACGGATCATTTGTACAGCAGTGAAGCGGTGAGCCTTGTTTTATGTCAGATCGCAGTCATTTTTTTCAGTCAGGCATATCAGGGGATTCTGACAAGAGGATATTACATTGAGTTCACCAAGACGGTGAAGATGGTATGTATGGTCATGCTGCTTGCCATGGCATATCTTTTTATTACACAGCAGTCGAATCAGATTTCACGAATTGTCTTTTTTATTACCGCATTATTAGACGTGGTCCTTGATTATATTGCAAGGATCCTCTGGAAGAAGTTCGTGATCAAGCGGAATCTTACGGATAAGCGCAAGCGGTCCATGGTACTGGTCGTGACTTCTGACGAGGCAGAGATCACGCTTCAGAGAATATTAAGCAGTCCGGTTCAGGATTTTTTCATTACAGGTATTGCATTTATAGATGACAAATTTACAGGCAGCAGCTTTAATGGAATTCCGGTTATCGGAAACATGGAAAATATCCAGGAGTACCTCTGCCATGAATGGGTAGATGAGGTATTCGTAAAAGTCAGTGATACACAGCTATATCCGCGGAAACTGATCGAGGAGATTGTCACCATGGGAATGACAGTGCATTTGAGCCTTGGTTCTGTAGAGCAGTCCCTGAGCGGCAAGAAATTTGTAGAGAGGATTGGCGACTATACAGTTGTTACCTCCAGTATCAATACCATTACACCGAAGCAGATGCTCTATAAGCGTATTCTGGATATTATGGGAGGAATCGTCGGCAGTCTGATCACTTTACTGCTGATCATCATCATAGGACCGATGATCTATATCAAGTCACCAGGACCGATTTTTTTCTCACAGGTACGTATCGGTAAGAATGGCAAGCGCTTCAAGATCTACAAGTTCCGAAGTATGTACATGGATGCCGAGGCCCGCAAGGCAGAGCTGATGAGCCAGAACAAGATGGATGGCCTGATGTTCAAGATGGACTACGATCCACGTATCATCGGCAGTGAGAAGAAGGATAAGAATGGTAATCCAAAAGGAATCGGAAACTTTATCCGTAAGACATCACTGGATGAATTTCCACAGTTCTGGAATGTTCTCAAGGGCGATATGAGTCTGGTGGGAACCCGCCCGCCGACAGTAGATGAATGGGAGCAGTATGAACTTCATCACAGAAGCCGTATGTCCACCAAGCCTGGAATCACCGGTATGTGGCAGGTAAGCGGCCGAAGCGATATCACAGATTTTGAAGAAGTTGTAAGACTGGATACCCAATACATAGAGAACTGGAGCATTGGACTGGATATCAAGATTTTGTTAAAGACAGTTCTTACTGTTGTTAAGCACGAGGGATCTGTCTGATCCGGGATGACCAGTAATCGGTACTAGGGTCATAATGAAATTACAGAGAATGGGGTTCATGGCATATTGGTCATGAACCCTTTTGTATATAGGCAAAAAAAAGAGCTAATAGGACAAAAATATTGAATTTCCCGGATGATTGTGATATTATAGACAAAAATTAATTTTGTGTCTCATAGACAGATTGATTTTTGGCAATTAGTTGTGAAATGAAAAAGAGGAGATATATTTATGTGTGGAATTGTAGGATTTACAGGTGATCATCAGGCAGCGCCGATCTTACTGGACGGTCTTTCTAAACTGGAGTATCGTGGATATGATTCAGCAGGAATCGCTGTCCGTGATGGTGAACGTGATGCTGCAGTCATCAAGGCAAAAGGACGTCTGAAAGGCCTTTCTGAGAAAACAAACAATGGCGAATCCGTTCCAGGAACCTGTGGTATCGGTCATACCCGCTGGGCAACTCACGGAGAACCTTCTGAGAACAATGCACATCCGCATGTCAGCGATGACGAAAATGTTGTTGCCGTACATAACGGAATCATTGAGAACTATCAGGAACTGAAGGATAAACTGACACGTAAGGGTTACACCTTCTACTCAGAGACAGATACAGAAGTAGCAGTAAAGCTGATCGATTACTATTATAAGAAATATGAGGGAACACCGGTAGATGCGATCAATCATTCCATGGTCCGCATCCGTGGCTCTTATGCAATGGCGATCATGTTCAAGGATTATCCGGAGGAGATCTATGTTGCAAGAAAAGACAGCCCGATGATTCTGGGTGTAGAGGATGGTGAGTCTTACATTGCTTCTGATGTTCCGGCGATCCTGAAATATACAAGAAACGTTTATTATATCGGCAACATGGAAATGGCCCGCGTACGCAAGGGAGAGATTACTTTCTACAATCTTGACGGCGAAGAGATCGAGAAAAAAATGAAAGTGATCGACTGGGATGCAGAGGCAGCAGAAAAAGCCGGATTTGAGCATTTCATGATGAAAGAGATCCATGAACAGCCGAAGGTCGTACAGGATACCTTGAATTCCGTCCTGAAAGATGGAAAGATCGATCTGTCAGAGGTTGGACTCTCAGAGGAAGAAATCAGAGACATTTCTCAGATCTATATTATTGCCTGCGGTTCTGCTTACCATGTAGGTATAGCAGCACAGTATGTGATCGAAGATATGGCAAGGATCCCGGTACGTGTAGAGTTTGCATCTGAATTCCGTTATCGTAACCCGATTCTGGATCCTCATGCACTGGCGATCGTGATCAGCCAGTCCGGAGAGACAGCAGACAGTCTTGCAGCACTGAGACTCTGCAAGGATCATGGAATCAGAACACTTGCGATTGTAAACGTTGTCGGTTCTTCTATTGCCCGCGAGGCAGACAATGTCTTCTATACACTTGCAGGACCGGAGATTTCCGTTGCAACGACCAAGGCATACAGCACGCAGCTGATCGCTGCTTATGTACTGGCTATCCAGTTTGCAAAGGTAAGAGAGCAGATCACAGAGGAACAGAGTGCAGGATACATCGAAGAGCTTAAGACTCTCCCGGACAAGATCCAGAGAATCATCGATGACAAGGAGAGAATCCAGTGGTTTGCATCCAAACAGGCAAATGCACATGATACTTTCTTTATCGGTCGTGGAATCGACTATGCGATCAGTATGGAAGGCAGCCTCAAGATGAAAGAAGTCAGCTACATCCACTCTGAGGCATATGCAGCAGGTGAGCTGAAACACGGAACCATCTCTCTGATCGAGGATGGAACACTGGTGATCGGTGTACTCACCCAGCCAGAGCTTTACGAAAAAACAGTCAGCAACATGGTAGAGTGCAAGAGCCGTGGAGCATACCTGCTGGGACTTACTACTTTTGGAAATTATAACATCGAAGATACCGCAGATTTCACTGTTTACATTCCAAAGACAGATCCATACTTCGCAACATCCCTCGCTGTGATCCCGCTTCAGCTGCTGGGTTATTACGTAAGTGTTGCCAAGGGACTTGATGTAGATAAACCGAGAAACCTTGCCAAGAGCGTTACCGTAGAATAAAACTATTACACAAACACCATCCAGAGCAATCTCAGCAGAAATTGCCGGATGGTGTTTTTTTGTTCGTCAAAACACAAAAAATACAGCAATAATACAATAAAAAATCGAAATCTCGCGTGATTTTTCGACATTTCTCCCGTATATATTATAGAAGCTTTTTTATGCTTCACTATATATGAGGGGAAGGTAAAGCAAATTGAGAGAAAAAAAGAATTCATCAAAGCACACAGGAAGATATAATCCAGAAGAAAAAAGCAAAGAACTGATCCAAAATATCAACAAAATCTGCGAACTGAGAGGAGTTTCTCATTATACACTGGCCAAAAAGGCAGATATTTCAACATCAACACTGTATTCACTCCTGACCGGCAAATCCAGACCATATCTGTACACCGTATACAAACTGTGCAACGCACTGGACATCTCCATCACAGACCTGCTGCTGGACTCTGAAACCGAAGAAATCAAAAACATAACCAAAGAAGAACAAGACCTGCTGTCACTCTACAGAAAATGTTCCTCATCCAAAAGACATCTTCTGCAGACATATCTGCAGATGCTGGAGCAGTTTCAGGAAGAATGATAAATATAAGACAGCGCTGTCCTTACTGCTGCATAAGAAAAACGTTTCAAAAGCCAGGTGATTATGGTAAACTATACATATAAAATGACTGTCAGAGCATAGGAGGTATCAAAATGGGAAACTATCTGAACCCGGGATCTACACTGTTTCGATATAGTCTGCGTTCTGAAATATATGTAGATAAGAGCGGACTGATTGAAAAAACAAACAAATTAATAAATACAGAACAGCGCTATATCTGTGTCAGCCGGCCAAGACGTTTTGGAAAATCCATGGCCGCAAATATGTTGGCTTCCTATTACAGCAGAGAAGAAAATACAGAAGAATTATTTAATGATCTGAAAATCAGTAAAGAAGCGGATTACAGAGACTATTTAAATAAATATGATGTCATCAAGATCAATATACAGGAATTTTTAAGCATGAGCAGGAGTGTTGAAGAAATGCTGAATATGCTGCAGACACGCCTGCTCAGAGAACTAAAAAGAAAATATCCGGAATATGTTGACAGTGAACACCTTGTATTTGCAATGCAGGATATTTATGCAGAGACGAAGTGTCAGTTTGTGATTCTGATCGATGAGTGGGACTGTATGTTCCGCGAATATAAAGAAGACATCGAATCTCAGAAAAAGTATCTTGATTTTCTAAGAATGTGGTTGAAAGATAAAGAATACGTAGCACTTGCTTATATGACAGGAATCCTTCCCATAAAGAAATACGGCTCCCACTCCGCCCTTAACATGTTCACAGAATATTCTATGCTCAATCCGCGCGACATGGCAGAATATTTTGGCTTCACAGAAGATGAAGTAAGATTCCTCTGCAGTCGTTACAACAGAAACTTCCAGGAAGCACAGGCCTGGTATGATGGCTATGAACTTGTGACTCTGGAAGGCAGCGACAAGAAAACATATGCCATGTACAGCCCTAAGTCTGTAGTAGATGCCATGCTGAGCGGCATTTATGACAATTACTGGAATCAGACAGAAACCTATGAAGCACTGAAAATCTATATCTCCATGAATATTGACGGTCTAAAAGATGCCGTGATCCGAATGCTTGCAGGTGACCGTATCGAGATCAACACAGGAACATTTTCCAACGATATGACTTCCTTTCAGGGAAGAGATGACATCCTGACGTTACTGGTCCATCTTGGATATCTAAGCTACCACTGGCCGGACAGAACCGTCACAATACCAAATAAAGAAGTTTCACAGGAATACGTAAATGCGATCAGTACCATGAGCTGGAGCGAAGTTATCCGTTCCGTAGATGATTCACGGAAATTACTAAAGGCCTTGTGGGAAATGGATGCAGATACAGTAGCAGAAGGAATCGACCGCGCTCACAATGAGATATCAATCCTGCAGTATAATAACGAAAACTCTCTGAGCTGTACCATTAATCTTGCGTTCTATTTTGCGAGAGAATATTACACCATTATCAGAGAACTTCCCTCCGGAAAAGGCTTCGCCGACATCTGCCTTATCCCAAGGAAATTACATGCAGACAAACCGGCAGCAGTCATCGAATTAAAATGGGACAAAACCGCCAGCGGTGCGATCGCACAGATAAAAGAAAAACAATACGTAGAGGCACTGAAAGACTATCACGGAAATCTGCTGCTGGCAGGGATTAATTATGACAAAGAAACGAAGAAACATAGTTGCGTAATAGAAAAATATGAAATAAAATAACAGAGGGTTAAAGAAAACTTTGCCTTGATATACTATATTTTGAACTGATAACAATGTGCAAAAATTCGCTGGTATTGATTGACGGATTTGAGAATGGTTTGGGTGGTAACTGTATTGATGTTCTTGCGGAAATTTCGCTGGATGAAAGAAAAAATTTGCAATTTATAATTACAAGTCACCAGCCTAAGATCATAAACTAGATATCCAGTGCGAAATGGAAGATAATCGAAAGAAATATTTCTACCGTTGTGCTCGTTTTTTGAGGTTTATGATTATTTTATCAACAAAAGTAATGTGTAATATAAAACGAAAAAAGATATGGAAACTTCCACAGCGGAGTTTTTCCATATCTTTTTTTGTACAACTATGTCGAAAGAACGAACCATTATTTCGACATACAGAATGATAAAAATAGTTCTACATATGATACAATAAGTTAATACTAAAAAGTCAAAGAGAGTTGAAGGAGAAATGGAAGAAAATACAGAAACTGTTAAAGAACCACAATATTTAATACAGAATTTGTGTAACCAAATCAAACAGCTAACAAAGAAAAATCTGAACAAAATACGGAGTGAGATCAGCGAAAGTACGAAATTTTCGACTGGTGTAATACGAAAATATGAAGGAGAAACATCCAAAAATAAACCGGAGTTGTTTTTGATAGGCTGTGTAGAAGTTGCTGAAAAAAATAATCTCTCTTCAGATATAATAAATAAATTTATTGCGAAATATATTCAGAGCTTCAAAAAACATAAAAAATATACAATTGATTTAAAGGCTGTTTTCAAAGATAACACTGAGCTACAGTATGCGAGAAAAGAAGATGAAGAAAATAAACATATTATATGCCCACAGGTATTGAAAGACAAGCTGGATACTTTTTTACAAAGAAGTCCTAAGCGCTTTTTATATCTTGCGGGTACATGCAAAAGTGGAATTACCATTAGCGTAATAAAATATTTTGAAGAAAAAAATAATGAAGAGAGTCCTAGAATATTTAATTTTTATGAACACAGCCTAGAAGAAATAAAAAACAGCATGGCGCTAAAAGCAGCACTCATACAGGGAGAATGTGTGATCATACATGTTGGATTTCAGACATTTCCATTCAGTCAGATGGAGTTTGTTGGAAAAGGAAAAGTAATTTTGCTTGCACATACTCCCTGTGAAAATCTGTACCTCGAGGACATGGAATACGTTGTATTTAATGATCTGATTAATCAGACAAAATGTATAGAGGAACTTTTCAGGAAATATGTGCCGGGAATTCTGAACGAAAGTTCACTTAGTGAAAGGGAGATTAAGGAAATATTTATTCCCAAAATGAAAGAAAAAACAGGTGGGCTTCCGCTGGCAGTATATAAATTAGGAACTGCAATATTTGAAAAAGATTTATTAAAATATGAAGAGAATCTGGAAAAATATTTCTCATCTCCGTTATATCTTAATCCGGATCTGCAACAAGTATATGAAGATTTATGGAAAAGCTTCGTTGATGCTATGTGGAAAGAAATTGATTCAGAAGCACAATCTTTGATCATATGTGCAAGTTACTTCTCAGGAGATATTAGCATCGATATGCTTAAGTTCCTTTTAAGAGACGAAATGTCAGAGGAAGCATGGAAAAAGTCACTTTCACAGGCTTACCGATATATGCTTATTATGGAGAGCGGGAGAAACCGACAAGAGGGGGAATATGGGAACTTCAGAGGAGTAAGGATTTTTCCTGTTATAAAAGAAGTAATCCAGTTTAAATGCTGGAAAGAATCAGAGTACAGCAAATATATGAAGCGCAGCGTAGAATTCTATATTCGTCGGATTAAAAATCTGGATATAAATGCTGTTTACAGTGGGGAAAAAACGTTTCTTGATCGGGGTGGAGAACTTGTGATTGTAAGAGAAGTTCTCAAATATTGCTCCCAAAATAATCTGCATGAGCAGTATTTTCAGATAGCAGGAAGTAATCTGGCAGATTTCTTTTATATGCGGACGAAAAAAATTGAGATTGCAGATCAGATAAATGCAGAACGCTGTGAGATTGCACGAAAAGTCAAAAATCATATCGAGGTGATGGAAACTTATGGTATGTATATGCGTAGGGCTGTTAAATGGAATAAGAAAGATAAGGCTCTGCAGGCATTGAAACTCTCAGATGATTATTACAAAAGGCATTCTAGTGATATAGATATATATGCATGTAACCGTTTTTTGAATGGAAAGGCTATGACCCTTTTTAGGGTGCAGAGGGACATGAATGCTTCAAAAATAATCTGGGAAGATATGTTGGAAAAATGCAAATTAACAGATCGTGAGCAGTCCTGGTGTGTACGCTGGTCCTTGAAATGTGACTTTTGTACAAAAAATAAAGCTTTGGATGAAATAGTAGAAGAAGCGCAGGAAAACTTTAAAGATACCAGAAAAAAAGGCTTCTACAGAGCCGCAGTGGATTATTTATTATATATAGCAAAATGTTGCTTTTTGATGTATTTACAGGATCCAATGGACAATGGCTATCTGGAGCAAATGGAACGATTTTTGAATGATGCGGCTGCTTTTTTAGAGAAGTATTCTTTTCTTGATAATCAGTATAGAGCAGAATACTTATATTTTTATTGCTGCGTTTTGACGATTAATGGTAAAGAGACCACGGATATATTACAACAAACTTTAAAAACAGCAACGGATGTTAATGAAATACATAAGTACAAAATTTTAAAACAACTTCTGAGTAAGCTGTCGGAAATGAGGGAAAATGGCGATTTTAAATATGAAAATGGCGATTTTTATGATAAAATTGTCTGCTTTTGTTAAGTGAAAGGAATCGTTAATGGTCGAATCTTGTTGAAATAATGGTTCATCTGAGTGGGTACTGGTCGTGCTTTTTTGGTCAGATGCGTTATAATATAAGCATAAACAGACGGATCAGCTGTTATGTAACTCAAAGTTAAGATGAACCATAAAACAGGAGGCCACAACATGGAAAAAAGAAAAAATTTATCAGAGCAATTAAACGAGCACAATACGGATGGCGAAACTTTATGTGGTATTAATTTTGCTATTCATAAAAATGTTATGATTTGGGATGGAACAATCCTGCAGTTATCAAATATTTCTTCAATAGCTCAGTATAATAGCTGGGAAAATAAAGAAGAAAACTATTATGAAAAAGCTGAAAGAACTGTTGATTTTAAAGAATTCAGAGAAACAAATCCAGTTTTTAATTTAGCTTTTTGGGGAGCAGTTGTTTGTCTTGTAATTGGTTTTATCAATTCATTCTTTTTTCTTCCTGCCATTGCTCTGGCAATTTGGACAGCATATTCTTATTTTAAACGTAGAAAGGTAGATATTGATGTTCCACAAACAAGGCAAAACAGAATTTGTCATTATATGATCTGCATTATTATGAACTCAACAAGAAAATATGACTTTGAAATTCAAACAGAAGAATTTCGAAAAAAGGTAATGTTTGCATTGTATAATAGAATCATTGAACAGGGAAATGCTGAAAATGATATTCAAATTGACCTAAAGAATTGCCATGTTGGCCCGCTTGTAAATGCTGGTCAGGTTTTATTTGGCGATGGAAATGAAAATAACTTTGGATATTCGGATGAGGAAGAATAATCCAACCTGAATGATACTACATAAAGGAGCTTGTTTATGAGTGAAAGAATAGTAATAAATGCTAAAAATATGAATATTGGACAAGGTAACACAAACAATGGCACAGTTTGTATTGGTGACAATAATACCAATAATATAGCTGTTCGAAGCAAAAAGAAAAAAACAGGAACCGAAAAGGAAAAAGAAATGGTAAAAGAAAAGGAAAAAGTTTTTATCGTTCATGGACATGATGCCGAAGCAAAATTTGAAGTCGCTCGTTTCATAGAAAAGATTGGATTTGAGCCAATAATTTTACATGAACAGATAAATGACGGAATGACGGTTATAGAGAAAATTGAAAAATATTCAAATGTAGGCTTTGGAATTGTTTTGTATACGCCCTGCGATGTGGGATATGCAAAAAACGAAGAAAATAAAAAAATGCCTAGAGCACGACAAAATGTTGTGTTTGAACATGGATATTTAATCAGTAAATTAGGCAGAAATAATGTATGTGCATTAGTCAAAGGATCTGTTGAGATACCAAATGATACTTCTGGAATTGTTTATATTCCATTAGACAATAACGGTGGCTGGAAGATTCCTTTAGCAAAAGAAATGAAGAGTTCTGGTTATGAAATTGATTTTAACACATTCATGTAACAGATAAAAGAAAGAAGTGGATTAAGTGGGGTGCGACATTATGCTCGCACCCCATCTTTAAGGTTTGCTATACTTTTGAAGTCAGCATAGAAGAAAAACATTTCAAAAGCCTGGCGATTATGGTAAACTTTATATATAAAAATGACTGCTAAATCATGGGAGGCATCAAAATGGGAAGTTATCTGAACCCGGGGGCAACATCATTCCGTAATAGTTTACGGTCAGAAATATATATAGATAAGAGTGGCTTGATCGAGAAAACGAATAAACGGATGCATACAGAGCAGCGATATATCTGCGTCAGCCGGCCAAGACGTTTTGGGAAATCCATGGCTGCAAATATGCTGGCAGCATATTATGGGAGAGAAGAGAACACAGAAGAGCTGTTTGATAATCTGAAAATAAGTAAAGAATCCAGTTACAGAGAACATTTAAATCAATATGACGTAATTAAAATCAACATGCAGGAGTTCCTGAGTTCCACAAACAGTGTAGACGAAATGCTGGCCCGCTTGAAAAAATATCTTATTTTTGATCTTCTGGAAGTTTACGAAAATATTCGATTTCGGGATGAAACCGATCTGATCCAGGTAATGAAAGATATTTTTGTCCGGACACACCACCAGTTTGTGATCCTGATTGACGAATGGGATTGTCTGTTTCGCGAGTACAAACAGGATGATGATGCACAGAAGAAGTACCTTGATTTTTTACGTGCATGGCTCAAAGATCAGGACTATGTAGCATTGGCATATATGACAGGAATTTTACCAGTTAAGAAATACGGCTCTCACTCCGCCCTGAACATGTTCACAGAATATTCCATGCTCAATTCGCGCGACATGGCAGAATATTTTGGCTTCACAGAAGATGAAGTGAGATTCCTCTGCATCCAGTACAACAGAAACTTTCAGGAAGCACAGGCCTGGTATGATGGCTATGAACTTGTGACTCTGGAAGGCAACGACAAAAAAACATATGCCATGTACAGCCCTAAGTCTGTAGTAGACGCCATGCTGAGCGGCATTTATGACAACTATTGGAACCAGACAGAAACTTATGAAGCACTGAAGATCTATATCTCTATGAACATTGATGGACTGAAAGACGCAGTCATCCGAATGCTCGCAGGCGACCGTATCGAGATCAACACAGGAACATTTTCCAACGATATGACTTCCTTTCAGGGAAGAGATGACATCCTGACGTTACTGGTCCATCTTGGATATCTAAGCTACCACTGGCCGGACAGAACCGTCACAATACCAAATAAAGAAGTTTCACAGGAATACGTAAATGCGATCAGTACCATGAGCTGGAGCGAAGTTATCCGTTCCGTAGATGATTCACGGAAATTACTAAAGGCATTGTGGGAAATGGACGCAGACACAGTAGCTGCGGGAATTGACCGCGCCCACCGTGAGATCTCAATCTTGCAGTACAATGACGAAAATTCTCTGAGCTGCACTATTAATCTTGCGTTCTATTTTGCAAGAGAATACTACACCATCGTCAGAGAACTGCCTTCCGGAAAAGGCTTCGCCGACATCTGCTTCATCCCACGGAAACTACATGCAGACAAACCGGCAGCAGTCATCGAACTAAAATGGGATAAAACCGCCAAGGGTGCGATTGCACAGATAAAAGAAAAACAATACGTAGAGGCACTGAAAGACTATCATGGAAATCTGTTGCTGGCAGGGATTAATTATGACAAAGAAACAAAGACACATAGCTGCATAATAGAAAAATATGAAATGTAATAAGGAATTGTACAGCAGCATGTGAACGGTTGCAAACCATAAGGAAGGGAATATAATGAACAAAGAACAAATAAAACAAGCTGTTCAAAATTATATAAAAAATGATAATGCCCAATATGCATTACTAATCAATGGAGCCTGGGGCAGTGGAAAGACCTTTCTATATGAGAAGTATCTGATGGATACTATATCAAGCTTAGAAGTTGGAAAAAATAAAAGAAAGACTAATATTTATATTTCATTATACGGAATGTCTTCTATTGAAGAATTGTCAAAACAGCTATTATCCAGCTACTTATTTTATACAAAAGCTAATGGAAATGAGGTAGTAAAAAGAGGAGCCAAGGCTGTAGCAGGCATTTTAGGTGCTGCCAGCAGAGCACTTTCATTTTCTATAGGTGCTGTTTCGGCAGACTTGGAAGTCTTGAATGAGATAAAAGGAGCGATTGAAGCGAAAGATTTGGTAATATGTTTTGATGATTTAGAGAGATGTAGTATATCTATTAGCGAAGTGTTTGGATATATAAATAATCTGGTAGAACATTGTAACTGTAAAGTGATCATTCTGGCAGATGAAAATAATATAGGAAAGACTTATGCGAATATCAATCTTGAGCAAAAATATCAGACAATACTGACTGGCGGAAGAAAAGTCGTTCGGAATAACCCTGCGGATGAAGGTAGGAGAACTAGTGTAGAGACTGACGAATTAACAATTAAAGAATTAAAACAACTGAATGAAGCACTATATTCAGAGAATTATATTTACCGTGATATAAAAGAAAAAGTTATCGGGAAGATCTGCAACTATACTCCGGAAATTGAAGAATCACTAAAAGAGTTGATTTTAGGAAATGAAAAATATAAAGGATATCTTGAGGAAAGTCGATACAGACGCTTTTTGGTGGACCATATAGATAAAATAGTGGAAGCATTTAAGGAAACAGATAATAAAAATCTAAGAGTTGCCGTGATGTGGATGGATCTGTTTGAAGACATTTATAAAATAACTTGTAAAAATTTCAATGGATCTGAAGATTATGAATCTATTATCGAGGAGTTTTTAAGATACAGTATCTGGGCAGTAGTTGCAGAGAGAAACAACAAACAATTGATAAGAAGCCTATATTATGGTGAAAATTCGAAATATGTGTATTTCGAGGGACACGAATATAATCATGTGGCAGAATATCTTTTCATCAATAAGTATATGCAAAATGCATGCCTTGATGAAGCAGGCTTAGTAAAAGCTGCAAGAGATATTGAAGAACACTGTCGGCACAACAAAAAAGTTCTAAAATCAGAGGGAAAAGCATATTTAGAGCTTTATGATTGGAGATTCATGGAAGATGCTGAGGTGAAAAATCATATCCAACAAATGCTGGAAGAACTGGAACAAAATAAATACGTGTATGAAGACTATGCAGGCATTCTGACACTGTTGATCGTATTTCGGAAATATGGACTATACGAAGAAAATATTGCAATAGTCCAGGAAAAAATGATTTCGCTTATTGAAAATGACAGGCTGGTTCAGGAAGAAGGACGTAAACCACTGTCTTTTTCTGACTCGTCAGATAAACAAGAATTCAGAGAATTCTATGATGTGATTGCGGAGAAGCGAAAATTAAGAAACAGAATGCTGGAACAAGATAAAATGACGGAAGAAAACGTATATAAAGATGCACAGTTTTTCTTTGAAAAATGTAAAGAACGCGAGGAATATTATCTGAAGCATAATTCTTTTATGGAATATATAGAACAGAAAAAACTGATGGAACTGGTTGAAAAGAGCAAAACAGGGGAGATATATACAATCGTTGAAGCATTTAAGAAAGTGTATCATATGGGAAATCTGAATGATTTCTACAGTATGGATCTGAGACTGCTGAAAGAATTGGAAAATTTGTTATCCGAGTATAACAATACTAACGAAAAAGGCATTACAAAGCGTCTGGCGGTAGAAACTTTCATTGAAGAGATTCAAAGCGCAATTAGCAAATTAGAAATATAAAGCGAGAAAGAAGATACCCCACAAATCACCAAAACCCACCAACGTTCTCCAATATATGTAACATTAATGTTTACTAAAAAACGCCAGTGTGCTATAATGTATCCAGTTCAAGAGAAAAATGGATACACAGTACAAAGGAAAGGATGTTATTTTGAAATACACTAAGAATCAGGAAAACACAGATGATCGCCAGATAGACAGCATGAGACCGCATCTAGAGTATTAGAAGCGAGAGTCTTTATCTGGCTGTTTGTGATGCCCTGACGGACAAGAATTTGTCGGGGGGATTAAAATATTCACAGGGAGAATGTTAAAGGAATGGAAAGAAAATCAGTAATTATTAATTCAGAAGAACACAGTGATCGAGTCAGACAGACCACAGTTATTGGAAGCGTAAGTAATATTAGCCATGCTGCCATCATAGATTCAGGTATGGTCTTAGAAGCAAATACCGAAGTTCAGAACAGAGAGGCATGAGATGATGGAGCAGACAAATAAAAAGAATATTATTAACACACGCCGGATGCTGATCCTATACGATTTGATCGTATATGCGATAGCAGCAGTACTCCTGCTGGTGATCTACAAAGGAAACGAAAACCTTTCATCAACAGGAATACTTCAGCAGGCAGGCCTTTCCATAGTATGTATTTTTACAGCCCGGATCCTGGGTAAGATTTATCGCCAGGTATGGCGTTACGGTGGTATTCAGTGTTATATCCGCTTACTGTTTACAGATTCTGTTGCATTTGTTGCATACCTGTGTCTGGAGCTGCTATTGCCGGTTGAGAAAATCACATTCGCCAGAATGCTTTCACTGGTCAGTCTGAGTTTGCTGGGAGCATTGGCACTTCGCATGATGTACCGTTACGCATACAAATGCGGGAATCAGGACACTACCGGAGGAAGATTTCTTTCCGCTTTGTTACATACATTTGCCGGCATAGAGGCAGGCAACGAAAAAGAAACCCAGAAGATCAAAGTTGCGATCATAGGAGCCGGCCGCGTAGGGGTAAGCCTGGCAGAAGAACTTCTGAATAATGAAGGAGCTGCCTATGTACCGCGTTGCTTTATTGACATTAATCAGGAAAAGGTTGGTCGTGAGATTCATGGAATTCCAGTCTGGTCAGAAGATCAGGCAACATTTAATAAACTGACGGAATTCGAAGTGCAGGAAATCATTTTTGCAATTCCATCCATGGACGCAGATAAGAAGAAAACACTTTATGAGTACTACAAAAATGCCGGATACAAATTAAAGGTTTATGATTATCCGACAGTCTATTCCGCAGGCGGTAAGCGCCACCTGAGAGAATTTGATATTGAAGAGCTGTTATTCCGTAAACAGTTGGTTGTTACAGATGAAAAGACCTATGACTACTACCGGGGCAAAGTGATTCTGATCACAGGCGGTGGCGGATCCATCGGTTCCGAACTTTGCCGACAGCTTGCCAAGATGAGCCCACGTAAGCTGATCATCTTGGATATTTATGAAAACGGAGCATACGATGTTCAGCAGGAATTAAAGATTGCTTATGGAAACAAGCTGGATCTTCAGATTGAGATCTGTTCTATTACACATAAGAAAGCACTTGCGAGAGTGTTTGAGAAGCACCATCCACAGATCATCATCAATGCAGCGGCCCACAAGCATGTTCCGTTGATGGAATACAACTGTGTAGAAGCTATTTATAATAATGTGTTTGGTACCAGAAATCTTGTGGAACTGTGTGAGCAGTACCATGCAGAACGTTTTATGATGGTATCCACAGACAAGGCAGTCAATCCAACCAACGTTATGGGTGCGACCAAGCGAATGTGTGAGATGATCGTACTGAGTGCCAGCACCCACGGCAAAGTAAAATACAGTGCAACCCGTTTCGGAAATGTCCTTGGAAGTGCAGGTTCTGTAATCCCGTTATTCAAACGCCAGATTGCCAACGGCGGTCCGGTCACTCTTACAGATAAGAGAATCATCCGCTATTTCATGACAATTCCGGAGGCTTCCCAGCTGGTACTTCAGAGTGGAGCAATGGCAAAGAATGGTGAATTGTTCGTACTGGATATGGGAAAACCGGTCAAGATCCTGGACCTTGCAGAAAACATGATCCGCCTGTCCGGTGTACAGGGAATTGACATCATCGAAACCGGTTTGCGCCCGGGAGAAAAATTATACGAAGAACTTCTTGTCAAAACCGAAGAACTTGACAAGACGCCAAACAGCATGATATTTATTGAACGTGATACACCACTGTGTGAACAGGATATCAATACGAAACTTGCAGCACTTCAGAAAGCATGCGATGCAGGAGATGATAATGCCGCACGAGAGGCTTTACGAAAAGCAGTACCGACGTTTAGAAGACCGGAGGAAGTTAACAAAGAAGTAACATCATCAGCTGTGGCGCAAAAGCGTGCCGTAACACAGGGAACCCAAAAGGTAGCAATATAAAGGAAATTAGTGATTTGGTTTTATATTAGCTATAGAAGATTTTAGATTAAAGAATAAAAAGAATTTGTAGATTAATTAACTTGAGTGTTATTAGTTACTATATGTTGTGAATTTTGATATATGTAGCAAAAAGGAGTGGAGTATAAAGAATGGCTTTGAAGTTAATGTATATTACTAATCGATTAGATGTTGCATTAATTGCGGAAAAAAATGGTGTTGATAGAATTTGGATTGATTTAGAAACATTAGGAAAAGAAGAACGTCAGAAAGGTATGAATACAGTAAAGTCTCAACATTCGATAGACGATATAAAAAGAATTAAACCATTCCTTAGTGCTTCGGAAATGTTGGTGCGTATTAATCCATGGAACAAAAATTCCGAACAAGAGATTAATGCTGTTATAGATGCAGGAGCAGATATTATTATGCTTCCTATGTGGAAATCTGCTTCGGAAGTAGCAAGCTTCCTAAAAGCTGTTAATGGTAGATGTAAAACAACACTTTTACTTGAAACAAAGGAAGCAGTAGAATGTTTAGACGAAGTGCTTCAGAATGGTGGGATGGATGAAATTCATATTGGCTTGAATGATCTTCATTTATCATACGGTTTGACTTTTATGTTTGAACTTTTGGCTGATGGCACTGTAGAGAAATTAATAAAAAAGATTAAAATAAAAGAGATTCCATGTGGCTTTGGTGGTATTGCCAGATTAGGTGAAGGTGAGCTTCCGGCGGAAAAAATTATTATGGAACATTATCGTTTGGGGTCTACACGTGCAATTTTAAGTCGCAGTTTTTGTAATACAGAGATAGTTACTAAAACTTCGGATATTGAAAGAATATTCCAAAAGAATATGAAAGAACTTAGAGATTATGAGAAAACGCTTGTTGGAGAAAAAGATTTTAAAGCAAATCAGGATGCAGTTAAAGCAGTAGTAGCAAGGGTGGTTGCTGCTAAGAAAGGATGTAAATAATGGAAATTAATAAAAGGATTATAGCTGATCTTAAAAGAAATTATGGGGATGCTTTTTATCTTCTTGATTCTGAACAGTTTAGAAAAAATTTTTTGGAATTGAAAGAAACATTTGCAAAAATATATCCTAATTTTAATATTGCATATTCTTATAAAACGAATTATACACCTAAGTTGTGTAAAATTGTAAATGAACTCGGCGGATATGCGGAAGTTGTATCTGAAATGGAAGCGGAGCTTGCAGTAAAATGTGGTGTAAAACCTAATCGCATTATTTGGAATGGACCTATTAAGAATTTGGAAAAACTTCAGGAGTATCTTCTTATGGGGGTTACTGTCAATATTGATTCTATAAGCGAAGCGGAATATATTAAAAGTCTTGCAGGGAATACGGACAAAACTCTTAATGTTGGTATTCGTTGTAATTATGATGTTTATGATGGTGTGTTATCAAGATTTGGATTTGATATTGATAGTGATGATTTTGGTAAGGTTCTGGATATCGTGATGAATACAACAAATCTTCATCTTGTGAATTTTCAGTGCCATTTTGCAAAGAGACAAGTTGAGTATTGGCCAGCAAGAGCAAAAGGAATGATAGCTGTTCTTGATAAAGTGGGTATCATTCCTGAGAGAATTGATATTGGTGGCGGCTTGTTTGGAAAGATGGCAGATTCTCTTAAGAGGCAGTTTACATTTGAAATTCCTGATTATGAAGCTTATGCGGAATCAGCTGCTACAGTATTTGCTGAGTTTTTTAAAGATAAAAATAAAAAGCCAGAACTTTTGATTGAACCAGGATCAGCTGTTGTTGGCGATTGTATGAAATTCGTTGGGACTGTTAAAACTATTAAGAATATTAGAGGTAAATATATTGCATCTGTTCTTGGAAGTCAGAAAAATATTAGTATGAGTGGTATTAATCCGCCAATGGAAGTGCTTCATATGGGTGGAGAATTAAAAGAATACAAGGATTTGGACATGGTCGGTTTTACATGTATTGAGGGAGATGTCCTTTATAAGAATTTTAATGGAAAACTTGCAGTAGAGGATTCGATTATGATTAGCAATTGTGGTTCTTATTCACTTGTTATGAAACCACCGTTTATTCTTCCAAATTTTCCAGTGTTAGATATTTGTGAGGATAAAATTGAGGTAATAAAAAGAGCAGAAACTTTTGATGATATTTTTCATACCTTCAATTTTTAATCTGTGAGGGAAAGCGATGAAAAGAATAAGTTTGGGAATAAAAAGAATATTTGATGTAGTTTCTTCTGGGATTCTCATTATTTTACTTACTCCAGTATGGATTGGTATATCGATAGCGATAAAGAAAGATTCGAAAGGACCTATATTTTTTAAACAAGGCAGAAGGACCAAAGAGGGGAAAGTATTTCAGATGTATAAGTTTCGTTCTATGGTGGTTAATGCCGAAAAAATGGGAGCAGGTTTGTTTAATTATGAGAATGATCCCCGTGTTACAAAGGTAGGAAGAAAATTAAGAGATAGCAGTTTAGATGAATTACCGCAGTTATTTAATATCTTTAAAGGTGATATGTCGGTAGTTGGACCTAGACCATGTGTTACTTATGAGTTGGGCGATTTTGATACGCTCAATAAGAAATATAAAAAGAGATTTCAAGTTAAAGCAGGATTGACAGGATTGGCTCAGATCAAAGGAAGAAATGATATTTCTTGGGATGAAAAGGTTACATACGATAATGAATATGTGGACATGTTTAATAAATATGGTTTTTTAGCTGACATAAAAATTGGAATTGAGTCTATTTTTAAGGCGTTTAAGCATGAGAAAATTTATGAAAATAAAATGGATGAATCTATGAATGATGAAGAAGCAGCGAAGGCTGAAGAGGCTGAAATCATAAGAGTAGCTCATCTTCCAGACGAAGAGTATGAATAAAATAGAACAAAAATAGTATTGGAGAAATTAATATGAAATATGACATTGCAAATAGAAGAATTTGGTTTAAGGGAGAAATTCTTAATGTTAATGATGCAAAAATTAATATTTTGGCACCGACATCACAGTTTGGTCTGAATGTGTTTGAAGGCATTCCGTGTTATTGGAATGAGGAAGAAAAACAGCTATATGCGTTTAGATTGGATGATCATTATGAGAGATTACTTAGATCTGCAAAACTTATTCAGCTTGATTGCCAATATACTAAGGAAGATTTTACTAAAGCTTTTATCGAAGTGATTAAGGCTAATGAGTATGATGAGAATCTTTCTGTCCGTCAGACATTATTTGTAGATGGCTTTGGCTCTTGGGGATCTGATGGCCCGGTGGATATGTTTGTTGCACCAATCCCAAGGGGAAGAACGAGTGCGGAATATAACAAGAAGGGATTGAACGTTTGTGTCACTTCTTGGAGAAGAATTAGTGATGAAACATTGTCACCCAGAATCAAGTGTGGTGCTAACTATATTAATAGTCGTGTTGGACAGAGAGAAGCATTACGTAATGGATATGATACATGTCTTTTCCTAAATGAAGCTGGGAAAGTTTCAGAAGGACCTGGATCTTGCTTCTTTATTATTAAGAATAAGACAGTGATCACCCCACAGCTTACAGATAGTGTTCTTGAAAGTATTACAAGAGATACGGTAATTAAAATTGCTGAGAGTAAGGGTTTAAAAATTATTGAGCGAACCATAGATAGAACAGAACTTTATACAGCGGATGAGGCATTCCTTTGTGGGTCAGCAATGGAAATGACTCCAGTGTTGAGTATTGATAAGTATGTGCTTAATAATGGTCAAACAGGAAAAATAACAAAGGATCTTCATATGACATACTTAGATGTTGTTAGAGGAAAAAGTGATAAATTTAAAAATTGGGTGACACCAATTTATTAATGAATTAGGAGACTTGTATGGAAAGGCAGTATGTTAAAGATAGAGTATCGGTTATTACACCGGTGTATAATGTTGAAAGATATATAGAAGCAACATTGGAGTCTGTGTTTGCACAGACTTATAAGGATATTGAAATAGTACTGGTGGATGATTGTTCAAAAGATAGGTCTGCTGAACTTATTGCTAAGTATAAAAAAAATCATTCTGAAATTGTGTATTTTCTTCAACCGAAAAATATGGGGGCTGGGGCTGCGAGAAATAAAGCTTTAGAGCTTGCCAGTGGTCAGTATGTAGCCTTTTTGGATAGTGATGATTTATGGATGCCAGAAAAGACTAAAAAACAGATTGCACTTATGAAAAGGAAAGAGAGTCCATTTTCATATACAGCAATTGAAATGATTGATCAAAAGGGGAAGACTATTAAGAGTAAAAGAAAGCTAAAAGAAACTTGTGATTATGGATATCTTCTTCATAATACAATTATTGCTACTTCATCTGTAATAATAGATAGAACAGTGTTGGGGGATTTTAGAATGCCGCTTAGAAGAGGTGGGCAGGATTATGCAACATGGTTAAGTTTATTGAGAAATGGAACAGTAGCTTATGGAATAAACGAGGGATTAGTTAAATATAGGGTGGGTAGTAACTCACTATCATCAAATAAATTTAAAAGCATTAAACAGGTTTGGGAAATACAGACTCAAGATGAACATATAAATAAGATTTTTGCTGCTTTTCACGTAGGTTGTTTTGCATTTAATGCAGCTAAGAAATATTTTTTATGAGGTATAGTTATGAGTAGGGTTGCTGTCATTGGCCATTTTGGTATAGGATTAGATCTCGCCAACGGTCAGACTATTAAAACAAAAATTGTTACTGAAGAAGTAGAAAAGTATTGCAAAGAAAAAGCGGTGATTATTGATACTCATGGTGGAATCAGGGCAATTATTCCAGTTATTATTGGTTCTATAAAATCTCTTGTACAATGTGAGAATGTTATTTTAATGCTTACAGAGAATGGTCTAAAGGTAAGTGTACCAGTTTTATTTTTATTTAATAAATTTTTTCATAGAAGATTACATTATGTTGTTGTTGGGGGATGGCTTCCAGAATTTTTAAAAAAGCAACAAAAATTAGTTGAAATGCTGAAATCATTTCACATGATCTATGTGGAAACATATAATATGAAAAAATTATTGGAAGAGATGGGATTTGGTAATATTGTGGTTATGCCAAATTGTAAAAGTTTGAAAATAGTGCAAGAACCAGAAAAATGTACGAAACCTTATAAGTTATGTACTTTTTCTAGAGTTATGAAAGAAAAAGGAATAGAAGATGCTGTAAATGCTGTTATTTCTGCGAATAAACAACTTGGAAAAGAAATATATCATTTGGATATTTATGGACAAATTGATTCAAAACAAGTAGAGTGGTTTGAAAAGCTAAAAAAAAGTTTTCCAAGGTATATAAAGTATTGTGGACTTATTAAATTTGATCAGAGTGTGGAAACACTTAAAACATATTTTGCTTTATTATTTCCAACATATTACATAGGTGAGGGATTTGCCGGAACAGCAATAGATGCATTTTCAGCAGGAGTTCCAGTTTTAGCTAGTGATTGGAAATATAATAATGAGGTAATTAAGGAAGGTATTAATGGAGGATTATTTGAAGCCCAAAATGTAGAAGGGCTAGCAATGCGTCTTATTGATATAGCAAAAAATCCGAGACCATGGTTATTAATGAGAGAACAGTGCATTATTGATGCACATATCTATAAACCAGAAAATGTTATGAGAGTATTATTAAAGCAATTAATATGATATTGGAGAGAAAAATGGGAGTTAGCTTATATAAGATAAAAAAATGGACAAAAATGTTAACAGGAAATAGTATTTCTCACGTGAATCAAGGTATCGGAAAGATATATTCTGTTGATAAAATAAAAGGTTATTATAATGATCTTACAGAGAAAGTTATAAAAAGAGAAGATTTAGGAAATAAAGTTCCGATGTCCAGTGTTGACACAGGAGAAATAATTTATTTTCCGATTGAAATTTTTCAGTATGGATTAGGTGCGTATGATTTATTTCTTTTAAATAATGATAAAAAAATGCTTAAAAAAGTTAGAGCTGCTTCAGAGTGGGCGGTAGATAATCAACAAGCAGATGGTAGTTGGATTACATTTACCTATGAGAATCCGGAGCATCCATATTCATCTATGGCTCAGGGCGAAGGTATATCGCTTTTGCTTAGGGCATATTTAGAATTTAAAGATGAAAAATATATAAGCGCAGTAAAAAAGGCTGTTAAATTTATGCTTTTACCGCTCGAAAAAGGTGGAACAACCAAATACGATGGAAATGATGTATATTTTTATGAGTGTACAGAGGATCCTTTAATTTTGAATGGTTGGATATTTTCCTTATGGGGAGTCATGGATTATTGCAAGTTTTTTCAAGATCCAGAGATAAAAGATATTTTGGATAGAACACTAGGAACTCTGAAACGAAGATTACCGGATTTCGACATTGGTTATTGGAGTATGTATGAGGATGGTATGAGGATATGTAGTCCTTTTTATCATAAGTTGCATATCGCGCAGCTTAATGTAATGTATGAATTGACAGATTCAGACATATATAAAGTATACGCGGATAAATTTTTAAAGTATCAAAATGATGGACTCAATAGAAAAAGAGCTTTTGTGAAAAAAGCAATGCAAAAACTGCTTAAGGAATAAAGGTGTATATGAGAAAAGCGTGTATTTATATAAATTATAATAATATTGTAGTATTACAGGATTATCTGGATGTTGTGAAAAGATCTCTGGAAAATATAGGATTTACTTGCGAATATGTTAAAGAATTGGCTGGCGTTCATCGTGATACTCTAGTGGTCTATCCTATGGCAATAGATGCTTTTAAATATTATTTAAAGGGGTATTGTAATTTTGCAATTTGGCAACAGGGAGCTACGGCAGATGAGTCATATTTGAGAAATAAAAGTTCGTTAAGATTTAATATTTTGAATAGTATTGATGTCTTTTGTATGAAACGTGCAAAATTTATTCTTTATGTATCAGATTTTATGAAATGTCATTATGAATCATTAGCCAAAAGGGACTTTTCTTCAAAATCGTATGTAATGCCATGTTTTAATGAGTCCTTAGATTCGAGGGTATTTATTGATAAAGATTATTCGCGAAGGGTTTTTACTTATGTAGGTTCATTAGATTTATGGCAGTGTTTTGAGGAAACTGCGGAGATTTATGCAAGGATTGAGCATCAAGTTAAAAATACCTATTTTAAAGTATTAACTTTTCAAGAAGAGTTGGCAAAAGATATTATTAGGCAAAAGAAAATTAAAAATTATGAAGTTAAACAAGTTCCTAAGAATCAAGTTAAGAAAGAATTGCAAGATTGTACATATGGATTTATTATTCGTAAAGATAATATGGTTAATAGGGTGGCCACGCCAACGAAAATTTCCTCATATCTTGCAGCAGGTGTAATTCCAATTTATAGTGATTGTTTAATTGATTTTGCAAGTGTTTCAAAAGATTATGACTGCGCATATTGTATAAATAATGGAAAAATAGAAGAATTAATAGAATATGTTTTAGCGGTTCATGATAAAGATAAAATTCAAAATGAAATAGAATTTTTATTTGATACGTATTATTCAAAAACGAAACATGAAAAATCATTAACTGAATTATTAGGACGAGTATTATGAACAAAGATAAATTGAATAATATTGAAATTCAAGATAATAAAATTGATTTAGAGCAAAAGATTAGTACGATTATGTTGTTGTTGTTGCCTATATTAAGTCCGTATGGAATTGGCACGGCGAACTATAATATATCAATGACAGATTTTATATGCATGTTAGTTGTGGTATATTGTGTAATTAAGAAGAGGCAAGTGTTTGCAGATAAAATACTATTTCGTGTATTGAGCATATGTCTTGTTTTAACAGTGCTTTCTTATTTGTTTACATCGTCAGAGAATCTTAGTTTTGCACTTGCAGTGAAAGTATTTATTGTTTTTATGTTATATTTAATTGCGTTTAGCTCTTTAAGAAATCAATTTGATATTAATTATTTTCTAAAAACTGTTGAAATGATAGGGTTAATCTGTGCAGCATTTGCTATTATGCAATTTGTTTTTGTTACTCTAGGGTACCGGGAATTTTATTCTGGAATATTGCCGTTTCCATTGAATAAATATAGTTATTTTGGCGGTTTGTTTGACAAAAATACAGGAGTCATACGTGTTCATTCATTTTTCGAAGAACCGTCTTATTTAGCAATATATTTGCTACCTATTATTGCACATTGTATTCAGACGAAAAAATATATTAGAGCAGCAATAATGGCAGTGGCATGTATTATTTCGTCTACAGTTTTGGGAATAGTTGGATTAACTATAGTGTTTCTTTTTTTACTTTTTCTTTCAGATTTGGATTTTAAGCAGAAAGCTGTGTTTTTATGCATGCTGATAGTTGCATTAATTGGATTACAAATTGCATATAACCAAAATGTTACAGTTAGAGAAATTTTGGACTATTATTTAAATAGATATTTGTCTGTGAATGTTGAATTATCACGAAGTGATTCATCTGCGAGTCAGCGTTTGAACGGAAATATTAATTTGTTTCACAATTATGGCATATTAAATAGAATTATTGGGGTAGGTATTAATCAATACCAGCTTTATTTTAATATTGCGACTGACTATTCAAACGATTTTGTTTGTATGCTATTGAACTATGGCTATTTTGGGTTACTCATGCTTGCGGCAGTTATTATTGGGGCATTAAAAAAAATATATAAAAGTGGTTATGTATATATTTTAATATTGGTTTTTGTTTTATTAGTAGATCATATTTGGTTTAATAATTATTTCTTTTACTTGATTACGTGGATTTATTTATTCAGGAAAAAAGATATAGATTATTGTTTTGTTTTGGGTATGGACATAAGGAGATAGATATGAAAATAGGAATATTAACATTCCATAAAGCCATTAATTATGGTGCATTTATGCAGGCATATGCTTTGTCAACTAAATTGCAGGAAGTATTTCCAAATAGCAAAGTTGAAATAATTGATTATGTGGCACCGAAAGAAAAAAGAAAAGTATATATAAATATATTATGGACTTTTAAACATTATGGTATAAGTGGTGGAATTAAAGAATTAAAAAAAATACAATCATTTAATAGTTCATACAAGAATCTTTCCTTATCTTTTAAAAAGAATTTTGGATCACTTAAAGAATTGTATAATTACATTGAAAAAAATTATCAAATATTAATTATAGGAAGCGATGCAGTATTTAATTGGAATCAAAATGGTTTTCCATCAGCATTTATTCCAGATTACGATTTTAAGATTCCTGTTTTAACTTATGCAGCTTCAGTTCATGGATTATCTTATTTTGATGCGGAGCAGACAATAATAGAAAAATGTAAAGATACCTTTGCTAATATGGACTCAGTGTATGTAAGGGATGAGTGTACTGAGAAGTTTGTTAAATTTTGCAATTCAAATGTAAATCCAAAACATGCTTGCGATCCTACTTTTTTAATTGACTTCAAGAAATTATATAAATTAGGACATAGAAACAAAGTGGAAATTTTTAAAAAGTATAAAATAAACGAGGGGAATTACATTGTACTTATGCTTCAAGATGAAAAGATAAGTAGAATGGTGTATAATCGGTATCATGATAATTATGTTATAGTAAGTACATTTATGAATAATCCTTGCTCGGATGTTTTTTTATATGATCTTACGCCGATAGAATGGTGTTTGATATTAAAAGATGCTTCTGCAGTGGTGACAAATTACTTTCACGGTACTTTGTTATCTTTAGAGCAGGGGGTTCCTACTATGGTAATTGATTTGTCTAATTATACTGGTGTATATGAAGGTAAATTGTCAGATTTGATGAAGAAGAGATTAGAGCTGCCAGATTTATATTTTTTATCAGATGAAATTAATAATTCTCCGAGTACTTTTTTTGAAATTTTTGATAGGTGTTTAGAAGGAGATTTTAAAAATCAAATTAATGTGAAGGTTTTAGAAGAAGCTAGTACATTTGCAGATTTTGAGAAAAATCTAAAAGTTATAATTAACGATCATTACAATGTATGAAAGGGAGTAGTGCCGAAATGTATCTATTGGATACCTTGTATTATTTATATAAAAAAGAAAAGCGAGAAACATTATTAAATGGATCTAAGGAAATTGCTGCTGAAATAGGGAAACCAGCATGTTTAATTGCTATGGATATGATAATATGTTCTTTGAAATATGGAGCGATGTTTACCGAGTATAGAGATTTGGATTTTGCCCATCGAAATGTAAAAAATAGGGAAACCTATATTACTACTTTTTTTAATTTTAAATTATATGACAAGTATAATGATAAAGAGTATAGAAATGAATTTCATGATAAAATTAATTTCCTTAAAAAATTTGATAGCTTAATAAAAAGAGACTGGATTGATATAAATAATTGTACTGATAAAGAGATGGAACGTTTTTTGCATATGCATGATCGTTGTATTTTAAAATCCAGTTACGGTGATAGTGGAAAGGAAGTAGAGCTTTATAATATTTCGCCTCAAATTGACGTTGCAACTTTTAGGAAATATATGAATGTGCATAAATATAATTTAGTAGAAGAATGTTTAACAAATCATGAAAATCTAGCAATTTTTAATGAGTCATCTCTTAATACAATAAGAATAGTAACTATAAGAAATGGTAATAATGTAGAATTTTTATTTGCAGGATTGCGAGTAGGTGCAGCTGGTGCAGTTTTAGATAATATATCACAGGGAGGAGCTGTTGCTAGAATAGATTTAGATAGTGGAAAAATTAATTCTGAATTTTTTGGAAAGAAATCGTCTAATTATAAATCAATCGGCTCAAGAAAAAGTCCGCTAGGAAAAAAAATTCCGTTCTGGAAAGAGGTAAGACAATTAGCTGCTAACGCTGCACAAGTTATTCCGGAAGTTAGAATAGTGGCATGGGATATTTGTGTAACTAAAACAGGTCCAGAAATTATTGAAGGAAATGAAAGTTTCGGTAGTGTAATTATGCAGGTATTTAATAAAAGTAACGATGTAGGTTTAAAACCACGTTTAAAAGAAATATTGGAGAAAAATAATGCAAAATAATGAAGGATCTCGAGTAATAAGTACATTAAAAAATACAGGAATGGGCTTAGTGGTAAAACTGATTACTTTAATTACAAACTTTGGAATTCGAACGTTATTTATTTATTACTTGGGAATAGAGTATACAGGGGTATCTTCTGTATTTAAGGATGTTTTAACAGTTCTTTCATTTGCAGAATTGGGAATTGGCTCAGCAATCACATATGCATTGTATAAGCCGATACATGATAGAGATTATAGACAAATAGCTAGATTGATGGGATTATATAAAAAGGCGTATCGTATTATTGCAGTGACGGTTTTGAGTATTGGAATTTGTCTGGTTCCATTTTTGGAAAAGCTAGTAACTAATGTTCCATCGGTTAAAGAAAGCTTAGTATTGATTTATTTATTATACATTATTGATACTACAGTTTCATATTTACTTATATATAAGTCTACTTTGCTTACAGCAAATCAAAAATCGTATATAATATCAATTGTTACAGTAGGTGTAACGATATTTAGGACAATAGCACAAGCAATTGTGATTGTAGTATTGAGAAATTTTGTTGCTTATTTGATTATTACAATTAGTTTTACATTTATTCAAAATTTGATAATTTCAAAAATTGCAGATATGCATTATCCCGAAATCGCAAAATATAAAGATGAAACATTGTCTGCTGATGAAAGAAAAGGTATATTTGCGGATATCAAGGCATTATCATTATATAAAATATCTGGAACGGTCTTAAACGGAACGGATAGTTTAATTATTTCATCTATGCTGGGTGCTGGAATTGTGGGATATACATCAAATTATACTATGATAATTACAGAATTATATAATTTAATGTTACAGTTTCTTAACGCAGTCACAGCAAGTGTTGGAAATATGGTGGCTTCAAAAGATAAAAAGCGACAAGTAGATATGTTTGTTATAATGAATTTTGTGTGTGAAGTTTTTTTTAGTATATGTACGGTATGTTTGTATTGTCTTTTAAATGAATTTGTGGGTGAGATTTGGTTAGGACAAGATTATGTGATTTCTAAAGTGGTTGTACTGTTTTTATGTTTGGATTTTTATCTTAAAGGAAATGCTACTATTGTGAACTCTTTTAGAAATGCAAATGGTTTATTTGTGCAAGGGCAATATAGACCTGTGATAATGGCTGTTATTAATATTATAGTATCAATTGTTGCTGTTAAATTGATTGGCTTACCGGGTGTGTTTCTTGGAACAGTTGTGTCAAGAGTATCAACTCAGGTATGGTATGATCCTCTGATTTTATATAAATATGGTTTTGAAAAAAGTGTAAAAAACTATTATATAAATTATATAAAATGGTTTATGGTAGTAGTAGTAAGTGCAGGTACTTCAATATATATAAATAGTATGTTTAAGATTAATTTTTCAATATTATCTTTTATAGTGCATGGATTAAATTGTATAGTTTGGACATTAGTATTTATTCTGGCATTTTTTGGAAAAAGTGATCAAATAAAAAGTGTAATTACTTATATTAACACTATTACAAAAAGAATATGGAAGAGATAGAAACAAAGTTTGTTTGGTAATACGTTACCAAAATAGGAGTTAGAAGAGAACTTGACTCAATTTTTGAAAGAAACATTTTAGATAAAATAATAAAGTTGGAGAATGGAAAAATGAAAAGAGTAATGTTAGTTTTTGGTACACGGCCAGAAGCAATAAAAATGTGCCCATTAGTTAATGAATTAAAAACTAGAGAGTCTTTGGAAACTATTGTATGTGTAACTGGTCAGCACAGACAGATGTTAGATCAGGTTTTGAATACATTTAATGTTGTTCCTGATTATGATCTTTCCATTATGAAGCAGGGACAGACATTGTTTGATATTACAACAGGAATTCTTGAGAGAATTAAAACTGTTCTCGAAGAAGTAAAACCTGATGTAGTACTTGTACATGGAGATACATCTACAACGTTTGTTACAGCATTAGCTTGTTTTTATCTTCAAATTCCGGTAGGACATGTAGAAGCTGGACTTCGTACATATAATATTTATTCTCCATATCCGGAAGAGTTTAATCGCCAGGCGGTAGGTATTATTTCCCAATATAATTTTGCACCAACACAGATGGCAGCAGACAATCTTATTAAAGAGGGAAAAGACCCTGCAAAGATTTTCATTACTGGAAATACAGTAATTGATGCTATGCAGCATACTGTAAGAGATGACTATACTCATCCAGAGCTTGAGTGGGTTGGTGATGGAAAGCTTATCTTTATTACCGCTCATAGAAGAGAAAATCTTGGAGAGCCTATGCATAATATGTTTAGGGCTATTCGTCGTGTCCTTGATGAGCATCCAGAATGCAAAGCAGTTTATCCGATTCATATGAATCCAGTGGTCAGAAAGGCGGCTGATGAAGAGCTTGGTGGTTGTGATCAGATTCATATCATTGAGCCGATAGAAGTATTTGACTGTCACAACTTTGAAGCAAGATGTCATTTATGCCTGACAGATTCTGGCGGAATTCAGGAGGAAGTACCTTCTTATGGCAGACCTGTTCTTGTAATGAGGGATACAACAGAAAGACCAGAGGGAGTTAAGGCAGGAACTCTGAGGTTAGTTGGAACAGACGAAGAAGTAATCTATAAGAATTTTAAGGAACTTCTTGAAAATCAGGAATCTTATAATAAAATGGCAAAAGCTTGTAATCCATACGGTGATGGTCAGGCATGTAAAAGGATTGCAGATATTCTTGAAGGCAAAGAGTATCTGCAATGGATAGCAGAATATTAAAATTGGACAATACTATGATGGTAAAACCGATTCGCTGATATAAAAGGAATGCTGGCATCTTAAGGTGCCAGTAAAAAAATAACAAATCACTTTAATACGTTAATTTGTAAATAAATATAAACCTTGTAAGATTACTTGATATCATATATATTAAAAGCTAAAAGAATCAAAACGAAGGGAAAACCAGATGGATCTTTATCAGCTGTGGACAACATATAATAAACCTTGGTCCCAAAATGAGCTATGTTTTTTTGGAATGATTTTAGCATTCACAATTGCAATTACACTTTTTTATGTACACAAAAAAAAGATAACTGTAATTCAGGCGATAGCTGCCTGTATGTTGATAGTATTCCTTGGAATTGTATTTGGGTCTACGATTTTTACCAGGACGAGCATGATTCGGCAATATGAATTGCTGCCATTCTGGTCATGGCTAGCTGTTATCAGATATCATGACTGGGGATTGTTGAAGGAGAATTTACTGAATTGTATATTGCTGATGCCAGCAGGAGCATTACTGCCATTGATCGCTGATCATAAAGTAAAATGGTTCCGGGCATTGGCTTTTGGAATATTCGTATCAGCAATAATAGAGACCAGTCAGCTGATTTTTAAGAGAGGTCTGTTTGAGTGGGATGATATGATCCACAATGGACTGGGCTGTATGCTCGGGTGTTTGCTTGTGAATTTTGGGATGGAGATTTGGAAAGGAATAAATATAAGTATGAAAATACAGAAATCGATTTTCTTAATATCGTATATAATATATTTGTTTTGGGCGGTCGTTTATGTGATGATTAGTAATGAAGGGGCAAAGATTGATACGCTTATTTTTTCAGTAACTGTTGCAAGTACATTTTTCTCTATATCTGACTTGGTTTATACAAAAATTGAGATAAATAAAAGAGAAGGGGATGAAATAGTTGCTTTACATTTTTTGAGTAAGTATGCGGAAGAATTTTATATGCAGAAAATTGACAACAAATACGGAGAAGAGGCTAAGAAGAATCTGTCTGTTTTGAAGGAGGCGTTAGGCGAGAAGGAATTGGAAAAGATTTTTCAAAGTGATCTGACCAAAGATGAAGAAGTAGCATACTTAAATAAAGTGAATGATATTGAATTAAAGCAGTTTCTTGAGGTAATGATCGAAAATAAGGAAGAATTAGATATGTTGAATGAAAATAATGAAGAGGAAGTTACTGAATCATTAAAAGAGAAAAAACGTAGAGAAAGATTGTATTTTATGTTACCAGACATTTTAATGGGCGCGGGATTGGTTGGCCTGCTTATGATTTTAACATTAAGAATTGAGCCTTTAGTTAAAATAAGCAATGTTTGTACAGTAGGTGCATTTTTGGCTGTCATCCTCAACTTGACGGTAAAGGAGTACTATAAGTCCAATTCACTTGAAAAGCTTGCCGCGGAACGAAAAGAGATTATTAAAGATATAATTATGAGCCTCCAGGAAGATTCTCATTTGGATTTAATGTGAACTTCCGAAAGAGGGTGTAAAAATTCTTGTGTCTATGGAAAGTAAATCTTTCTGATAAGAAATAGATATGTAGTAAAGGTCAAATCTCTCGCCTTTTACTAAAACAATTTTTAGTGCATACTTGAGAAAAACAACAGATTTTTTCAAGGAGAGACTAAAAATTATGGATCAGTGCACACATGAAGTCCGTGCAGAATACTGGAAAAAGATCATTCATGCCTGTGGTCAGCGTCCAGCCGGACTGTTTTTTGCAAGACCTTTTTGCATAAAATTGCAAAAACTTTTTGTAGGTCGTTGCAACTACATTTTGTAGGTAATTGCAAGCCCGGCTGGCAGGTACCCTGCCAGTCATATAAAAGGGCATTGCAGACATTTTTATATTTTGTTTTCTCAAAACCAGATTTACTCTTTCTGGCTGTTGATCTTTGAAAGTGTTTTATTGATGCTGGATTCCCGCAACCGATTATTGACACCAGGAAACAGGATCAGTTCTACGTGATGGGTCAATCTGCCGATCAGTGCGGTTGTCATCCGCTGGTCGTAAAGGACATTCACCCATTGGGAAAACTCCAGGTTTGTATTCAGGATGACAGATTTCTGCTCATGTATCTCAGAAAGATAATCAAACAGCAGCTGCGAACCGGTTCTGTCATATAGAACATAGCCGAATTCATCCAGGATCAGGATCTGTGCACTGTTTAATTTCTTTTTTAGCGTACTGAGCGTCCCTTTTCCCTGGCTTTCAGAGAATAGGTTGATCAGTCCGGCCGTTCGGTAGAATCTGACGGGGATCTCCTGATTACAGGCTGACATTCCGATCAGTATTGACAGCATTGTTTTGCCAGTTCCTGTGCCTCCATACATGATGACATTTTTGCCAGCGTGATAAAAATCCAAGTCAAGCAGACTCTGAAAGCTGACACCCTCAGGAAAGTCAATTTCATCTGTTTTGAATTCTTCTTCCTGGTATCTGCGTGGAAACCCGGCTGTATTGAGATATTTGCTTTTTCTCTTTTCGATACGGTAACGAATCTCATTTTCAAGAAGATTTAACAGGTATTCCTGCCTGGTGTCACCTTCAAGCGTAAGTGCCTGCCCGGCAAAGTTCGTAGACAGCCTCAGCTGCTTACAGCATTGCGCAATAGAGTTTTCTATTTCAGCCATTATTTAAGGCACCTCCTTTGTGCAGGGCTGCATCCAGCTCCTGAAGTAAGCGCTTAATTTTTAGGTATGATAGAAAAATCCCCGACTACTTTTCAGTAGCCGGAGCACCTTGACAATTCACATATGATTGATTTGATTCGTTTGCACGATGTTCGATCTCAGCTTTGACGGTTTCGTTCCATGGTGCCAGAAGTTCTAATTCATCATCACTCATCCTATCATCAGGCAGTTTCTCCAGCAGATAGGTAAGATAGTGATAGACGTTTACTCCATTGGCTTTTGCCATTTCTACCATTGTGTACACGATAGCGCTGGCCTGGGCTCCGTTTGGTGTATCACAGAACAGCCAGTTTTTACGGCCTATTGTAAACGGGCGGATCGCATTTTCGCTGAGATTATTAGAAAAACTGCAGCGGCCGTCTTCCAGATAGGTGGAAAGATATGATCGGCGGTTCTGAATGTAGGTGACAGCTTTATCCATTCTGCTTCCACGGGTAGGGCTCTGCTGATCAAGCCACGACAAAAAGCCTTCTACTACCGGCTTTTCTTTTTCAAGACGAACCTTTTTGATAGCATCGAAGGAAGAATACTTTGATCTGATCACATCTTCCAGGTGGAAGAGCTGGTTAATGTACAGCATTCCCTGTACGGATGGCTGGGTATAATCCAGAGCCTTTCCCTTGGGAATGGCATCTGTCAGATATCTTCTGATGTGTGCCCAGCAGGCTGTGCGTTTGGCATCTGGAACTTTATTGTATCCACTATAGCCATCACACATCAGATAACCCTTGAAGCCGTGAAGAAAATCTACGGCATTATCTCCGGCTCGGGTCTCCGAGTATTTATAGAGGA
>CAKRXU010000004.1 GCA_934424575.1 uncultured Blautia sp.
AACTGGAACAGAAGCACAGCAGCATCCGGATATATCATCGAACAGAAGCAAAACGGAAAATGGGTGAATATCAAAAAGATCTCAGGAAACAGTACTGTAACGTACTGCGTGGAAAAGTTAAGTGCGGGAAGATACTATGATTTTCGTGTTAAGGCGTTTACATGGGACAATACGATCAGAACTTCCGTACACAGCGACTATGTTAATGTGACAGGAGCAACGACCCTGCCGAAGGTGACAGGAGTGAGGAGTGGAAGCAGGACATCCAGTACGATCACACTGAACTGGAACAGAAGTACAGCAGCATCCGGATATATCATCGAACAGAAGCAAAACGGAAAATGGGTGAATATCAAAAAAATCTCAGGAAACAGTACAGCAACATTCCGCGTAACAGGTTTAAATGCAGGAACAAAATATGATTTCAGAATCAAGGCATTTACATGGGACAGTGCGACCAGAACTTCTGTGCACAGTGGATATACCAATATATCCGGTACAACACTGAAATAAACATTATATAAAAGATTTCACGTTACCATCTGTCAAAGTGATGATAACGTGGAATCTTTTTTTATTTGACAGAAATCTTCGTCGCCTGTTGTACATTTTCAAAAAATCTACTATAATAGACCACATGAGGAAATCGCAATACGATCCAGGAGGCGATATTATGAGCAGATTGAATAATCTTTACAAAAAAATGATCGAATATTACAGAGGGAATCCACAGCAGATCCAGCATCTTACGAAGGTACACAGTTTTGCGAAGCTGATCGGCGAGGAAGAACATCTGGAAGAGAAGACTTTGTATGTTCTGGAGGCTGCGGCTTATGTTCACGATATCGGTATCCGTCCGGCTATGGAGAAGTATGGCAGGGACAACGGACCGCTTCAGGAGCAGGAGGGACCGGCAGAGGCTGAGAAGATGCTGAAGCTTCTCGGATTTGAACCGGATGTGATCGAGAGGGTATGTTATCTAGTCGGACATCATCATACCTATACGAACATTGACGGAATCGATTATCAGATCCTGGTGGAAGCAGATTTCCTGGTAAATTATTTTGAAAATGGTATGAAGCCGGAGACGATCCAGAAAAGTGTAAAGAAAATCTTTAAGACAGAGTCTGGTAAGCATATCGCGGCAGAGATGTTTTTCCCGGAAGAGTTCCAGATGTCTGATACCTGGGCACAGGATGGACTTCAGGAACTGGATGATTTTATCGAAGCCCAGGGGATCTACATCCGCCAGTAAGACGGCAATACCTGAAATAGAATGAGAGGACATACAGAAATGAGAGCGGAAGTTGTGGCAATGGATGCAGAGCATCTGAATATGGAAGCCATACAAAAAGCAGGAGAGATATTGAAGAAGGGCGGCCTTGTCGCTTTCCCTACAGAGACAGTCTACGGGCTTGGGGGCAATGCCTTGGATCCGAAGGCATCTATGAAGATCTATGCGGCAAAGGGAAGACCTTCCGACAATCCGCTGATCGTGCACATCGCAGATATCAAAGATCTGGCAAGGATCACGACAGAGATCCCGGAGGGCGCACGTATCCTTGCAGAGAAGTACTGGCCGGGACCGCTGACCATGATCCTGCCGAAGGCAGACAGCGTGCCAAAGGAGACGACGGGAGGACTTGACAGTGTGGCGGTACGTTTTCCGAGTGACCGTATCGCACAGGAACTGATAAGAGCTGCCGGCGGATTTGTAGCGGCACCAAGTGCGAATACATCAGGCAGACCGAGTCCTACGATGGCAGAGCATGTCGAGGAGGACTTAGGCGATGCGATCGAGATGATCATTGATGGCGGACAGGTTGGTATCGGTCTGGAATCTACGATCGTTGATTTTACAGAGGATGTACCGGTAGTCTTAAGACCTGGTTATATTTCGCTTGAGATGCTTAAGGAGACCCTGGGAGATGTCCGCATGGACAGAGGACTTCTGATCACGGACAGCAGCGTGCACCCAAAGGCACCTGGAATGAAATACCGTCATTACGCGCCGAAGGCAGATCTGTCGATCGTGGAAGGACCACAGGATGAGGTGATCGCCTGCATCAACCGTCTGACCCATGAGGCAGTGGAGAACGGCCTGAAGGCAGGGATCATTGCCACAGACGAGACAAAGGATCAGTACTCTGATGGACTGGTCTTAAGTATAGGCAGCAGAGAAGAAGAAGAGACGATCGCGCATCATCTTTATGAGGTGCTGAGAGACTTTGATGAGGCACAGGTCAATGTGATCTATTCAGAGGCTTTTTATACACCGAGGATGGGACAGGCGATCATGAACCGTCTTCTCAAGGCAGCCGGACATAAAATCATCAAAACGCAGGAGGAGAAATAATGATAGCATTAGGATGTGACCACGGCGGTTACGAACTGAAACAGGAGATCATCAAATATCTGGAGGAGCACAATCTGGAATATACAGATTTCGGCTGTGACAGCCTGGAGTCTACAGATTATCCGATCTATGCGAAGCGTGTGGCAATCGCTGTTCAGAGCGGAGACTGTGACAAGGGAATCCTTATCTGTGGAACCGGAATTGGTATTTCCATTACTGCAAACAAATTCAAGGGGATCCGCGCAGCGCTGTGTTCAGACTGCTTCAGCGCAGAGGCAACAAGACTTCACAACAATGCAAACATCCTTGCAATGGGAGGAAGAGTTGTAGGACCTGGACTTGCAGTCAAGATCGTAGATACTTTCCTGAATACTCCGTTCTCCGGAGACGAGCGCCATATCCGCAGGATCAAGATGATGGAAGAAGATACAGATATCGCGGACGTAAATCCGGAAGTATAAAAATAATACAGACGAAACTTATGCCGGCTTTCTGGAGTATCAGGAAGCCGGCAAGTTTACAGGGAGGTTTTTACGCAATGTACAATCAGAAAAGAAACGACTATATTTCCTGGGATGAGTATTTTATGGGAGTGGCAATGCTTTCCGGAATGCGTTCCAAGGATCCGAATTCCCAGGTCGGAGCCTGTATCGTAAGTGAGGACAATAAGATCCTTTCCATGGGATATAATGGCTTCCCGAGGGGCTGTTCAGACGATGAATTCCCATGGGCAAGAGAGGGAGAACCGCTGGATACGAAATATCTGTACGTTACGCACAGTGAACTGAATGCGATCCTGAATTACAGAGGCGGAAGTCTGGAGGGAGCGAAACTCTATGTTTCTCTTTTTCCATGCAATGAATGCGCCAAGGCTATCATTCAGTCAGGCATCAAGACGATCGTTTACGACTGTGACAAGTACGAGAACACCCCATCTGTGATCGCATCCAAGAGGATGCTGGACGCAGCGGGCGTGCGCTATTACAAATACAAACGTACAGGCCGGGAGATCCAGCTGACTGTCTGAAAATGTTTCTGACCAGGTTCCCGGAAGGCAGTGAACTGTGATCAGCAATGAATTAAGCCTTGACACTGACAAAGAATTCGCATAAAATAATGGCAAATGCAATTGATCATCGACAGGATCTGTCAGATAAGAGCATAAGATAACGGCGATGAAGAGAATAGTACATGAGGAGCAATCTCAGAGAGGAATCCATATGGTGTGAGGATTCTGTGCGCGAATCGTGGAACCGGCCTCGGAGCTCTGTACAAGTGAAGTGCAGCGTAGATCCAGCGTTAAGGGAGTTTGAGAGAGCAATTTTTTTCTGGCATACAGGAGTTGCTAATTAGGGTGGTACCGCCGAAGTCCTTCGGTCCCTTTACCGGGATCAGAGGACTTTTCTTATACACAGAAGCCTCTGATCTGATATAAAATCATTTACAGAAAAGGAGAAAATCATGGCAAAGAAATTAGTAGAAGCTATCACTTCCATGGAAGAAGATTTCGCACAGTGGTATACTGACGTTGTAAAAAAAGCGGAACTGTGCGGTTACACAAGCGTAAAAGGATGCATGGCGATCAAACCGGCAGGTTATGCGATCTGGGAAAACATCCAGCACGAACTTGACCGCAGATTCAAAGAGACAGGTGTACAGAACGTATACATGCCGATGTTCATTCCGGAATCTCTTCTTCAGAAAGAGAAAGACCACGTAGAAGGTTTTGCACCGGAAGTAGCATGGGTAACACACGGTGGACTGAACGAACTTCAGGAGCGTCTCTGTGTACGTCCGACTTCTGAGACTCTGTTTTGTGATTTCTATCAGAAAGACATCCAGTCCCACAGAGATCTGCCGAAGGTATACAACCAGTGGTGTTCTGTAGTCCGCTGGGAGAAGACAACACGTCCGTTCCTTCGTTCCAGAGAGTTCTTATGGCAGGAAGGCCATACTGCACACGCAACAGCAGAGGAAGCAGAGGAGAGAACGATCCAGATGCTGAACCTGTACGCTGATTTCTGCGAAGAAGTTCTGGCTATCCCGGTCATCAAAGGACAGAAGACAGACAAAGAAAAATTCGCAGGTGCAGTAGCTACCTACACAATTGAGTCCCTGATGCATGACGGTAAAGCACTTCAGTCCGGTACAAGCCACAACTTCGGTGACGGATTCGCCAGAGCATTCGGAATCCAGTACACAGATAAAGACAACACACTGAAATACGTACACCAGACATCCTGGGGTATGACAACACGTATGATCGGTGCGATCATCATGGTTCACGGCGACAACAGCGGACTTGTCCTGCCTCCGAGAATCGCTCCGACTCAGGCAGTCATCATTCCGATCCAGCAGCGCAAAGAAGGCGTTCTTGAGAAAGCAGATGAACTGTTTGCAGCACTCAAGGCGGCTGGCATCCGTGTCAAAGTAGACGACACCGACAGAAGCCCGGGATTCAAATTTGCAGAGCAGGAAATGAGAGGAATTCCGGTTCGTATCGAATGTGGACCGAAGGATATCGAGAACGGACAGGCTGTTATCTGCCGCCGTGATACAAGAGAAAAATATGTCGTTTCCTTTGAAGAACTTGCTTCCAAAGTTCAGGAAGTTCTTGATCTTATGCAGAAGGAAATGCTGGAGCGCGCACGTGCACACCGCGATGCTCACACTTATGTTGCAACAAACTACGAAGAATTCAAAGATACCATCAACAACAAACCGGGATTTGTCAAAGCTATGTGGTGTGGAAACCGCGAGTGCGAGGACAAGATCAAAGAAGATGTTCAGGCAACATCCAGATGTATGCCATTTGAGCAGGAGCATCTGAGCGATGTCTGCGTATGCTGCGGAAAACCGGCTAAGAAGATGGTTTACTGGGGAAGAGCATACTAATATGAAATTAACGATTCCATCCAATGCAGAAAAGATACTGCAGGTTTTAAATGAAAATGGTCATGAAGCATATGTGGTCGGAGGCTGTGTCCGGGATTCTATCCTGGACCGGAATCCGAATGACTGGGATATCACAACTTCAGCTTCTCCGTATCAGGTCAAGGAATTATTTCCGCGCACGATAGATACAGGACTTCAGCATGGAACTGTCACAGTAATGATGGACAAAGAAGGCTATGAGGTAACGACTTACCGTGTGGACGGCGAATACGAAGACGGCCGTCATCCGAAGCAGGTGACGTTTACTTCAAGTCTGGAGGAGGATCTGAAGCGCAGAGACTTTACGATCAATGCCATGGCATACCATCCGAAGGAAGGACTTGTCGATCTTTTTCACGGGATGGATGATATGAGAAACAAGATCATCCGCTGTGTGGGCGATCCGCTGGAGCGTTTTCATGAGGATGCACTGCGTATCATGAGAGCGGTGCGTTTTTCGGCACAGCTTGGTTTTGAGATCGAAGCAGAGACGAAAGCGGGGATCAGCAGACTGACTCCGAATCTTCGGAATGTCAGTGCGGAGAGGATCCAGGCAGAGCTTGTGAAGCTTCTTGTCTCGCCGCATCCGGATTACCTCCGGGTGGCGTATGAAACTGGAATTACGAAGGAATTTCTGCCGGAATTTGATCTCTGCATGGAGACGGAACAGAACACCCCGTATCACTGCTTTACCGTTGGCGAGCATATCCTGCACAGCCTTCTTTATGTAGAGGCGGACAAGGTACTGCGTCTGACAATGCTGCTTCATGATATTGCGAAACCGGTTATGAAGACCACAGACGAAAACGGACGGGATCATTTCAAAATGCATGCAGTAAAGGGCGAGGAGATGTCGAAGCAGATCCTTCGCCGTCTGAAATTTGACAATGATACGATCGCACAGGTTTCCCGCCTGATCCGCTATCATGACGACAGACCGGAAGGACAGATGAAAGCTGTAAGAAGGGCTGTGAACAGGATCGGAGAGGATCTTTTTCCATTATATCTCGAAGTCCAGAAGGCAGATATGCTGGCACAGAGCGACTACCGCCGCGATGAAAAGATTGCCCGGCAGGAGAGCGTAAAAGCCTGCTATGAGGAAATGCACAGGGAGAATCAGTGTGTTTCCCTCAAGACACTGGCAGTGACCGGAAGAGATCTGATCCAGGCAGGATACAAGCCGGGACCGGAACTTGGCGAGATCCTGAACCGGCTTCTGGAGCACGTTCTGGATGTTCCGGAGGATAATACAAAAGAAAAATTAATGTCACTCATCTGACATATCTGAGGCTGTTGCGGCTGCATATGAGGCAGTACCGCGGCAGTCTTTTTTTGCATTTCTGCATGACGGGGTACATAAGATAGAAGGTACAAAAACAAGAGGGGGATTTTAATTTGTATGATTATGGACTCAGTACGCTGGAACAGTACAGCCTGACTGTGCTCTCCACAGCCCGCACGCGGGGTGCGCTTCTCTGCCGCTGCGAGGAGGGGCTTTTTATCCTGAAAGAATTCAAGGGGACGGAGAAGAAGCTTGGGAAACAGCAGGAACTTCTCGAGGGGCTTTCGGATGCCGGCTGTCGGGTTGACCGTTATCTTCCGAATAAAGAAGGAAATCTGGTCAGCAGGGACCGGGACAATATCCCATACACACTGCAGTTCTGGTATGAGGGAAGGGAGTGCGATACCAGATCGGAGGAGGATATCCTGCGGAGCGTGCGGACTCTGGCACAGATGCATAAATATATGAAACTTCCTCTGGTCCAGGATTATATGGAACCTTCACTGGAAGATATCTATCAGAGACATAATCAGGAACTGCGAAAGATCCGTAAATTTATCCGCAAAAAAGGGGCGTCCTGTCAGTTCGAGAAACTGTATCTGGCGACGGTGGAGGATTATCTGGAAAAAGGTGACATGGCACTGGGACTTCTGCGAGATTCTGCCTATTCGAAACTTCGACAGGATGTGACAGAAAACGGCTGGATCTGCCACGGGGAATATAACCAGCATAATGTCCTTATGATCAGGAAAGAGACGGCAGTCACCAGCTTTGAGCACTGGGGCTTTGATGTGCAGATGGCTGATCTGTACCGTTTTATGCGAAAGATCCTTGAGAAATACAACTGGGATGTGCGGCTTGGGATGAAAATGCTCAGTGCCTATCACAAGGAAAAAAGTATCTCGGAGGATGAATGGCAGAATATCCGTATCCGTTTTCTTTATCCGGAAAAATACTGGAAACTGGCAAATTATTATTATTCCCACAACAAAGCCTGGATCTCAGAAAAAAACACGCAGAAATTAAAAAAACTGACAGGGCAGAAAGAAGCCTGGCAAAACTTCGGAACAAAATGTCTCGAAAATTATCCTTTTTGATTGTTTTTTATCAGGAACAAGGTTAAAAATTGGTAATTTTGACTGTAACTGTACGGTTTTCTCTTCCTTTTTTACGCAAAGAGGTGTATAATACAAAGCACCAATGGTCTTACAAAAAGACTGGAAAATACTATCAACAGGGAGGTATATCAGTATGGATTACAAAGAGGTATATGAGCAGTGGCTGTCCAACCCATACTTTGATGAAGCGACAAAGGAAGAATTAAAAAATATTGCAGAAGATGACAATGAGATCAAAGAACGTTTTTATATGGATCTGGAGTTTGGTACCGCAGGTCTCCGTGGAATCATCGGAGCCGGAACCAACCGCATGAACATCTATGTAGTAAGAAGAGCAACCCAGGGTCTTGCAAACTACATCGCAAAGGTTGACAAGAAATCACAGGGCGTTGCGATCGCATACGATTCCCGTCATATGTCACCGGAATTTGCCGAGGAAGCAGCTCGCTGTCTTGCAGCAAACGGAATCAAGGCATATATTTTTGAATCACTGAGACCGACACCGGAACTTTCTTTTGCAGTACGTCACCTTGGATGTGTTGCAGGTATCAATGTAACAGCCAGCCATAACCCGCCGGAATACAACGGATACAAGGTATACTGGGAAGATGGCGCACAGATCACACCGCCTCACGACAGCGGAATCATGGGAGAGGTTAAATCTATCTCTGACTGGAATACTGTTAAGACTATGGACAAGGCAGAAGCAGAAAAAGCAGGTCTGTTCCAGGTAATCGGCAAAGAAGTAGACGATGCTTACATGGCAGAGCTTAAGAAACAGGTCCTTCACATGGATGCGATCAAGGCTGAGGGCAAGAACCTTAAGGTTGTTTATACACCTCTTCACGGCACAGGAAACATCCCGGCAAGAAGAATCCTCAAAGAACTTGGATTTGAGAATGTTTACGTTGTCAAAGAGCAGGAACTGCCGGACGGAGATTTCCCGACAGTAAGCTATCCGAACCCGGAAGCAGCAGAGGCATTCGAACTTGGACTGAAACTTGCCAAAGAAGTAGACGCAGACCTCGTTCTGGCAACAGACCCGGATGCAGACCGTCTTGGTGTACGTGTCAAGGACAAGAACGGCGAATATCATGATCTGACAGGAAACATGTCAGGCTGCCTGCTTGCAAACTATGAGATCAGCCAGAAGAAAGCAATCAACGGAAGTCTTCCGGAAGATGGCGCGCTGATCAAAACCATCGTTACCACAAACCTGGCAGATGCGATCGCCAAAGGATATGGCGTAAAACTGATCGAAGTTCTGACAGGATTCAAATTCATCGGACAGCAGATCCTCGGATTCGAGCAGAGCGGCAAAGGAAGCTACCTCTTCGGATTTGAAGAGAGCTACGGCTGCCTGATCGGTACATATGCAAGAGACAAAGATGCGATCGTAGCTACAATGGCACTCTGCGAAGCTGCTGCATACTACAAGACTCAGGGCAAGACCCTCTGGGATGCAATGATCGAGATGTACGAACAGTTTGGTTACTACAAAGATGCGATCCAGTCTGTAACCATGAAGGGAATCGAAGGACTTCAGAAGATCCAGGAGATCATGAATTCCCTGCGTCAGAATCCGCCGGCAGAGTTTGCAGGACACAAGGTAGTTGCTGTAAGAGACTACAAAGCAGATACTATTACAGACGTAGCAACAGGTGCAGTGAAACCTACAGGACTTCCGAACTCTAACGTTCTGTACTATGAACTGACAGATGACGCATGGGTATGCGTTCGTCCGTCCGGAACAGAGCCGAAGGTTAAATTCTACTATGGTGTTAAGGGAACTTCTCTTGCAGATGCAGATGAGAAATCTGACATCATGGGCAAGGCAGTTCTGGATATGGTTGACTCCATGAAATAATCAGGTAACTGGCGTATGCAGGAATTTGATAGATTTATGGAAGTTGTCCGGGAACTCCGGAAGAAATGTCCGTGGGACAGTGTGCAGACACATGAAAGCTTGAAACCATATCTTATGGAGGAATCAGGAGAAGTTCTCGAAGGAATTGACCGCCTGAATACAGAGGGCGACAGCCGGAACCTCTGCGAAGAACTGGGAGATGTTCTGTTCCAGGTTGCACTTCACAGTGTGATCGCGGAGGAAGAGGGAATTTTTACGATCGAGGATGTGATTTCGGGTGTAGAATCCAAAATGAAATTCCGCCATCCGAAGATTTTTTCGCCGGATGATGCAGAGGCAGTGTCTTTGTCCTGGGATGAATTGAAAGCCCGTGAAAGACAGAAAAAATCAGATTGATTTTTTACTCCCAAAAACGACAGGAGACCGCTTCTGATAGCAGGAAAAGCCTTGACAATTTGACACAAAAGGTATATATATAGTAGATAGCGTGCATATGCCAGGAAGCATTACGCAATAAATAAGAAAGAGATTATTTAGAGGAGGAAACACCATGAATAAAACAGAATTAGTAGCAGCAATGGCGAAAGAGACAAACCTTTCCAAGAAAGACGTAGAGGCAGTTTTAAAATCTTTCACCGACGTTGTGGCATCCGAATTAAAAAAAGGTGGAAAAATCCAGTTAGTAGGTTTTGGTACATTTGAAGTAAGCGAAAGAGCAGCAAGAGAAGGAAGAAATCCTCAGACTGGCGAGACAATGACAATCGCAGCTTCCAAGGCACCGAAATTCAAAGCAGGAAAAGCTCTGAAAGATCTGGTAAACGAATAATTATAGCGTATGACTGGGGGAACGATAAGTTCCCCCATTTTTTACGTTTTGCATAATGTAAAGGAGAATTTATGAGACTTGATAAATATCTGAAGATTTCACGTTTGATCAAGAGAAGAACGGTAGCGAATGAAGCCTGCGATGCAGGAAGAGTCCTTGTCAATGACCGTCCTGCCAAAGCCTCCGCACAGGTCAAGGCGGGAGACACTATTGAGATCCAGTTTGGCGGCGGCAAGAATGTCAAAGTAGAAGTCCTTGAGGTAAAAGATACTGTCCGTAAGGAAGATGCGGAAAATCTTTACAAGTATCTCTGACAAAAACGAACTTGTATATAATATTCCGGGAGGGCACAGGGTCTATTTGAACCGGTCGTTACATAAACTAAAGATGTAATGGTCGACAGGAGGCGAATGAATGGAAGAAACCAGAACACGGAGGCCTCACAGACTGATTCTGGAAAACCGGAAAGAAGGTACGATTTCAGGGGTTCAGGATGTCCATTCCTTTAATGAAGAAGAAATTCTTCTGCTCACAGAAGATGGGAAACTTCAGATCAGAGGAGAACAGCTTCATATAAAAGGACTGAATTTAGAAAAAGGAGAAGCAAATATTGAGGGTAAGGTAAACAGCCTGACATATTTGTCCAAGAGTGTACCGAAGAAAGAAGAAAAACTGCTGAACCGGATATTTCGCTAGGAATGAGCAGTTATATAAAACTGGAAATAATTTTGTTCCTTCGGATGGCGGGAATGGGAGCAATGCTGCTTTTCATTTACAGACTGCTGGGAATCCTGCGATGGTGGTCATCAGGAAAAAAGACACTGGCAGTTATTGATCTTCTGTATTGGATCCTGGCAGCGGGTACATTTTTCTTCGAAATCTATCGGTATAATGAGGGTGTTCTGAGGATCTTTTTATTGTCGGCTGTGTTTTTGGGCGCTTTTTTTATGAATTCTTTGTTAAAGAGGTTGATATTTTATGTTAAAAGAGGTAAAATTTTTATAATCAGCTATATGGAAAAACGACATTTTCCGATAAAAAACCGCTTTTGTAATTTGAAGAGAGGAAAGCAGATTGAAAAGCTCCAAAAAAAAGAAAAAAAGCACAAGAATATTAAATAATTACCTTGGAATGGCTGCGATATCGGTAGTTGCTTTGATTCTTCTGGCAGTTCTTACTTTGCAGAGTAAAGAGCTTGAGACCAGAATCTCATCCTACGATACAAGGGCAGCCGAGATTAGAGCGTCCATAGAGGAAGAACAGGAACGCACCAAGCAGATCGATGAAGAAAAAGAATATATGCAGACAGATGAATATGTGGCAGAAGTAGCAAGAGACAAACTTGGACTTGTCAAAAGCAACGAGATTGTCTTTGAAGAAGAGAAATAGCACATATTTTGGAGAAAATTTTTTTAAGATAGGTACCTGTATTTGACATATATTTTACAAATTCCCTTTTATAATTTCTCTTAATGAAATATATCGGGGGAGGGAAAAATATGCAGGAATGGATAATTGCCATGCTCGTGATCAGTATTCTTCTGATCCTACGGGACATGGCAAAAACTGTCTTGAAGGGAAGAAAATCCAAAAAAGAGGAATCTTTTCCTTTATACGGAGAGCATCCCCAGAAAGAAAGGGTAGAGCGGTACGCAGCTTCCTTCCAGAAACTGGCAGATACTTTTTATGGAATGCCATACAAAAAAGAGTACTTAAGCAGTGTGCAAGTAGAGAATGTTATCCGGGAGACAGGAGAGAATGTCTGTGCAGGCTGTTATCGAAGAGAACTGTGCTGGGGTGAACATGCAGCAGAAATGTATCAGGGTGCGGAGACAATGGTACGGGCGGTTGAGCAGGCAGATGAGACCAAGACAGAAGAAGTAAGAAAGCAGTGGAGTGAAGTCTGCGGCAAATCTGTACAATATCTTCAAATGCTGCGGGAAAGTTTCCAGAATGCAAAACAGGAAATGATATGGGGAAACCGTATGATCGAGAGCCGGCTTGCAGTTGCACAGCAGATGAATGAGATTTCGCATATTATGCAGATGATCGCAGAGGAGCTTTATGATATCAGTGCGGCGGAACCGATGTTTCATGAGGAACTTGCCAAAAAACTCCGCAGACATCATGTGATCCTCAAACATGCATGGGTAATGGACAAGGTGGAAGGAAGAAGACAGATATTTCTCACAATGCGTGCGAGAAGTGGGCAGTGTATTTCTGTAAATGAGATCGCACATATTCTGTCAGAAATCTGTAAATGTACAATGACATCGGCACCGGGAAGCCGCTGTATTGTAAATCGGGATTTTCATACGGTTCAGTTTGTAGAAGATGTCAGCTACCAGATGCTGTACGGTGTAGCAAAACTTACACGAGAAAAAGAAAAAGTTTCCGGAGACAACTATATTTGCCGTCAGGAAGATGGTGGAAGATTTGTAATGTGCCTTTCGGACGGAATGGGATCCGGGATGGATGCGTGCAAAGAAAGTGAAATTGTGGTAGAATTACTTGAACAGTTTCTGGAGTCTGGATTTTCGCAGGAAGCAGCGGCGAGGATGGTAAATTCTGCGCTTGTGCTAAATGGAAGAGAAGGGATGTTTTCGACGGTCGATATCTGTGCAGTGGATCTCTATACAGGAATCTGTGAATTCCTCAAGGCCGGTGCGGCGGCTACTTTTATCAAAAGGGATCATTGGGTGGAAGCCATTGCTTCTGAGAGCCTTGCAGTCGGACTGGTACAGAGGATTGATTTTGATATGGCTTCCCGGAAATTATATCATGGGGACTGCCTTGTTATGATGACAGATGGCGTTTTGGATGCGCTTCCAAAAGAACGGGAAGAGGAAACGATGAAAGAGATCATCCTGGATGTGAAGGAGGAAGCCCCGCGTGAGATCAGCCGGGGAATCCTGGAAAGAGTGCTGGGATACAGCGATTATCGGGCAAAGGATGACATGACGGTGCTTGTGGCAAATGTGGTAAGGAAATAATTTGGCAGAGCACATTGGAGAATGAGGAAAGCAGATGCAGGAAAAAACATTTAACAAGGTGAGCGGGTTTGTCAGTGAAAATGAAATGATCCCAGAGGGATGTATGGTCATCGCAGGTGTATCTGGCGGGAATGATTCTATGACAATGCTGGATCTTTTACGCAGAATGCAGAAAAAACAACATTTTGGATTACAGGTTGTACATGTGAATCATGGGATACGTGGAGAAGAGGCAGAGAGAGACCAGCGCATGGTAGAAATGGTCTGTGCGGAATGGAAACTTTCCTGCAGTGTTTATTGCTATGATGTGCCGGCACTTTCGGCAAAATGGAAGACTGGCTCAGAAGAGACAGGGAGAATTGTCCGAAGACAGGCATTTGAGGATGAAAAGAAGAAATGGCAGCAGAAATATCGCGTTTGCAGGATCGCACTGGCGCATAATACAAATGACCTTGCTGAGACGATGCTGCATCATCTGGCCAGGGGAACAGGAATCAGAGGACTTTGTTCTCTGAGACCGGTAAATGGAGAAGAAATACGCCCCCTTTTGTGTTTAGAAAGAAGAGAAATTGACGATTATATTAAAGAACATCAGATTCCGAGTGTTCAGGACAGCAGCAATCTGGAAGACGAATATACAAGAAACCGGATCCGCAGGCACCTTCTCCCTGTGATGGAGCGGGAGATCAATGCCAGAGCCATTGAGCATATGGCAGAAACTTCAAAAATGCTGGCGCAGGCAGAGGAGTTTCTGACAGAAGAAGCAGGTGCGCTGATCCGGAATTATCAGGAAACAGACGGAACGTATTGTCTGGATGATGCGTTCTTTGCGAAAAAAGAAATTCTTGTAAAATACGGGGTCCGGGCGGTATTGGAGAATCTCGGCGGACACCGGCGGGATCTGACGCAGGTTCATATCCGTCAGGTGATGGAGTTGTATTCCTGTCAGGTGAGTAAACAAATTTCTCTTCCATATGGGATGGAAGCAGTTCGAAGCTACGATGGAGTGATCATCAGAAAGAAACAACAGCAGATGTTATCGGATGCCGGATGCCAGAAGGAAGTTTTCTTTCTTTCAACTGCATCAGGAGAGACGGAAACACCTTTTGGAAGATTTCGTATTAAAGTTTTTTCCTATTCCGGTGAGAAGATTTTAGAAAAAAAGTATACGAAATGGTTTGATTGTGATAAAATAAAGTGCGGTTTGTCAGTCCGTACCCGCAAAACGGGAGATTATCTCATTGTCGGCAGGGACGGAGGCCGCAAAAAGCTGACCAGATGCATGATCGATGATAAATTTCCAAAGGAGACCAGAGATCAGGTTCCGCTGATCGCAGATGACGGGGAGATTTTGTGGATCATAGGCGGAAGGATCAGCGAACGGTATAAAATTACTTCATGCACAAGAAATGTATTAGAAATTACATACCAAGGAGGAACCAGGTTATGAGTGAGAAAATCAAGGTTTTACTGAGCGAAGAAGAAGTGGATGCAAGAATCCAGCAGGTTGCTGCCAAGATCAGCAAGGACTATGCAGGCAAGGAAGTTCATCTGATCTGCGTACTGAAGGGCGGCGTGTTCTTTACCTGTGAACTTGCAAAGAGAATTACTGTACCGGTAACTCTGGACTTCATGTCCGTATCCAGTTACGGAGATGATACCAAGTCAAGTGGTGTTGTCAAGATCGTGAAGGATCTGGACCAGCCGCTGATCGGTAAGGATGTGCTGATCGTAGAGGATATCATTGACTCAGGAAGAACATTAAGCTATCTGCTCAAGATTCTTGAGGACAGACATCCAAACAGCATCCGTCTGTGTACTCTGCTTGACAAGCCAGAGCGCAGAGTTAAGAAAGAGGTAAAAGTAGATTACTGCTGCTTCAATATTCCAGATGAGTTTGTTGTAGGATATGGGCTTGACTATGCTCAGAAGTACAGAAACCTCCCGTTCATCGGAGTTGTGGAATTTGACGGCGAGTGAAAGGAGATTCAGTTAAGTGAACAGACAGCCAGGCAAAATTGGCCTTTATCTGGTGCTGATTGTAATGCTGGTCGCAGGATATTTTTATCTGAACAATCAGGTAACTTCCCAGAGTAATTATACGATGGAAGAACTGCAGCAGGCAGCCGAGGATGGCAAGGTGACTTCTGCATCCCTGTATCAGAACAGGGAAGTACCGACGGGATCTGTTGTGGCAGAGATCGAGGGCGAAGGACAGAAAAAGGTCAATGTAACAGACGTAAACACTGCACAGGAGATTCTTGAGAAATACGATATTCATCCGGATGTGAAGGATGTTCCGCAGGAGAGTGTTTTTCTCACAACGTTTTTACCTGTGATCCTTACAGGAGCATTTATCCTGATCCTGTTTGTCATGATGAACAGACAGATGTCAGGCGGGGGCGGCAATTCCAAGATGATGAATTTTGGCAAGAGCCGTGCGAGAATGATGCTTCCGGACGACAAAAAAGTAACTTTCCAGAATGTAGCCGGTCTTCAGGAAGAGAAGGAAGATCTGGTAGAAGTTGTGGATTTCCTCAAATCTCCACAGAAATATACCAGTGTGGGAGCCAGAATCCCGAAGGGTGTGATCCTTGTAGGTCCTCCAGGAACTGGTAAGACACTTCTTGCCAAGGCTGTTGCAGGAGAGGCGGGCGTTCCGTTCTTCTCCATTTCCGGTTCAGACTTTGTGGAGATGTTTGTCGGTGTCGGTGCTTCCCGTGTCCGCGATTTGTTCGAAGAGGGCAAGAAGCATGCACCGTGTATTATTTTTATTGATGAGATCGATGCAGTTGCAAGACAGCGTGGAACCGGTATGGGCGGCGGCCACGATGAGAGAGAGCAGACTCTGAACCAGCTCCTTGTAGAGATGGATGGTTTCGGAGTGAATGAGGGGATCATCGTTATGGCAGCAACCAACCGTGTGGACATTCTAGATCCTGCGATCCTGCGTCCGGGTCGTTTTGACCGTAAGGTTGCAGTCGGCAGACCAGATGTCAAGGGACGTGAGGAGATTCTCCGCGTTCATGCCAAGGACAAACCTCTTGGCGAGGATGTTGATCTTGCACAGATCGCGCAGACAACAGCAGGATTTACAGGTGCAGATCTTGAGAACCTTCTGAATGAAGCTGCGATCATGGCGGCCAAGGCGACCAGATCCTACATCACACAGCAGGATATCAAGCAGGCCTTTATCAAAGTCGGTGTCGGCGCAGAGAAACGAAGCAAAGTCATCTCAGACAAAGAGAAGAAGATTACAGCATACCATGAGGCGGGACATGCGATCCTGTTCCATGTGCTTCCAGATATGGATCCTGTTTATACGATCTCCATCATTCCGACAGGTGTCGGGGCAGCAGGATATACCATGCCTCTTCCGGAGAATGACGAGATGTTCAATACCAAGGGCAAGATGCTCCAGGATATCGCAACGCTGCTTGGCGGCCGTGTTGCCGAGGAACTGATCTTTGGCGATATCACGACAGGGGCATCCAATGACATCAAGCGTGCGACAGGAACTGCCCGTGCGATGGTCATGCAGTATGGTATGTCAGACAAGCTTGGCCTGATCACTTATGGCGATGACGGTGATGAAGTATTTATCGGACGAGATCTGGCACATACCCGAAGCTACAGCGAGGAAGTTGCCAAGGAGATCGATCAGGAAGTACACGATATCATAGACAAGTGCCACCAGGAAGCAAGAGCGATCATCACTCAGCATATGGACGTGCTCCACAAGTGCGCAGCCCTTCTTTTAGAGAAGGAAAAAGTCCACAGAGAAGAGTTTGAGGCACTTTTTACATCAGAAAAAGTTGACCTCTCAAAATAAGGTATGCAAGTTGCACAAAAACAAAATACGATTTTTGTGAACTTTGTGCACACTTTTCGGTAGACGCATGGTACTATATACATCGTAAAAACCCCCCAATACATTATATAGTTTTTGCTACACCCCATAAGAAGAAATACCTTCTCCAAAAAAGACAGCCTATCCCGCTGTCTTTTTTACTTTGGAAAAATAACCATAATCGAGACGGTATTTCGGTGGTTTTTATATTGTACTTTTATGAATTTTCAACTAGAATAGACATATGCTTAAGAATAAGGGGACTTTAATTATGGAATGGGAAAACGAAGACATTACCAGAAAAATGCAGTACATTCTGAATATGCGGCCGGTGCTGAATAAGGACGCTTTTTTCAGTGACGGAACGAGATATTACAGAAATCCTACCGAACCAAAGGCAGGGGAAACGGTAATGATCAGTTTCCGGACCCAGAAAAACAATGTAGACGCAGTATACCTTGTATCCGGTGAGAAGAAACAGAAGATGAAGATCTACAAGACGGTCAAGGGCTTTGATTATTATGGAACCAAGATCGTGATGCCGGATAAGGTTTTTCGATATCACTTTGAAATTCTGTATGGGTGGGTAAACTGTTACTATAATCAGCAGGGAGTCTGTACAGAATTACAGGAACGCGATGATTTTGAGATCTATCCAGATTTCCAGACTCCGGACTGGGCGAAGGGTGCGGTGATGTACCAGATCTTTGTGGATCGTTTCTGCAACGGAGATCCGACAAACAGTGTTCTGACAAATGAATATTCTTATATTGGAGAACACTGTGAGCAGATACATGACTGGTCCAAGACACCAGCTGTCATGGGTGTCCGGGAATTTTATGGCGGAGACCTTAAGGGCGTTATGGATAAACTGGACTATCTCCAGGATCTTGGCGTGGAGGTCGTATATCTGAATCCGATCTTTGTATCGCCGAGTAACCACAAGTATGATACACAGGATTACGACTATGTAGATCCGCATTATGGAAGGATCGTAGAGGACTGTGACGGACTTCTGGCTCCATGGGACCGTGAGAACTCGCATGCGGCGAAATACATCAAGCGAGTTACCGACAAGAAGAATCTGGAAGCAAGCAATCAGCTTTTTGCAGAGCTGGTGCAGGAACTTCATAAACGTGGAATGAAAGTTATTCTGGATGGTGTTTTCAATCACTGCGGTTCTTTCAATAAATGGATGGACCGTGAGCGGATCTATGAAGGACAGGAGGGCTATGCGCCGGGGGCTTATATCTCAGCAGACAGCCCGTATCGTTATTTCTTCAATTTCCGTGACGAGGGAAGATGGCCGTACAATCCGTCTTATGATGGATGGTGGACGCACGATACGCTTCCGAAGCTCAATTATGAGGGTTCGAGAGAACTTTATGACTATGTGCTGAATATCGCGCGCAAATGGGTATCTGAGCCGTATTGCGTAGATGGATGGAGACTGGATGTGGCAGCGGACCTTGGACACAGCAATGAGTTCAATCATCAGTTCTGGAAGGATTTCCGTAAGGCAGTCAAGGAGGCAAATCCGAATGCGCTGATCCTTGCAGAGCACTACGGCAACCCGGAAGGCTGGCTTCAGGGCGATGAATGGGATTCTGTCATGAACTATGATGCTTTTATGGAGCCTGTGACCTGGTTCCTGACCGGTATGGAGAAGCACAGTGATGAGTACAGAGAGGATCTGTATGGAAATAGTGAGGCGTTTATCGGTGCAATGAAGACACATATGCGTTCTCTTCATATGTCTGCCCTTCATGTGGCGATGAATGAATTGTCGAATCACGATCATTCCAGATTCCTGACAAGAACGAACCGCCGCGTGGGAAGGGTTTCCTATGCTGGGGCAGAGGCGGCTTCTGAGAATATCAATACGGCGATCATGAGAGAAGCGATCGCGATCCAGATGACCTGGCCGGGAGCACCGACCGTTTATTATGGTGATGAGGCTGGCGTATGCGGATTTACCGATCCGGATAACCGCCGTACCTATCCGTGGGGACACGAGGATAAGGAACTGCTTTCTTTTTACAAAAAAATGATCGCGATCCACAAGAAATACCGTATCCTCCGCACAGGATCCCTTAAATTCCTGTGGAACGACTATCAGGGCCTGTGCTACGGACGTTTCTCGCATATCGAGCAGATGATCGTTGTCCTGAATAACCGTGATGAGGGAAGAGAAGTTACGATCAAGGTATGGCCGGCGGGGATCACCCGTATGGAAGAAGTTTCCATGACGAGGCTGATCCGTTCCAGCCAGGATGGTTACAATGACCGTCCGAAGGAGATCCGGGCACGTGCCGGAATGGTAAATCTCTATCTGCCGCCGCGCAGCGTCACTCTTCTTTACCACAAAGACAAGATCTCATAAAAATATCACGCAAAAATGCAAAGTCCGGACCTGCTTTTAAATATCACGGCTCCGGACTTTGTTTTTTTCTTGACAGAAAAGGATTGGTATGTTACGATAACCATACTTTCACGTGGTAGAGTGACTATGTGATAAACTATAAAAATAATTTAAGAGGAGATAGAGGTATGAAGAAAAAAGCAGTTGCATTGATGCTGAGCGCAGTAATGGCTATGGGAATGGTTTCCGCAGTAAGTGTACAGGCAAGCGTAGAGGACAAGACCCTGATCGTAGGATTTGATGCAGAGTATCCGCCATATGGCTATATGGATGAGGATGGAGAGTACACAGGATTTGACCTGGAACTTGCTCAGGCAGTATGTGATCTGGAGGGCTGGACTCTGGATAAGAAACCGATCAACTGGGATTCCAAGGATATGGAACTGAATTCCGGATCTATCGACTGTATCTGGAATGGATTTACCATGAACGGAAGAGAAGATGACTATACTTTCTCCGTACCATACGTAGATAACAGCCAGGTGATCGTTGTTGCTGACAATTCCGGCATCGAGAAACTTACAGACCTCGCAGGTAAGACTGTTGGTGTTCAGGCAGCTTCCGCAGCACTTGATCTTCTTCAGAGCGAAGAAGAAGGCGGACAGAAAGAACTGGCAGATACCTTCGGAGCACTGAATGAATTTGCTGATTACAATACAGCATTCACAGAACTGCAGGCAGGAGCACTGGATGCACTTGCAATCGATATCGGTGTTGCCAAATACCAGCTCAACTCCAGAGGAGAGGGATTCAAGATCCTTGATGAGACTCTGAACACAGAGCAGTATGCGATCGGTTTCAAGAAAGGCAATGACGAGCTTTGCGATATCGTAAACGCAGACCTTCAGAAACTGGCAGACGACGGAACTGTAGCAGAACTTGCTGAGAAATATGAGATCGCTGATATGGTAACTCTCAAGGCTTCTGATGATGCTGATGCGAAAGAAGATACAGAAGAAGCTTCTGATGATGCGGCAGCTGAGGAAACATCCGAAGACGCAGAATGATCAGAAATTCAAAAATACGAAATAAGATATAAGACATATGGGATGCTCCCTGGGGTCTCACCGGGGAGCATCCCTGTTGTAAGTTAATGGAGGAGAAGACATGAGTTTTCAGGTAATGTTACAGCAGCTTACCACAGGATTCGGTTCTACGCTGGTTATCTTTTTTCTGACTTTACTTTTTTCATTGCCGTTGGGGATGGTAGTATATTTCGGAAGAGTAAGCCGTTTCAAGCCACTGAGCTGGATCGTGAAAGCCTATATTTCTATTATGAGAGGAACACCACTGATGCTGCAGCTGCTTTTGTGGTATTTCGGACCGTTTTATCTCTGGGGAATGAATATCGGGGGTTACAAATTTACAGCGATCATCCTTGGATGTTCTCTGAACTATGCAGCTTATTTTGCTGAGATCTACCGCTCCGGAATTGAATCTATCCCGGTCGGACAGTATGAGGCAGCACAGCTTCTCGGCTATAACAAGAGCCAGACATTTTTTAAGATCGTACTTCCGCAGGTTGTCAAGATCGTACTTCCGTCAGTGACGAATGAAGTTATCACACTTGTCAAGGATACGTCACTTGTATATTCTGTATCCTACATCGAGATGTTTGCACTGGCAAAACAGATTGCAGCAGCACAGACAACGGTCCTTCCGTTTGTGATCGCAGGTGTATTCTATTATGTATTCAATTTTGTTGTTGCATGGGTAATGGAATGGCTTGAAAAGAAAATGAACTATTATCGTTAGGAGGAATGGGTGTGAGTACGAATCTTCTTGAAATGAATCATATCAAAAAACAGTTTGACGGACTTCAGGTGCTGAAAGACGTTTCCATCCATGTAGAGGAAGGAGAGGTGCTTTCTATCATCGGACCTTCCGGCTCCGGCAAGTCTACACTGCTCCGCTGTGCGACACTTCTGACACGCATCGACGGTGGAGAGATCAGCTATATGGGTAAAAAGGCGATCTGGACAGAAAACAACAAAGTCTGTATGCCGTCCAAGAATGAGATCAAGGATATCCAGTCCTGCTTCGGACTGGTGTTCCAGAACTTTAATCTTTTTCCGCATTTTACCGTCATGAAAAATATCACAGATGCACCGATCCATGTACAGAAACGAAACAAAGACGAAGTTTATAAAGAAGCAAGAGAACTTCTGGCAAAGATGGGACTTTCTGATAAGGAAGATGCCTATCCGTATCAGCTTTCCGGCGGACAGTGCCAGCGTGTCGCGATCGCAAGGGCACTTGCACTGAATCCGAAGATCCTCTTTTTTGATGAGCCGACATCCGCACTTGATCCGGAACTTACAGGAGAAGTCCTTCGTGTTATCCGTTCTCTGGCGGATCTTCATATTACGATGGTGATCGTAACACATGAGATGAATTTTGCAAAAGATATCTCCGACAGAGTCATCTTTATGGATAAGGGCGTGATCGCAGTAGAAGGAACACCTTCCGAGGTATTTTCTTCCAGCAACGCCAGAATGAAAGAATTCCTTGGCAAATTTCATCAGGGAGAAAAATAAAGGGATTGCTTTTAATCAGGCAATGTTATATAATTTCAGCGTAAAGACAGAATAAATTTAGATTAACCGCAGTTACCCCTGCGGTTAATCTGGCGAGAGGATAGGAGTAAATACCATGAGTACAGACAGATATGTAAGCCCCCTTTCAGAGCGTTATGCCAGCAAGGAAATGCAGTACATTTTTTCTCAGGATATGAAATTCCGTACATGGAGAAGATTGTGGATCGCTCTGGCAGAAACAGAAAAAGAACTTGGTCTCAATATCACCCAGGAGCAGATTGATGAACTCAAGGCTCACAAGGATGATATCAACTATGATGTGGCCAGGGAGAGAGAACGTCAGGTACGTCACGACGTTATGTCCCATGTGTATGCATATGGAGTACAGTGCCCGAAAGCAAAGGGAATCATTCATCTGGGTGCAACCTCCTGTTATGTAGGAGATAATACAGATATCATCGTAATGGCAGAAGCTCTGAAGCTGGTTCAGAAGAAACTGGTCAATGTGATCGCAGAGCTTTCCAAATTCGCAGATAAATACAAGGATCAGCCTACACTGGCATTTACCCATTTCCAGCCGGCACAGCCGACAACTGTTGGTAAACGTGCTACTCTGTGGACTCAGGAATTCATGATGGATCTTGAGGATCTGGAATATGTTCTCGGAAGTCTCAAGCTTCTTGGATCCAAGGGAACAACCGGAACACAGGCAAGCTTCCTGGAACTTTTTGATGGAGATCAGGAAACAATTGACAAGATCGATCCGATGATCGCACAGAAGATGGGATTCAAGCAGTGCTATCCGGTTTCCGGACAGACCTACTCCCGTAAAGTCGACACAAGAGTCCTGAATATTCTTGCAGGTATTGCAGCAAGTGCACACAAGATGTCCAATGACATCCGCCTTCTCCAGCACCTCAAGGAAGTTGAGGAACCGTTCGAGAAATCTCAGATCGGATCTTCCGCAATGGCATACAAGAGAAATCCGATGAGAAGTGAGCGTATTGCTTCTCTTTCCAGATATGTGATGATCGACGCACTGAATCCGGCGATCACTTCCGCAACACAGTGGTTTGAGAGAACCCTGGATGATTCTGCAAACAAACGTCTCAGCATTCCGGAAGGATTCCTTGCGATTGACGGTATTCTTGACCTCTGTCTGAACGTAGTAGACGGACTGGTAGTATATCCGAAGGTAATCGAGAAACACATGATGGCAGAGCTTCCGTTCATGGCAACTGAGAACATCATGATGGATGCAGTTAAGGCAGGCGGCGACCGTCAGGAACTTCATGAGCGCATCCGTGAGCTTTCCATGGAAGCAGGACGCACTGTGAAGGTAGAAGGAAAGGACAACAACCTTCTTGACCTGATTGCAGCAGATCCGGCATTCAACCTTACGATCGAAGAACTCAACAAGTCCATGGAGCCTTCCAGATATGTAGGAAGAGCCAAAGAGCAGACCACAGCTTTCATTACAAAAGTGGTACAGCCGGTTCTCGATGAGCACAAAGAAATGCTGGGAATCAAAGCAGAAATCAATGTCTAAAATACAGATCAATCAAAAACACGAGGAGGATAAAGTGTTATGGTCAAAGCAGTAGTTGGAGCTAACTGGGGAGATGAAGGTAAAGGTAAGATTACCGATATGCTTGCTCAGGAGGCAGATATCATCGTAAGATTTCAGGGAGGTGCAAACGCAGGTCATACAATCGTAAATGACTATGGTAAATTTGCACTGCACACACTTCCGTCAGGTGTATTCTACAATCACACCACAAGCGTGATCGGAAATGGTGTTGCTCTGAACATTCCGGTATTCTTCAAAGAATATAACGAAGTGATCGAGAGAGGAGTTCCGGCACCGAAGATCATGATCTCCGACAGAGCACAGATCGTAATGCCATACCACATCCTGTTTGATCAGTATGAAGAAGAACGTCTTGGCGGCAAATCTTTCGGATCCACCAAATCCGGTATCGCTCCGTTCTATTCAGATAAATATGCAAAGATCGGTTTCCAGGTAAATGAACTGTTCCACGATGATGCCCTGAAAGAAAAAGTAGAGCGCGTTGTTGCAACAAAGAACGTTTTACTGGAGCATCTGTATCACAAACCGCTTCTTGATCCGGATGAGATCTATGCAGAACTGATGAAATACAAAGAAATGGTAGCTCCGTATGTTGGAGATGTTTCCCTGTTCCTGTGGAATGCGATCAAAGACGGCAAACAGATCCTTCTCGAAGGACAGCTTGGATCCCTCAAGGACCCGGATCACGGAATCTACCCAATGGTTACATCTTCTTCCACACTGGCTGCATATGGTGCGATCGGTGCAGGAATCCCGCCATATGAGATCAAGCAGGTTATCACTGTCTGCAAGGCATACTCCAGTGCAGTAGGAGCAGGTGCTTTCGTTTCTGAGATCTTTGGCGAGGAAGCTGATGAACTCAGAAGAAGAGGCGGCGACGGCGGAGAGTACGGCGCAACAACCGGACGTCCGAGACGTATGGGATGGTTTGACTGTGTTGCTTCCAAATACGGATGCCGTATGCAGGGAACCACAGACGTGGCATTTACTGTACTTGATGTACTTGGATACCTTGATGAGATCCCGGTATGCACAGGATACGAGATCGACGGCAAAGTTACTACAGAATTCCCGACAACAGGACTTCTTGAGAAAGCAAAACCTGTTCTCGAGGTACTTCCGGGATGGAAGACAGACATCCGTGGAATCAAGAACTACGAAGATCTTCCGGAAAACTGCCGTAAGTACGTAGAGTTCGTAGAGAAACAGATCGGATTCCCGATCACCATGATTTCCAACGGACCAGGAAGAAACGACATTATCTACAGAAATAAATAATTACAAAGCGCCGGGGAGTTTTTCTCCGGCGTATTTCATATTGAGGTGTTTATGAAAAACGGAAAAAGAATCGCAGCCCTTCTGGGTGTTGTGGCACTGCTGATCATTTTCTGCCTGCCGATGTTTTTTGCATTGAAGGGCGATTTTTCGCAGGGAGCATTTATGGCATCTCTGTATACAGTGCTTTTTGTGGCAGTCATGGGGTATGTGATCTGGATGATATTTCGACTTGTAAATAAGAAGAAAAACGAGGGGGATAAACGTATGATCAAAAATATTGTTTTTGACGTAGGACTTGTACTGGTGGAATTTAACTGGCAGTCTTATCTGGACAGCTTCCACTTTGACAAAGAAAAGAGAGATAAGATCGCAAAGGCAACCTTCCAGAGTGAAGTTTGGGATGAGCGGGACAAGGGACTTCTTGAGGAAGAAGATTATATCAGGAAATTCCAGGCACTGGCACCGGAGTATGCAGATGACATCCGGACAGTGATCGAACGTTCTACAGAATGTATCGTCAGAATGGACTATGCGGAGACCTGGACAAAATATCTCAAGGAGCAGGGATACAATCTCTACATTCTTTCCAATTACAGCAGATATATGCTGGATGGCACAAAGAAGACAGAGATGCCGTTCCTTAAATATATGGACGGAGTTATTTTTTCCTGCGATGTAAAGCAGATGAAGCCGGACGCAGAGATCTATCAGACACTGCTTGACAGATTCAGCCTGAAAGCAGATGAGACGTTATTTATTGATGACCGTGCTGAGAACTGTAAAGGAGCAGAAAAAGTGGGGATCCACGCACTCCAGTTCAAAGGGCTCAAAGAAGCTGCGAAAGAAATGGAAGAAACTTACGGTATCAAATAAAAATCCCAGGACCGCGGCATTTCGTCAGTCCCAGGACCTTGTAAGGGGAGGATATAAGTATTTCTTAGATTGTATCTTTTGTTTACTGTTCACAGGTAATATTCCGCGAGGTGTTTTGCCATGAATATGGCAAAATCCCAAGACATACAGGGCAAAATGCCATCACCAAAGGTGATTTGGAATGCATTTTGACCAAGTTACTGCGAACGAAGTGAACAGTAACATCTTTTGCTGCGCCGCCGATATGGGTTTCGGTGGACATTCATAGTATAGGCATGTGAATCCCTTTTTATACAAGTTTCTTATAATTTGTATAAAAAGGGATTTGTCTTTTGTGAGAAAAGATGATATAATGGGGAACAGGCAAAATTTTTGAAAAGAGGATGAAAACAAATGAGTGATAAAACAATCTTAGAGCAGTGGCGTTCAATTGCTTACGATCAGCAGGCAGACCGCAATCAGCTCCAGAGATTCTGGGCAAACTATTTCAATATCGAGAAAGGAATCTACGAGCAGCTTCTTTCCAATCCGGACGAAGTTGTAAGTGGTACAGTCAAAGAACTGGCTGAGAAATACGGACAGGAAGTCCTGACAATGGTTGGTTTCCTTGACGGAATCAATGACAGCCTTAAGATCCCGAACCCGATCGAGACAATGGATGAGAACACCAGAGTAACTCTGGCTTTTGATAAAGAGCTTCTTTATAAGAACATGGTTGATGCCAAGGCAGACTGGCTGTATCAGCTTCCTCAGTGGGATGCGATCTTCACAGAGGAGAAACGTAAAGAGCTGTACATGGAGCAGAAGAAATCCGGTACAGTTGTAAAACCGCACAAGATTGGCCGTAACGATCCTTGTCCGTGCGGCAGCGGTAAGAAATACAAACACTGCTGTGGAAGATAATGAAAGTCCGGCCAGATCTGGATTATATTATCGTGCTTGGCGCACATGTCGCAGGCACACGGTTATCCAAAGCCCTTCTGGAACGAACCAGAAGGGCTTTGCGTTATCTTAAGGAGAATCCCGGGACACGTGCAGTTCTCTCCGGCGGACAGGGGCAGGGAGAGCAGATCAGTGAAGCAGAGGCAATGTACCGGTATCTCACAGAACATGGGATCGACGGTTCACGGCTGATCCTTGAGGACAGGTCCACCAATACGAAGGAGAATCTTGATTTTAGCCTGGAGAAGATCGGGACGCTGGATGCATCGATCGGGATCGTGACGAATCATTTTCATGTGTTCCGTGGTGTGGCAATCGGCAGGAAGTGTGGATGCAGGCAGATCTATCCTATTCCGGCGAGATACAGAACCTGGAGACTGCTGGTTTATATTCCACGTGAAATCCTTGCGATCATCAAGGATAAAATAGTAGGAAATTTGTGAACAAAATAAAATATAAAAAAAATTAAAAAAAGTGTTGACACTTTGCCAAACACATAGTATACTAACGAAGTCGGTTGCGAGAGAATACTTCGAAAGAAAGTTCTTGAAGCGGCAGATACAGGAAATGGGATCTTAGCTCAGCTGGGAGAGCATCTGCCTTACAAGCAGAGGGTCATAGGTTCGAGCCCTATAGGTCCCATACCATTAAGAATATGGCGAGATAGCTCAGTTGGCTAGAGCACACGGTTCATACCCGTGGTGTCGAGGGTTCGAATCCCCCTCTCGCTACTTGGATCCCCTGAATTTCAGGGGATTTTTTTTGCTTTCAAATAATGCCGACAAGGCTTTGAGAAACAAAAGGGACAGCTACATAAATTTTTTTGGTGATGCCTATAGAAAAATTTGCGTCTAGGAATTTCGAAAGATTTGTTGTATGATATAGAATGCGTAAGAAATCAAAAAGAAAGGGGACATCAGACCGTGGGGAAAAAAATGCTTTTTGTTTTTAATCCCAAAGCAGGAAAGGGCAGGATCAAGATGCACCTTCTGGATATCGTAGATATTTTCAGCGGACATGATTACGAAGTCATTATCCGGGCTACACAGGCACCGCGCGATGCATATGAACAGGCGAAAAATTATGCAGATTCTGTAGATCTGATCGTGTGCAGCGGAGGCGATGGTACTCTGGACGAGGTTGTAACCGGAATCATGGAAACGGGAAGCAATGTACCGATCGGCTATATTCCGGCCGGCAGCACGAATGATTTTGCGAACAGCCTTTTTATGCCAAAGAATATGGTCAGGGCAGCAGAGATGATCATGGAGGAAGAGCTGTACCACTGTGACATCGGCAGATTTAATGAGCAGACATTTGCATATGTTGCCGCGTTTGGACTGTTTACGGATGTGTCTTATGAGACAGATCAGGATCTCAAGAATGTTCTTGGACATGTGGCATACATTTTGGAAGGTGTGAAGCGTCTTTTTGACATCAAGTCCTATCATATGAAAGTTACTTCAGATGAACTTGAGGTGGAGGATGATTTTATTGTCGGAATGGTGACAAACTCCAGATCTGTAGGCGGCTTTAAGAATCTTACCGGTAAGAATGTCGATATGAATGACGGACTTTTTGAGGTGACACTGATCGTGAATCCCAAGAATCCGATCGAACTGCAGGAGATCATCACAGCACTTGTGATGGCGGAGGATAATACAGACCTTGTATATTCCTTCAAGACAAGGAAGCTCAGGATCGAAGCAGAGGAAGAAGTTCCCTGGACTCTGGATGGAGAATTTGGCGGTGACCACAGTATCGTGGAGATTGAGAACCGCCATAAGGCACTAAACCTCTATCTTAAGAGTACCAAAGATTAAATAAATGGTGTGAGAAAATAATCACAAAGATACTCAAAATCCAGAGTATTAGTTGGCAACTTAAAGCTACTGAAATTACGGGAAAGAAAGGCCAGTGCAAGTTGAAATAGTCTTGCTAACTATAAGGTAGAACTTTGTTGGTCGTAATTGAGTAATGGTATAAGTCCACGAAAACCAAGTGGCAGCATATGAAAATTTAGGAAAGGAAAAGCTATTTTAGATGAAAACCTGTATTTAAGAATATAAATTACAGGTATATACCGATGGCTTAGTCGGGAATTTACGACTGTGGAGTGTACAGGAACTTGTGAGTAGTGAATTACTTGGTTAATCACCAAAGCATACACATTGAAGCAGTAACTGTAGATCGTGAGGTTACAGCAAATCATCTAGCATATGCGGTTGTATATGTTTTTAGTAGCAGAAACAGAATGTCAGATTACGTGAATGTAACAGAACTGTTTGGATGCGATGTATTCAATGATTCTGTCATGGAAGAACGACTCCCGAAGAAAGTTTACAAAGAACTCAAGAAAACTATCGAGGAAGGCAAGGAACTTTCCCCGGCAGTAGCAGATGTCGTTGCTCATGAGATGAAGGAATGGGCGATCGAAAAAGGTGCTACGCATTACAGTCACTGGTTCCAGCCACTGACAGGTGTGACAGCGGAGAAGCACGATGCTTTTATCACAGCACCGAAGGAAAATGGCAAGGTTCTTATGAGTTTTTCGGGCAAAGAACTGATCAAAGGAGAATCCGATGCATCTTCTTTCCCGTCAGGTGGACTTCGTGCTACATTTGAGGCAAGAGGTTATACAGCGTGGGACTGCACTTCACCGGCTTTTGTACGTCATGATGCCGCAGGCGGCACACTTTGCATCCCGACTGCATTCTGCTCCTATACAGGAGAGGCACTGGACCAGAAGACACCGCTTCTCCGTTCTATGGAAGCGATCAATACACAGGCATTACGTCTCATCCGACTTTTTGGAAATACCACATCTAAGAAAGTAACTCCGTCTGTCGGTGCAGAGCAGGAATACTTCCTTGTAGATAAGGAAAAATGGCTTCAGCGAAAAGACCTTACCTATACAGGAAGGACTCTGTTCGGAGCAATGCCTCCGAAGGGACAGGAGATGGATGACCATTATCTCGGAACCATCCGTCAGAGAATTTCCGCTTATATGAAAGAAGTCAACGAAGAATGCTGGAAACTGGGCGTGACAGCCAAGACACAGCACAACGAAGTTGCACCGGCACAGCATGAGCTGGCTCCGATCTATGCACCGGCAAACATCGCAGCAGACCATAACCAGATCATGATGCGCATCCTCAAGAAAGTGGCGAGCCGTCATGGCATGCGCTGCCTGCTTCATGAGAAACCATTCGCAGGAGTCAATGGTTCCGGTAAGCACAACAACTGGTCCCTGACTACAGATGACGGGATCAACCTTCTGGATCCTGGCAAGACACCGCATGAGAATGTTCAGTTCCTTCTCGTCCTGACCTGTATCCTCAAGGCTGTAGACACACATGCAGATCTTCTCCGTGAGTCCGCAGCAGATGTCGGAAACGACCAGAGACTTGGTGGAAACGAAGCACCGCCGGCAGTGATCTCTGTATTCCTCGGTGAGCAGCTTGGTGATGTCCTGGATCAGCTCATCAGCACAGGAACAGCCACACACAGCAAGAAGGGAACCATCCTGGAGACAGGTGTCAAGACTCTTCCGGACTTCATGAAGGACGCAACAGACAGAAACCGTACTTCACCGTTCGCTTTCACCGGAAACAAGTTCGAATTCCGTATGGTGGGCTCCAGAGACTCTATCTCTGAATGTAACGTCGTACTGAATACGATCGCAGCCGAGGCTTTCAAAGAAGCCTGCGACCGTCTGGAAGCTGCCGAGGACTTTGATATGGCAGTCCATGATCTGATCAAGGAATATGCGATCGATCATCAGAGAATCGTATTCAACGGCAATGGATATGCTCCGGAATGGGCTGAGGAGGCAAAACGCCGCGGACTTCCGAACCTTCCGTCCATGGTAGATGCGATCCCGGCACTTACCACAGATAAAGCTGTGAAACTGTTCGAGGAATTCCGTGTATTTACCAGGACAGAGCTGGAATCCCGTGCAGAGATCCAGTACGAGATCTATGCAAAAGCGATCAACATTGAAGCCAAGACCATGATCGACATTACAACCAAGCAGATCATCCCGGCAGTGATCAGATACACGACTGTACTGGCAGATTCCATCAATGCAGTACAGGCAGTCGGTGCAATCGATGTGAGCGTACAGCTTGACCTTCTCAAGAAATGCTCTGCACTTCTCAAGAGCACCAACAGCGCAATGAATAAACTTTCCAAAGCAGTAGCCAAAGTTCCGGAGATCCCGGAGGGAAGAGAACGCGCCGTATACTGCAAGGATACCATCACAAAAGCAATGGAAGAACTGCGTACACCGGTTGATGAACTGGAAATGCTGGTTGACAAGGAAATGTGGCCAATGCCTTCCTACGGCGATCTGATCTTTGAAGTATAAGATTTCCGGGAGTACTTATAAATGGAAGAATTAAGATTTCTGGAGGAACAGAATGTTTCTCCGGAACTGATAAAAAGAGTCGAAGAATTCAGACAGGCTTATCCGGTAAAGGAAGAAGCAGCAGGAAGGATCACGAAACCTTCCATACCTTTCTATGGAAAGGAAATCCTGGAGATGGCGATCGCAGCCATCCTCCAGGGTCAGAACCTGCTCCTGACCGGACCGAAAGCGACCGGCAAGAATATCCTTGCCGAGAACCTGGCATATATTTTTAACCGTCCGTCTTACAATGTATCGTTTCATGTAAATACCAACAGCGGTGATCTGATCGGAACGGACACTTTTGAGGATAACGAAGTGAAGCTTCGCAAGGGAAGCATCTACCGCTGTGCAGAATATGGCGGATTCGGTATTCTGGACGAGATCAATATGGCAAAAAACGACGCAGTTTCTGTGCTTCATGCGACACTGGACTACCGTCGTTCCATCGATGTACCGGGATATGACAAGATAGACCTTCATCCGGCAGCACGGTTTATCGGAACGATGAACTATGGCTACGCAGGAACCAAGGAGCTGAATGAAGCTCTGGTTTCCCGCTTTCTCGTGATCGATATGCCGGCACAGACAGAGGAGACGCTTCGCTTTATTTTTAAGGAAATGTTCCCGGATGCAAAGGAAAAAGCCGTTGAACAGTTTACCGGACTGTTTCTGGATCTCCAGCTCAAAGCACTGAACAGTGAGATCTCCACGAAGGCACTGGATCTTCGAGGACTTCTGGCGGCAATGAAGATCATCAAAGTCGGACTTTCTCCGTCCCTGGCAGTGCAGATGGGAATCGTGAACAAGACGTTTGATGTTTTTGAGAAGGAAATCGTGGAGGACGTTGTACATACAAGGATTCCGGCAGAATGGACCAGAGAGGATGTCTATGAATAAAGAAGAAACACTGGAAATAGAGGACAGCCGTCTGGAACTCGAGAACCGGATCCGAAATCTTCTGTGGACAGTCAGCGGTGATTACAAACTGGATATGAAACCGGATGTTTCACTTTTTCTCCGCTCGAAGGCGATCGCCCTTTATGACGGAATCAAACAGGGAGCCCTGGCAAGATTTTATGATAAAGATCTTCTGGGGCTTTATCTCGTCAAAAAAGTATTTCTGCAGGCTGACGAAGGCGAACTGACCGCCGTTGCACAGCTCTGTATTGAGGAGGCAATCGGAGAAAAGATCTGTGAGGAACGTCCGGGCATCCGGAACATGCAGAGAGAGGCATTTGAAGATATCCTGGATCAGGAGTTCGAGAAGATGCCGTCACAGGCAGACTTTCCGGGAAGACTGAAAGTCGCGGTGCTACGCAGGAGACTGGACGGGGGCGTATACAGAGTCGAACAGAAACTTCAGCCGTTTATGGATCTGGTGATCCGTTCCGGCGAGGCGAGAGATACAATGGAACTGATCCGCTGCATTGATGAACTGTATAATTCCATGATCGATCCGGCATTTGAACAACGGCGTGGCAGTCTGGAACGTGTAATGGCAGTCACACTGGAAGAACTTACAGAATTTTCATGGGAAGATTTTCTTTCTGAGGAGATGTATGAGGAAGCACTCGAGAGTTACGTCGAGAAACTGACGACCAACATGGCAGGTATGGCGGACCGTTCCGTGACAGAAGAGATGGAGCAGAAACGCCAGAAAAAGAAAAACATCACCGTAGTCACTCCTGAAATGCTGGAAAAAGCCTACACCTATGTAGAACTCAATTATGGCAGAACCTATTTAAGCGAAGCAGAGGAAAAAAAGATCAACTATCTGATGTGCCGGGGCGTTCACAGCGACTGCAGTCTTTATTTCACAGAGGGCGTCCTTAAGAATCCGGTGAAACGAAATTACCAGTATGAATACGCGAAGCGCCTGCGGAACAAGAATATCTGGCTGTACCATGACAAGCACCGCATTGTGAAACGGAATATTTCTGTGCTGACAGATACACTCCGCAAATCTCTTATCCTCAGAAGTGAGACACAGACAGTCCTTTCTGACCGCGGCCAGATCGTACCATCGAGGCTGTGGCGGGTCGGACGAAGTCAGGATGCGAAACTTTTTGAAAGAGAGCTCAAGGCGGATGCGTCAGATTTCGTGGTGGATGTACTGATCGATGCGAGCGGTTCGCAGATGAGCCGGCAGGGAGAGGTGGCGCTTCAGGCATATATCATCAGCGAAGCCTTAAGTAATGTCGAGATCCCTCACAGGGTGATGAGCTTCTGTACATTCTGGGATTATACGATCCTTCACCGGTTCCGGGAATACGATGACCCGCGGTCAGCGAATGAGAATATTTTTAATTATGTAACATCTTCGAATAACAGGGACGGACTGGCAATCAAGACAGCCGGATACGAGCTTCTCGCAAGAGAAGAGGAAAAAAAGATCCTGATCGTTTTGAGCGACGGCAAGCCTTACGATGTGCTGGTGAACCGTCCGAATGCGAGAAATCCGAAACCATATCAGGGAAAAGAAGCGATCGCGGATACCGCAACGGAGATCCGCCGTCTGAGGAATCTGGATGTCAGCGTCCTGGGTGTTTTTGCAGGAGAGGAGAAGGACCTTGTCACGGAAAAAAAGATCTTCGGCAAGGATTTTGCCTATATCCGTAATATCAAAAATTTCTCGAAGATTGTCGGAAGGTATCTGACAAAACAGCTGGAAACTGATGGATGATAGACAAAAATGTGCAAAATTTCCAAAAAGAGTCAAATAAAACGAACGAAAATATAAAAATTTCATAAAATCGCCCTTGCTAATACAACCAAAGTCGGTTATAATAGTCTGAGGTTCATAGACCAATAAAAACAAGGGAGAGGAAATCAATGAACGAGAACAAAGAGTTCAAGCCGTATATTCCTGCTGAGAAAGTCACAGCAGAGATGACGGTAACATCAGTGATCATGGGTGTCATCCTTGCTATCGTATTTGGTGCTGCTAACGCATACCTCGGACTTCGTGTCGGTATGACTGTTTCTGCATCTATTCCGGCAGCAGTTATTTCTATGGGTGTTATCCGTGTCATCATGAAGAAAAACTCCATTCTGGAGAGTAACCTGGTACAGACCATCGGTTCCGCCGGTGAATCACTTGCAGCAGGTGCTATCTTCACAATGCCTGCTCTTTTTTTATGGGCAGAAGAAGGTCTCTGTGACAAACCGAGCCTGGTTGAGATCACTCTGATCGCACTTTGCGGTGGTGTCCTTGGTGTACTTTTCATGGTACCGCTTCGTAATGCTCTTATCGTAAAAGAGCACGCAACACTTCTCTATCCGGAAGGAACTGCCTGCGCAGACGTACTTCTTGCCGGTGAAGAGGGTGGAGCTAATGCATCTACTGTATTCTCAGGAATGGGACTTGCAGCAGTATTCAAATTTGTAGTAGACGGTCTGAAGGTGATCCCGGCAGACGTTTCTGCAGCATTTACATCCCTCAAGGGTGAGATCGGTATGGAAGTATATCCGGCACTTCTTGGTGTTGGTTATATCGTAGGACCGCGTATCGCATCCTTCATGTTCGTAGGTTCACTTGTAGGATGGATGGTCATCATCCCGATGATCTGTCTGTTCGGACCAGACACATGGCTGTATCCGGCAGCACAGGGAACTACAATCGCTGACCTGTATGCAAACGGCGGAGCAGCTGCAATCTGGAGCACATACGTTAAATACATCGGAGCTGGTGCTATCGCTACTGGTGGTATCATTTCCCTGATCAAATCCCTGCCGCTGATCATCAGCACATTCCGTGATTCCATGAAGAGCATGAAGGGCGGATCTGTTAAGGGAACAGCAAGAACTGACCAGGACCTTCCGATGAACTTTATCCTGATCGGAATCCTTGCAATGGTAGTTATCATCTGGGCTGTACCGGCTATCCCGGTTAACCCGCTTGGTGCACTCCTTATCGTAATCTTCGGATTCTTTTTTGCAACTGTATCTTCCCGTATGGTAGGTATGATCGGTAGCTCCAACAACCCGGTTTCCGGTATGGCGATCGCTACACTTCTGATTTCCACAATGGTGATCAAAGGAAGCGGACAGACTGGAATCGATGGTATGAAAGCAGCTATCGCTATCGGTTCTGTTATCTGTATCATCGCAGCTATCGCTGGTGATACTTCTCAGGATCTTAAGACAGGATTCCTTCTTGGAGCAACTCCTAAGACACAGCAGATCGGTGAGCTGATCGGTGTTGTTGCTTCCGGTCTTGCAATCGGTGGTGTTCTTTACCTTCTGGATGCAGCATGGGGATACGGCGGAGCAGAAGTTCCGGCTCCTCAGGCAGGACTTATGAAGATGATCGTTGAGGGTATCATGGGAGGAAACCTTCCTTGGACACTCGTATTCATCGGAGTATTCCTTGCAATCGGTATGGAAATCCTGAGAATCCCGGTAATGCCATTCGCAATCGGTCTCTACCTTCCAATCTACCTGAACGCAACCATCATGATCGGTGGTGTTGTTCGTATGCTGATGGATGGCAGAAAGAACGTTGATGAGAAGACAAAGAACGATCAGGTTACAGACGGTACTCTGTACTGTGCTGGTATGATCGCCGGTGAGGGTCTTGTTGGTATCGCACTTGCAATCCTTGCAGTTGCAGGTGTCAGCCTGGATATCTCTGGTGTTGCTAACTTTGGTAACATCGGTGGTGTTATCCTCATGGTTATCATGATCCTTACACTGCTTAAATTCTCCTTATGGAAAAAGAAAAAAGCCTGATGAAAAAACAGAATAAAAAAAGCAAAAAAGAAGTTTTGGATATCAACTATCTGGATCTGATCCCGGTGCGCGCAGAGGAACTTCAGTGGTTTACAGACCGCAGGGACCGTATCGTGCTCAAAGTCGAGAATACAGGGCTGTTCAACAAGATTGCCCAGAAGGTATTCAACAAACCGCAGTTCACCAAGGTACATCTGGATCAGCAGGGGACATTTATCTGGCCTCTGATCGATGGAGAACGTACCGTTGCTGATATCGCAGCACTGGTCAAGGACGAGTTCGGGGAGGCAGCAGAGCCGCTTTATCCGAGGATCGTCAAATATTTCCAGATCGTTGAGAGCTATCATTTCATAAAATTTGCAAACAAGCCTTCCAAGTAGGGCACACTAAGAACGGGAAACAGCCAAATCGCTGTATCCCGTTCTTTTGGGTTAAGGGATACTTTATTACAGTACAGCGATAGGAGAGTAGAAAGGAGAACTTATGAAAATTACGGGCAAAAAACCATGGTATATGGAATATCTGCTGATCATCGTTGGAACCGCACTGATGGCAACCGCGATCACTTCCTGTTTTGATGCGGCAGGACTGGTAACGGGAGGTTTTTCGGGCATTGCGATCCTGGTCAAAGCAGGAACAAAGAGCTTATGCGGAAATGGAATTCCTCTCTGGGTAACAAACCTTGTATTAAACATTCCGGTGTTTCTTCTCGCAGCCAAAATAAAAGGAGTTGCCTTTGTAAAAAAAGCACTTCTGGGAGATCTCTCCCTGACTGTCTGGCTGGCAGTCCTTCCGGCATGGAAACTGTCCGGAGATTTCCTTCTCGTGGCATTATATGGAGGTCTTCTGCAGGGTGTGGGAATCGGTCTTGTGTTCCTTGGGGGAGGAACAACAGGCGGAACCGATCTTCTTGCAGCAATCATCCAGAACTTTATGAGACATTATTCGATCGCGCAGATCATGCAGTTTGTTGACGGAGCAGTTGTACTGGTCGGCATGTATGTATTTGGGGTAGAACGTGCACTTTATGCGATCATTGCAGTATATCTCGTCACAAAAGTATCCGACGGAATCATCGAAGGTCTTAAATTCTCCAAATCTGTTTACATCATCACAGAGAAGCCGGATGAAGTTTCACGTATGGTAATGGAGGATCTTGACCGTGGAATTACCGGAATCTCTGCAAAGGGAATGTACTCCGGACAGGATAAACTGATGCTTTTCTGCGTAGTCGGAAAGAAAGAACTGGTACATCTCAAGGAAATGATCGATGAGATCGACCCGAATGCATTTGTGATTGTTGGGGATGCGAGAGAGGTCCATGGCGAAGGATTCCTCGAAAAATAGCAAAAATAAACAAAAAGTTGTAAAAAAGTTGTGTTTTCCTCTTTTATTTTTGGTGATTTTGTATTAAAATATAGTAAATATTCAGGTTAATATGGGGATAGCAAGAGAAAACGCACAATAAGCGAGAAGGGATGTAGGCAGATGATATCAAATCAGGTACTTCAGAATACACTGGAAGGATTAAAGGAAATTTCCAGGACGGAATTCTGCATTATTGACACCGAAGGAAAGGTGCTCGCAACGACATTTTCAGATTTTTCTATACAGCAGGGAGACATCCAGGCGTTTGTAGAATCCCAGGCAGACAGCCAGCTTGTCAAGGGATTCCAGTATTTCAAGGTCTGTGATGACTATCAGCTGGAATACATTCTGGTTGCTCATGGAGACGATGAAGACACATATATGATCGGCAAACTGGCAGCATTCCAGATCCAGAATCTGATCGTTGCCTATAAGGAGAGATTTGACAAGGACAGCTTTATCAAGAACCTTCTTCTTGATAACCTGCTCCTCGTAGATATTTACAACCGCGCCAAGAAACTGCACATCGATGCAGACGTACGCCGTGCAGTTATGATCCTGGAACTTCAGCAGGAGAAGGATCACAGCGTTATGGAGAGCGTGAAGAGTTTCTTTGGCGGCAAGAGCAAGGACTTTATTACTGCTGTTGATGAGAAGAGCATCATTATCGTCAAGGAACTTGAGGAGGGAGAGGGATATGCAGACCTGGACAAACTGTCCCATGCGATCCTTGATACTCTCGGACTGAACCAGAACGAAGAAACACATATCGCATATGGAACGATCGTCAATGAACTGAAGGAAGTTTCCCGCTCCTATAAGGAAGCAAGAATGGCACTTGATGTAGGCAAGATCTTCTTTGGAGAGAAGGATGTCATCGCATACAGCTCTCTTGGCATCGGTCGTCTGATCTACCAGCTTCCAATTCCGCTGTGCAAGATGTTCATCAAGGAAATCTTTGAGAACAAATCACCGGATGACTTCGATGAGGAAACTCTGGTCACCATTGACAAGTTCTTCGAGAACAGCCTCAATGTTTCCGAGACATCCAGACAGCTTTACATCCACAGAAACACTCTGGTATACCGCCTGGACAAACTCCAGAAGAGCACAGGCCTTGACCTTCGTGTGTTCGAGGATGCGATCACATTCAAGATCGCGCTGATGGTTGTTCGGTATATGAAGTATATGGAGACTCTCGAGTATTAAGCCAGTATTTATGCTGGTTTCCGGGATTTGCACAAGTGAAAAATATGATTTTGTCTACCATTTGTCTACTATGGCAGAATGTGGATGAATCGTGAAAATTTTATGAATTTAACAAAAATACTTGCATTCTACTAAAAGATATGTTACAACAATGTTACAAAAACATTAAACTATTTATGCAGCAGAATGCGTGAAATGCTGCCGGAGATTCTGGCAGCATTTTTTGCGCAAGAAGGAGGAACGGATGATTGATCTGATAGATGTGAGCAAATCATATGGTAAAGGGCTTCCGGCCGTCAACCATGTGAATCTGCATGTAGATAAAGGTGAATTTGTATTTGTTGTAGGAAGCAGTGGATCTGGTAAATCTACCCTGGTCAAGCTTCTTATGAAAGAACTGGACTGCACCAGTGGTCAGCTGATCGTAAGTGGTGAGCGCCTTGAGAAGATGAAGCATCGCCGTGTAGCGAGATATCGTCGTAAACTTGGCGTTGTATTTCAGGATTTCAGACTTCTCAAAGATCGCAATGTCTATGAGAACGTAGCTTTTGCACAGCGTGTTATCGGAAGGCCGACTAAGGTGATCCGCAAGCGTGTGCCGGAAGTACTGCAGGAAGTAGGACTTGCAGAGAAATATAAATCTTTTCCGGATGAGCTGTCTGGTGGTGAGCAGCAGAGAGTTGCCCTTGCGAGAGCACTTGTAAACCGCCCGGATATCCTTCTCGCGGATGAGCCGACAGGAAACCTTGATCCTAAGACTTCCGAGGAGATCATGAAGCTTCTGGAACAGATCAACGAGAGAGGAACGACCGTACTGGTGGTAACACATAACAAAGATATTGTAAATACTATGAAGAAGCGTGTACTTACGATGCATGACGGTGCAATCATAAGTGACGAAAAAGAAGGAGGATATCATGAGGCCTAGTACAATCTGGTATACTCTGAAACAGGGTATTATAAACATAAAGAGAAACTGGATGTTTTCACTGGCATCTATCCTGACCATGGCAGCCTGTATCTTCCTGGTAGGAGTTTTTTATTCGCTGGTGACAAACGTTGACAATATCGCACATAAGGTAGAGCAGGAAGTTCCGGTTACTGTTTTCTTCGATGAAGGAACCACACAGGAACAGATGGATGAAGTTGGAAATCTGATCCAGGCCCGTCCAGAGGTAGAGCGAGTTGTGTTTGAATCTGCTGAGGATGCATGGGCAAACTTTAAGGACAAATATTTTCAGGGTTCTGATGCGGCAAACGGATTCAAGGATGACAACCCGCTGGTAAACTCATCCAACTATCAGGTATACCTCAATCAGATCGAGAAGCAGACAGAACTGGTTGCCTACATACAGGGGCTGGATTATGTGCGTGAAGTCAACCAGTCAGAAAAAGCAGCCAACACACTTGGAAACTTTAATAAACTGGTATCCTACGCATCAATGATCATCATTGCGATCCTGCTGATCATCTCGATTTTCCTGATCAGCAATACGGTTTCTGTCGGTATCGCAGTCCGCAAGGAAGAAATCGGGATCATGAAATACATCGGTGCGACAGACGGTTTTGTACGTGCGCCGTTCCTGCTGGAAGGTATGGTGCTTGGAGTGATCGGTGCGGCGATTCCGCTTACTGCATTGTATTTCCTTTACAATAATACGGTAGAATATATTCTGACACGTTTCAATGTCCTCACTGGAGTGGTAGATTTTATCCCGGTATGGAAGGTTTATCAGACACTGCTTCCTATGGGACTGGCACTTGGAATCGGAATCGGCCTGATCGGAAGTTTCCTGACATCAAGAAAACATTTAAGAGTATAAATATTTGATATGCGGCGTATGAAGCTGAACCTCTTAAGATGAGGACAGAGATCATAGGCCGCATATCTTGTTGCATTGCATATCGAGGAGTGCCAGTGGTGCGATCTCTGAGTTCGGGGAAAGGTGAATAATAAGATGAAACACGGGACATACATGAAGGGCGTGGCAACGGGCGTTGCCCTGACGATACTTGCAGGAGGCGGCATCAAGGCGGTACAGGTTTATCGTTCGGGAGATATCCTCTCGGATATATCTTTTACGCAGAAAATAAAATATCTGGAAAATATGATCGACGAGGAGTACCTGGGAGATATCAATACGGATGATCTGAAAGAGGGGGTATATTCCGGTCTGATCTACGGTCTGGGGGATGTATATTCCAGATATTATACCAAAGAACAGTATGAACAGGAGAATGCGACTACAGAAGGTTCTTATGTTGGAATTGGAGTGTCCATGCAGGCAAATCCTGCCGGTGGAGTCCAGATCGTAGAGTGCTATAAGGGAAGCACTGCAGAAGAAGCAGGACTTAAGGCAGATGATGTGATCACAGCGATCAACGGAGAAGATATCACAGATACAGAATTAAGTGATGTTGTTTCTATGATAAAGGAGAACAAAAACAAAGACGTTGTCCTTACAGTCCAGCGTGAGGGAGAGGATACACAGGAGATCACGGTAAAAGTGAGTGATGTGGAACTTCCTTCTGTATTTGGAGAGATGATGGACGAAAATATCGGTTATATCCAGATCACAGAATTCAAAGGCGTGACCGCGCAACAGTATGAGGAAACATTTACAGATCTTAAAGACCAGGGAATGGAAAAACTTATTGTTGACCTTCGCGATAATCCGGGAGGACTTTTGAACATTGTCTGCGATGTTCTCAGAAATATCCTGCCGGAAGGGCTGATCGTCTATACCGAGGACAAGAATGGAAACCGGAGTGAGGAAACCTGTGATGGCAAAAATCCGCTGGATATGCCGCTTGTAGTCCTTGTTAACGGAAACAGTGCCAGTGCGTCTGAAATTTTTGCAGGGGCAGTCAAGGATTACGGAATCGGCACGATCGTGGGAACGACAACTTACGGCAAAGGTGTAGTGCAGTCGATTCGACAGCTGAGTGATGGAAGCGCAGTAAAGCTGACGATAGCTGATTACTATACTCCAAATGGAAATTCTATCAACAAGACAGGAATTGAACCGGATGTAGAGGTGGAACTTGATGCAGCGCTTGTAAACAAAACAGAGATCAGTCACGATGAGGACAATCAGCTTCAGGCAGCTTTGAATATTCTAAATGAGAAAGGTGATGTAAAATAAATGTAATAAAATTAAATAAAATGTAAAAAATACTTGCTTTTTTTATAAAGATTCATTACAATATAATATGGCGTTATATATAAAAGGAAACTAAATTGGCGGGGTATCACAGGAAAGGAACAGAATATGAAAAAAGCAGTAATACATAAGCAGTGGAAACTGTGGGCATTTTCGTTATTTCTTATGTTGACAATGATGCTGGGGAGTTCAATATCCGTAAGCGCGGCCACCAGCATTTCCACGCAGACAGTAAAGACAACCGTAGCAAACTCAGGAACATGTGCACTGCGCATTACATGGAATAAGGCTCCAAATGCCAGTGGTTATATAGTATATCGCCGTGAATCGCAGAGAAAGCCGTTCGTCAGGATTAAAAAGATCACTTCAGGAAGCATAACTTCTTATCTGGATAGGAATCTTTCAGGAGCCAAGGTATATCAGTATGCAGTTCGTGCTTATCACAAAGAGAATGGCAAATATGTTTATAGTAAGTACACTACAGTTTTAGGGGCGACCAGACCAGGGACAACGAGTACGACGATCAAGGCTTCCAACAGTCATTTGATGAATGTTACCTGGAAAGCTGTAAACAGAGCGGATGGATATCGGATTTATCGTAAAGCATACAAAAAAGACTGGACTTTTGTAACAGACTTAGCAGCTTCAAAAACATCTTATGCAGATACTAAGGCATCCTCTGGAACCAGGTACGTATATACAGTTAGAGCATATAAAAAAGCAGGAAATATAAAATATCTGGGAGCAGTAGTAGAGAGTAATATGGCATCGACGCCAGCGGCGAATGCAAGCTCTTCCAAATTTACCAGCAGCCAGAAGGAAGTTATGAAGAAAATCCTCTATGCGGTAGAAACCGGTGGTCAGGTATACGGGAAGCAGGATTACAAGGATTTTACACAGGCATATACCAACAGCAGCGCAGAACATGCGATCACGATTGGAGCCGGTCAGTGGTATGCGACAGAAGCCCAGAGACTTTTGAAACTGATCCATACGACCAGTCCGGAGACATATAAAAAATATGATCCAAAGAACGAAGTGTGGAATGACGTTGTAAAAAAAGACTGGTCAAAATATCAGCTTAAGAAAACCTCAGCAAAAGCTAAGATAATCGTAAATCTGATCAGTTCACCGGCAGGTATCAAATGTCAGGATCAGTTGATGTATGAGCAGATCGACGAATATGAAACTGAAGTTCGAAAGCTTGGGGTAACAGATAAACGGGCCGTAGGAGAATGCATCAATATCCGGCATCAGGGTGGATATGGCGCTGTAACAAGAGTTCTTGCCAAGACCAAGGGTGGATATACACTTGATAATATCTACAAAGCAATGAGTACGGATACAGGAAATCAGGTAGGTACATATAAAACACGTCAGCAGAAAGTATATACCTGGCTTAAGACCTATATGAATTAAAAAAGACAGAAATGATCGGTTTCCAACAGGAAACCGGTCATTTTTTTCGACAAATATCGTTGCGTAAAATAGAAAACAGATGCTATAATATGTATAAACTAACTGCGACGTACAGGGCAAAATGCAAGGAGAAAACCTATGATCTTGACAGAAGATAAAATATATATGATGTCACTGGAAACAGAGGACAGTGACAGTGTACTGACAAATAAAACCGTTGAACTGGAGTTTTCAAACAAAGAACTCCTTCATGCGATCATCACCTGTGGAATGCCGATCCAGAGACTGACTGCGGCATATCCTGAGAAACGCAGACTGGAAGTCCTTTATAAGCTGTTTCTGGTGGAGACTGCACTGGACACAGAGGGAGACAGACTTAAGAAGGCCAGGAAGATCGCTTACCTGGATTCTTCGGAGAAGAGTGTTATTTCCTATTATATGGGCATGTTTTTTACAAAGATGATCAGCAGCCGGCTGTATGGAACAGATTATCTTGCACAGCTGAACCTGATCCGTAAGCCGGATGAGAAAGAGTTTATTGATTTTTTTGCAAGCGAGTGGAGACCGGAGATGATCGGTTATCGTCCTGGTGCACAGACCTGGAGCGTGTGGGAAGCCAAGGGCGGCAGTAACCGCAGGGAACAGGCACTCAAGAAGGGTGCACAGCAGCTGGAAGCGATCGGCACGGTAAATGGAGCCGGACCAGATCCGGGAGTTGTCTGCATGACGTATTACGATCATGGATATTTATGTGGGATCTTAAGAGAACCGGAAGGTGATACCGAGGGCGAAAAGATTGTATTTACACCGGAAGAATTCTACAGATCTTACTATAAACCAATCTGTGAGTTATTCCTTGATAAAGAAAGTGGACTGAGATTTTATGATTCCAATGCGGAGATCGCGGTGACGATCCCATACTTCTCGGAGAAGTATGAAGAGCCGGAGGAGCGTAAAGTACGTGTCGGGATCTCACGTAAACTTCTGCAGGCACTGATGGAAGAAGACTATTCCCGTGTTGCAGAGCTTGCGGGAGAACAGAACCTGACAGAATGCCCGGAGGGAGCATACCTTGGGGCAGACGGAATTTATATCAGATAAAAATATTTCCCAAAAGAAAAGAGGACTTTGCTTTGTGCAGAGTCCTCTTTGTGTTACAGTTAATCTTTCTTTTTCCATTCTCGCCATTTTTTCATGGCCTCCGGATTCTGCTGTTCCAGGCGTTCTTCCAGACGTTTGCGGTTCTGTTCCAGTTTGGAAGCAAGTTCCGGATGTTCTTCCAGGATCTTCTCACGGATACGGCTTCGGCGTTTCTCGATCAGTTCCAGGATATGTCCATGTTCTTTGTGCAGTTCTTTTGGAAGTTCATCGATATGCAGCTCAATTCGGTGCAGGATCTCATCTTCGTCCAGAGCACCAAAGGCATGCCAGTTTTCGAAATGCTCCCGGAGACCTTCGTCGGATAACTTCTCAACGTCAGGCATCTGATGGAGATGCTGGATGATCTGGTGAGTAGCTTCTTCCAGTTCCCGTACAGTATTGCTGCCAAATGCCCAGGCAAATTCTTCCAGTGTATTCTCTTCTTCGGCAGGAAGATGGGACTGGCTGCGGATCTGAGCCAGTTTTTTCTCCGTCTCCGGAATTTCCAGATCATAGGGTTTCTGGACATCGGCATCGTTAAGTGCGGCCAGGATAGTCCTGCGGACACAGCCTTCCTTGATAAGATGACCGATTCCGAGAGAGCGCATCTGTTCATTCAGATTGGAAGAATGTTCCGTAATGTAGAACTGAATCCCTTTTTTCCTCATGCTTGAGGCAATGGCTTCCAGACGGTCAGCGGCCGTGATATCGATGGAGTTGATGGAAGATGCATCCACGATCACAACTTTTGTGTCTTCTTTTATGCTGTTTTCAAGGTCTTCCTGAAAGAGCTTTATGTTGGCAAAGAAAAGATTTTCGCTGAAACGGTAGATCACGACATGCCGGATCGGGTAGGCGTGCCGGTTCCTCTGAAGGTCATAGTAGGCTTCTTTGCCCGGGATCATGCCTCGGAAAGAGCGCGGCGGGTTGGTCGCTTTGAGGATCACGGAAACGAAGGAAAGAAGGATTCCAATGATCACGCCGTAGATCGTGCCGAGGAACAAAACGCCCAGGCAGGCTGCCATGAAGATATAAAATTCATTGCGGCTGACTTTGAACAGACGGACTGCCAGATGTGTTTCCACGACATCCATCAGGGCAGAGATCACGATCGCGGTCAGGACAGGAACCGGCAGATAGCCGATGAAACCTGTAAAACCGGCAAGGAGGACTGCCATGACAAGACCAGCAGTCAGGGAAACGGCCTGCGTGGTTCCTCCGTACTGTTCGTTCATGGAAGTACGGGAAATACTTCCGTTTACCGGGCAGCAGCCAACAGCGGAGGCTGCAATGTTTCCGGCAGCACAGGCAAGGATTTCCTGGCGGTCGTTTAATTTGTAACCATTTTTGAAAGCAAAGTTATTTTCGGCAAGGAGAGTTTCTGCCATGATAACGACAGCGACCATCAGACCTCTTCCGACAACGTGTGTGAGCTGGATTCCTCCAAACTGCGGAAGGACCAGGGATGGAAGTCCTGGTTCAACTGCCTGGAGAAGAACGACACCATGTTCGTCAACGTGAAAAAGGCGTGTAGCGAGGACTCCAAGGATCATGATCACGATCGCCATAGGAAACTTCGGGAAAATCTTCTTAAAAATACGGATCAGAAGCAGCGCGCCGATCCCCATGCCAAGAGAGAGCCAGCTTATAGTTCTGACAGCGTGAAAAATATGTATAAGCAGTTCCAGGATCTCGCCGGAACCGGCAGAACTTCCCATAAGTTTGGGAATCTGCATAAAAATGATCGTAAGCGAGATACCACTGATGAACCCGCCCATGACCGGAGTGGAGATAAAATCCACGATACGGTCAGCATGCAGAAAATAAAACAGCAAAAGCCACAATCCTGCAAAAAGCGCGATCATCGGAACATATTTCATGGCATCCGGGGATTCCGCAGCGATCCCAAGGGTGGAGAGTGCACTTCCTACGATCGCAGCAGGCGCGGCATCCACGCCAAAGATAAACTGCTTCGAAGTAGAAAAAAGTGCAAAAAATAAAATCGGAAAGACCGAACCATAAAGTCCATATATGGCAGGAATCCCGGAGATCTGTGCATATCCCATGGAAATAGGAATCGATACGGCGGCAATGATGATGCCGGAAAAAATATCTTTGGGAAGATTTTTGAGATTATAATTTTTCAAAGTTGCAAATAACTGCAGGTTCATAGAGTTTCCTCCTTGTTATATGGAACATACTGACTTTGTTAAATTTTTTTCTAGTATAGAATCTGGATAAATTTTTGTCAATCGCTTTTGACTGACAAAATTTAAGCAAAAAACTTAATAACTATTTATTTGACGCAGGGCAGTTGCTGGCGTATAATAACGAAAAAACCTTAAAAGGAATCGAAATGATCGTATGAAAGACACGAAAAAATGAAAAAAGATCAGAATACAGAGCGTCAGTACCTGGAGTATTATTATTACGATCGTACTTGCAGTTATATTCGCAGCAGTTTCTGTGTCCAGTGAGAAAGAGTTTCGCGTTCTCAGGCTGACGACAGATGAGTACATTCTCTGTCAGAATTCAGCCAAGGAGCTGCAGGATGGCTCAGATTATCTTACAGAGCAGGTCCGGATGTATGCAATGACCGGCAAGACAGAGTACCGTGATCTTTATTTTGAAGAGGCGAATACGACCAGGCGCAGGGAGAAAGCGCTTGAGGAGCTCAAGAAATATTTTGCAGATACAGACAGCTTTACTGCACTGGAGACAGCTCTTTCCAGATCGCAGGAGCTGATGGAGACAGAGTACTATTCCATGCGTCTTGTTGCAGAATCCTATGGTAAATCCGAGGAATCCATGCCGGAGGAGATTCGGGATGTACAGCTTTCATCCGAGGATGCGGCACTTTCTGCACAGGATAAGCGTACCAGGGCACAGGATATCGTCTGTGATACAGCATACCAGAGTGTAAGGAATGAGATTACAGACAATGTTACCGAATGTATGAACAGCCTGATCCGTCTGACCAGAAACAGACAGGGAAGGGCATCTACCATCTTTTCGGATATGTATCTGAAACTGGAGATCAGTATTGCTGTTCTGGTAGCCATGATGCTTGTGATCTGTATGCTGGTAAGGAAACTTATCGTACAGCCACTGGTCAGCGACAATGAAAGTATTAAATTAGGAGAGATCTTCCCTGTGATCGGTGCGGCAGAGCTGCAGAATCTGGCAGAGACATATAACAAAGTCTATCAGGAGAACCAGGAGACGCAGAAGCTCATCTGCCATCAGGCAGAGCATGATTCGATGACAGATCTTCTGAACCGTGGTGCTTTTGAAAAGATTTTGAATATCTATGAGAATGGCGAGCCGAATTTTGCCCTGATTCTGGTTGATGTGGATACCTTCAAATCCGTAAATGATACCTATGGTCATGTCATGGGAGACAAGATCCTCAAGAAAGTATCCAAGCTTCTCAAGGATGCGTTCCGAAGCATCGACTATGTGTGCAGGATCGGTGGAGATGAGTTTGCCATTATCATGGTGGAGATGACCAGTGATCTCCAGTATACCATCAGCGACAAGGTTAAGGCTGTCAACGAGCGGCTTGCCATGACAGAGGATGGTACCCCGGCAGTTTCCCTGAGTGTCGGAGTTGCCTTTGCAGACAGAGAAAATCCAGGCGAGAGCATTTTCAAGGATGCAGACAAGGCTCTGTACCGTGTCAAAGAAAATGGTCGAAATGGCTGTGCTTTTTATTGATTTTTGACAAAGAGAGTCCTTCCGGGATCAGAACCGGGAGGATTTTTTTTGGTACAAAATTTAATCCAATGTTGTAATCGAGCCATGAGTATGGCATAATAAAAAAGGCAATGTAAAAAATGAATAAAAAGAAAGTTAAGAAAAGGTAAAAAAACAGAAGGTGTCCGTTCTGCACGGACGCAGGACGAAAAGACAACAGAGGAGAAAATTATGGCAATATTTTCAATGGTCTTATCTTTACTCTCAGGAGTAGCACTATTTTTGTTTGGAATGTCTCTGATGGGCGATGGCCTGAAACTGGTGGCTGGTAATAAGCTGGAGGCATTTCTGTACCGCATGACCAATACTCCGCTCAAGGGTGTTGCCCTGGGAACTGCTGTTACCAGCGTCATCCAGTCTTCATCGGCAACGACAGTCATGGTCATCGGTTTTGTAAACTCCGGTATGATGAAACTGAAACAGGCGATCGGTATCATCATGGGTGCCAACATCGGTACCAGTATCACAGGATGGATTCTCTGCCTTTCCTATATCCAGGGATCAGGCGGGATCGCGAGCATCCTTTCCACAGCAACTATTTCTGCAGTTGTAGCGATCATCGGTATCATCCTTCGTATGTTCTGTAAACGTTCTGTACATAAGAACATCGGAAACATCATGCTTGGTTTCTCGATCCTTATGACAGGCATGCAGACAATGAGTGGAGCAGTTGCACCTCTTCGTGAGAGCAAAGTGTTTATTGATATGCTGACAATGTTTTCCAACCCGCTGGCAGGTATCCTGGTAGGTATCCTGTTCACCGCTGTGCTTCAGAGTGCATCTGCGACAGTCGGTGTGCTGCAGGCTCTTTCCGTAACAGGTATCCTGACCTTTGCAAGTGCATTCCCGATCGTACTTGGTATCGGTGTCGGCGCAGCCTGTCCGGTACTGATCTCTGCGATCGGTGCAAATAAGAACGGTAAGAGAACAGCACTCATCTATCTTATGAATGACCTGTTTGGTCTTATCATGTGGTCCATTATCTTCTATACCGCGAATGCGATCGTACATTTTGGATTTATGGATATGATCATGACACCAGTAACGATCGCTGCCCTGAACACAGTGTTCCGTGTGGCAACAGTTATCGTACTGTTCCCGTTCATTCCGAAGCTTGAGAAACTGGTATGCATGCTTGTAAAAGACAGCGCAGAAGAACTGGAAGACGAAGCAGACTTTGACCTTCTTGAGGAGCGTCTGATCAACTATCCGGCACTTGCAATCGGTCAGTGCCACCGTGCAATGAACGGAATGTCCAAGAAACTCCGTAAGAATGTCAATCGTGCAATGAATCTTCTGAATGATTATCAGCAGGACAAATACGACAAGGTTCAGCGTAAGGAAGACCTGATCGACAAATATGAGAGCCGTCTTGGCGATTACCTGATCCAGCTCACCAAGCGTGAGATGAATACCGCACAGACAAGACAGGTTTCCCTGTATCTGCATACGATCAATGACTTTGAGCGAATCGGAGATCATGCATCTTACATCGCACATATGGCAAATGAGATGCATGACAATCATACAAACTTCTCTCAGTCAGCCTGGGACGAGCTGAATATCGTCATGGAAGCTGTCCGTGAGGAGATCAACGTAACCTGTAATGCATTTATGAAGGATGACAGAGAGGCAGCGCAGAGAGTAGCACCGCTTGGAGCAGTTATCACCAATCTCTGTGATGAACTCAAGATGCACCATGTAGCACGACTCAGCAAGGGTGAGTGCGGACTGGAAGAGGGAACTGTATTCAATGACATTCTCAACAGCTTTGGCCGTATCGCAGCCCACAGCGCAAGTGCAATGACAGCATTGCTGAAAAGCGGAGAAGAAGAACCAGATCTTCACATCCACGATTCCAAGGTTTATCCGACGGACACAATGGAGTACTATTCTTATTTCAATGAATACAGACAGAAATACGATATTGATGCTGCCAGCGGTGATGACCACGTTGTGAGCATGGAGCCGGAAGAAGTAGAATAAAATGAGCAGACGATCAGAAAGTACAGAGCAGTTTTATAAATTGCCCTGTACTTTTTTTTTATGCGCCTAAAAATATTTTAGGAAAATGCCGCTTTAGCGTAGAAATAAAGAAAAGTATATGCTATACTGAAATGAATAAAAATGATGGGTAATGCATTTTTATGCAAAACAAAAGAAAAGGAGAGAGGGAATGTTTGCATTATTCGAAAACTTAACAAACTGGTTATGGGGGCTGCCATTATTGATCACAATTCTGGTAACAGGAATCTATCTGACGATCCGCTCCGGATTTTTCCAGTTCCGTCACTTTGGACATATCATCAAAAATATGTTCAGCAAAGAACGTCGTGAGGAAGGTGGAGACGACGGCAAGAGCCTGACGCCATTCCAGGCGATTTCCATCGCGATTGGAGGAACCGTTGGTGTATCCAATATGTCCGGTGTTGCAACCGCGATCGCAACAGGAGGTCCTGGTGCACTGTTCTGGCTGTGGGTTGCTGCACTTCTTGCCATGGTCATCAAAATGACAGAGGTAACTCTGGCTGTCTACTACAGAGAAAAACAGCCAAACGGCGAATATCTCGGTGGACCGACCTACTATATGCAGAAAGGTCTGGGCGATGAGAAGAAGCTTCCGTTCTGGAAGATCTTTGCGGTATTATTCGGTGGATGTATCTTTATGACATGGTTTATCACTCTTCAGAACTATACGGTATCTGAGGCAGTTGGAAGTACCTTCAAACTTCCATACATCGTACCGTCTCTGTTGTACGTACTTGCAATCTATGTGATCATCATTGGCGGTGTAAAGAAGGTCGGCGTGATCTCCTCTTATATGACACCAATCATGTGTCTGCTTTATATCCTGGGATCACTTTTTATCCTGCTCACAAACTTTGAACAGCTGCCGGCAGCATTCAGCATGATCTTCAAAGGTGCATTTACCACACAGGCTGCTGTCGGTGGATTTTTGGGAGCTGGTGTTGCAACCTGTATGCGTCTTGGTTTTGCCCGTTCTGTATACAGCAATGAGGCTGGATGGGGAACTTCTCCGATGATCCACGCTTCCGCGAAGACAGACCACCCGGTAAAACAGGGTCTGATGGGAGCATTTGAAGTATTTGCAGATACCATCGTTGTCTGCTCTATGACAGGACTTGTTGTTATCGTGACAGGTTACTGGAATTCAGGACTTCAGGGTTCCGAACTTACTCTGACTGCATTTGAATCCGGCATGGGCTCTGTGGCACGTGCACTGATCGCACTCAGCATCTTCCTGTTTGGCCTGACCACTTCTACAGGATGGTTTACATACTACAGTGTCATCCTGAAACACTGGCTCAAGGGAAATCAGAAAGTCCTCAAGGTCGCAGAAAAAGTATTTATTTTCGGAACTCCGTTATGGGGTCTGCTTGTAACTGTACTGACTCTTTATGGAAACGGAACACCGGCACAGCTCTGGGTGATCGCAGATTTCACGACCGTATTCCCGACATTCGTAAATGTAGCGACACTGTTTATTTTAAGCGGAACCTTTATCAAGCTGCTTAAAGATTATAAGGCACGCTATATGGGAATTGGAGAGGTAGACAAAGATTTTGCGCTTTTCTACGAAGATAAAAAGGCAAAAGAAAACAAATGATTTACCAGAAATAATTCATAAAGGATGAAGAAGCAGTGGATAAGATTTTTTTTAACGGACGAATCCGTACATTAGATGATGCCGACCACGTAGCAGAAGCGGTTGGCGTGGAAAATGGCAAAATTGTTTTTACAGGAACCAACGAAGAGGCAGAGAAGATTGCCTGTGAAGAAAAAGTTGACCTTGGCGGCAGACTGCTTCTTCCGGGATTTGTGGACACGCATCTGCACATGCTGCATTATGCGTTTGTAGAGCGTTCCGTCAAACTGTTTGACTGCACCAGCGTGGAAGAAATGCTGGACGCAGCGAAGAAGCGTATCGAGGAACATGCGGGCAAACCGCTGACCTGGCTTTACTGCCGCGGATGGAACGAAGAACATTTCGCGGATCCGAGATATCCGCACAAGGATGAATTGGATGCTCTGTCCACAGAAATCCCGATCATCATGGTCAGAGTCTGCGGACATGTAGGTGTCTGCAACAGCCGCGGCCTGGAACTTCTCAAGACGATTCCACAGTTCTCTGAGATCGAGAAGGATGTTGATCTGGAAACAGGTCTGATCAAGGAAAATGCTGTACAGTTTTACTATTCCCTGCTTGACACCCCGTCACAGGAAGAAGTAGAAAACTATATTACCTACAGCGCAAAAAAACTGAACGAATGCGGCTTTACCGGTGTACAGTCTGACGACCTCGCAGCACTTCCGGGCAAAAACTGGAAGCGTATCATGAATGCCTACAAAGCACTGGATGCGAGAGGTGAGCTGAATGTCCGCCATTATGAGCAGTGCCTGTTTGAGCGTTTTGATGACGCCAAGGCATTTGTGAAAGAAGGATATCGTACCGGTCAGAGGGGCGATCATTTTACGATCGGTCCAATGAAGCTCATTCAGGATGGTTCTCTTGGTGCGAGAACTGCGGCGATGAACGAGCCATATGAGGACAGCCCTGGAAACTGCGGAAACATTATCTTCACGCAGGAAGAACTGGATGAGCTGTTCGCATTTTTTGATCAGCATCAGATGCAGGCGGCAGTACACTGCATTGGCGACCGTGCGATGGATATGGTGATCGAGGCGATAACGAAATCGCCATACCGTAAGGATAACGCCAAAGGCAGACATGGAATCGTCCACTGCCAGATCACAAACCCGCGGATCCTGCGAGCAATGAAAGAAAACGACATCCTGGCATATATCCAGCCTGTATTTGTCGATCTTGATATGAATACTGTAGAACCGGCGATCGGAACATATCGTATGGAAGGCATTTATGCATGGAAGACCATGCTGGATCTCGGCATCCATGCATCCGGCGGCTCCGATGCACCGGTGGTAAGTTTTGATGCAATGGAAAACATTTATTTTGCCGTGACCCGCAAAAATATCAATGGTGAGCCGAAAGAAGGCTGGATCCCGTCGGAACGCCTGACAGTAGATGATGCAGTGAAGCTTTTTACAAAGTATGCTGCTTATGCGTCTTATACCGAGGACGAAAACGGCACGATCGAGGTTGGCAGGAATGCGGATTTTGTTGTTCTTGAGAAAGACATCTACGAGATCGACCCGGATGAGATCAAGACCACGAAGGTGGATATGACGATCCTTGGCGGAAAGACCGTATTTGAGAGGAAGTAAGCATGTATGAGATCATGAGTGCAGATGAAGCCATCCGTCTGATCCGGGACGGAGACTGTATCTGCGTGAATTCATTTGTAGGGATCGAAAACCCGACTGAACTCCACGAGGCATTATACAGGAGATATCAGAAAATGCAGTCGCCGACGCATCTGACGATCGTATCCAGTGCCGGATTTGGTGTCTGGGATGACGAACATAATGCGGAAGGATATATTCGGGAAGGTGCGGTGGACAAGCTGATCTGTGGTCATTTTGGTGCGATGATGAGCACTAAGAAGCTGGTGCTGGAGGACAGATTTGAGGCGTATAATCTGCCGCTTGGATGTATTTCCCATGCGATCCGTGCACAGGCGGGCGGTCTTCCGGGAGCTTTGTCTAAGGTCGGACTGGATATTTTTGTCGATCCGCGAAGAGAAGGCCCGGGTATCAACAGGATCTCAATTGATGATTCACTGGTGAAACATGTGGAAGTGGATGGGGATGAATTCCTTTATTATAAACTTCCAAAGATCACGATTGCCATGATCAAGGGAACTGCCGCGGACAGAAAGGGAAATATCACCTTTGATGATATGTTTATGTCTGGTGACGCGCTGTCTATTTGTCAGGCGGTCAAGGCGAACCGTGGAAAGGTCATCGTACAGGTAGACCGTCTTGTAGATACGCCGTCTCGTCCGCGTAATGCCATCATTCCGGGATGTCTGGTCGATGCGATCGTTGTGGCAGAGCCGGAGGAGAGGAACGAGGCGTATACGGCACTTACCGGAAGCTTTGAAATCCCGTACAAAGAATGGCATACCTGGAATGAGAAGATCAATGACCTCTCCCAGAAGCAGCGTAAAAACAACGTTCCGGCAAATATCATAGGAAAAAGGGCCGCTAAAGAGCTGCGAGTGGATGATATTGTAAACATAGGAATTGGAATTCCGGAAATGGTATCCAGATATGCGCGAAAGAGCGGGATGCTCGATATGATCACGCTCACGGTGGAGTCCGGAGGAATCGGGGGATTTCCTGTTTCGGGCGAAGCATTTGGGGCAATGATTGGTGCCGCTTCCGTTTATGATATGGCAAACCAGTTTGACCTGTACGACAACGGTGGGCTGGATATCTGCTTTATGGGCGGTTTGGAGGCAGACCGTTACGGAAATATCAATGCCCACAGAGGAACAGGGGCCTTTGCAGGCATCGGTGGCTTTGCCAATATCACAGCCAAGACCCCAACCGTAGTTTTCTGCATGACTTTCAACGCCAAAGGTCTGGAAGTCACCCAGGAAAAGGGTGTCGTAACCATCCACAAAGAAGGCGAGATCCCTAAATTTGTAGAGAACGTCTCAAGCATCAGCTTCTCCGCAAAACGCGCGATCGAAAACGGCCAGAAAGTCCTCTACGTAACAGAACGCTGCGTGTTCCGGCTTACTCCGAAGGGACTGAAACTGATAGAAGTTTATCCGGGAGTGGATATGCAGAAAGATATCCTTGACAGACTGCCGTTTGAGGTGGAGGTCTAGGTAAAAATCACCCTTTAGTGAAGGGGAGAGCATCGGAATAGTTAATATTTCAATATGGACAATGATCTGGATATCAAGCCTATTGCAAAAAGCGAAGCGCATTTTAATAAGTGGGTTGTAAACTATCCATTTTATTCCAATGTTCATAAAGAAGGGGTTATTTTATATAAGGGAAATACTGGGATTTAGAGGGGACAGTGTTTGTTAGATTTTTTATGATCCCTGTGGCTTTGATATAAAACAAATGTTACTGTGAACAGTGACAAACAAATATAAAGTACAGAACAAACATTCGAATTATTCTGTACTTTTTTTATTGTGAATGATATACTTGCTGTACAGGCAACAATAATAAGCAGATAAAAACTATCATTTTTATAGATTCAGAAATCTAAACGGAAGGAGAAAACTATGGATCATTTCAAATTACACTCCGAATACCAACCCACAGGCGACCAGCCCCAGGCAATCGAAAAACTGGTCAAGGGCTTTAAAGAAGGCAACCAGTTCGAGACTTTGCTGGGTGTCACCGGTTCCGGTAAGACCTTCACCATGGCGAATGTCATCGCCCAGCTCAACAAACCAACCCTGGTACTTGCGCACAATAAAACACTGGCAGCACAGCTTTACGGCGAAATGAAAGAATTCTTCCCGGAGAACGCAGTCGAGTACTTTGTTTCCTATTATGACTACTACCAGCCAGAGGCATACGTCCCATCCACCGACACCTATATAGCAAAGGATGCCTCCACCAACGACGAGATTGACAAGCTCCGTCTCTCCGCGACAGCAGCGCTCTGTGAGCGCAAAGACGTCATAGTGGTTTCCTCTGTATCCTGCATCTACGGTCTGGGTGCACCGGAAGAATTTTTTGATATGATGATCTCTCTGCGCCCGGGGATGGAGAAGGACAGGGATGATGTGATCAAAGAACTGATCGATATCCAGTATAACCGCAACGAGATGGATTTCCATCGAGGTACTTTTCGCGTGCGTGGCGATGTGCTGGAGATTTTTCCTGCCAACTACTCAGACCGCGCGATCCGCGTAGAATTCTTCGGAGATGAGATTGACCGCATCACAGAAGTAGATGTTCTGACAGGTGAGATCCGCAATGAACTGAAGCATGCTGCGATTTTCCCTGCATCCCATTACGTTGTTCCGCAGGAAAAAATCCAGAAAGCAGCCGATGCGATCCTGGAAGAAATGAAAGAACAGGTTTCCTATTTCAAGAGCGAGGATAAGCTGATCGAAGCGCAGCGTATCGCCGAGCGTACCAACTTCGATGTAGAAATGATGAAAGAAACCGGCTTCTGTTCTGGAATCGAGAACTACTCCAGACACCTTACCGGGCTTGCACCGGGTCAGCCGCCATATACTCTGATGGACTACTTTAAGGATGATTTTCTTCTTATTATAGATGAGTCCCACAAAACTGTTTCCCAGGTTGGCGGAATGTACGCCGGAGATCAGAGCCGTAAGCAGACGCTGGTTGACTACGGTTTCCGTCTGCCATCTGCCAAGGACAACCGCCCGTTAAGCTTTGACGAATTCGAAAACAAACTCGATCAGGTTCTGTTTGTCTCTGCAACACCGGGACAGTATGAAGCAGAGCACGAACTTCTCCGGGCAGAACAGATCATCCGTCCGACAGGACTTCTTGACCCGAAGGTAGAAGTCCGCCCGGTCGAAGGACAGATCGATGACCTGATCAGCGAAGTAAACAAAGAAGTGGACAAGGGCCACAAGATCCTGATCACGACCCTGACCAAACGAATGGCAGAAGACCTGACAGAATATATGAAGGATGTAGGTATCCGTGTGCGTTACCTTCATTCCGACATTGACACGCTGGAACGTGCGGAGATCATCCGCGATATGCGACTGGATGTCTTTGACGTACTTGTCGGAATCAACCTTCTCCGAGAAGGTCTTGACATCCCGGAGATCACACTGGTTGCAATCCTCGATGCAGACAAAGAAGGTTTCCTCCGTTCAGAAGTTTCCCTGATCCAGACGATCGGCCGAGCCGCCCGAAACAGCGAGGGTCACGTTATCATGTACGCAGATGTCATGACCGATTCCATGCGAAAAGCCATCCAGGAGACCGAGCGAAGAAGAGGCATCCAGGAAGCCTACAACAAAGAACATGGAATCACGCCGACCACAATTAAGAAAGCAGTCCGCGACCTGATCACAGTTTCCAAGGCGGTTGCCGAGACCGAAGCGAAACTCAAGAAAGATCCGGAGTCCATGAACCGCAAAGAACTTACCAAGCTGATTACCAAAGTCGAGAAGCAGATGCGCGAAGCAGCAGCAAGTCTGAACTTCGAACAGGCAGCAGAACTCCGTGACAAGATGATCGAACTTAAGAAAAATCTGGAAGAACTGGATGACTAGTGTACTTTACTCTTGTACAGTAATGGAGAGAGTGCTACAATAGAACGAACGGCAGGTATGATGCCTGAACAGAAACGAAAGAGGTAAATCGATATGCAGTTTTCCAAGAGATTAGACAGATTTGGAGAAGAAATCTTTGCAGCCCTGAATAACAGACGTATGGAACTGGAAGCACAGGGCATGAAAATTTATAATATGAGTGTGGGAACACCGGACTTCAAGACACCGGAACACATCAAGAAAGCTATGGCAGAGGCGGTCATGGATGACAACAACTGGAAATACAGCCTCAGGGATCTTCCGGAACTTCTGGAAGCAGTCTGTGACTATTATAAGAAACGTTTTGACGTAGAGCTGACACCGGACATGGTCATGACTGTTTACGGCAGCCAGGAAGGCATGGGACATCTCGGAATGGCACTCTGTGATGAGGGAGATGTTGTCCTTCTTCCGGATCCATGTTATCCGGTATTTGCAGCAGGAAGCCTGATGGCAGGGGCAGAACCATACTACTACCCGCTTGTTGCAGAACATGATTTCCTTCCATATGTAAAGGACATCCCGGAGGAAGTAGCACGTAAAGCCAAATACATGGTGGTTTCCCTGCCGTCCAACCCGGTAGGAAGCATTGCCACACCAGGACTTTACGAAGAAATCGTAGCATTTGCGAAGAAATATGATATCCTGATCATCCATGATAATGCATACAGCGATATCATCTTTGACGGAGCACATGGTGGAAGTTTCCTCGCAACAGAAGGAGCAAAGGAGATCGGTGTAGAATTCTTCAGCCTTTCCAAGTCCTTTAATGTAACAGGCGCAAGGATCAGCTTTCTTGTAGGCCGCCCGGATGTGATCGCGGCACTTCGCAAACTCAGAAGCCAGATTGATTTCGGAATGTTCCTTCCGATCCAGAAAGCAGCGATCGCAGCACTCAAAGGACCTCTCGAAAGCGTTCAGGAGCAGTGCCAGATGTATCAGGAGAGAAGAGATGCACTCTGCAATGGCCTCCGCGAGATCGGCTGGGACCTTCCAAATGGCAAGGGAACGATGTTTGTTTGGGCAAGGATCCCGGGAGGACGTACAGACAGCATGACATTCTGTATGGAACTGATGGAAAAAGCCGGCGTCATCGTGACACCAGGAGCAAGCTTTGGCCCGCACGGAGAAGGATATGTACGTTTTGCCCTGGTACTCCCTCCGAAGAAGATTAAAGAAGTAGTAGAAGCGATCCGCAGAAGCGGTCTGTAAGGTAAAGCATAGAACATTTTTACATAAGAGATACAATTTGCATAACTGTAAAAGTGATATGTCAGTAGGATGAATGGATATATCATAATACAGGAAGATTAAGAGAATCACAGTGTCGAACACAGAGAAGGCCCCGCCAGAATTGTCGGAGTTTCCCTATCTGTGTCGGAACTGTGATTTTTATGTTTTTTTCAAAAAATTCGTAATTATCTGTTGACAAATAATAACGACAGTGCTATCTTAACACTATAGATGTTAGCACTCCTTAATGATGAGTGCTAACAGACTAAACGGAAAGGAGCTGGGAACATGGATGAACAACTGACAGATCGTAAGAAACGAATTCTCAAGGCGATCATCAGGACATACATGGAGACAGGCGAACCGGTAGGATCCAGGACGATTTCCAAGGGCAAGGATCTGAATGTCAGCTCAGCAACAATCCGGAACGAGATGTCTGATCTGACAGACATGGGATACATCGTTCAGCCACATACATCGGCAGGAAGAATACCTTCTGATAAGGGCTACAGGCTTTATGTAGATGAACTGATGCAGGAGAAGGAAGACGAGATCGCAGAGATCCGTAATCTGATGATCGAGAAGACAGATAAGATGGAGAAAGTGCTTAAGAATGTAGCACGTGTCCTCGCTTCGAACACCAATTACGCAACGATGGTTTCGGTTCCTCAGTACAGCGGAAGCAAACTGAAATTCATTCAGTTATCCCGTGTCAATGAATTGCAGCTGGTAGCAGTTGTTGTATGCGAAGGCAACGTCATCCGAAATCAGATCATCGATCTGGATGAAGAGATGGACGATGAGACGATCCTGAAGCTGAACCTGCTTCTGAATACCAATCTGAACGGACTGCCGATTCAGGATATCAATCTTGGAATGATCGCCAGACTCAAGGAACAGGCAGGTATTCACAGCAAGCTGGTAGCCAGGGTGCTGGATGCAGTGGCAGCTACGATTCATGTGGATGAGGACGATATGGAAATCTATACGTCAGGAGCCACGAACTTCTTCAAGTATCCGGAGTTATCCGATACGACGAGAGCAACCGGACTGATCTCCACTTTCGAGGAGAAGCAGCAGCTGGTAGATCTGGTCAAGGAGCGGATGGCAGATGACAATACCGGAGTTCAGGTGTACATCGGAGATGAACTTCCGATCTCGACCATGAAGGATTGCAGCGTTGTAACCGCAACCTACGAACTGGGAGAGGGAATGCATGGAACGATCGGTATTGTAGGACCGAAGCGAATGGATTACGAGAATGTAGTAAACAGCTTGAAGACCCTCAAGGTCGAACTTGATCAGGTTTTCAAAAAAAATAAAAGCAATGAAGACGGCTAGCAGCCAGGCAGAAAGGCGGTAAAACAAAGGTGTCAGAAGAAAATAAAAACACGGCAAATGAGCAGGAAGAAACAGAGAAAGACATTCCGGAAACAGAAACTGTGAACGAGCCGACAGAAGAATCGCCGGAAGCAACGGCAGGACAGGACGCAGAAGCGGAGAAAGCCCCTGAGGCAGACGACGATAAAGAAACCAAATCCAAAACATCTTTCTTCGGCAAGAAGAAAAAAGACAATAAATTAGAACAGCAGATCGAAGAACTGACAGACAGACTGAAACGTAACATGGCTGAGTTCGATAACTTCCGTAAACGTACAGAGAAAGAGAAATCCAGCATGTACGTGATCGGAGCGAAGGATATCATCGAGAAGATCCTTCCGGTTGTGGATAACTTTGAGAGAGGACTCGCACAGGCACCACAGGATGATCCGTTCGCAGATGGAATGGAGAAGATCTACAAACAGCTTACCACCACAATGGAAGGCATGGGAGTAGAACCGATCGAAGCAGTCGGCAAGGAATTCAATCCGGATTTCCACAACGCAGTCATGCATGTGGAGGATGAATCTGTCGGAGAGAACATTGTTGTAGAGGAACTTCAGAAAGGTTACACCTATAAAGGATTTGTAGTTCGTCACAGCATGGTTAAAGTGGCTAATTAATATTTCATATATTTAGATATTTATCAGGAGGAATTTTATCATGGGAAAAATCATTGGTATTGACTTAGGTACAACAAACAGTTGTGTAGCCGTAATGGAAGGTGGACAGCCGACCGTTATCGCTAATACAGAAGGTGCAAGAACAACACCATCCGTAGTTGCTTTCACAAAAACAGGAGAACGTCTTGTAGGTGAGCCTGCAAAACGTCAGGCAGTAACAAACGCTGACAGAACAATCTCCTCCATCAAGAGAGAGATGGGTACAGATTACCGTGTAACTATCGACGAGAAGAAATATTCTCCACAGGAAATCTCCGCTATGATCCTTCAGAAACTGAAAAAAGACGCAGAAGGATACCTTGGAGAAACTGTTTCAGAAGCAGTTATCACAGTTCCGGCTTACTTCAACGATGCTCAGCGTCAGGCAACCAAAGATGCTGGTAAGATCGCAGGTCTTGATGTAAAACGTATCATCAACGAGCCTACAGCAGCAGCTCTTGCATATGGTCTTGACAACGAGAAAGAGCAGAAGATCATGGTTTACGACTTAGGTGGTGGTACATTCGACGTATCTGTTATCGAGATCGGTGATGGTGTTATCGAAGTTCTTTCCACAGCTGGTAACAACCGTCTTGGTGGTGATGACTTCGACCAGAAAGTTACAGACTGGATGATCGAGGAATTCAAGAAAGCAGAAGGCGTAGACTTAAGCGCAGACAAGATGGCTCTTCAGAGACTGAAAGAAGCAGCAGAGAAAGCTAAAAAAGAACTTTCTTCCGCAACAACAACAAACATCAACCTTCCGTTCATCACTGCAACAGCAGAGGGACCGAAGCATTTCGATATGAACCTTACAAGAGCTAAATTCGATGAGCTGACACATGACCTGGTAGAGAAGACAGCAGAGCCGGTTCGCCGTGCACTGTCTGATGCAGGAATCACAGCTTCCGAACTTGGTCAGGTACTTCTGGTAGGTGGATCTACACGTATCCCGGCTGTACAGGACAAAGTAAAACAGCTCACAGGCAAAGAGCCAAGCAAATCCCTGAACCCGGATGAATGTGTTGCACTTGGTGCTTCCGTACAGGGTGGTAAACTTGCAGGTGATGCAGGTGCCGGCGATATCCTTCTTCTGGATGTTACTCCGCTGTCACTGTCCATCGAGACAATGGGTGGTATCGCAACTCGTCTGATCGAGAGAAATACAACAATCCCGACCAAGAAGAGCCAGATCTTCTCCACAGCAGCAGACAACCAGACAGCTGTAGATATCAACGTTGTACAGGGTGAGCGTCAGTTCGCAAAAGACAACAAATCCCTCGGACAGTTCCGTCTGGATGGAATCCCGCCAGCACGTCGTGGTGTTCCGCAGATCGAGGTTACATTTGATATCGATGCCAACGGTATCGTAAATGTATCTGCTAAGGACCTTGGAACAGGTAAAGAGCAGCACATCACAATCACAGCAGGTTCCAACATGTCTGATTCCGAGATCGACAAAGCAGTCAAAGAAGCTGCTGAGTTCGAAGCTCAGGATAAGAAACGTAAAGAGGGAATCGACACAAGAAACAACGCAGACTCCATGGTATTCCAGGTTGAGAATGCACTCAAAGAAGCTGGCGACAAGATCGACGCTAACGACAAAGCAGCAGTTGAGACAGACCTGAACGCACTCAAAGATCTGCTTGCTCAGACAGCAAACGCAGAACTGACAGATGCTCAGATCGCAGACATCAAAGCAGCTCAGGAAAAGATGATGGAAAGTGCTCAGAAGCTTTTCGCTAAAATGTATGAGCAGACACAGCAGGCAGGCGGCCAGGCTGGTCCGAACCCGGGAGCAGGCGCAGCTCAGGGTGGAAATGAAGCAGGCTATGGCGATGATGTTGTAGACGCTGACTACAAAGAAGTCTAAATAAAAGTTACTGAGAACCAGACAGTAAAGTAAAAATAATAAGCCTCCGGCGCACACATTCCGTCTGCGCGGGAGGCATCTTGGATATAAGAAAAATAAAACTAATAACACATATAGGAAAGAGAAAAGATGGCTGATAAAAGAGATTACTATGAGGTCCTGGGTGTCAGCAAGACTGCCAGTGAATCAGAACTGAAGAGCGCATACCGAAAATTAGCCAAGAAATATCACCCGGACGTAAACCCGGGAGATAAAGAAGCAGAGGCCAAATTCAAAGAAGCAACAGAAGCATACAGTGTCTTAAGTGATGCAGACAAACGTAGACAGTACGACCAGTTTGGTCACGCTGCATTTGAGCAGGGCGGCGGTGGAGCCGGCGGCTACGGTGGATTTGGCGGTTTCGATGGCGCAGATATGGGAGATATTTTTGGAGACATTTTCGGAGATCTGTTTGGAGGCGGCGGAAGACGCCGTGCCAACAACGGACCGATGAAAGGTGCCAATTTACGTGCCCGTGTAAATATTACTTTTGAAGAAGCTGTATTCGGCTGTGACAAAGAACTGGAGATCGTGCTTAAGGACGAATGTACCACCTGTCATGGAACAGGAGCAAAACCAGGAACACAGCCAACTACCTGTCCGAAATGTAAAGGAGAAGGTCAGATCGTCTATACACAGCAGTCCATGTTTGGCATGGTCCGTAATGTACAGACCTGTCCGGACTGTAACGGATCTGGTAAGATCATCAAGGATAAATGCAGTGCCTGCCATGGAACAGGATATACTTCCGCACGTAAGAAGATCCAGGTTTCCATCCCGGCCGGTATCGACAACGGACAGAGCATCCGTATCCGTGATAAGGGTGAACCAGGAACCAATGGCGGACCGAGAGGCGACCTTCTCGTAGAAGTAAATGTAGCACGTCACCCGATCTTCCAGAGACAGGATATGAATATCTTCTCTACCGCACCGCTGACTTATGCACAGGCAGCACTGGGTGGTGAGATCCATATAAATACTGTTGATGGTGACGTTGTATACGAAGTAAAACCAGGAACACAGACCGACACACGTATCCGTCTCAAGGGTAAGGGTGTTCCATCCCTGAGAAACAAGAATGTCCGTGGTGACCACTACGTTACCCTGATCGTTCAGGTTCCGACCAAACTCAATGAGGAAGCCAAAGAAGCACTCCGCAAGTTCGACGAAGCCTGCGGAAACGTCAACCTCGATGAGAAAAAAGGCGGTTCCGAGAAATCCGAAAAGAAGAAAAAGAGTTTTATGGATAAACTCAAAGAAACTTTTGAGGACTAAAAAGTTTAAGGAAAAGAGGGTTTCCCTCTTTTCTTTTTTTGTGGTTTCATGTATATTAGATACCAGGGTTAAAAGAACAAAAGCTTGCTGCGGAACAATCCGTAAGTATCGTAAAATTGTCGCATATAATAGACAGGAGATTAAAATATATGAAGTGGAATCGTTTTACCATTAAAACAAAAACAGAAGCAGAGGACATGATCATCTGCACACTGGCAGAGATCGGCGTAGAGGGTGCTGAGATCCAGGACCATCAGCCGCTCACAGAAGAAGATAAAGCTCAGATGTTCGTTGATATCATGCCGGAAGGGCCGGCAGATGACGGGATCGCATATCTGAATTTTTATCTGGAAGAAGATGCCGACAAGGAGAGCATTCTTCGTGATGTAAGAAACGCACTGGAAGAACTGCGTACTTTCATGGACATCGGAGAAGGCACGATCGAAGAATCCGAGACAGAAGATAAGGACTGGATCAACAACTGGAAAGAATTTTTCCATCAGTTCTATGTAGATGATATCCTGATCGTTCCATCCTGGGAAGAAGTCAAAGAAGAAGATAAGGACAAAATGATCCTTCACATTGACCCGGGTACAGCATTTGGAACCGGTATGCACGAGACAACACAGCTCGTGATCCGTCAGCTCAAGAAATATGTGACCCGCGGCGCAGAGATTCTCGATGTAGGAACAGGAAGCGGAATCCTTGGAATCACAGCCCTCAAACTCGGTGCAGGACATGTTGTCGGAACAGACCTTGATCCATGTGCAGTTTCTGCTGTACAGGATAACAAAGAAGCAAACCAGATCGAAGATGATTCTTTTGATATGATGATCGGAAACATCATCGATGACGTTGAAGTACAGAATGAAGTCGGATATGAGAGATACGATATCGTAGCTGCAAACATCCTTGCAGATGTTCTTGTTCCGCTGACACCGGTCATCGTTCATCAGATGAAAAAAGGTGCATACTACATCACTTCCGGAATCCTTGATGTCAAGGAAGAAGTTGTCAGAGAAGCAGTAGAGAAAGCCGGTCTTACTCTGGTAGAAGTTACAAAGCAGGGCGAATGGGTCTGCGTAACTGCAAGAAAGGACTGATCTCATGCAGAGGTTTTTTGTAGAACCGCATCAGATTGATGAGGAAGCGCACCAGATCCATATCACAGGGACCGATGTGAACCATATCGCCAATGTCCTTCGTATGAAACAGGGAGAGGAACTGTGGATCAGCGACGGCGGCAAATGTGAATACCGCTGTACGATCGAGGCTTTTGAGCCGGACGAGGTGCTCCTTCACATCATTTATTCTCAGGAACCGGATTATGAGCTCCCAAGCAGGATTTATCTGTTCCAGGGCCTGCCGAAAGCGGATAAGATGGAACTGATCATACAGAAAGCAGTCGAGCTTGGCGCATACGAAGTCATTCCGGTGGAGACCAGACGCTGTGTCGTCAAACTGGATGGCAAAAAGGCCGCCAAAAAAGTCGACCGCTGGCAGCAGATTGCAGAGAGCGCGGCAAAGCAGTCCAAGCGAATGCTGATCCCGCATGTACATGAGGTTATCACCTTTAAAGAAGCCCTGAAATATGCAGAATCCATGGATATCCGTCTGATCCCTTACGAACTTGCAAAGGGAATGCCAGAGACAAAGGAAATCCTTGCGGCGATAGAACCGGGACAGTCCATCGGGATCTTCATCGGACCGGAGGGCGGTTTCGAAGAAAAAGAAGTAAAAGCTGCGATCGAAGGAGGAGCGAAGCCGATCACCCTCGGACGACGGATCCTCCGCACAGAGACAGCAGGACTTGCGATTCTGTCTGTCCTCATGTTCCAGCTTGAAAATTAATACGGATACAATAATAAAGAGGAAATTATGGAAGTTTATTTTGATAATTCCGCCACCACCAGATGTTACGATTCCGTCAAAGATATCGTAGTAAAGACCATGACAGAGGACTTCGGAAATCCATCTGCCATGCATCTCAAGGGTGTAGATGCGGAGAAATATGTAAAAGAAGCAACAAAGACGATCGCCGGAATCCTGAAAGTACAGGAAAAAGAGATCCTGTTTACTTCTGGTGGTACAGAGTCTGACAACCTTGCACTCATCGGTGGTGCAATGGCAAATAAACGAAACGGAAACCACATTATCATCACATCTGTAGAGCATGCGGCAGTCAGCCAGCCGGCATTATACCTTCAGGAACAGGGATTTGAGATCACCTACCTCCCGGTAGACGCACAGGGCAGAGTGAAGATGGAAGCACTGGAAGCCGTTCTGAGACCAGATACGATCATGGTATCCACCATGCTTGTAAATAACGAAGTTGGTGCAGTGATGCCGGTTGAGGAGATAGCAAAGCTGGTTCACGAAAAGAGCCCAAAGGCACTCTATCATGTAGATGCGATCCAAGGATTCGGCAAATACCGCATCTATCCGAAAAAAATGGGAATCGACCTTCTTGCAGTCAGCGGACACAAGATCCACGGACCGAAAGGAATCGGTTTCCTGTACATCAATGAGAAAGTTAAGATCATCCCGCAGATCCTTGGCGGCGGTCAGCAGAGCGGTATGCGTTCAGGAACCGACAACGTACCTGGAATCGCCGGACTTGGTGTGGCAGCTGGACAGATCTACAAGAATCTGGATGAGAATGTAGAGCATATGTATCAGCTCAAAGAACACATTGCAGAGGGACTTTCCCAGATCGAAGACATCCGCATCAACGGAATGCCGCTCCGTGAGGGTGCACCGCAGATCTTAAGCATCAGCGTGATGGGCGTTCGAAGCGAAGTGCTGCTTCATTCCCTGGAAGATAAGGGAATCTACATCTCCGCAGGAAGCGCATGCTCCAGCCACAAGAGAAAACCAAGCGCAACTTTAAGTGCCATGGGAATGTCCAAGGACCAGATCGAAAGCACTGTGCGTTTAAGTTTCTGCGAAGAAAACACCATCGAAGAAGCAGATTATTTCCTGGAAACCATGAAAACTCTGGTTCCGATGCTCAGACGATATTCAAGAAAATAATCAGGAGGAACAGTATGATATTTCATGCATTTTTGATCAAATATGCAGAGATCGCCATCAAGGGAAAAAACAGATATCTTTTTGAAGATGCCCTTGTAAAGCAGATGAAACTGGCTCTGGAGCCGGTAGAAGGCGAATTTACAGTAACCAAGGAACAGGGCCGTGTATATGTGTTCTGTCCGGAGAAATATGATTTTGACGAGGCTGTGGAGGCTCTGCAGCGAGTATTTGGTATCGTAGGTATCAGCCCGGTCGTGATCTACGAAGATCAGGGATTTGACCAGATGGCAAAAGATGTCGTATCTTATATGGAAGCAAGATACCCGGGATATTCCGGAAGCTTCAAAGTCTACACAAGAAGAGCCAAGAAATCCTACCCGATCACTTCCATGGAAGTCAGCGCAGGAATCGGAGAAAAGATCCTGGATGCATTCCCGGAGGCATCTGTAGATGTACATCATCCGGAAATGACACTGTCCGTAGAGATCCGTGACAAGATCTATGTATATTCCGAGACTCTTCCAGGACCGGGAGGAATGCCGATCGGAACAAACGGCAAGGCAATGCTCCTTCTTTCCGGCGGTATCGACAGCCCTGTTGCCGGCTACATGATCGCAAAACGTGGTGTCAAGATCGAAGCTGTTTATTTCCACGCTCCGCCGTACACCAGCGAGCGTGCAAAACAGAAAGTTGTAGATCTTGCAAAACTGGTAGCACGCTACAGCGGACCGATCCGTCTGCACGTGGTCAATTTTACAGATATCCAGCTTTATATTTACGATCAGTGCCCGCATGAAGAACTGACGATCATCATGCGCCGTTACATGATGCGTATCGCAGAGCATTTTGCACGCAAGGATAAATGCCTTGGTCTGATCACAGGAGAGAGTATCGGACAGGTAGCGAGCCAGACCTTACAGAGTCTTGCTGCAACAGATGAAGCATGCGAGCTTCCTGTATACCGTCCGGTTATCGGATTCGACAAGGAGGAGATCGTTCAGATTTCCAGAAAAATCAACACATTCGAGACTTCTATCCAGCCGTTCGAAGACTGCTGTACGATTTTTGTTGCAAAACATCCTGTAACAAAACCAAACCTCAAAGTGATCCGCAGATCCGAGGAGAAACTGAACGAGAAGATCGACCAGCTGATGGAAGAAGCACTGGCCACAATAGAAATCATCGAAATCCAGTAAAAAAGCAAAATAAAAACAGCTTCATATGTGGTCACACAATGAAGCTGTTTTAAAATCTGGTATGTCCGGTCAGAAACCGGCACGATGCAGGATCACTCAATAACATATGGCTCAACAACAGCCAGGATTGTATCGAGAGCACTTCCCTCTGCGTGGATGTTCAGGTTGATCGGTTTGGAAAGATCCAGACTGAAGATACCCATGATAGATTTGGCATCGATCACATATCTTCCGGAAACCAGATCAAAATCGCAGTCGAATTTGCTGATCTCGTTCACAAATGCCTTCACTTTATCGATTGAGTTCAGAGAAATCTTTAATGTTTTCATTATGATAAATCCTCCTTTATTATTAGTCAGGTTACTGTGAACAGTAACTCTTTCACCAGTAATCTTACCTGTACCCCCTGAAAAAGTCAAGGGAAAATATAATGAAATTTCAATGAAAAACATAACAAAGTCTGAAAAAATAAAACAACTAAAAGAATGATCGAGGTAAAATATGAGTAAAAAAGTTGCCCTTCACAACCTGGGCTGCAAAGTAAATGCATACGAAGTAGAGGCCATGCAGCAGCTTCTGGAAAAAGCAGGATATGAGATCGTTCCTTTTGAAGAAGGGGCGGATATTTATCTGATCAATACCTGCACAGTCACTAATATCGCAGACCGCAAATCCAGACAGATGCTCCACAAAGCCAAAAAAATGAATCCGGATGCCATTGTCGTGGCAACAGGATGTTATGTCCAGACAGATACACAGAAACTGGAGGCGGACAGTGCTGTGGACCTGATCCTTGGAAACAACCAGAAGAAACAGATCGTAGAGGCTCTCGAGGAATACGAAAAAGAACATGCCAAGAAGGTAAAGGTCATCGAGATCAACAAGACAAAGGAATACGAGGAGCTTTCCATCGGTTACACCGCAGAACATGTACGTGCCTATATCAAAGTCCAGGACGGATGCAACCAGTTCTGTACTTACTGTATCATCCCGTATGCAAGAGGCCGTGTGCGCAGCAGAAAGATCGCAGAGGTTCTTGAGGAAGTACGTACCCTTGCGGCAAGAGGTTACAAAGAAGTTGTCCTTACAGGAATCCATTTGAGCTCCTATGGATTGGATTTCCCGAAGGAAGAAAGAGAAAGTCTCCTGTCACTGATCCAGGCAGTGCATGAAGTGGATGGGATTGCCCGGATCCGTCTGGGATCACTGGAACCACGTATCATCACGGAAGAATTCATGGAGGGGATCTCCGCTCTTCCGAAGGTATGCCCGCATTTCCACCTTTCCCTGCAGAGCGGCTGTGACAAGACCCTCAAGAACATGAACCGCAGATACAGCGCACCGGAATATGCAGAGAAATGTGAGCTGATCCGCAAGTTCTATCCGGCGCCGGCACTGACAACAGATGTGATCGTAGGCTTCCCGATGGAGACAGAAGAAGACTTTGAAGATTCCTATGAATTTGTAAAAAATATTCATTTCTATGAAACACATATCTTCAAATATTCCAGAAGACAGGGAACCAAAGCTGCAGCCATGGACGGACAGCTTACAGAAGCAGTCAAGGCACAGCGAAGTGAAAAAATGCTGAAACTGCATGAGATCCGTGCAAAAGAATACGAGACCTCCATGATCGGCAGGACTCTGGAGCTGCTCCTTGAAGAAGAAGTGGAGATTGGCGGTAAAACCTATTTTATGGCGCACAGCAAAGAATATGTACGTGCAGTCATCGAGAAGACAGATGCACACAAAGTCAACGATCTCGTAAAGGCAAAAGCAGTTGATTTTGCAGATGAGCATGTGCTTCTTGCAATTTGTGAAGATTTATATTAAAATAAAAAAGAAATCTTATTAAGGACGTGAGAGAAAATGGCAGAAAACAATTTAGGAAATACACAATATTTCAGAACCAAACCGGATCAGGAACTGGAAGTAAAGGAAGTCCTGGACCTGGTTTACAACGCAATGGATGAGAAGGGATATAATCCGGTCAATCAGATCGTAGGTTATATTATGTCCGGTGATCCGACTTACATCACCAGCCACAAAGGCGCCAGAAGCATGATCATGAAAGTTGAGAGAGATGAACTGGTAGAGGAACTGTTAAACGAGTATATCAAGAACAAATCCTGGGAACGTTAGTATGCGGATTCTTGGACTGGATTATGGATCTAAGACAGTCGGCGTGGCAGTCAGTGACCCTTTGGGACTGACTGCCCAAAGACTGGATACGATCTGGAGAAAACAGGAAAACAAGCTGCGTAAGACCCTTGCGAGCATTGAAGCTCTGGTAGAAGAATACGGTGTAGAGCGGATCGTGGTCGGTTATCCGAAGAACATGAATAACACCGTGGGGGAACGTGCAGAGAAAGCGCTGGAGTTTGGCGAGATGCTGAAGAGACGTACCGGGCTTGAGGTTGTCATGTGGGACGAAAGACTGACAACGGTAGAAGCAGACCGAACTCTCATGGAGGCGGGCGTGCGGAGAGAAAACCGTAAGCAGTATCTGGATGGACTTGCAGCAGTTTTTATTTTACAGGGATATCTTGATTCTCTGGTGATGAAATAAGGGTGACAAAATGGAAAAAATCAAATTTCAGTCTCCGGACGGAACAGTAGAAGAATTTTATATCGAAGAGCAGACGATGATAGGAGGAGTATCCTATCTTCTGGTATCAGACTCTATGGATGAGGAAGCAACTGCATATATCCTTAAGGATGTTTCCACAGGCACAGAGCCGGAAGCCTGCTATGAGATGGTAGAAGACGACGAAGAACTGCAGGCAGTTTATAAAGTTTTTGAGCAGATGCTTGATGACGTAGATCTTGAAATGTAAGCAAAATCAAAAATATAATCTGCGAAGCAAATTTGGAAGGAATGCCCACGGTATTCCTGCATTAGTGTGCACAAAATGCACAGAATAATATGGAGGTGCTTGATTGAAGAGTGAAAATAATGTAACTGAAAATACAGCCGAAGTAAAAGAAACTCAACGAAAATACAGTAGTTACGACAGAAGACCAAACGATAACAAAAGACCGACAAACAGAAAAAACAATTATCGTTACAATAAACAGCAGAGAAATAACAGACACAACGACAAAAACAGCGACAGAAACGACAACAGAAATGACAAGACAGACAGAAGCGAGCGGAACAGCAGATCTAATTTCAGAAGCGGCCAGTCCAAAGCACCGGCAAAAGCTGCTCTCAAGGCATCTGCCAAAGTTCAGAACAGAAATACAGGCAAGCGCGGACGCAAGAGTGCTTCCAAACTCAAGATCATTCCGTTAGGCGGACTGGAGCAGATCGGAATGAACATCACCGCTTTTGAGTATGGCGACAGCATCGTAGTCGTAGACTGCGGTCTTTCTTTCCCGGAGGATGACATGCTCGGAATCGACCTTGTTATCCCGGATGTGACCTACCTTAAAGAAAATATTTCCAAGGTCAAGGGATTTGTGATCACACATGGACATGAGGACCATATCGGAGCCCTTCCTTATGTCCTCAAGGAAGTCAATGTCCCGATCTATTCCACCAAACTGACACTGGGTCTGATCACAAACAAACTCAAAGAGCACAATCTGGTGCGTTCCACCAAGCTCAAGGAAGTAAAACACGGACAGGTCATCAACCTCGGTGATTTTGCGATCGAATTTATCAAGACAAACCACAGTATCCAGGATGCATCTGCCCTGGCAATCTATTCTCCGGCAGGAATTGTGGTCCATACAGGAGACTTCAAGGTTGACTATACACCGGTATTCGGAGATGCGATCGACTTGCAGCGTTTTGCTGAGATCGGCAAGAAGGGTGTCCTTGCCCTGATGTGCGACAGTACCAATGCAGAACGTCCGGGCTTCACAATGTCTGAACGTACCGTTGGTAAAGTGTTTGACAGCCTTTTTAACGAACACAGAAGCGCAAGAATCATCATCGCGACATTTGCATCCAATGTAGACCGTGTACAGCAGATCATTAATACAGCATACCGCTTCGGACGTAAGGTAGCCGTAGAGGGACGCAGTATGGTCAATATCATTTCAGTAGCGTCTGAACTTGGATATTTACGTATCCCGGAGAATACACTGATCGAGATCGACCAGGTCAAGAACTACCCAGATGACAAGGTAGTCCTGATCACGACAGGAAGCCAGGGTGAGTCCATGGCGGCTCTTTCCCGTATGGCTGCAAATATCCACAAGAAGATCACGATCAAGCCAAACGATACGATTATTTTCAGTTCCAACCCGATCCCTGGAAATGAGAAGGCAGTATCCAAGGTTATCAACGAGCTCTCTATGAAGGGTGCGAAGGTTATCTTCCAGGATGTCCACGTTTCCGGACATGCCTGCCAGGAGGAAATCAAACTGATCTATTCCCTTGTCAAACCGAGATATGCGATCCCGGTCCATGGAGAATATCGTCATCTGACAGCACAGAAACATGTTGTAGAGGATCTTGGGATCCCGAAAGAAAATATCTTTATCCTGGCATCCGGAAATGTTCTGGAAATGGATGAATACAGCGCAGAGGTGACAGGTTCCGTACACACAGGAGCGATCCTTGTCGACGGACTTGGTGTTGGTGATGTCGGAAACATCGTACTCCGTGACCGTCAGCATCTGGCTGAGGATGGAATCATGATCGTAGTCATGACACTGGAACGTCACAGCAATGTGGTTCTTGCAGGACCGGATATCGTGTCCAGAGGATTTGTCTATGTAAGGGAATCCGAGGATCTTATGGAGCATGCCAAGGAAGTTGTGGAATCCGCACTGGATTCCTGCCTGGAACGAAATATCACCGACTGGGGCAAGATCAAGAATGTAGTAAAGGATGCACTCAGCGAGTTCCTCTGGAAACGTACCAAGAGAAGCCCGATGATTCTTCCGATCATCATGGAGGCATAAACAATACAGATGGAAACAGTAAACAGGAATATTCATGCGCTTCTGAATTCGATCCAGAAGTGCCAGGTATACAAAGATTTCAAGAAACAGGAAGCAATTCTGAACAAAAATCCGGAACTGGCGCAGAGAGTACAGCATTTTCGTGCTGAGAACTTCAAACTTCAGAATGAGGGAGATCCGGAGAATATCCTGGCAAAAGCAGAACAGCTTGCCAGAGAATCCGAGGAACTCCGCAGCTTTCCGGAAGTAAATGCCTATCTGGATGCAGAGCTTGCTCTGTGCAGGATGATACAGAAAATCTGCAGGACACTGACAGACGGCATAGAGATGAATATTCCCCGGATCTAAGAAAGGAGAACCAATATGGGAGACACGAGAGACCGGATGGGGGCGGCCGGCGTAGCAGTGGCAGGAGGATTTTTTAAGATTGCACTGTATGTCTGCGTGGCAGTTCTGATCATCTGGATCGGTAAGGTCACATATCAGTTCGGCTATGACATTTTTAACCAGCATGCGATGAGCCCGGGAGAGGGGCAGGAAGTAACGGTTGTCATCAAGGAAGATGCGACCAGTTATGATATTGCGAAGACTCTCAAGAGCAAGGGTCTGATCGATAATGCGCTGGTGTTTGTGGTCCAGGAGAAACTGTCTAACTACAGTGGCAAGATGCGACCGGGAACCTACCTTCTCAGCACTGCCTATACACCGAACAGGATCATGGGTATCCTGGCAGGGGATGCAGAGCAGGAGGGAGTTACTTCGTGATCGTAGAGGAGAGAATGCGTGCATATATCAATTCTCTAGATACGGGCAATACACCATTTCTTGAAGAACTGGAACGTTTTGCCTTGGAGAATGAAGTTCCGATCATACGTAAAGAAATGCAGAGTTTCATGAAGGTACTGCTTGCGGTCAAACGGCCGATGCAGGTTTTGGAGGTGGGGACAGCCGTTGGCTTCTCCACACTTCTTATGTGTGAGTATGGACAGCCGGATATGCATATCACAACGATAGAAAACTATGAAAAGAGAATTCCCATCGCAAGAGAAAATTTCCGCAAAGCAGGCAGGGAACACAGGATCACTTTTCTGACAGGAGATGCAGGCGAGATCCTTCCGACACTTTCCGGGAGATATGACCTGATCTTTATGGATGCGGCCAAGGGACAGTATATCCACTGGCTCCCTGACATGGTCCGGCTTCTTGCACCGGGCGGGATCCTTCTGTCGGATAACGTGCTCCAGGAGGGCGAGCTGATCGAATCCCATTATCTGGTAGAACGGAGAAACCGCACGATCTACAAGAGGATGCGGGAATATCTCTATGAATTGAAACACCATCCACAGCTTCTTACCAGCATCGTGCCGCTGGGGGACGGGATTTCACTTAGTGTAAAACAGGAAAGAGGAAATTATGAGAAAAATTGAATTACTGGTGCCGGCGAGCAGCCTTGAGGTTCTCAAGATCGCAGTCATCTTCGGCGCAGATGCAGTATATATCGGCGGTGAAGCCTTCGGTCTCCGCGCCAAAGCCAAGAACTTTTCCCATGAAGATATGGCAGAGGGGATCGCTTTTGCCCATGAGCATGGAGTGAAAGTTTATGTCACAGTGAATATTCTTGCTCACAATGGAGACCTTCCGGGAGTCAGAGAATATCTTCAGGAACTCAAGGAATTAAAGCCGGATGCGCTTATCATCGCAGACCCGGGAATCTTTACCTATGCGCGTGAGATCTGCCCGGAGATCGAGTGCCATATCAGTACACAGGCAAACAATACAAACTATGAAACTTATAGATTCTGGTACCGCCTTGGAGCAAAACGCGTCGTAACAGCGCGTGAGCTTTCTCTCAAGGAGATCCAGGAGATCCGTGCAAATATCCCGGATGACATGGAAATCGAAACTTTCATTCACGGTGCCATGTGCATTTCTTATTCCGGACGCTGCCTGCTCAGCAACTATCTGGTAGGAAGAGATGCCAACCAGGGAGCCTGTACACATCCATGCCGCTGGAAATATTCCATCGTTGAGGAGAAACGTCCAGGCGAGTACATGCCAGTCTTTGAGAACGAGAGAGGAACCTACATCTTTAACTCCAAGGATCTGTGCATGGTAGAACACATGGATGATGTCCTGAACAGCGGTATCGACAGCCTCAAGATCGAGGGACGTATGAAAACAGCCCTCTACGTAGCGACTGTTGCAAGAACCTACCGCAAGGCAATTGACGATTATCTGGAATCACCGGAGAAATACAAGGCAAACATGTCCTGGTATCAGGAGCAGATATCAAACTGCACTTACCGCCAGTTTACAACAGGCTTCTTCTATGGCAAACCAGATGAGAATACCCAGATCTATGATAATAATACCTACGTTAAGGAATATACTTATCTTGGATATGCAGAGGAAGTCGATGAAAATGGCTTCGCGCATATCACCCAGAGAAATAAGTTTACTGTAGGTGAGACCATCGAGATCATGAAGCCGGATGGAAGAAATATCGAAGCTACAGTGAAAGCAATCTATGACGAAGACGGAAATTCCGTTGAGAGCGCACCACATCCGCAGCAGAAACTTGCAGTGGATCTTGGAGTTGAAATTGAGAAATACGATCTTCTCAGAAGATCCGAAGCATAAAAGGGGGCGTTGCCCCCTTTTTCTAGTCAAATTTTCCCCGCAGTTTCTCCAACGCATTCTTTTCTATTCTCGACACATACGACCGGCTGATCCCAAGTCTCGCAGCGATCTCTCTCTGCGTCTGCTCCTCAATCCCAAACAACCCATACCTTAAACAAATAACCTGATACTCTTTCTCAGAAAGCGTATCTTTCAAAACAGAAAGCAAAAACCGGATATCCTCTCTTGTAGAATACTCCTCTACAATATCTACCGGCGGGCTTTCGATAATATCAAGCAGGCTGATCTCATTCCCTTCTTTATCCGTCCCGATCGGTTCGTACAGGGAAATCTCCCTGGAATGTTTTTTCTTAGAGCGAAACATCATCAGAAGTTCGTTATCAATACAGCGTGCGGCATAGGTAGAAAGCCTTGCGCAGCGTGTGTGGTCAAAAGTAGAGATCGCTTTGATAAGTCCGATCGTTCCTATAGAGATCAGATCTTCGAGGTCTTCCCCGGAGTTCTGATATTTTTTTGCGACATGGGCGACCAGGCGGAGATTTCGTTCGATAAGAATGTTCTTTGCATCCAGATCCCCCTCCTGACAGCGGTGAAGATATATTTTTTCCTGAGCGGAAGTCAAGGGTTTCGAAAAAGTCTTCAAATATCCACCTCGAAAGGGGTGTTCCTTATAGTTTATGTCTGAGACAGGTTCTGCGTGCTTTTCCCACAAAAAGAATATAGAAGCCTTGCAGGTGAAAGTAAAAATAGAATCCTTTCTGTAAAAAAAATATAAATGTTTACATAAACATTTATATACTATTTGATGAGAATAACGTTTAAAACAGCGAAAAATATGAAAAACTATATCAATAATGCACAAAAATCAGGAAAATAATTCTTCTAAATTGACGAAAAAGAGAATTAAACTAAAGAAAATATAAAATTACTATTGAAATATTTATATTATCGTTTAAAATATAAAACATCAACAGGGACACAGAATCCCAACGACAGAAGCGAATGTGTCTGTCAGAACAATTAAAAAACAGGAGGGTTTTAAAATGAAAAAAAGATTACTGGTGGCATTATTAGGAGCAGCAATGGCAGTTTCTGCAATGGGAAGTGTAAGCGTTATGGCTGCAGAGAGTGAAGAGGCGCTTCCAGGCGGCGGCTCCAATATTATTTATGTTATCACACCATCCGTTTCCAACCCGGCATTCAAAACAGAAGCAGACATCGCAACAAAGACAGCAGAAGATCTTGGCTATGAAGTAAAAGCTGCATCACACGATGACGACCCGACAAAGCAGACAGAATTATTTGACAGTGCAATTGCTGATAAAGCAGCAGCGATCATCTGTGACAATGCTGGTGCAGATGCAACCATCGAAGCGGTAAAGAAAGCAAAAGATGCAGGAATCCCGACATTCCTGATCGACCGTGAGATCAATGAAGATGGTGCAGCAATCTCTCAGATCGTAGCTAACAACTATCAGGGCGCAAAAGCAATCGCAGAAGTATGGGTTGAGGCTATGGGAGAAGAAGGAAAATATGCAGAGCTTCTTGGAAAAGAATCTGATACAAACGCAGGTGTTCGTTCCTCAGCATTCCATGAAGTGATCGATCAGTACCCGGATCTCGAAATGGTAGCACAGCAGACAGCAAACTGGGAGAAGACAGAAGCCTTCGATAAGACAGAAGCAATCCTTCAGGCAAACCCGGATCTTGACGGAATCATCTGTGGAAATGACACTATGCTGGAAGGTGCTTCAGCAGCATGTGAAGCAGCAGGGTTAAACATTCCGATCATCGGTGTTGACGGATCTGATGAAGCAGCTGCCCTGATCCGCGACGGCAAAGCAACTGGTACAGCACTTCAGCAGTTTGCTCTGATGGCACAGATGGCTGTTGAGCAGGCAGATGCTTATCTTAAAGATGGTACAACAGGACTGGATGAAAAACAGCTTGTTGACTGTATCGCGATCACACAGGACAATGTAGCAAACCTGAAGACATTTGTTTATACAGAAGATGGAGCAGAAACATCTGATGCAGATACAGCAGAGGAAACAACAGAAACAGAAGAAGCAGCAGAATAATCCGCTGAAATTAAAAGTCTGATTTGGCAAAAAAAGGGGACAGGAAAGCGATATTTGCTTTCCTGTCTTTCGATAAAGGAATGTTTAAAGGAGAGCGGTTATGAGAAAACGAGTGTTAGCAGCAGGACTGGCGGCAGTTATGATGTCCACAGCCATGACTGGATGTGTGAAAGTTGTAAAAATTGGTCAGGAAGCAGAATATACAGGACAGACAGAATTTAATGCAGGTGATGATGTAGCAGGAATCTGGGACTCACAGGCACTGCCGGATCTTGAGGGTAAAGCAGTAGAACTCAGTGATTTCCTTACAGAAGCAAACGGAGATGTGAAGTCTCTGGTAGATAAATATGGAAAATATTCTATGGGAACCAGCGGCGAGATCAACTATGTAGTAAAAGGAACCGGAACTGTAACAGAAGTAAACCAGGAAAAGAAAGCCGGATATATGACAGTCAAGCTTGATGGCTATGACGGACCGGAAGAAATTTCCATCCAGATCGGTTCTGTTTACAAGGGATCTTCCATCCGTGATTCACTGGATGTGATCAAATTTGGTGATTACACGAATCAGCAGGACTGGGCAGCTGTTTCTCAAAGTATCAATAAACTGATCGACGAAGAAGTAGTGCAGAAAGCAGATCCGGCATCGCTGGACGGCAAAACCATTTCATTTATGGGCTGTTTTACAGCAAATGATAATGAAAAGATCTTGATCACTCCGGTTGAACTGGAAGCAAAATAGGAGGGACAGCTATGGGCTATACATGTCCGGAGCATGTGTTTCTGCATGCGGACCATATCAGCAAAATCTATCCTGGAACCAAGGCACTGGACGACGTTTCTTTTGACCTTCTTAAAGGAAAAGTAAACGTTCTGATCGGTGAAAACGGTGCAGGAAAATCAACATTAATGAAAATGATCGCCGGGATCGAGCATCCGAGTGAAGGAAAAATGTATATCGGTGATCAGGAAGTTTCTTTCAAAGACACAACAGAGGCAAGAAAACACGGAATCGGTATTATCCATCAGGAACTGAGTCTTTTTCCGAACCTGAATGTATATCAGAATATTTTTATGGCGAGAGAAAAGACCATTGGAAAATTCAAGCTGGATAACAAATCACATATCGAAGCAACCAAAAAGATCCTTAAGAGACTGGAACATGAAATTGACCCGAATACACAGGTTGGAGAACTTCGTGTAGGCCAGCAGCAGATGATCGAGATCGCCAGAAACCTGGTTGCAGATGATCTCAAGGTACTCATCATGGATGAGCCGACTTCTTCTCTGAGTCAGCAGGAAGTACAGGTTCTCTTTAAGATCATGAGAGAACTGACTGCACAGGGCATTTCTATCGTATATATTTCTCATCGTCTGGAAGAGATCATGCAGATTGGAGACCATATCACGATCCTTCGAGATGGAAAATATGTTTCTGACGCAGATGTCAAGGATATCGATGTGCCGTGGATCGTCCATGAGATGACAGGCGGAGCAAAATCCTATCCAAAACGTGAGTCCAAAGTAGACTGGTCAAAGGCTGAAAAAGTTCTGGAAGTCAAAGACCTCTGCCTTCCAAAAGCAGGCGGCGGTTATCTGGTAGACCATGTGAATTTTGAACTTCACAAAGGAGAGATCCTTGGAATCTATGGCCTGATGGGAGCTGGACGAAGTGAGATCTTTGAGTGTCTGATGGGAATGCATCCGGAACATACCGGAGAAGTTTTCCTGGAAGGAGAAAAACTCAAGATCAAGTCTATTTCTGAGCAGATCGACAAAGGATTTGCCCTGATCCCGGAAGACAGACAGGCGCAGGGACTGGTACAGACAATGGATATTGAGAAAAACTGTTCTCTTTCAGCTATGAAGAACTATAAGAAAGCTGGAATCTTCCTGGATAAAGCGAAAGAAGGGAAAAACGTTGATGAGCAGATCAAGGATATCCACATTAAGGTAGCAGATAAACATCTGCCGATCCTGTCACTGTCTGGTGGTAACCAGCAGAAAGTCGTTATCGGAAAAGGCATTCTTACAGAGCCGAAGATCCTTCTGATGGACGAGCCAAGCCGTGGTATTGATATCGGAGCAAAAACCGAAGTTTTTGATATCATCAATCAGTATGCGGAAAGAGGATTATCTATTATCGTTATCTCGTCAGAACTTCAGGAGATCGTTGCGATCGCCGATCGGGTTATGGTTCTGTCAAACGGACTGAAGACCGGCGAATTCAGCGGTGATGAGATTCAGGAAGATACTCTTGTACTGGCATCCTACAAAGGACATCATGCACAGAAATAGTGAAAAGGAGAAATTTTGATATGGCAGCAGATAATAAAAAATCAAACAATGCTTTGGCAATGACCTTGCTGAAGGGCAGAACTTTCATTGTTCTGATCGTCTTAATGATCTTCTTCAGCATTACAGCAAACAACTTCCTTACGGTAGGAGCACTTCTGACCGTAGCGAAACACGTAGCCCTTTACGGAATCCTGGCAATTGGTATGACTTACGTTATCATCACCGGTGGAATCGACCTTTCTGTTGGTTCAGTAGCAGGTCTTGCCGGAATGATCGCCGGTGGTCTGATCCAGGAAGGTCTGACTCTTAAATTTGCAGGCGTAACGATTTATTTCAGCATTCCGCTGGTAGTTCTGATCACGATTCTCCTGGGAGCTTTTATTGGAGCTCTGAATGGTGTTGTGATCACGAAATTTGGTGTAGCACCATTTATCGCAACTCTTGGTTCCATGTACATTTGCCGTGGCCTTGCAAATATCCGTTCCAACGGTGCAACTTTCTCTGACCTTGCAGGATATGAAGGACTTGGAAATACAGGATTCGAAGTATTCGGACGTAACTTTGCAGGAACCATGATCCCTACAGGTGTTATCATTCTGGCAATCGTAGCAGTGATCGCAGGACTGATCCTTAAGAAAACTCCATTTGGCTGGCATGTACAGGCAATCGGCGGTAATGAGAAAGCTTCCAAACTCTCCGGTATCAAAGTTGACCGTGTAAAAATCTGGGTTTATGCATTCTCAGGTCTCTGCTCTGCAATTGTTGGTATCATCGCAACATCACAGCTTGTTTCCGCAACACCAAAAACAGGTGAGTCCTGGGAAATGAATGCGATCGCAGCATCTGTCCTTGGAGGAACTTCCATGGCTGGTGGTGTTGGAAGCATCGGCGGAACTATCATCGGTGCATTCGTAATCGGTGTTATCAATGATGGTATGACCATGTGCGGTGTTACAGAGTTCTGGCAGAAGATTATCCGTGGTCTTGTTATCATCATTGCAGTCATCATCGACCAGTTCCAGAGAAATCTGCAGGCAAAGATGGCACTTCAGGCTCGTAACGAAAATAAATAATATCTCAAAACAGGGTGGTTTTTATGAAAAAAAGAGGAATTATTAATGCACAGCTTGCGGGACTGATCGCAGGTCTGGGGCATAAAGATACCTTTATGATCGGGGACGGCGGAATGCCGATCCCCAAAGGAGTGGAAATCGTAGATCTTGCGCTGTGCGGCGGCGTGCCGACATTTCGCCAGGTGATGGATGCAATTCTTGACGAAGCAGAAATTGAGCAGTATACTATTGCTAACGAGATTGAAGAGAAAAATCCGGAACTTCTTGCTTATATCAGAGAAAAGCTTCCGAATGCAGAATGGGAGATGATCCCTCATACGGAATTGAAGGAAATGTCCAGAAATGTGAAATTTGCTGTGCGAACAGGCGAGTTTACACCATATCCGAATATTATTCTGAGAGCAGGAGTGACTTTTTCGGCATAAAAGAACAAGAGGTGCAGATATGAAAGTATTGAATTTTGGTTCATTGAACCTTGATTATGTATATCAGGTAGAAAGCATCCTGATTCCGGGAGAGACACAGGCTTCCAGGGACCGCCAGACTTTTTGCGGAGGGAAAGGGCTGAACCAGTCAATCGCCCTCGCAAAAGCCGGCATTCCGGTTTATCATGCCGGAATGATCGGGGACGGAGGTGAGATCCTTCTCAGGACATGCGAAGAAAATGGCGTCAATACAGAATTTATCCGCAGGATACCAGGTCCGTGCGGTCATACGGTGATCCAGGTGGATAAGGATGGACAGAATTGTATCCTTCTGTTTGGAGGAGCGAACCGCAGCATTACCCGTGGATTTGTGGATGAAGTTCTGGCTGCTTTTGATAAAGGAGATATCATCCTCCTTCAGAATGAAGTGAATGAACTTGATTATATTATTGACTGCGCATATGAAAAAGGGATGATGATCATTCTGAACCCGTCTCCATACGATGACAAACTGAAATCCTGTGATATGTCCAAGGTCAGTCTGTTCCTTGTAAATGAGATTGAGGGCTATCAGATCACTGGTGAAAAAGAGCCGGAAAAGATTCTTGCGGCAGTAAAGGAGAAATACCCGTCTGCAAAGATCGTCCTGACGCTTGGTGGCGACGGTTCTGTATACCAGGATGAGACAGGTGTTTATCATCAGGGGATCTTCAAAGTCAAAGCTGTGGATACAACAGCAGCAGGAGATACCTTTACCGGATATTTTATCTCTTCTATCATAGATGGCATGCCGGTTGCAGAGGGACTTGAAATGGCTGCAAAGGCATCTGCAATCGCAGTTTCGCGTCCTGGTGCAACGGCATCTATACCATTGCGTCAGGAAGTACTGGACAGTGATCTGTAAGTTTGAAGAACTACTGTCCAGATAAGCTGCATGTAGAAGAAAGACAGTAAAACTTTAGACAGACAGGAGAGACGATACGATATATGAAGGTAAGTATTCGGGATTTGAGCAAAATGACCGGATTTTCTCCGGCAACAATTTCTAATGCATTGAACCATAAGAAAGGCGTAAATCGGGAGACCGCTGAAGAAATTTTTCGAGTAGCGAGAGAGACCGGCTACCTCAGTGCGAATGCCGTAACGAAGATACGCCTTGTGGTTTTTAAGAAAAATGGACAGATTTTGGAGGAGACCCCATTCTTTCAGCTGATGATAGAGGGGATTGAGGAGGAATGCCATCGCTTGGGTTATGAAATGGTGATGTCTCATGTGGATCAGAGAAATCCGAATTATCTGAAGCAGGTGAGAGATATCCTGGAAGAACAGGGCGTAGGGATCATTCTGCTTGGAACCGAGATGATGGATGGGGATCTGGAGCCTTACAGGAATGCACCGTGTCCGATCCTGCTGCTGGATCATTGGACGGAACTTATGGATTTTAATTCTGTGCTTATCAACAATGCGGATGCAGCCCGGGAGATCACGGAGCATCTTCTGGGCAATGGGCACAGAGAAGTTGGATATCTGAGAGGAAGCTACAGGATCAAGGCGTTTCGTTCCCGATTTGTAGGGTTTCAGACTGCACTTAAAAAGCGCAAGATCCCTTACAAAGAAGAGTATACGGTGACGGTTGGCACCTATATGAGTACTGCCTATCAGGATATGCTTGAATATCTGAAGAAAAAGCCGAAGCTGCCAACAGCGTTTTTTGCAGACAATGATATTATCGCACTTGGAGCGATGAGAGCTCTGCAGGAAATGGGCTACCGGATTCCGGAAGATGTCTCAGTGGTTGGCTTTGACGATCTGCCATTCAGCGAAATTTCTTCTCCCCCGCTGACGACCCTTCGTGTAGAAAAACGTGAGATGGGTAAAATGGCAGTCCGCCGCTTGGTAGAACTGATCGACGGGATTGGTACAGACACTGTCACCAAAATACAGGTATGCCCAAGGATTATATATAGAAGTACTGTCAAAAATATGAAATAACTGTTTTCAAAAAGAAAAACAAGGACTGAAGAATGTAAAATATTTTACGTTTTTTCAGTCCTTTTTTATTATCAATATTTATAAATGTTTATATAAACGTTTACATATATAAATGGTTAAAATTTAAAGAAACTATACGATTTTCTGTGAAAAACATCCAAAAATATGGCTATAAAATTGTATAACATCCCGTTTTGAGTAAAAAAATATAATCTTTTATTGAAATATAACATAAACAGTTTATAATGGTGTTTACAGAAAGACAAACGTAAAAAACACATCAAGGGGGAAACAACATGGACCATATTAAACTTGGATATGCACCGACCAGAAGAAGTATCTTCAGTGCACCGGATGCAGTAAAGTACCGTGGACTGACAGCAGACAGACTGAGAGAACTTGGAATTGATTTTGTAGATATCACAGACATCAATGAGGAAGGACTTCTCTATGATGACGAAGGAATGTACAAGATTGCTGAGAAGTTCAAGAAAGAAAAAATCGACGGACTGTTCCTTCCACACTGTAACTTCGGTACAGAGTTCGAATGTGCAAGACTTGCAAAGGAACTGGGAGTTCCGGTTCTTCTTTGGGGACCGCTGGATGAACGTCCAGATGAGAACGGTGTCCGCTTAAGAGATACCCAGTGTGGACTCTTTGCAACAGGTAAAGTGCTTCGAAGATTCCGTGTACCATTTACTTACATGACAAACTGCCGTCTGAACGATCCGGTTTTTGAACGCGGCCTCAGAGATTTCATGGCAGTCTGCAATGTAGTAAAGAAATTCAAAAACATCAGGATCCTTCAGATATCCACAAGACCATATGAATTCTGGAGCACCATGTGCAATGAAGGAGAACTCCTTGAGAAATTTAATATCCAGCTTACTCCGATTCCGATGCCGGAACTTACCGATGAAGTAAAGAAAGCAAAAGAAGAAGGAACAGAAGTTGCCAAAGTTATAGAATACTGTCGCCAGAACATGATCATCGACATCAAGGATGATGAACTGGAAAATGTGGCAGCCCTCAAAGTGGCAATGAAAAACCTGATCACCAAATACGGATGCCAGGCAGGCGCGATCCAGTGCTGGAACCAACTCCAGAGCGAACTTGGAATCATGCCGTGTGCAGCAAATGCACTTCTGAACGAAGAAGGAATCCCGGTTGTCTGTGAGACAGATATCCACGGTGCAGTTACCGCGCTGATGGTAGAGGCAGCAGGAATGGGAGAGACAAGAAGCTTCTTCGCAGACTGGACGATCCGCCATCCAGATATCGAAAATGGTGAACTTCTGCAGCACTGCGGACCATGGCCAATCTCTGTAGCAAGAGAAACACCGAAGATCACCTATCCGCTGGCATTCAGCCATCCGGGTGCGATCACAGCAGAGGCAAAACACGGCGAAGTTACCCTGGCACGTTTCGATGGAGATAATGGAGAATATTCTCTCCTTCTTGGAAATGCCAAAGGTGTAGACGGACCAAAAGGAATGGGAACTTACCTCTGGGTAGAAGTAGAAAATATCAAACGTCTGGAAGCCAAGATCGTAGAAGGACCATACATCCATCACTGTGTAGGAATCCACAAAGATGTTGTTCCGGTACTGTATGAGGCATGCAAATATATCGGCGTAAAACCGGATCTCTATGACCCGATCGAAGAAGATGTAAAAGCTTATTTAAGAGGAGAATGAAAAGAGGAGAAGAATATGGAAAATCTGACAGCGTTATCCTACGATTTAAGAAAAAATGTAATTGAAATGATCTGTGCCGGAAAAGCCGGACACATCGGCGGAGACATGAGTGTTATCGATACTCTGGTAGCTCTGTACTTCAAACAGATGAACGTAACACCGGACAATATGGACGATCCGAACCATGACCGTTTCATTATGAGTAAAGGACATTCCGTAGAAGCCCTGTATGCAGTACTTGCAAAGAAAGGCTTTTTCCCAATCCAGGAAGTTATCGATACATTCAGTAAATTTGGCTCCAAATTTATCGGACATCCGAACAACAAACTTCCGGGAATCGAGATGAACTCCGGTTCTCTGGGACATGGACTTCCGGTAAGTGTTGGTATGGCGCTTGCAGGAAAAATGAACAAACTTACCTACCGTGTTTACACTGTTATGGGTGACGGTGAGCTGGCAGAAGGTTCTGTCTGGGAGGGTGCAATGGCAGCCAGCCATTACAAACTCGACAACCTCTGCGCAGTAGTAGACAGAAACCGTCTGCAGATTTCCGGAAATACAGAGGATGTTATGCATCACGACGATCTTCACGAAAGATTCAGAAGCTTCGGATGGAATGTGATCGATGTAAAAGACGGAAACAATATCGACCAGTTAAATGCAGCATTTGATGAAGCAAAAACAATCAAAGGAAAACCAACCGTACTGATTGCAAACACCATCAAAGGATGTGGATCTTCTGTCATGGAAGACAAGGCAGCATGGCATCATCATGTACCGAATGCAGAAGAATATGATCAGATCATGAAAGACCTGGAAGCAAGAAAGGAGGCTGCTCTCAATGAGTAAAATTGCCAATAAACAGATGATTTGTGAAGTGCTGATGGAAGCAGCAAAAACTGATAAAGATATCGTTGCACTGTGCAGCGACTCCAGAGGAAGCGGATCTTTTACCCCATTCGCAGCCACTTATCCGGAACAGTTTGTAGAGACCGGTATCGCAGAGCAGAACCTTGTAAGTATTTCAGCAGGACTTGCAAAATGCGGCAAAAAATCCTACGCAGTATCTCCGGCATGCTTCCTTTCTACAAGAAGCTATGAGCAGGCAAAAGTAGATGTTGCCTACTCCAACACAAACGTAAAACTCATTGGTATCAGCGGTGGCGTAAGCTACGGTGCACTGGGAATGAGCCATCATTCCGCACAGGATATCGCAGCAATGTCCGCGATCCCGAACATGAGAGTTTATATCCCGAGCGATCACCTTCAGACAAAAGAGCTGACAAAAGCCCTTCTGAAAGATGAGAAACCGGCATACATCCGTGTTGGACGTAACGCAGTAGATCCTGTTTACGAAGAAGATAACGTACCGTTTGAGATGGACAAAGCAACTGTGATCTGCGAAGGAACTGATGTTGCAATCATCGCCTGCGGAGAGATGGTAGGCCCGGCAAAAGCAGCAGCACAGATGCTTAAAGAGCAGGGGATCAGCGCATCTGTAGTAGATATGTACTGCATCAAACCCCTTGATAAAGATACGATCGTAAAGGCTGCTTCCAACGCAAAAGCAGTTCTTACCGTAGAAGAGCATGCACCGTTCGGCGGACTTGGCTCCATGGTAAGCCAGGTAGTTGGAAGCGAGTGCCCGCGCAAAGTAGTTAATATGTCCCTTCCGGATGCACCGGTCATCACAGGAACATCCAAAGAAGTTTTTGATTACTATGGATTAAACGCAGAAGGTATCGCAAAAAAAGCAGCAGAACTGGTGAAATAATATGAATAAATATGTACTTGGGATCGATCAGAGTACACAGGGAACAAAAGGACTCCTTTTTGATGAAAAAGGAGCCCTTCTCTGCAGAGCTGATCTTCCGCATAAACAATATATTGATGAACGTGGATGGGTGGAGCATGATCCGGAAGAGATCTATGCGAATACCATCCAGGTTGTAAAGATCCTTGTTGAAAAGGCAGGGATCGACAAGAAAGATATCTCTGTCCTTGGGATCAGCAACCAGAGAGAGACTGCCCTTGTCTGGGACCGTAAAAAAGGAAAGCCGGTGTACAATGCCGTTGTGTGGCAGTGTGCAAGAGGAAGCGAGATCTGCAAAAAGATCGCAGCAGAGCATGAAAATGCAGAAGAACTGGTGAGAGCTCATACAGGACTTCAGTTATCTCCATATTTTTCCGCAGCAAAGATCGCCTGGGTTCTCCAGAATGTGCCAGGAGCACAGGAAAAAGCGGACAGAGGCGAACTCTGCTGTGGAACGATCGACAGCTGGCTTGTCTATAAGCTGACTGGCGGCAGAGAATTCCGTACCGATTACTCCAATGCTTCCCGTACACAGATGTTCCATATCGGAAACCTTGCCTGGGACCCGGAAGTGTGTGGACTGTTTGGAATTCCGGTATCCTGCCTCGCAGAAGTGACAGATTCCGACGGCGAATACGGAACAACAGATTTTGATGGCTATCTGGACACACCGATCCCGATCCGCGGTGTCCTCGGAGATTCCCATGGAGCATTGTTTGGACAGGGCTGTATCGAAACAGGAATGATCAAGACCACTTACGGAACAGGTTCCTCCATCATGATGAACATTGGTAAGAAACCGGTCTACAGCAATCGTGTGGTAACTTCTCTGGCATGGAAGCTGAATGGGGAAGTAAACTATGTTCTGGAAGGAAATATCAACTATACAGGCGCTGTGATCACCTGGCTCAAGGATGACCTGCAGCTGATTACCTCCCCGGGCGAGACAGAAGCTCTGGCTCTGGAATCCAACCCAAAAGACCATACGTATCTGGTCCCTGCATTTACCGGGCTTGGTGCTCCTTACTGGGACAGCGAGGTAGAAGGGATCCTTACAGGAATGACCAGAACGACAAAAAGAGCAGAGATCGTCCGTGCAGGTCTGGACTGCATTGCCTATCAGATCACAGACGTAGTGAAAGCCATGAGTGAAGAATCTGGTATCGCGATCGGAGAACTCCGTGTTGACGGCGGTCCTACCAAAAACAAATATCTGATGCAGTTCCAGAGCGATATCGCAGATGTTGTCGTACAGGTTCCATCCGCGGAGGAATTGTCCGGTATTGGCGCAGCATATGCAGCTGGTATCGCGGTGGGGATCTACAACCGTGAAGAAGTCTTCGGACAGATGAGCCGTACAAAGTTTTCTCCGAAGATGAATGCTTCAGAAAGGGATGAGAAGTATCAGGGCTGGAAAAAAGCAGTTGCACAGGTCCTGACAGACTGATTTTCTGATCGCAATAATTTTTCATAACAAATCCTGATAAAAAAGGACAGTCGTTATCACGTTGTTACAAAGATGAACGGATGACGGCTGTCTTTTCTTGCGCAACAAACTGATGTAGTGTATAATATCGAGTATATGAGCCAAAAAGTTACTGTGAATGGAGCAAACAGTAACTTAAAAATACATTTTTAGGGATAGATCAGGTGAACCATATTGAAAAAACAGATAGAACAATTACTCAGCGGAAAATTCAAATACGACCAGCCACAGCTTCTCTTTTCGGAAGATAAGCTGTCGATCACTCTGGAAGCAGGGAAGACAATGCGGGGAGAATTGTATCTTGGAACAGAAGATAATGCCAGGATCAAAGGATACATAACTTCTTCGAACCGCAGGCTGGTACCGGGAAACAGCCGCTTTTCGGGGACAACAGTGTGCATCCCATATGGAGCTGACGGAATAGGAATGCAGCCGGGTGAAGTCTGCACTGGATGGCTGTGTGTTACTTCAAGTGTGGGGGAATACAAGATTCCTTTCTCGATCAAAGCAGAGCAGAACGAAGAACAGGATTTTCTCAAAGAGATCAAAGATATTGAAACATTCAAAAAAATAGCAAAAGAAGATTTCAAGGCGGCTTACCGTCTGTTTAAGAAACCGTCTTTCGCAGCAGTCATGGAACATGCAGATAAGAAACAGAAAGCACTGTATGTCGGACTTTCTGAGACTTCTTCCAATTATCAGAATCTGGAGGAATTTCTGATCGGTCTTGAAGAAAAGAAGCCGGTCTCTATTTCTCTGAAGACAACTTCGGCAGAATTTTTCGGTCTCAGAGAATCTACCCAGGAATCGTTTGATATCCACAAGACCGGATGGGGATATCTCAGACTTGAGATTGAATCTACGGTAGACTTTCTGGAACCGGAACGTCATGTGATCACACAGGAAGAATTTATTGGAAGCAGCTGCCGTATCAATTACGTGATCCATGCAGAAAAGATCAAAAAGGGTAACCAGGTTGGAGAAATCATCGTAAAAAGTCCGTATCAGGAACTGGTTTATCATGTGACCGCTTCCAGAGGAGCGCGCATCCGTATTGATCTGAATACAGAAGAAAAGCGTCGTAAGGCAGGTCTGGTCCATGATTACATCGATTACTGCGAAGAAAAGATTGATTTTAAAACATGGGCAGAGAAGTCGCATGTGATTCTGGAGAATCTTCATGAATCAGGAAATGAATATCCGGAATATAGCCTGTTTGAGGCATATCTTGCATATCTTGAGGACAACCAGAGCCAGGCCAAAGAAATCCTTAAGAGTTACCAAAGCAAGGAATTTACACGAGATGAGCTGGAGGAGGCAGGAATCTACCTTTATCTCTGTACGCTGGTAGGACTTTATAGAGACAAAGGACAGGCCATTCAGAAGATCCAGAACTTTTTCCGGCAGAAATCAGACAGTTTCCAACTGCTGTGGATCCTGTTTCAGATAGATCCGACTTACCAGAATTCTCCGTCCATGGCACTTTTCATGATGGAGGAACTGTACGAAAAAGGATGTACAAGCCCGATCCTTTATCTGGAAGCATGGAACTGGATCAGTAAGGATATATCTAATCTGCACAGATTGTCCCCGTTTTGGATGCAGGTATTTTACTATGCCGGCAGAAAAGGTTTCCTTACAGAGGAGCTGGTAATGCGCCTGGCATATCTGTCTGGTTATGAGAAGAAATTCTATGGCTGTCTGTACAAGGCACTTGCAGCAGGATATGATAAATTTCCATCGGATGATGTGCTGGAAGCTATATGCAAGTATGTCATGAAGGGAGAGCCACGTAAACCGGTCTATTTCCGCTGGTTTTCTCTTGCAGTACAGAGGGGGCTGCGCATTACAAGACTTTATGAGTATTATATGGAGACGATGGATATTTCCTATCGGAGACAGCTTCCAAAACAGCTTCTGATGTATTTCGCCTATAATGATAATTCTCTGGGTGACACAAGAAAAGCGTATGTTTATGCGAGTGTGATCACTTATAAGGACAGAGATCCGCAGACTTACGAAAACTATAAAGATACGATGAAGCGTTTTGCAAAAAGAAAAGCGGCAGAGGGACAGATCGATGAAAATTATGCAGTTCTTTATCAGGAATTTCTGCTTGAACCGCTGGGAAGAGAAGATGCAGACAGAATCGCAGAAAAATTATTTACCAGCCGTCTCTACTGTGATGACCGGAAGATCCGTGAGGTGATCGTATGTCACAGCCAGCTTGCGAAGCAGGAAATCTATCCGTGTGTGCAGGGTGTTGCCTATCCGAGAATCTATACAGAAGATGCAGTGCTTTTGTTCCGCGATGAAAAGCAGCGCTGTTATGCATCCACTGTACATTATAATATCAAGAAACTGATGAATGAATGTGACGCACTGGATGGGATCCTGAGATGTGGTGTGGAAGATACAGGGGTTCTTTTGCATTATTGTGAAAGTCATGAGCTGAATGAAAAGAATCTGGAGTATTTTCAGAAACTTGCAGAGGCAGAAGCGTGTACAGAAGAATACCGGGATTTCCTGAGAAAGCAGATCCTGGATTTTTATGCGGCGCATATAGATGGAGAGGATCTGGACAGATATCTGTATAAACTGGATTATCATAAATACATGAAAGCAGACCGCAAGGTCCTTCTGGAAGTCCTGATCGCAAGAAGAATGTTCCGTCAGGCAATGAGCCTTGTGGAAGAATATGGATATGAAGGGATTGATATCAGCAGTCTTCTTAAGCTTACCAGCAGAATGATCCTCAAGAGTGACATGGCAGAGGATGATGAACTTCTGGCACTGGCGTCAGAAGTTTATCGTGAGGGAAAATACGATGAAGTTATCCTGCATTACCTGATGTTATATCGTTTTGGACCAGTCGGAGAACTGATTTCCATCTGGAAAAGTGCACGTGGCTTTGAGATGGATACTTATGATCTTGAAGAACGGATCCTGGAGCTTTTGATCTTTACTGCTGATTATCGCAAAGAAGGTGAGGCTGTTCTGGAGTCCTACGTAAATCAGGCTGGAAAAGAACGGCTGATCGGTGCTTATCTGACGCAGATCGCTTATGGCGTTTTTGTAAAAGAATATACAATGAGTCCATTTGTACGCAGCAGACTGGAATATGCATATATGAATAACTGGTCCCTGGACCTGGTGTGCAGACTGGCACTTTTTCAGGAGATTTCCAAAGAAAAAGATCCGAAGCCGGAATATGTCGGAATGGAGCAGAAAATTCTCGAAGAGTGTGCGAAACAGAACCTGACTTTTGGATTCTTCCGCAGACTTTTTCCGGAGCTTTTGAGTCCATATCAGCTGGATGACAAGACGTTTGTGGAATGTCATGCGCATCCGGGTGCGAGAGTAACCCTGTTCTATGCACTGGATACTGGACTTGGCACGGAACTGGAATACAAATGTGAACCTTTGAGAGAGATTTATGAGGGGATCTTTGGAAGAACCTTTACGTTGTTTTATGGAGAAAATCTTCATTATTATTTCCAGATTGACCGGGAACGGAGTACCAGGACAACTGCAGAGCGGGTACTCAACATGAAAAAGATCGAGGGAACTTCCGGAAGCAAATATCAGCTTCTCAATCAGATGTTGTCTGACCGGCGCCTGGACAAAAAGAAAGAAGTAAAAGAGGAACTTAAGAGTTATCTTCGTCAGGAACAATATGTAAAAGAAATGTTTACAATAGATAGGGAAAACGGAAAATGAACGAAACAAGAGATTTAATTATCGGAATTGATCTGAGAAATGACAGTTCTCAATTGTGTTACTATGACCGTAAAGCAGAAGAACCGCGTTCGCTTCCGGTAAAGGTTGGCAGCAGTCAGTATGAAGTGCCGACCTGCCTGTGCAGGAGACTGGAACAGAAGGATTACTGCATTGGCATTGAGGCAGAATATTTTGCAAGAGAAAAAGGTGGATTTCTTGTCGAGGATCTTTGTGGGATCTCCAAAAGCCGCAAAACAGTACAGGTGGCAGGGGAAGAGAAGCAGCCATGGGAAATTCTTGCATATTTTCTGGAAGGAATGCTCAAGCTTACCGGAGTGGCAGAAGTAAACAAAAATATCCGCTGTCTGACGGTGGCAATGGAATCTTTGGATGACATTCAGGTAGAAAATCTTCAGAAGGCAGGAAAACTTCTGGAGATTCCTGACAGTAGTTTTATCATCATGGATCATGAGGAAAGTTTCTATTATTATATCATGGGACAAAAGGCCGAAACCTGGAATCGGAGTGTAGGCTGGTATAATTTTGAAAAAAATCACGTGACTTTTCGAAAAATGGTCATGAATTCCAGTGCAAAACCAGTTCTGGTAAAACTGGAAGCACCGATAGAAACAGATCTGAATGATATGGATGATGAGCAGAGAGATGCGGATTTTTATACGTTTGCCAAGAATACGCTTGGAAATGAACTGTATTCCAGCATTCAGATCGATGGAGTTGGTTTTGACCAGGAATGGGCACAAAAATCAGTAAAGCTTCTCTGCTATCAGAAGAGAAAAGTATTCTATGGGAACAATCTTTTTGCAAGAGGTGCCTGTGCAGCCGGTGCAGAGCGATTCCTTACGCGAAAACTTAAAGACTATAGATATCTGGGCCGTTCCCTTGTCATGACAGATATAGGAATGGATATGCGTGTTATGGGAGCACAGGCGTATCATCCACTGATCGAAGCGGGAAAGAACTGGTATGAATGCAAGGCCGAATGTGAACTGATCCTGGATGGCACAGAGGAACTGGTATTTACTGCTTCCGCTATGGGCGAGAGTGAAAAAAAGCGGATCGGAATGCGGCTTCCGGGACTTCCAAAGCGTCCGAACAAGACAACACGTCTGAAAGTAAAGCTTCAGTATATTTCACAGAAAGAATGTGAGATCACGGTAACAGATCTTGGATTCGGAGAAATGTTTCCGTCAAGTGGCAAAGAATGGAAAGAGATCACAAGATGGTAAAGGGGGAATAACATGAGCGGATATATTTTATGTCAGACACAAAAAGCAGAGATTCCGTATTATATCGAGAATATCAGCACAAATGTTTATTCCCTGGAAGAACTTTGCTATTATTTTTATCATAATCTTTATCTTATAGACGAGAGTATTCTGAATGAACGTTTGTGCAGATGGTTTCAGGAGGAACTGAATCTTCCAAAATTAGCTGCAAAACTTCGTCCTCTGTTTATAAGAAATTTCAGCATTGAGGAATTTCTGTATCCGGTATTTAAAGAAATTAACTATCTTACCTATGAAGAAATGAAAAGCCTGAATATACAGATCCAGAAACTGGCTGAAGAATCTCCACTTCTGAGAGCAAAATGTAAGGGCGATGCACTGGTGGAAAATGGCATGTATGTGCAGGCAATCCAGGTTTATCAGAAACTTCTGGAAGAAGATGGACTGGAAGAAGTGAGGGAAGGATTTACAGAGACTATTTATCATAATCTGGGCTGTGCTTACAGTTACCTGTTCCAGATGGAAAAAGCAGTCGATTGTTTCCGCAAAGCGTACGAAGGCAGCAGGAGCAAGGAGGCACTGGAGGCATATCTTCTGGCATTTGGTGTTACCAAAACACCGGAAGAATATCAGAATCTGGTAAGAAGACTTGATGTTGAGAAGGAAGTCTTACGGGAGATCAAGGCGAAACTTGCAGAATTCGGAAAGAAACCTGAAATTCCGACAGATTACGAAAATATAGACGAAATGATTCAGAAACTCACCCGGGATTACCACAGAAGCACCGGTTCATGAGCCGATCAGCAGGCAATCGTCATTATTTTGTCAGATTAGTTCAGGAATTTGTCTAAATATACTGGACGAAACGAGAGGAATCTGGTAAACTAGACGTATAAGTTGGAAGTGGTAAGACCAACTTCCGATAAGATTAGGAGGAATTTATCATGTTAGTAAACGCTTCAGAAATGTTGAAAAAAGCAAAAGCTGGTCACTATGCAGTAGGTCAGTTCAACATCAACAACCTTGAGTGGACAAAGGCAATCCTGCTTACAGCACAGGAACTGAACTCACCAGTTATCCTTGGTGTATCCGAAGGTGCAGGTAAATACATGACAGGTTACAAGACAGTTGTTGGTATGGTTAAGGGAATGATGGAAGAACTGAACATCACAGTTCCAGTTGCACTTCACCTGGATCACGGCAGCTACGAAGGATGCCTGAAATGTGTAGAGGCAGGCTTCACATCTATCATGTTTGATGGTTCCCATTATCCGATCGAAGAGAACGTAGAAAAGACAAAAGAACTGGTTAAGATCGTTGCTGAGCATGGAATGTCTCTGGAAGCAGAGGTTGGTTCCATCGGTGGAGAAGAAGACGGTGTTGTAGGAATGGGCGAATGCGCAGATCCTAAGGAATGCAAGATGGTTGCAGACCTTGGTATCGACTTCCTTGCAGCAGGTATCGGTAACATCCACGGTAAATACCCAGAGAACTGGCAGGGACTTAGCTTCGAAACTCTGGATGCTATCCAGCAGCTGACAGGTGATATGCCGCTCGTACTTCACGGTGGTACAGGAATCCCGGCAGATATGATCAAGAAAGCAATCGACCTTGGCGTATCCAAGATCAACGTTAACACAGAGTGCCAGCTTTCTTTCGCAGCAGCTACACGTAAATACATCGAAGAAGGCAAGGATCTGCAGGGCAAAGGATTTGACCCACGTAAACTTCTTGCTCCTGGAACAGAAGCAATCAAAGCAACTGTTAAAGAAAAAATGGAACTGTTCGGTTCTGTTGGAAAAGCCTGAGAAGTATTCAGCTTAAACAGTAAATAATGAGAGCCCCGGAGAGGATTCCTTTGGAATCTTTTCCGGGGTTTTTTCTATAGCATCCGTAGGTGTTGCGGGATAAGCTGCTTCGTGGTAAGATGGCTCTATGACAAAAAAACAAGATATTATCATTATGGACTTTTCAGGAATCTACAGACAGCAGCAGTTCTGGCAGGACGGAGAAATACAGAAAAACATCTCCTGGGTGGAGGTACAGGAGCTTCCGGGAAGCAACTGCTACTGCGATGAAGATGCAATGGACATTTTACGACAAAAACTGGAAAAATTTGAGACAGATGGGATTCACTTTATTGATTCCGGCAATTACCACTATATGAGCCGTATCTGGCTGGAGAAACTGTGCGTGCCATTTCGGTTGGTCGTTTTTGACAACCATACGGATATGCAGCCGCCGGCGTTTGGAGGGCTGCTCTCCTGCGGCGGATGGGTGGCGGCGTCCCTTGAGGAACTTCCGCTTCTTAAAGAAGTGGTGCTGGTCGGACCAGATCAGGAGGCTTTTGACCAGACAGATACGGTACTTCAGGAAAAAGTACGGTTTTTGTCGAGAGAGAGACTGCGTGAGATGACAATGGAAGAGAAAGTTTTGTTTTTTGAGGAACTGTCTGTGGATCTTCCAGTTTATCTATCGGTTGATAAGGATGTTCTCTGCGCTGAGGATGCTTCGACAACATGGAGTCAGGGAGATATGACACTGGAAGAATTAGGGCAGTTTGTGGCAATTCTTCTGGAAAAGCAGGACATTCTGGGAATGGATGTCTGCGGAGAATGTGATCCGGATGCCTGTGAAGGTGATCATCTGAACGATCTGGCGAACCGGGAACTTTTGGAAATATGGGGAAAGGAGCGATAGATTTATGAAAAATGAACTCCTGACGATAGGACCTTTGACGGTCTATGGATACGGCGCAATGATCGCGCTCGGCGTGATCGCGGCCTGGATCGTGACAGAATTCCGGGCAAAAAAGCTCCGACTCAGCAGTGACCATGTATTCGCCCTTGTCCTCTGGGGGCTTCTGGGCGGTCTGCTCTGTGCGAAACTTCTGTACTGGATCACAGAATGGAAATCCATCATGGCAGATCCGGGATTTATTCTGGACACATTGTCAGATGGATTTGTAGTCTATGGCGGGATTCTTGGAGGAATCCTCACAGGCTGGATTTACTGCAAGAGTAAAAAAGTCAATTTCTGGAAATATTTTGACCTCGTGATGCCGTCTGTTGCGCTGGCACAGGGATTTGGACGGATCGGCTGTCTGCTTGCAGGCTGCTGTTATGGAAAAGAAACGGACAGTATCTTTGCAATCACTTTTCATGAGTCAGAGTTTGCACCGAATGATGTGCCCCTGATTCCGACAGAGATTTATTCCAGTGTGCTGGATTTTGCACATTTTGCGCTGCTTTTGTTTCTTGCCAGCCGTAAGAAGAAGGACGGACAGGTGGCGGCGTGTTATCTGATCTTTTACAGCATCGGAAGGTTTATACTGGAATTTTTCCGCGGGGATCTGCTCCGTGGAAGCGTGGGCGTGCTGTCGACTTCTCAGTTTATCAGTCTGTTTACCGGGGCGGCGGGAATTATCATATTGATCCTCCGAAGCAAGAAAAGCAATGCCTGAGCAGACTGGACTTACAGGTGGAAATTGGATTCAGATTTGAGGAAAACGTAGATATGGAAATAACAGGAATAAAGAGGTTGATGTCTGCATAGCCTGTACAGAAATATGTGCAGGAGACCGATGACTATGCGCATACAGGAAGGCATTATCGTGCCGGCACAGGATCAGCAGTATCAGAACTTTATCGTCCGATATAATCAGAATCTTCATGGAGATTTTGATTACCAGTCCGATGATACGTTTCAGATCGTGAATGACCTGTTCGGGATTCTTTATGTCCCAGAGCAGAATGTTCCGGCACTGGAATTTAACAGTTATTCTTATTCTTCTATTCCCAAATGTTACACTTATATGGATCTTGGAGCGCTGAGTGCATCTGGCGTGCTCAGGCTTCACGACCATCCATATCTCAGATTAAAAGGAGCCGGAACACTGGTGGCGGTCATTGATTCAGGGATCGACTATCAGCATCCGGCTTTTCGTAATGGTGACCAGAGCAAGATCCTGAGTATCTGGGACCAGTCCCTTCCGGGAGGGCGTTCCGGCCGGATCCCATATGGAAGAGAATTTACCAGAGCGCAGATCAACGAGGCACTTGCTGCCGAAAATCCGCTGGAGATCGTGCCCTTAATCGACAGAAACGGACACGGAACCAGGCTCGCTGCGACAGCAGCAGGAAATCGGATCCCGGAAGAAAATTTTTCCGGGGCGGCACCGGAAGCAGAGCTGGTGATCGTCAAGCTTAAGCCTGCCAAAAAATATCTGCGGGATTTTTACCTTTTTCCACGGGAAGCGGAGGTTTTTCAGGAAGATGATATCATGCTGGCGATTGCTTATGTGTTACAGTGCGCGGTAGAAAATCAGATGCCGCTTTCTATCTGCATAGGGCTTGGGACGAATATGGGGGCGCACCGCGGAGACGGACCTTTGAGTGAGTTTATCAACAGCACGGCAAGTTTCAGCCAGAACTCCATTTCGATCGCGGCGGGAAATGAAGGAACAGCCAGACATCATTATTTAAGTGGGGCGGATCGGCAGGAAAAAACAGATACGGTAGAACTCAAAGTAGGAGAGCAGGAGAGTACCAGAGGATTTTCGATGGAATTCTGGGGTGACTCTCCTAATTTTTATAATATCGTGATCCAGTCACCGACAGGTGAGAGACTTCCGGTGAGCACCGCCCTCAAATATGGAACCCAGGAACTTTCGTTTGTATTTGTGGAAACGAGGATCCTGGTCAACTACATACCGATCGAGCGAAGGACGGGAAAAACACTGGTTTTTTTCCGTTTTCTGCATCCGGCACCGGGGATCTGGAAACTTCTGGTGGAGGAACGGGTGCCAGCCAATGGAGGATTTCATATCTGGCTTCCGACGAGGGGACTGATCTCCGATGAGACCTATTTCCTGGAATCCTCTCCGGAATTCACGATCACTTCCCCCGGAGATGCCCGTGACGGAATGACAGTAACCGCATACCAGTACCGCGACAACAGTCTTTATGTCCAGGCAAGCCGCGGCTACAACACTGAAAATGTCGTAAAACCAGACTTCGCAGCCCCGGGTGTCGGAATCCTGACTGCCTCGATCGGAGCCGGCCGGACCTTCGAACAGGCAACAGGAACCAGCCTTGCAGCCGCCCAGACCGCCGGGATCGCCGCCCTACTGTTCGAATGGGCCCTGATCCGCGGCAACGAACCCTACTTCACCGGCAACAGCGTCAAAAACTACTTAAGCCGCGGCGCAGTCCGTGACGATATAATACAGTACCCAAATCCGAACTGGGGGTATGGACGTGTGAATCTGTATCATACGTTTGAACTTTTGACGTAAAATCTTGTTGAATATACAAAAAAATTTAGTGAATCTAATTGTTTTTTTGATAATAATTTGCTATAATATATGCACAATGACGATTATTCGGAGCGGTTAGGACGGATGATCTCAAAAACAAATGATTCCGGCGCACAAAAGGGCAGACAATTGAAACAGGGGAGAGGCGGTCGGAACGGAAACAGGAGGAAAAAATGAAACGAGGAAGTATTTTTGAACTGAATGGCGTCCCGAAATTCCAGGAAGCCATTCCGCTGGCCCTGCAGCATGTAGTTGCCATGATCGTGGGATGCGTTACCCCGGCGATCATCGTAGCCGGAGCAGTAGGAGGAGGTGGCTTAAGCGACAAGGATCGAGTTATTCTGATCCAGGCATCACTGGTCATCTCAGCACTGTCAACCCTGATCCAGTTATTCCCGATCGGCAAGAAAGGCGGTTTTACCTTAGGATCCGGACTCCCGATGATCATGGGTGTCAGCTTTGCCTACGTTCCAAGTATGCAGGCGATCGCAGAAGGTTATGGGATCTCGACGATCCTGGGCGCACAGATCGTCGGCGGTGTCGTAGCATTTATCATGGGTATTCTGGTCAAAAAGATCAGAGTTTTCTTCCCGCCGCTGATCACAGGTACCGTTGTATTCACCATTGGTCTGTCCCTGTACCCGACAGCGATCAACTATATGGCAGGCGGCACAAGCAATCCGGATTATGGCTCCTGGCAGAACTGGCTGGTAGCATTCATCACACTGGCAGTTGTAACTGCCCTGAACCATTTTGGCAAAGGAATCCTGAAACTGGCGTCTATTCTGATCGGTATCATTGTTGGTTACGTGGTATCCATTCCATTTGGCATGGTAAATCTCTCAAGTGTAGGCCAGGCCAAGATGTTCCAGCTTCCGCAGTTCATGCACTTTGGCATCCACTTTGAGATATCAGCCTGTGTTGCCATCGGACTTCTGTTCGCGATCAACTCCGTACAGGCGATCGGAGACTACTCCGCAACAACTATCGGAGCAATGGATCGTGTACCGGAAGACAGAGAACTCCAGAACGGTATCATGGCATATGGTATCAGCAACGTGATCGGCGCATTGTTCGGCGGACTTCCGACAGCAACCTACAGCCAGAACGTAGGTATCGTTACAACCACCAAGGTTATCAACCGCTGCGTTCTTGGTCTTGCAGCGGTCATCCTCGGTGTTGCAGGTATCGTGCCGAAATTCTCCGCACTTCTGACAACCATTCCGCAGTGCGTTCTCGGTGGTGCGACCGTATCCGTATTTGCTTCCATCGCAATGACCGGTATGAAACTCGTAGCTTCTGCAGAGATGGATTACAGAAACTCTTCCATCGTAGGTCTTGCAGCAGCAATCGGTGTTGGTGTTTCTCAGGCATCAGCAGCACTTGCAAGCTTTCCGGACTGGGTAACCACGATTTTTGGTAAATCCCCTGTAGTTCTGGCAACACTGATCGCAGTAGTGCTGAACGTCATCCTTCCGAAGAGCCGCGTAGAGCGAAAAGAAGAAGAAAAACTCAAAGAAGAAGTAAAAGAAAAGATCAAACAGGATCACGAAGAGTTTGATCAGCAGTAAAAACTGAATACATAAAAAGAGCCCTTTCTCATCGGGAACCACTTCGAGCAGCCACAGTGATGGGAAAGGGATCTTTTTTATTTACGGAAAAAATTATTTACGGTATACAAATGCCGGAAGTCCGTCTTCACCCAGAGGAACATTCACATTTCCCTGGATCAGCGGGCGGGCATAGCGGATAAAATCTTCGGTGACATCGTGACCGTCAGGAGTGATCCACTCTGCCGGAACGATCTTTTCCTGATTGCAGATTTCATTGACATCCTCAAGTCCACAGGTCATCCGGTAATTACCATCAGCATCTGTCTGACGGATAAAGGAAACCATCTTGCCGGTTTCGCCATTCAGGGCAGCCTGCACACCAAATTTACCGGCTGCAGCAGCCTCCTGCTGGTCAGCAGCAGAGATCATGGCAGCACTGCATCGCTGGCTGACATTCAGTTCTACAGAACGAGCCTTGACACCAAGACGGCTGCGGACAAGATTTTCAAGATATTTGCCGCATCCGGCAAGCATCTTGTGACCAAAAGTATCGGTTCCTACAGAACTGTCATATTCACAGATAAAAGTTCCTTTGGAATCATGGATCCCTTCAGAAACGCAGACGATAAGGTTGCAGTTCGTCTCGAATGCTTTTTCCAGATCTTTCAGAAAAACTTCCTGATCAAAATCTGTCTCCGGAAGATAGATGAATAACGGGTTGTCGCCGTCATATTTACGTGCAAGGGCACTGGCAGCAGTCAGCCATCCCGCATGACGTCCCATGATCTCGATGATCGTCACAGATTTTTTTTCGTAGACATTGGCATCCAGAGTGATCTCACGGACAGTAGATGCAACATATCTGGCAGCACTTCCAAATCCAGGGGTGTGATCTGTGTGAATCAGATCATTGTCGATCGTTTTCGGCTCGCCGATCACACGGATGGAACTGCCAACTTTGGCTGCATAGCGGGAGAGCTTGCTGACGGTATCCATGGAATCATTTCCACCGATATAAAAGAACCAGCCGATATTCAGCTCTTCAAATTTATGGAAAAGCTCCGGGTAAACCGGATCTTCGAGAGATTCCGGCAGTTTATAGCGGCAGGAGCCGAGATATGCACCAGGGGTATGTCTGAGATGTTCGAGCTTTTCACCCGGAAGGGCCTGCTCAAAATCAAGAATACGACCGGCCAGAAATCCTTCAATTCCATTGACCATGCCGTAAACATGTTCGATTTCATCAGAATGAGTAAGTCCTTCGGAAACAACTCCGTAAAGACTGCTGTTGATCACGGCAGTAGGACCGCCAGACTGTCCGACGATAAGATTTTTCTTTGCCATTTATAGTACCTCCGTTTGAGTTGATGAACTCATTGTAGCATATGGGAGGGGGATTGACAAATGGATGTTATATATGAGAAAAAAGCACCTGATTTTGGTAAACTTGCCAAGAAAAGCTTTAAAACGACAGATTTTAAGTCATTTCTGTATCTTTACACATAAATTTTGATATGATAAAATAGATACAATACAAACAAGAGGAACGACTTAGAATTCCCGAAACATGCATGTGTTTCGGGAATATGAATGTATTAGATAAGTTTTATATTATTTCGATTTAAAATCTGTACATAAAATTTAAAAGAATTGAGTTCAAAACGAATCAAAGGAGTAAACGCTATGAAAAATTACAAAATTGCTGTTGCAGGTACAGGCTATGTAGGACTGTCTATCGCCACACTGCTTTCTCAGCACCATCAGGTAACTGCAGTTGATATTGTTCCAGAGAAAGTTGAGATGATCAACAACCGCAGATCTCCGATCCAGGACGATTATATCGAGAAATATCTGGCAGAGAAGGATTTGAATCTGACTGCAACTTTGGATGCAAAAACTGCTTATACAGATGCGGATTTTGTCGTTATTGCAGCGCCTACGAATTACGATTCCAAGACACAGCACTTTGATACTTCTGCTGTTGAGGCTGTGATCAAGCTGGTCATGGAGTATAATCCAGATGCTATCATGGTCATCAAGTCTACGATCCCTGTTGGTTACACAGCTTCCGTGCGTGAGAAATTTAACAGCAAAAATATCATCTTCAGCCCGGAATTCCTGAGAGAATCCAAAGCACTGTATGATAACCTGTATCCTTCTCGTATTATCGTCAGCACGGATATGGAAGATGAGCGTCTGGTAAAAGCAGCACATGAGTTTGCAGCTTTACTTCAGGAAGGTGCTATCAAAGAAGATATTGATACTCTGTTCATGGGCTTTACTGAGGCGGAGGCAGTAAAATTATTTGCGAATACATATCTGGCTCTGCGTGTTGCGTATTTTAATGAACTGGATACTTACGCAGAAAGTAAAGGTCTTAATACACAGCAGATCATAGATGGTGTATGCCTTGACCCTCGTATTGGCAGTCATTATAATAACCCAAGCTTTGGTTATGGCGGATACTGTCTGCCAAAAGACACAAAGCAGCTTCTGGCAAACTATGCAGATGTACCGGAGAATCTGATCGAGGCTATTGTTGAGAGTAACAGAACCAGAAAAGATTTTATCGCAGACCGTGTCCTGAAATTAGCAGGTTATTATGGCTATGATGCAGAAAATGAGTTCGATGAAGACAAAGAGAAATCTGTTACCATTGGTGTATACCGTCTGACCATGAAGAGTAACAGTGATAATTTCCGCCAGAGTTCTATTCAGGGCGTTATGAAGCGAGTAAAAGCCAAAGGTGCAACAGTTATTATCTATGAACCGACTTTGAAGGACGGAGAGACTTTCTTTGGCAGCAAGGTTGTGAATGATCTGAATGAATTCAAGAACCAGAGCCAGGCGATCATTGCCAACCGTTATGATAAGTGCCTCGATGATGTGAGAGAGAAAGTTTATACAAGAGATATTTTTCAGAGAGATTAAACTAATAAAAGGAAGGTAAACATTATGAAAGGTATTATTTTAGCAGGTGGATCCGGGACCCGTTTATATCCACTGACGAAAGTTACGAGCAAGCAGTTACTGCCTATTTTTGATAAACCGATGATCTATTATCCGATGTCCGTTCTGATGAATGCGGGTATCAGAGATATTTTGATCATTTCCACACCGCAGGATACTCCACGCTTTGAGAATCTGCTTGGCGATGGTCATCAGTTTGGCGTAAATCTGACTTATGCAGTTCAGCCTTCTCCGGACGGACTGGCACAGGCTTTTATCATAGGAGCTGACTTTATTGGAGACGATTCTGTAGCAATGGTACTTGGTGATAATATTTTTGCAGGACATGGTCTGAAAAAACGCTTACAGGCGGCTGTTCAGAATGCAGAAAATGGCAAAGGCGCTACAGTATTTGGCTATTATGTAGATGATCCGGAGCGTTTTGGTATCGTGGAATTCGATAAAAACGGTAAGGCAGTATCTATCGAAGAAAAACCGGAACATCCAAAGAGCAATTATTGTGTGACCGGTTTGTACTTCTATGACAATCGTGTGGTTGATTTCGCAAAGAACCTGAAACCATCTGCTCGTGGTGAGTTGGAGATTACCGATCTGAACCGTATTTATCTGGAAGATGGTTCTTTGAACGTGGAACTGCTGGGTCAGGGATTTACCTGGCTGGATACAGGTACACATGAGAGCTTGGTAGATGCGACAAACTTTGTTAAAACTGTAGAGCAGCATCAGCACCGTAAGATTGCATGCCTGGAAGAAATCGCATATCTGAACGGCTGGATCAGCAAGGATGATCTGATGGAAGTTTATGAGGTGATGAAGAAGAATCAGTACGGTCAGTATCTGAAAGATGTTATGGACGGAAAGTATCAGGATCACCTGTATTAATTAGAGAAGATTATATTTAGAGGAGATAAATCATGAATATTATTGTTACTGGCGGCGCTGGTTTTATTGGTAGTAATTTTGTTTTTCATATGTTAGAGAAATACCCGGATTATAGGATCATCTGTTTGGATAAGCTGACTTATGCAGGCAATCTGTCTACATTGGCACCTGTTATGGATAATCCGAATTTTCGTTTTGTAAAGGCAGATATCTGCGATCGAGAGGCTGTAAATAAGCTGTTTGAAGAAGAACATCCGGACATTGTAGTCAATTTTGCAGCAGAGTCTCATGTTGACCGTTCTATCGAAGATCCGGGAATCTTCCTTCAGACGAATATTATGGGTACAGCCACTCTGATGGATGCCTGCCGTAAATATGGTATCAAACGTTATCATCAGGTTTCTACGGACGAGGTTTATGGTGACCTTCCGCTGGATCGTCCTGACCTGTTTTTCACTGAGGAAACACCGATCCATACCAGTTCACCATACAGCAGTTCCAAGGCAGCAGCAGATCTGCTGGTTCTGGCTTATCATCGTACTTATGGTCTGCCGGTATCTATCAGCCGCTGCTCCAATAACTATGGTCCGTATCATTTCCCGGAAAAACTGATTCCGCTGATGATCGCCAACGCACTGGCAGACAAGCCGCTTCCAGTCTATGGTGAAGGTCTGAATGTCCGTGACTGGCTTTATGTGGAAGATCACTGCAAGGCAATTGACCTGATCATCCATAAAGGTCGTGTAGGCGAAGTTTATAATGTTGGCGGACACAATGAAAAACAGAATATTGAGATCGTGAAGATCATCTGTAAAGAACTGGGCAAGCCGGAAAGTCTGATCACACATGTTGGCGATCGTAAGGGCCACGATATGCGTTATGCAATTGATCCGACCAAGATCCATAATGAACTTGGATGGCTGCCGGAAACCAAATTTGAGGATGGCATTAAGAAGACTATTAAGTGGTATCTCGATAATCGTGAATGGTGGGAAACTATCATCAGCGGAGAATATCAGAATTATTATGAGAAAATGTACAGCAATCGATAAACAGTTTGGGGAGGAATTGCTATGAAGTTTTTTGTAACAGGCGTTGGCGGCCAGCTGGGACATGATGTGATGAATGAACTTCTGAAACGTGGTCATGAGGGAGTTGGCTCTGATATCCAGGAAATTTATAGTGGTGTGGCAGATGGTTCTGCAGTAACAAAAGCACCATATGTGGCACTGGATATCACTGATAAAGATGCCGTTGAGAAAGTAATTACAGAAGTAGCTCCGGATGCAGTGATCCATTGTGCAGCATGGACTGCTGTGGATATGGCAGAAGATGACGATAAAGTGGCAAAAGTCCGTGCGATCAATGCAGGTGGTACCCAGAATATTGCGGATGTCTGCAAAAAGCTGGACTGCAAGATGACATATATCAGTACAGACTATGTGTTTGACGGACAGGGAACAGAACCGTGGAAGCCGGACTGCAAGGATTATAAACCTATGAATGTATACGGTCAGACGAAACTGGAAGGTGAACTGGCAGTCAGCCAGACACTGGAAAAATATTTTATTGTCCGTATTGCCTGGGTATTTGGCCTGAATGGCAAAAACTTTATCAAAACCATGTTGAATGTTGGAAAGACACATGATACAGTTCGAGTGGTTAATGATCAGATCGGTACACCAACTTACACCTATGATCTGGCACGACTGCTGATCGATATGAATGAAACGGAAAAGTATGGTTATTATCATGCAACAAATGAAGGCGGCTATATCAGCTGGTATGATTTTACCAGGGAGATCTATCGTCAGGCTGGTTATAAGACGGAAGTATTGCCAGTGACTACGGCAGAGTATGGTCTGAGCAAAGCAGCCCGCCCATTTAACAGCCGACTGGATAAGAGCAAACTGGTGGAAGCTGGTTTTACTCCACTTCCAACCTGGCAGGACGCATTGAGCCGTTATCTGAAAGAAATCGAGCAGTAAAAGGGGATAAGTGAAATGGGACAGATTAAAGTTGAGAAAAATGTAGGTGGCATTGAGGGACTCTATGTGATAGAGCCTGCTGTTCATGGTGATGCCCGTGGTTATTTCATGGAAACCTACAACGAAAAAGATATGAAAGAAGCAGGGATTGATATCCATTTTGTACAGGATAATCAGTCTATGTCTACAAAGGGTGTACTGCGTGGGCTGCATTTTCAGAAGCAGTATCCTCAGTGTAAGCTTGTCAGAGCGATCAAGGGCGCAGTGTTTGATGTGGCAGTAGACTTGAGAGCAGGCAGTGAGACTTATGGCAAATGGTATGGCATTGAGCTGACGGAAGAAAATAAAAAACAGTTTCTGATTCCACGCGGTTTTGCACATGGATTTCTGGTTCTGAGTGATACCGCAGAGTTTTGCTATAAATGCGATGATTTTTATCATCCTAATGATGAAGGCGGAATGGCCTGGAATGATCCGGAGATTGGCATTGAGTGGCCGCAGCTGAAGGGTGAATACAAAGGATGCGCAAAGGCAGAGGGTTACACTCTGGAAGACGGTACGGCACTGAATCTGAGCGATAAGGATCAGAAATGGCTGGGACTGAAAGATACTTTTAAATTTTAAGGATGCAGGAGTAGATAGAAGAATGCAGCAGGAAAACGAAGTACAACATGTATTTCTGGTAGGAGCTAAAAGTTTAGGTGCATATGGTGGATATGAAACCTTTGTATATAAACTCACAGAATATCATCAGGATAAGAAAAATATTAAATATCATGTGGCATGCAAAGCAAACGGTGATGGCTGCATGGATGAAAAAAAGGTGGAAGGAGTGACCGTGATCAATGATCATGAATTTGAATTCCACAATGCACATTGTTTCAAGATTGATATTCCTCAGATTGGTGCAGCACAGGCAATCTATTATGATGTTGCAGCATTGAATGCCTGCTGCAAATACATAAAAGAACATCAGATCAAGCATCCGATCGTTTATATTATGGCTTGTCGTATTGGACCGTTCGCAGGTCATTTTTATAAAAAAATCCACAAACTGGGTGGAATTGTGTACCTGAATCCAGATGGCCACGAATGGATGCGGGCAAAATGGTCTGCACCAATTCGTAAATACTGGAAAATTTCAGAACAGATGATGGTTAAGTATTGTGACCTTGCTATCTGTGATTCTGTAAATATCGAGAAATATATCCATAAATGTTATGACGGGAAAGGTATTAAAGGAAGAAACCCGAAAACAACTTTTATTGCCTATGGTGCAGATCTGACTCTTAGTAAGCTGGCGGATGATGACGAAAAACTGGTGAACTGGTACAAAGAAAAAGGACTGACAAAGAAGGATTATTATCTTGTTGTTGGCCGCTTTGTGCCGGAGAATTCTTTTGAAGTCATGATTCGAGAGTTTATGAAGAGCCACAGCAAAAAGGACTTTGCCATTATCACAAATGTGAATGATAAATTCTTAAATGAGCTGGAAGAAAAGCTGCATTTCAAGAATGATAAGCGTATAAAGTTTGTGGGCACAGTCTATGACCAGGAACTGTTAAAGAAAATTCGCGAGAATGCGTATGCATATTTTCATGGTCATACGGTTGGCGGAACGAACCCTTCACTTATTGAAGCACTTGGCAGTACAGATCTGAACCTGCTGGTCGATGTTGGATTCAACAAAGAAGTTGCAGAAGACTGCGCTTTGTATTGGAGCCGCAAACCTGGAAGTCTTGCAAAACTGATCGATAAGTCTGATGGATTAAGTGAAGATAAAATTGCAGAGATGGGCCGGAGAGCAAAGAAGCGTGTGGCAGAAGAGTATACGTGGGAGAAGATCTGCGGGCAGTATGAAGACGTATTTTTGAATAAAAACATATAGTTATAGGATTAATAATATGAAAAAGTACAAAATTGGATATACCCAAGGTGTATATGATATGTTCCATATTGGTCATTTGAATCTGTTAAATAATGCAAAAAAATATTGTGATCGACTTATTGTTGGAGTAAATGCGGATCATTTGGTTCAGGAATATAAAAACAAAACACCGATTATTGATGAAAACAGTCGAAAATATATAGTTGAAAATATTAAGGCTGTTGATGAATGCATAGTTGCGGATACACTTGACAAACTGAAAATGCATGAAAAAATTGGATTTGATGTAATTTTTATCGGGGATGACTGGAAGGGAAATCCCCGATGGAAAAAAACGGAAGATGAGTTGAAAGAGATAGGAGTAGATCTGGTCTATTTGCCACATACAAACGGGATTAGTTCAACGGAACTTCGGACAGTAATGAAAGAGAAAGTTGGAGAATAAGATGGCTGAAAAAAATGATAATAGCTTAAAAGAACTGCATGACGTTGAATTTGAAATGCTTCTTCAAATTAGAAGAATTTGCGATTCACATAAATTAACATATTATTTGAGCGGAGGTACTTTTTTAGGTGCTGTGCGCCATCATGGATTCATTCCGTGGGATGATGATGTGGATATTGCACTTCCGAGAGAAGATTATCAAAAATTTATTAAAATAGTCAATAATGAGTTACCAGAAGGAATGGAATTTAAATCATATGCAGATGATGTGAATTATCATCATCCGGTAGCGCGGTTAATGAATCATAAAGTTTGTGTGAAGAATAATAGTTTTAGTACAGCTCGTATAGAACCGGCGTGGATTGATATTTTTCCTTTGGATGGTATGCCGGAGAATAAAATTCTTTTGAATATTCATAAGGTGCACTTGCTTTGGCGAAAAGTTATGATTGGATGGGCAAATTATGAAGATTTGCAGGATAGTAAGCCAAATCGTCCCTGGTATGAAAAAGTTTTAATGTTTATAGCAAAGACTTTAAAACCTGGGCGCTTTATGAATCTTCAAAATCAATATGCGAAGCTGGAAAAGACTTTGATGAAATATCCGGCTGCTAAGTCAAAAGTTTATATGAATTTTAACGGTATCTATCGTTTTAACAGTATAATGAGTAAAAAATTCTACTATGGAAATGGAGCATTGTATGAATTTGAAGGCGAAAAATTTACAGCACCTGCAAATTACGATGCTTATTTGAAAAAAATATATGGAGACTATATGAAGCTTCCTCCTGTAGAAAAAAGAAATACACATTCTACGGAATTGATTAGGGTTAAAGAGGAAAATTAATGAAAATCAGTGTAATAATCCCGGTATATGAATCGGAACAGTATTTAGAAAAAGCGGTTGACAGTGTTTTAAGTCAGTCGCTGAAGGATATAGAAGTTATATTGGTCGATGATTGTGGTAAAGATCGCAGTGGAGAAATTTGTGATTTAATTGCACAAAAAGATTCACGAGTTAAAGTGATCCATGCAAAGCAAAACGGTGGAATCTGCAAGGCCAGAAATATGGGAATCAAGGCTGCAGAAGGTGAATATATAGCTTTTTGTGATGATGATGATATCTATCTTCCTGGATTGCTGGAAGACAATTATATTCTTGCGTCAAAGTATAATGCAGATATGGTAAAGTTTGGACGCAAATTGATTGATGTAACAAAGGATGGCAGCATTGTTAGAGAAAAGGATACGAACGGAAAGAAAGAGATTGTAGTCGATCAGAAATCAAAATATGATCAGTATTATGCAATTAGAGAGAAAAGATATCTTACGAACTTGTGGAATGGAATCTACCGAAAAGAACTGATTGATCAATACGATTTCAGATTTGACGAAAGCATGAAATTTGGTAGTGAAGATATGGATTTTTCGGTTCGATTTTATGATGCTGCAAATGCAATTGCAGTCAATCCTAAAACTTATTATGTTCATTACCGCAGAGATGCTTCATCAACATCAAGAAAATTTAATCCTAATAAGATAGAATCTCTTTTGACAACAGCAAAACATGAATCTGTTATATGGGATAAGCGAAAAAAGCGTGTTCCTGAACAGGTTCAGAAAAACCAAATGGTAGCTGAATATGTAAGAACGATCATAACATTGCAGCTCAATCATAAAGATTGTCCATATACAAGCAAAGAAAAGATTGAATGGATCAAAAAGATTTCAAAGTCTGCTTATTTAAAAACTGATTTTAATAAGAAGGTGAAATCCGAACTTTTTAAGTGTGATAAAAAAAGCTGGGTTACAATGAAACTGCTTAATGCGAAGGCATACAGAACATTGTTGTTTATTATGAGTGTGCATCAGATACTGTTAGGAGAAAAATGGAACTAATAGGAAAAATGATAAGGATTGAAAATTATGGATTGTAGTAATGAATTGATTTCTGTTGTAATCCCTGCATTTAATAGAGCGGATACCATACAAAAGTGTATGGAAAGTGTGTTGGCACAAACACACAGTAATATTGAAGTCATTGTTGTAGATGATGGTTCATCTGACAATACACCAGAATTGGTAGATTCAATGCAGGATTCTCGTGTTTGCAAGTGTATTAGACTGGAATCAAATAAAGGGGCCTGCTATGCACGTAATAGAGGTGCAGAAGCTGCAAAGGGAGCTTATATTGCTTTTCAGGACAGTGATGATATTTGGAAACCGGATAAATTGGAAAAACAGTTATCTTATTTAAAGAAAAAGCAGGCAGATATGGTGTTCTGCGGAATGAAACGAGTTAACCAGTTTAAAAACAAGTCATGGTATTTTCCAATATATACAATTGATGAATCTAAAAATATGAAAAGGCAGATTCTGGCAGAAAATTGTGTTAGTACACAGTGTATATTAATCAAAAAGGATGCATTTGAAAAAGTTCTTTTTGATCCTGCCATTAAAAAATTTCAGGATTGGGATTTTTCTATTCGGGCAGCCGAAAAAATAAAAATGGTGTATTTGCCAGAAGAACTTGTTATTGCGCCGGTACAGGAGAATAGTCTTTCAAGAAATGTGTCCAGAATTGAAAGTTTAAATGTATTGTATAAGAAGTATAGTACAGATATTTTGAATGATAAATATCTGAATGCTGTTTTTTTGAAAAAGATGGCAGATGATTACTTTTACAGACAGGATTATAAAAATGCATGTAATATGTATAAAAAAAGTCTCAAAAGTAAATTCAATATAAAAGTTTTTATCAAGATATGTATTTGTATTGTAAAGAAGTAAATTTGAATTTTATTTAAACGCATTGCAATGCAAACAGGTTTGACCAGTGTGTGTAAAGGAGAAAGGAGTTGCTTGCGGTTTGAAAATAAAAAAGGGAGATATTTTGCTATATATTGGTTTTGCATTGATCTTCTTTAATGCATTCAGTACAATTCCTGTATTTGTTAATACAGGTGTGGCTTGTTATGCAATGATTTTGTTTGCACTTTTTTTGATATATATGTATGGTGCTGATCATGGTAGAGTAATACTCTATAAAAAAAGAGTTTTCGCATGGTTACTTCTACTTCTTCCAATATTATATAAAAATTATGATGTGAAAAATGGGTCGTATTATCAAATTTTATATTTCTATTCATTTTTTCTTATTATGATTTTTTTGTCGAATAGGGAAAAGTGGACAGCCAAAGCATGGAAAATTATTAAAATTTATTGTACAGTACATTTTGTCGCTGGAATTTTTTTGCTGTTAAATAAAAATATTTTATATAATTATATTATTCCAATCTTGTATTTTCCTGAAAATAGTTCAACCAAAAGATTATTATATGAGTCAATAGATAATGGTTATATGACAGGCTTGTGCAACCATTACAGTAAGATGGGAATGATTATGTCATTAGGTGTTATTGCCATGGCCGGTTGTATTTTTGAAAAAAAGAAAGACTTAAAGAAGATTTTAGTATTGCTTTTATTTGTAGTGGGACTCGGACTGACAGGTAAGAGAGGCCCACTGTTGTTTGCAATAATATCGATTCTTATTACGCTGTATTGTTTTTCTCCCAAAAAGCTGACTAAAAAGCAATTAGCGAGAATTTTGGCTGCGATTATAGCGACGGTGGCTTTTTTCATTTTTGCTTACATAAAGATTCCACAGGTGCATCAGTTGGTAGGAAGATTCTTTGAGGGAAGCGGAGATATAAATACGTTATCAACTGGACGAGTGGAGCTGTTTTGGGTAAAAGCCTGGGGATTATTTAGGCTCCATCCGTTTTTGGGAAATGGATGGAGATCTTTTAGGGAACTTGTTGTTGCATTGTTTGGCAATAACAGCTCTAATGATGCTCACAATATTTATCTCCAGCTGCTTGCAGAAGTTGGAATTGTTGGATTTACGGCAGTGGTTTCATTTATGATCTTAACATGGAGAAAAACATACACATTAATTAAAGAAAAATCTGCACGGTCAGATAATGATAGTGCAGTAGTTATATTAAAAATCTCATTATGCTATGAGACATTTTTCATGTTATATGGATTTACAGGAAATCCGTTGTATGATATGTTGTGTTATTTTCCATATTTATTATGTTGCGTGATTGCATGGTCAACAGGACAAAGAAAAAAATTGGCTAATAAAGGAGCTGAGCGGCAATGGAGAAAGTAGTATTAGTGACAAAAATTGGAAAAAATTACGGTGCTCTTTTGCAGGCCTACGCATTAAAAAAAGCAATAGAAAATTGCGGGTGTGATGTAAATATTCTCCGATATGAGTTGACAATAACACAGCAGACATATGAAGCACTTCCGAAGTTTACAGGAGTTAGATCTTTAAAAAGGATAATAAAATCTTTTTATCGAGTAAAAAATACACGCAAAAGTATTGCGGCATTTCAACAGTTTAGAGAGGATTATTTCGATTTTACCTGTCCATACAGAAATTTTGAAGAGTTAAGAGTTAATCCGCCAGAAGCAGATGTTTATATTACAGGCAGTGATCAGGTTTGGAACCCTAAAATTAGTTTTGATCCAGCATATTACCTGATGTTTGGAAATGAAAAAAGTGTCAGAGCATCTTATGCTGCATCCATAGGTATTTCTAAAATACCAACGGAATATGAGGCGGAATTTCTGAAGAGAGTAAAAGATATCCCTTATAGGTCTGTAAGAGAAGAAGAGGGAAAGGAATTATTAAGTACATATGGCATTTCTTCATATGTCAATATCGATCCGACAATGCTGTTATCACGTGAAGACTATAATCAAATTGCGAAGGATTGTAGAATTGACAAACCGTATGTACTATTATACTTGCTAAAAATCCCGAAAGATGTGAAGAGTTATATTGAGAATTTACGACGCTTATATCCGGATCATGTTTTTGTAAATATACCGGGAAGCACCTGGTCTCCTAAATTCGGTGATATGGAAATGTCAGATATTGGCCCGTGTGAATTTATAGGGCTGGTAAGAAATGCAGACGCAATTTTGACAACGTCGTTTCACGGCACAGTTTTTTCAATTATCCATAATAAAAAATTTATGACGATACTTCCTCAAAATACAGGGGGAAGAATTACTTCGTTACTCAAGCAATTAAACTTGTTAGACAGAATCACGAGTACACCGAGTGACCTTCATAAGATAAAAGAAGAAATGCGATGGGACAAAGTAGAACAGGTAATTGAGGAACAAAAAAATAAATCATATAAATATTTAAAAGAGGTAGTAGGAGCTGGGAAAGATGATTAAAGAATATATAAAAAAGAAAGTACCTCTAATTTATTCATGTTATATGTATGTGAAGACTGGGAGAAAGTTTAAAAAAGGGAAAACTTTTGAAAAACAGTTTTTGAAATTTACAGACAAAGAATTAGAGAAATATGATGCACATTTATATGCAATAAGACAGAACAAACAGCTTGACTGGAATAATTTACAAACTTATACTGAAAAAATGCAGTGGGCTAAATTATATGACAAGGATCCAAAAAAAGTTGTGTGTGCGGATAAATACGCTGTAAGAAAATGGGTGGAAGACAGAATAGGAGAGGAATATCTGATTCCACTTATTGGTGTATATGATTCTTATGCAGATGTAGATTTTTCTAAATTGCCTAATCAGTTTGTTATTAAAACAAATCATGGTTCAGGAGATGTGGTTTGTGTGAGAGATAAAAGAAAAATGACACTTGCTGATAAAATTGATATGCGTAGAAAGGTTGCTTTTTCTTTAGACACAGATTACAGTTGCAAGTACTGTGAAATGCATTATGGTAAAATTCCGCCTAAAATTATAGTTGAACAGTTAATCGATAATCACGGAAAAGATTTGCCTGATTATAAATTTTTGTGCTTTGATGGAGAGCCAAAATACGTATGGATAGACGTAGACAGATTTACAAACCATAAAAGAAATGTTTACAATATGAACTGGGAACTTCAGGAATGGAACCAGAGAGGATATGGAAACACAGACTATCCGATCGAAAAACCTGAAAATTTTGATCAGATGGTAGAGATCGTAAAGAAACTGGCAGCTGGATTTTCTCATGTTCGTGTTGACCTGTACAGTGTTCAGGGTAAAATATATTTTGGTGAGATGACGTTTACAAATGGCAGTGGATTTGAGGAATTAGTTCCTGCCTATGCAGATAAAATGCTTGGTGATATGTGGAACTTAGAAATGGTGAAATAAGGGCGTGCAATGCAAACAGTTAAAAAATTATTAAAAAAATACAATACAATTCCTGTTGCAGCGAAAGCAACCATCTGGTTTATATTTGCAAGCACACTGCAAAAGGGAATGTCTTTAATAACGACACCAATATTTACCCGTATCATGTCAACAGAACAGTACGGGCAGTATAGTGTCTATAATTCATGGCTTCAGATATTTACTATTATTACGACCCTTCGACTTAACTGGGCTGTTTTTAATAAGGGAATGAGCAAATATAAAAATGATCGTGATGTATACGCCGCAACGATGCAGTCTGTAACATTCATGCTCACAATGGTAGTATTTGCGATCTACCTTATCTTTCATCGCCAGATTAATGACATTACAGAACTTCCTACCTTTATCATGGTTGCGATATTCGCAGAGTTGCTGGTTACTCCGGCAATAGATTTCTGGTCATTAAGAAAGCGATATGAATATCAGTATAAGCCGGTTGTATTTCGAACGGTATTGTTTACTTTTGTTAATGCAGGAGTAGGCGTTATAGCAGTAATGCTTTCAGAGGAAAAAGGCTATGCAAGGATAATGACATGTGTAGCCGTAAATATTGTCTTTGGATTAAGTTTGTTTGTATACAATTATATCAAAGCAAAGCGCTTGTTTAAGTTCGAATATGCCAAATTTGCAATTTCGTTTAATCTGCCGCTGCTGCTCCATTATATTTCACAGTATATCCTTGACCAGTTTGACCGTGTTATGATCCAGAAGATGGTAGATGTGGCATCTGCCGGTATTTACAGTGTTGCATATAATGCCGGAATGCTTCTTAAGATCATTACGCAGAGCATCAATAATGCATTAGTTCCATGGCAATATGAGAAACTGGAAAAGAAAGAATTCAAAGAATTAGATGATGTTTTATTTCTTGTATATCTTTTAGTTGGTTCCTGTTGTCTTGTTTTTTCAGCCTTTGCTCCGGAATTAATGCGTATACTGGCAGATGACAAATACTATGAAGCAGTATATGCAATTCCTCCGGTAACTCTGGGACTGTTTTTTATGTATATGTATACAACCATTGCAAATGTTGAATTCTTCTATGATCAGAACAAATTTACAATGTACATATCTATGTCAGGTGCATTTCTGAATGTTGTTCTTAATTATATTGGAATTAAGATGTTTGGATATCTGGCGGCTGCATATACAACTATGATCTGCTATATTTTATTCGCTGTTGGACATTATATTTATATGACTGTCAGTGTGAAGAAGTTTCTTGGAGTTGACCAGGTATTCGATACAAGAAGGATCGTGGCATTAAGCCTGGGAATATTGTTCTGTGGAATCGTTGTTATGTTTTTATATGACTATGCAATCATTCGTTATATCCTGATCGCAGTAATAGTTGCAGTAGGATTTTTCAAGAGGACAATGATCACTTCTATGTTTAAAAAGGTTAAAAAGAAAAAATGATTTTAAGATTGACGAGGGAGAAATTGATCTAATGAGAGAAAAACCAGAATTATTTTCCCGGAAGGAAAATTGTTGCGGGTGTTCGGCATGTTATGCAATCTGCCCTCAGAACGCGATAACTATGGAGGCGGATGAGAAAGGATTTCTTTATCCGGTCATTGATTCTGAAAAATGTATAGGATGCCGTATGTGTCTGAAAGTTTGTGTTTTTAAAGAAGAACAAAGCAAACGGGGGTATTTGTAATGGAAAAAGATATGAATACTAGGGCTTTTGCTTTTAAATTGCAGGATCCATCAAAACTTGTAAGGAGTTCTTCTGGCGGGGCATTTGTAGCTCTGTCAGATGTCGTACTGGAACATGGAGGGGCGATTGCCTGCTGTGTATATGATTATGCAACGAAAGAATTAGGCTTTCAGATCGCAGAAACAGCAGAAGCACGCGACAGGGCGATAGGGTCAAAGTATTTTCAGGCAACAATGGGAGACATATATAACAGATGTTTCCTGTGGCTTGAAAAAAATCCTGCGAAACAATTGCTGTTTGTTGGAACCGGCTGTCAGGCGGCAGGATTAAAAAGATTTCTTTCCTGTAAAGACAAAGCCAAACTGGATCAGATATATTTTGTGGATCTGATATGCCATGGGGTTCCAAGTCCAAAACTGTGGAAAGAATACACATCAGCCATAGAAAAGGAAAATAAGGGACAAATATCATACGTTACATTTAAAGATAAGCGAAATGGATGGAAACATCCGACGGCTTATGCCAGAATCAATGATAAAGAAATTTCACTGACATCATATGTAAGAGCTTTTAATTCACATTGTATGTTGCGTGAAAGCTGCCATAATTGCCCATACACAGTAGTTGAACGTGAAACAGATATCACGATTGGAGATTTCTGGGGCGTTGAAAAGAAGAACCCGAATTTATACGATGAAAAAGGTGTTTCTTTAGTGCTTGTTCATTCTTCAAGGGGAATGAATTTATTGTCAGAAACCAGAAAGCAGGTGCAGATAGATGAAGTCAGTGTTGAGGACTGCCTGCAGCCAAGATTATTGACACCGACAAGTGTATCCGATAAGAGAGTAGATTTTTGGAAACAGTATGATAATAAGGGTGCAAAGTATGTGATAAAGAAGTACGGGGAATTAAGTCTGATGACTCGTATTAAACGGAAATTCCTGCATCATTGAGATACAGGAATTTCTGAATCTGCCCTAGATCAGCAGCAGTTTTTCGAACTGAAAGATTTCATCTTCATCCATCAGCTGCTCCATCTTATTCAGATTGAGATCAGAATGCTCCAGTTCGCGTGAGAAACGGTAGCAGATGGATACAAGGTCATTAAATTCAAAATGGTGATTATTTGCAAGATAAGTGCCCACGGCAAGCTCGTGGATCATGAAGGTGCAGATAGTTGCCATTTTTATTTTGGCGAAGATCTGATCGTCATAAACGGCTCCACAGAAGTAGGTGTAGATCCAGTAAACGAGGAGCTGTTCTTCCTGGATTTCCCAGTCCGGGTGAGCATTTTGGAATTCCTGGTAATACTCTGTAAGATCTTCTTCGGTGCTGCATGCATGGTAAAGTGGAGACAGAGTTTTGTGGAGATATTCACGCCATCCTTTATGCAGAACTTCCATTTGCGGAACGACAGATTTCCAGATCTGCTTACGGTAAAGCACAGGATCTGTCTGGTTGTCAGTCCATTTGTGGATCTTTGCGAGAAAAATATCTCCAACAGCAGATTTTTGATGGCGTGCGCGTATATCTTCCCACTGGAACAGTTCATTTTTATCAAGACTCAGCTGAAAGTCATGGGTACAGGCAAGAAGCTTGTGACGGCGCAGTTTTATAGGAATGTTTCTGTTCTGGACAATGGAGAGCAGATAATCTCTGGTGTCCATCAGGGCGGTAAAAAGCAGATAGTCAAAATCGTCGTAAGTTTCTTCTGGAGTTGATTTTTCTATTGTGACAAAAGTTGTCTTTTCTTTTCGGGAAAGAAAAATCCTTGCAGCTTCTGGGCAGGATAGAGAGAGGGAATATTCGCGTAATCCCTCGAATTCTTCAATATGGCGCGGATATTTTCGACAGGTATCGCAAAGCATATCCGGACCGGCTTCACTGTAAATATCGCAGAGATTTTCTTCATTTAAGAAAGCACACCGATGGTCATACTGACGAAAAGCCTGTTCTTTCCAGTCAATATCATTATGGAGCCGGTTGCGAAATGGTCCCTTAAAATGGTGGTATTTTTTGAGGCTTCTGTCATCGATCATGATCTGCCATCCTGCACAGCAGGTATCTGGACAGACCCCTGCGATACAGGAAAATTCTTTATAAAAAGCAGGAAAAGTAATCTGCATTTTGGTTTCTCCTTTACAAGAAATTTATAGATTGAATTATAACATTCTGTTTGCTGCTGTACAAGATTTTCAATTCTATAAGTGTGAAATAACTATAAATTCACAGTCCGTTCCATTGACGGAAAATGTGTCCTGTGCTAAGATTTTACAGAACAGACATTTAATCAAAGCTGTGAAACAGTTAGAAATAAGTCTGGATGAAAGGAGTGTGATTATGGGCGAGAAAGACGCAGAGAAGCAGTCCAAAAAGAAGAAAAAAGGAGATATCCTCCTGACACTGATTCTTATTGTGGCGATAGCAGTTTTCTGTTATGCAGCTGTTAATCTTTTTCATATTTACACAGAATACAAGAAAGGAACAGATGAATATAACCATATTGAACAGATGGCAGTGACAGACAGGGCTCCGGATGCACAGGAGGAAGTGGCAGGACCGAGTGCACAGCCGAAAGCCCCGATCAATGTAGATTTTGCAGCACTGAAGAGTGTAAACGAGGATGTGGTTGGCTGGATCTATGTGGAGGCATTGGATAATATCAGCTATCCGATCGTGCAGGGGAAGGACAATGAGATGTACCTGCACCAGACTTATGAGAAAAATTATAATTTTGCAGGAACAATTTTTGTTGATTATGAAAACAGCAGTGACTTTAATGACTGTAATACTCTGATCTATGGTCACAATATGAAGAATGGATCTATGTTCGGTCATCTTAAGAAATTTGCAGAGGATCAGGAAACTTATAACAAAAGTAAATATTTCTGGATCCTGACACCGGAGAAGAATTACCGTTATGAGATCATTTCTGCTTACACGACAGGTGTCAATAGCGATACGTATACGCTGTTCAAGGGACCGGGAGATGAATTCCAGAACTATCTGGAGACGATCAAAGGATACTCGGAGATCCAGACAGATCCGGGCGAACTGACGATCAAGGATAAGATCGTGACTTTGTCTACCTGTACGGGAAATGAATCGACAAGATTTGTGGTGCAGGGTAAGAGAGTTAACTCTGAGGATGCTTACTAGAGAGTAATTGATCGCAGAATGATTTGTAACAGACAGGAAGCAAAAGTTTAAAGGGGGAATTCATATGGATGAAAAAATCATGAAATTACAGGAGCTGATCGATCAGCATGATAACATTGTGTTTTTTGGCGGCGCAGGAGTATCTACAGAGAGCGGTATTCCTGATTTTCGTTCCCAGGATGGTTTATACCACCAGAAATATGATTATCCGCCGGAGACTATCTTAAGTCATACCTTTTTCCTAAGTCATCCGGATGAGTTCTATAAGTTCTACCGCGACAAGATGCTCTGCGATACTGCCAGACCGAACGCAGCACATCTTAAACTTGCAGAGCTCGAAGAAGCAGGCAAGCTCAAGGCTGTGATCACACAGAATATCGACAATCTTCACCAGATGGCAGGCAGTCATAAGGTGCTGGAGCTTCACGGAAGTGTATATCGCAATCACTGCATGAGATGCGGGAAATTCTACGATTTCGATTATGTGAAGCACAGCGAGAGCGTGCCGAGATGTGAGTGCGGCGGGATGGTGAAGCCGGACGTAGTTCTCTATGAGGAAGGACTGGACGACCAGACGATCCGTGAATCTATCCGTGCGATCTCAGAAGCACAGGTTCTGATCATCGGAGGAACTTCCCTTGCAGTCTACCCGGCAGCAGGACTGATCGATTATTTCCGGGGAGATGCCCTGGTAGTGATCAACAAATCATCCACCCCGAGGGACAGTTATGCCGATCTTCTGATCAAGGAACCGATCGGACAGGTATTTTCTCAGATAAAAGTAAGATAAGGGAGCAAAGAATGGGACTGATTTATGAAGTAGGGGACATTGTGACCCTGAAGAAAGGTCATCCATGCGGAAGCAAAGAATGGGAGATCCTCCGTGTCGGTGCGGATTTCCGTCTGAAATGCATGGGCTGCGGTCACCAGATTATGGTACCGCGCAAAATGGTCGAAAAGAACACAAGAAATTTACGAAAACCACAATGACAAATAATATGCGACAGACCGGAGTTTTTGCAGGCTCCGGTCTGTTTTTTCTGTTTTTCTATGAAATAATATTATGTTAGTTATGCTATTGGCAGGTAGTATCCCGCGAGGTGTTTTGTCATGAATATGGCAAAATCCCGAGACATACGGGGCAAAATGCTATCGCCGAAGGTGATTTGAAATGCATTTTGACCAAATTACTGTGAATGTAATGAACAGTAATTTATATTAAATATACAAGAGATGAAATTTACATTTTATTTCCATGGTTCTATAATAGACCCGAAAAGGGGGCTACATTATGAGTACCATATTTCCAAGAGAAGAAAAAGCAGAGCAGATTTTTGACAAGATCCTTGAGAATCCGAAAGCATGCGACCGCCTGAAGAATACGTTTTTTGAGGCGATCCCGTCAGCGGAAGAGAGCGAAGGCGCAGGAACGGATATTCCGGGAACCGTTTTTGCCGCAGCTTTGTTCAATGCATATGAAAACAAAGATCTTTCCGCATTTCTGATGGCAGTCTGCAATAACAGCGTTTTTGACCTGCTCCGGAATTCTTTCCTGATCCCGATCAGATTTAACGATAAAGGAGTGGAGAATCCTGTCCTTCTTACAGATGAGCATGGAGATCTGTTGGATGAATCCCAGAAACATCTTTACGAAAAGAAGTTCAGGATGTTCCGTAAACTGTATGACGAGCAGGAGGAGATCCCGGATTATCAGATGTATATGGCAGATGGATTCCGCGAGAAACACGGTTATACCAATGATGGTGAGATAGAAACCGAAAAAATCTCCAGACACACAGGAATCCTTTTGATGTTCCATTTTCCGGAAACTGTAAAACTCGATATAAACGAAGACAAGATCTATGCGATCGTGTGGGATTTTCTCATGCATCTTCAGGAAGAACTGCCGCGTGCCCTGATGTACTATGGAGTCCGTGATGAAGAAGGAAAAGAGAAGAATACCAACACCCTGGGGATTTTTCTTCCCTTCCATCATTTTGAGCGAAAGATGGAAAAAAATATAGAGATTGCAAACGGCATCGGTCTGGGATGCAGAGAGCATATCCTGAACGAAATGGAAAGACAGACAGGGAAGTGAAGATAATGCAGCAGGTGATCAGAAAAAACCATATGGATATTGCCTGGCATGAATATACCGACGAAGATGGTGCAGATAAGCCGGTAACAGAGGCGAGTCTTACGGAAAAAGCGTCCATCATCGGACGTGTGGGGATCATGCTTCTGTCGTGCGGTACAGGTGCGTGGAGAGTTCGAAGCTCCATGAATACGCTGGCAGAGACCATGGGGATCACATGTACCGCAGATATTGGACTGATGTCCATTGAGTATACGTGTTTTGACGGTGAAAATGGTTTTACACAGTCGCTGTGTCTGACAAATACAGGAGTTAATACTTCCAAGCTGAACCGCCTGGAGCATTTTATCCGGGAATTTGAGCTCGAAGGAAAAGATATGTCGGGAGAGGAACTCCATTCTCTTCTGGATGATATCGAAAGGATCCATGGCTTGTACTCCCCGGTGGCACTTGGATTCGCAGCAGCTCTTGCGTGCTGTGGATTTACTTTTTTGCTTGGTGGCGGCCCGATCGAGATGTTCTGCGCTTTTGTGGGCGCTGGGTTTGGAAATTTCCTGAGATGCAAACTGACGAAACATCATTTTACCCTGTTTCTGTGCATTGTATCTTCTGTTTCCTTTGCCTGCCTGGTCTATGCCGGATTTCTCAAGATTGGTGAAGTGCTGTTTGGAATCTCGATCCAGCATGAGGCGGGATATATCTGTGCCATGCTGTTTATCATTCCGGGATTTCCGTTTATCACAAGTGGGATCGACCTTGCCAAACTGGACATGCGTTCCGGAACAGAAAGACTGATGTATGCGTTGATCATTATTCTGGTGGCAGCGATGTCTGCCTGGATCATGGCATTGCTTCTGCATCTGAAACCAGTAGATTTCATCAGGATCTCCCTTCCGGTGGGACTCTGGATCTTGTTCCGCTTTCTGGCAAGTTTCTGCGGCGTGGTTGGATTCTCGATCATGTTTAACAGCCCGGTCCGTCTTGCCGCATCTGCCGCGACGATCGGAGCGATTGCCAATACGCTCCGTCTGGAACTGGTGGACCTTGCAGGAATGCCGCCCGCAGCTGCAGCTTTTGTCGGCGCACTTACGGCAGGACTCCTTGCTTCCCTGATAAAAAACAAAGCAGGATATCCGCGAATCTCCTTGACGGTTCCTTCTATTGTTATCATGGTCCCAGGACTGTATCTCTACAGGGGCTTTTATAATCTGGGCGTAATGTCCCTCTCCACAGCCGCCTCCTGGTTCGCCGCCGCCCTTCTGATCATAGCCGCCCTCCCCCTTGGTCTGATCTTCGCAAGGATCCTTACCGACAGAACCTTCCGGTACTGTACGTGATGCTTGTTTTAAAATAATTATAAAATAAACCTAAAATGCCTTGAACGAACGAGTAAAGAATGCTAGTATAAAACAAAGCATATTTCTCAAAAGTTCAGGGCATTTTTGCCGTCTATCTATTTTTCTAAAATCATTTCAGAAATCCATGCTTTTAAATCCAATTAAATTCAGAAAGCAGGGGTTCGAGAATATTAGAAAAAAGTACGATACGTTCTCACGCTCCTGCCCAAACAGGAGGTATTGCCTATGGCAAAAAGAAAGAACCGTAAAGCAGCAGTAAAGAAAACACAGAGAACAGGGTCTTCATTGACAGCAAACAGGAAATACAAGGATACCGTATTTAGGAGGCTGTTTTCAGACCGTAAGAACTTGTTATCTTTGTATAATGCGATCAATGGGACGGCATATGAAAATCCGGATGACCTGAAGATTGTAACGCTTGAGAATGCCATCTATATGGGGATGAAGAATGATCTGGCATTTATCATTGATACAAACCTGTTTCTGTATGAGCACCAGTCGACATACAATCCAAATATGCCGCTGAGAGATTTATTTTATATATCGAGCGAGTATCAGAAACTGGTGGATCATAAGTCACTGTATTCTTCAACACAGCAGAAGGTTCCGGCACCGAATTTCATTGTGTTTTACAATGGAACCGTGAAGAAAGAAGACTGCTGGATCAACTATCTGTCAGAAGCATATGAGAATCTGACAGGCGAGCCCAATCTGGAACTGAAGGTGATCACTCTGAATATCAATGAAGGTCATAATAAGGAACTGATGGAGCAGTGTCAGATCTTGAGGGAATATGCACAATACGTAGCAAAGGTACGGGAATTTGCAGGAAATACAGAATTAAATGCTGCCGTAGAACTGGCGGTAAATGAGTGCATTCAAAATAATATTCTTGCAGAATTCCTGCGAAAGAACAAGTCGGAGGTTATCGCAATGAGTATATTCGAGTATGACCAAGAAGAGGAAGAAAAGAAACTCCGCAAGGCAGAGTATGAGGCAGGAAAGGAAGAAGGAATAAAAGAAGGAATAAAAGAAGGAATAGAGTCTGGTATCAGGAATATGCTGAAGATGGAGAAATATTCTGTGGAGGAAATTGCAGAAGTATTTAAGATTTCCATAGAAGAAGTAGAGCAGATAAAAAGGAAATCTGGATGTTGATATAAACGGGACATCCTTCGCATAATGTCTATGGACGAACCGGCGGAAACACGGTATACTGTTCTTAACAAATCCCATCGCGGGATGAAAGGAGCAGCAGCTTATGTGGGAAAAAATCAATAACTTTCTGAAAGGGCAGATCGTGACTTCGATCATATATATTGCCCTTGGAGCGTGTCTGGCGTTTATGCCGGTGAACACGATCAATGTGATCTGTAAATTTGTATTTGGGATTCTTCTGATCCTGGTAGGATTTTATCATATCCTGATCTATATTCTGGAGAAACTGAATTCCACGATCCTGGATCTTTTTTCCGGCGGTGTTCTGATGGTCATCGGAATCTTCCTCTTTATGAACCCGCAGATCGTGGTCAAGCTCCTGCCGATCCTGCTTGGAACCTTCATCCTTGTAGACAGCATCTGGAGCCTGAAAGGAAGCTTCAAACTTAAAAAACGCGGAAGTGGAGCCTGGAAAATCCTTCTGATCGGAAGCCTGATCTTCATCGGTCTCGGAATTTCCCTGGTGATTAATCCATTCACCATGGTAAAATACACCGTGATCTTCGCCGGCTGGATTTTCCTCTGCAACGGAGTAGTAGACCTCATCTACCTGATCCTCCTCCGCCGCGGTCTGAAAGAACTCAAACAGGAAGCAGAAGCAGTCGATGCAGACAGCGAGATCATATCTGATGACGCAGAAAGTTCTGCACAGCCAGAAGAGCCGGTCGTACCGGAACCGGAATACGCACCGTGGAGCTCACGCAGGAAAGCAGAGCCAGCAGACGATTTAGCTGACAGTGAGGAAGAAACTTCTGATAAAGAAACTTTCGACAGCAATGCTTATGACAGGGAAGTTTCCGAGATGGAAGAATCCCTTGATGTTGTGCAGGTGAGAGAAGAAGAGGTTCCGTTGGGCGAGCCGACAGAAGAGATGCCTGAGCAGGAGAATGATCCGCCGGCCGGCAGAGGAGCGTACGTAGTATCTGAGCCAACCGTAACCGATGATGATCTTTCCGATACCAAAGATGAGAACCTTCTTGGTCTGATCTCCCGTAAACGAAAGAAAAATAAGAGTGAATAAAAAGATGATGAGACATAGACGAATCTGTTGTATACTGCTCGCATGTATCTGCTGTCTGTGCTTTTCAATTACATGCTATGCGAGGGCCGGCGGCGGATCTTCAGGAGGAAGTTCAGGAGGAAGTTCAGGGGGAAGTTCCGGTGGAACATATCATTATAATAATGAATCAAACTATACGGATGACGAGAGTCCGGGCGGATGGCCGCAAACGATAGTTGGCTGGATGGCAATGGCATGTTTTGCCGGGGCTGGAACGATTGCATTTCATTGCTATATTCAAAAGGCAAAATACAAAAGTCTTCAAAAAATGAAGAAATTTGAAAAGCCGGGCGAAGACTGGAATGCAAAAGAAATGCAAAAATATGTGGAGAATGCATATTTTGTTATTCAGGAATGCTGGAGGCTCCTGGATCCATCTTATGCAGAAAAGTATCTGAGTAAAAGTCTTGCCCAAAGTTGGACTACAAAACTTGAATGGATGAAGGTTAAACATGAAAAGCCAATACAGAAACGAGTTCAGCTCCTGAATGTGACTCCGGTATCTGTGTGGGATGATGAAGGTGAAGAAGATGCCAGTATTGTTTATCTGATTCATGGAAGAATGATTGGATATTATATCAATACAGATACATTAGAGGTTGTTCGTGGAAAAAAGATTCCGGAGTCGTTTTATGAATACTGGACATTTATACGTGAAGACGGAAGATGGGTGTTGAATGAAATTCAACAAAAAGATGAAGTTGATGTGCATGAATTGTAAAATGTACATCAATTTTTTTATATTTTTATATCTTGAAAAAACAACATATTTCTTGATTTTTTATCATAGTATAAAAATACTAACAAATCTATAATAAAGACAGGTTGAAAGAGAACAAAATCTACAAAAAAAGGAGAGACAAGTACTATGAAAATGAAAAAACTCACAGCAATGGCAATGGCAGCATTAACAGCAGCAACCATGATCCCGTCCGTACCGGTCATGGCAGCAGACGGCGGAAAGGTTTACTATCTGAACTTCAAACCAGAAGCAGATGAAGCATGGCAGAACCTGGCAAAAGCTTACACAGAAGAAACAGGAACAGAAGTAACAGTTGTAACAGCAGCATCTGGACAGTATGAGACAACACTTCAGTCCGAAATGGCAAAGAGCGATGCTCCGACACTGTTCCAGGTAAACGGACCGGTTGGACTTAAGAACTGGAAAGATTACTGCTATGATCTGGCAGATGCAGAAATCACAAAGGGACTTACCTCTGATGCTTACGAACTCAAAGACGGAGATGCTGTAGATGGTATCGCATATGTAATCGAATCCTATGGTCTGATCACAAACAAAACTTTACTTGAAAAAGCAGGATATTCTCTGGACGATATCAAGAGCTATGACGACCTGAAGAAAGTAGCAGATGATATCCAGGCAAGAAAGGACGAGCTTGGAGTAAAAGGTGCTTTCACATCCGCAGGTATGGACGGTTCCTCTGACTGGAGATTCAAAACACATCTTGCAAACCTTCCAATCTACTACGAGTACAAAGAAGACGGAATCGATGATACAGAGGCAATCAAAGGAACATATCTTGACAACTACAAGAATCTGTTTGATCTGTACATTACAGATTCTACATGTGACGGAGCTGAGCTTTCTGCAAAGACAGCAGATGACTCCAGAAACGAATTTGTAAACGGCGAAGCAGTATTCTATCAGAATGGTACCTGGGAATATGCAGAACTGGCCAAGACATACGGAGATGACGAGCTTGCAATGATCCCGATCTACTTTGGTGTAGATGATGAGAATGAGGGACTTGCAACAGGTACAGAAAACTACTGGTGCGTAAACAAGAATGCATCTGACGAAGATGTTCAGGCAACTCTGGACTTCATGAACTGGTGTGTAACCTCTGAAACAGGAACAAAATCCATGGCAGATGATATGGGATTCACAATTCCTTTCGAAACAGCACAGGAGTCCACAAACGTATTCGTAAAACAGGATGCTGAATATACAGAAGCTGGAAAAACACCTGTTTCATGGAACTTCACAACAATGCCATCTGAAGAGTGGAAAAACGGACTTGGAACAGCTCTTACCGCATATGCAGCAGGCACAGGTTCATGGGATGATGTTGTAAGTGCATTCGTTGACGGATGGGCTACAGAGAAGGCTCTCTCCGAGTAATCAAAATAACATGTAATCAATCATCGGGAGGAGGCGAGGTTCTTGCCTCCTTCTACAGGTTTTATTATGAGGGAAAGAGGAGAATTAAAATGGTAGGAAGAACGATCAAAAAGTGGTGGCCGATTTTTGTATTGCCGACTTTTGCGGCATTTGTTATCGGTTTCCTTTGGCCTTTTATCTGGGGCATTTATCTTTCATTTTGTAAATTTACAACTGTAAACGATGTAACCTTTGTTGGCTTTTCAAACTATTCCAAGATCTTACTGGATAATACCTTCAGTCATTCGTTCTGGCTGACCGTTGTATTTGCTTTTGTTTCCAGTATTCTGATCAATGTGCTGGCATTTTCCATCGCACTGGTACTTACCAAGGGATACAGAGGAACCAATGCATTCCGTACCGTATTCTTTATGCCGAACCTGATCGGTGGTATCGTACTTGGATATATCTGGCAGACACTGTTAAACGGACTGCTTTCCAAATGGGGACAGCCTCTGCTTTCACTTTCTGCAAGAAACGGATTTATCGGTATGCTGATCCTTCTGATGTGGCAGCAGATCGGATATATGATGATCATCTACATAGCAGGTCTGAACAACGTTTCTCCTGATCTGGTCGAAGCAGCACAGATCGACGGTGCGACAAGCAGACAGATCCTGTTCAAGATCAAGATCCCGATGATCATGCCGTCTGTTACAATCTGTACTTTCCTGACTCTGACAAACGGATTCAAGATGTTTGACCAGAACCTTTCTCTTACAGGAGGAGATCCGGGCAAACAGTCACAGTTACTGGCTTTGAATATTTATGATACATTTTATGCAAGAAGCGGTGCTCAGTGGAAGGGTATCGGCCAGGCAAAAGCAGTTGTATTCTTCCTGTTGGTTGTAGCAATCGCACTGATCCAGCTCCGTGCAACATCATCTAAGGAGGTGCAGCAGTAATGGAAAATAAGAAAAAGAATCCGGTGGCTTCCGTCATTCTGACGCTGATCTGCATCCTCTGGATGTATCCGATCGTACTGATCTTAATCAACTCTTTAAAGAAAGAAGTTGCGATCACAACTTCAGGTGTATTCAGTCTTCCTACAGCTGAGACATGGAATGGCGTTGCAAACTTTGTGGCAAGTGTTACACAGATGGATTTCCTCAAATCCTTCTGGTACAGCCTTGTGATCTCAGTAATGTCCGTTGTTCTGATCATGCTGTGCTGCTCTATGGCAGCCTGGTACGTTGTTCGTGTAAATGGAACATTATCCAAGATTTTCTATTACCTCTGCGTATTTAGTATGGTAGTACCGTTCCAGATGGTTATGTTCACACTGGCAAAAACAGCTGACACCTTACGTCTGAATAATCCATATAACATTTGTATTATCTATCTTGGATTTGGTGCAGGCCTGGCAGTCTTTATGTTTACAGGATTTGTAAAGGGTATCCCGCTTGAAATTGAGGAAGCGGCTCTGATCGATGGCTGTACACCTCTGCAGGTATACTTCAAGGTTCTGATCCCGATCCTGAAACCAACAATTATCTCCACCGCAATTCTGGAACTGATGTGGGTATGGAATGACTACCTTCTGCCGACACTGGTACTGGATATCAAGAAATATCGTACCATTCCGATGGCAGTCCAGTATTTCCGCGGAAGCTTCGGACATGTGCAGATGGGACCGATGATGGCAAGTATCATGATCGATATCATTCCGATCATCATCGTATATCTGGTATGCCAGAAACACATTATCGAAGGTGTTGTAGCCGGCGCAGTCAAAGGCTGATAATTACATAACGAAAATTTAGTCTCCGGGAAGAAATATTCTTTCCGGGGACTTTGTGGTATAATGAAAAAGATAAATATAAGACACAGACAGGAGAATCCATGACAAACGTTTTAATTGTAGATGACGAAAAAATCGAACGAGAGGGGCTGAAATATCTGCTTTCCAGAGAGGAAGGAGAGCGTACCGTCTTTGAAGCGGCCAACGGCAAACAGGCATTACAGGTTCTGCACTCCGAGGATATCCAGCTTCTTCTGACAGATATCAAGATGCCGCACATGACCGGCCTGGAACTTTCAAAGAAAGCCAAAGAAGAAAATCCCAACCTCCAGATCGTCATATTCAGCGGCTTCAGCGACTTCACCTTTGCGCAGGAGGCGATCCGCTACGGTGTGACCGAATACATCCTCAAACCGGTAAATCCGGATGATTTCCACAAAGTGTTGGAGCGCGCAGAGAGCGAGATCAGCAAACGAAGAAAAAAAGAAAGCCGCGAGATCAAAGAGAAAAACTTCCTTCAACAGTATTTTCTCCAGAGCTATCTCTACTCCGGCAAAAAAGAGATCCTGCAAAAAGCCGGCGAACTCATTGATCTGGACAAGTGGAACAGCTGGCACTGCGCGATCCTGATCGAGTCAGATGTGGCACTTTTTGATACAGCAGAAGAAAATCTGGAACAGGAACTGCAGAAGGAACTCCACAGGATGTTTTTCTACCTGAACCTGAATGCAAGACAGTCACTCATTCTGTTCCAGGATGTGTACTGCGATTATCAGCTTGTGGCAAATCATATCTATAATTTCCTGAAACGTGAGTACATGGAGCGGTTTTATCTTGCCGTGAGCAGGAAGTTTGACGGATGTGAAAGTCTTCCATCTGTTCTGGAGCAGCTGGAACAGCAGATGGAGGAGAAATTCTATCATCCGGACAAGCATGTGTTTACCAATGAGGATGAAGTGCTTGGCATGGCAGTCGGAGAAGTGCAGGATTCTCAGCTTATGCAGGCGATTTCTGAGGATATCACCCGCAAGGATATAGAACAGCTCTGGAGACATTTTGAATGCCTTAAGGAAAAATACCATGATAACACCCAGTATTCTGCGATGTATATCAAATTTGTATTTTCTAACGTGATCCAGGAGCTTTTTCAGGAAAACCAGTTTTCCGGTGAGCACAAACTGGATCACGAGATCGAACGCCTCTATAACTGCAGGAATATTATGGAGATCCTTTCTGTGACAGAGGACAATATCAAAGAGTACGAGGCTTTTCTGGACCGTTCCATGAACAGTTCAAGGAATGAAGTGACCGCCGTCAAGAATTATATCTATCAGCATTATGAAGAAGACCTGAATCTGGAAATGCTGGCGGAAAAAGTATATCTGTCTTCCGGTTATCTGAGCTTTATCTTCAAAAAAGAAACAGGAATGAATCTTAATCGTTATATTCGTGTGTTCCGCATGGAAAAAGCCAAAGATCTTCTGTGCAGTACCAATATGAAGGTGGCGCAGATCAGTGAAAAAGTAGGATTTGCAAATGTCTCTTACTTCTGCCGGAGTTTCCGGGATTACTATGGAAGCAGTCCGGAATCTTACAGGAAAGGAACCGGAGAGGATGAACAGACTTCATAAGTGGATCAAAAACATGAAATACCGGCACAAGCTGACGATTCTTCTGGTCGTGACTGCCCTGGTGCCGATGACAGTTCTTGCCCTTTATGCCCACAGCAGACAGAGTACGATGGTCCGAAGCAGTGATCTGGAGGATATGCAGTCGATCATCGACCAGACGAAGGAGAGTATTGACAGTCAGACTGCCGTTTACAGCAGTCTTTTGAATTATCTTACTTATTCACCGGATATTGAGGAGATCATCAAGGAAAAAAATATTGACAATTATACTGCCTATGAGAAATACAATGAAATCGCAGATCCTCTTCTGTCAGTACCGAAATCTTATCATGATGCCATTAACAGGATCCAGCTGTTTGCACGGAGTATTCAGGTAGAGCATGAATATACACTGGTTCCACTTGCCAAAATGAAAGAAGAATGGTGGAGCAGTGAGCTTCAGGATGATGTAAGGATACAGTGGCTGGTGAATCTTGAGAGCAAAGAGGTGGCGGCAGTCCGTATGATCTACGATGATCAGGCTCTGGACGCGGCAATCTGTATTGCACTGGATTACGATAAGATCTTTCAGCCGCTGACGAATATTCTCACAGAGGAAAACGGAGGAATGGTCACAGATGAGGATGGTAGAATTCTATACAACAAAAGTGAGCTTGAAGACATTGAACTGAAAAAATCGGATGACAGGGACACTGCTCTTGAAAAGATCAATCAGGAATGTGCTTACACAATGGCAGAAAGTGAAGAAAATAACTGGGGTTTTTATCTCTACAAAAGTCAGCGGGCAATTTCAGGTTCTGTCCGGAGACTGCTGCTGGAAGAAATTCCGCTGATGGCGGCCTGCTGTCTGATCACGTTGGTTCTGGGGCTGTCTTTTTCCAGGATTTTTACAAGAAAGATTGAAGAACTTACCAGAAACATGGATAAGGTGAACCATGGAAGCAGGGAGGTTACAGTCAGCAGTGATTCGGAAGACGAGGTTGGTATTCTGATCAACAGCTTCCGAAGGATGATGGATGAAATCAACCGTCTGATCGATGAAGTATATGTCAATAAGATTGCATTGAAAGAATATGAACTGAAAGCACTGCAGGCACAGATCAATCCACATTTTCTGTACAATACGCTGTCCATGATGAACTGGATGGCAATCCGCAGCGGACAGATGGAGATCAGTAAAGTGACCCTTGCACTCTCGACTTTTTACAGAACAGCACTCAGTAAAGGCGAGGACATGGTCACGGTCGAAAACTGTATCCGGAATATGGAGGCATATCTGGAGATCCAGCTTACCATGCATGACAACAACTTCACCGTAGAATGGGAGACAGACCCGGAGATCAAGAATGAAAAAATGCCGAAACTTCTTCTCCAGCCAGTTGTAGAAAACGCGATCGAACACGGCATTGACGAAAAAGAAGAGGGCGACAAAAAGATTTCCCTGTCGTTCAGAGGCATAGGAGATGATGTCGTGATCACCGTTCGTGACAACGGAATGGGAATGGAACAGGAAAAAGCAGAGACACTTGTCACTTATCAGGCGAAGGGGTATGGGCTTAAGAATGTCAATGACCGTATCCGACTGCTCTACGGGGAGGGATACGGGATCCGGATCTTCAGCGCACCCGGTGAGGGAACAAATGTCGTGATGAGATTCCCGAAGGAGGGCAAGAAACATGAAGACTAAATGGAAACTGCCCGTGATCCTGGGATGTATCGTAAGCATGATGTTAAGCGGATGCAGCAGTGTCTCCAGAGAGACAGATAAGAGTGAAACATCGACAGAAACAGAAAACACAGCTTCCGCAAAAGAAACTGTCCGCACCGGTACCTGGGAAACAGCCGCGCAGACACCTTATGGAGCATATCCGGAGCTTGTAACCTATACTCTGGGACAGATGAGCGGTACAAACAATTCGAACCTCCCGGATGGAAATACTTACGAAGACAATGCCTACACCCGTTATCTCCGAAAGATGCTGAACATCCAGAACAAAAACGTCTACATGGAGAGAGAAGACCGTTACGATGAATTCGTAAATATCCTGGTCAAAGACCAGACGCTCCCGGATGTTCTGGTGGTGTCGGACAGAGAAACACTCAAAGAACTGGTCGATAATGATCTGGTGGCAGATCTGAGTGAGGTTTACGAAAATTGCACTTCCAAACGAATCAAAGAAATGTTTGAGAGCTACGGAAGCGACCTTCTGGATTCTGTGAGATTTAACGGAAAACTGATGGCGATCCCGGAGACTGTCACAGACCATGGACCGCGTCTGATGTGGCTGCGCAAGGACTGGATCGAAGAACTGGGGCTGGAAGAACCCAAAACGCTGGAAGATGCATTTGATATCGTGGAGGCATTTACAGAAAACCGTATGGGAACAGAAGACGGAGAAGACCCGATCGGCCTTGTCTGTGACACTGATCTGGTGGGAAGTACCAGTTCCAGTTATTCTGTCGATCCTGTTTTTGATAAATTCCATGCAAGCCCGCAGAGGTGGATCAACCAGAATGGAGAGATCGTTTATGGCTCTCTGACAGAAGAAACAAAAAACGCCCTCAGCTATCTGCATGAACTCTACGAACGTGGTGTACTGGATCAGAACTTTGCCCTGCGCGCGCAGAACAATCTCAGAGATCTGGTGGTAAATGGAAACTGCGGAGCTTTTTTTGGACTCTGGTGGACGCCGAACAATCCTCTGATGGATGTCTATGAGACAGACCCGGAAGCGGACTGGCAGCCATATTATCTGCAGGAAGCAGACTGGCAGAATGTGTATGATACCTTCCGCGATAATAAATATGTTGTTGTACGTAAGGGTTATGAGCATCCGGAGATCGTGATGAAGATCATCAGTGTGCTGTTTGACTACACCAGATATGGAGCGCAGGATGCAGACGAGGTGAATGCATATTTTGCCCTGAATGTCGATCCGACGGCAAGACCGCTGGTCATCAACATTGATTATAATGAGGCGACGTTCCAGATCACCAAGGATATCCAGAGCGTGATGAGTGGCATGCGAAAAGAAACAGATTTAAGTGCGATCGAGAAATCCTACTATGATGCAGCAGAAAAATTTATCCAGAGAAGATCAGAGACAGCAGAGGACTGGGCGGCATACGAGTCCAGACTTGCAGCAGTCGGGCGGCTGATCGAGGGAAATTACCGGACGACTGCGAAGCGGTATCTGGATGACAGTGACGGCGAGATCCCGAAATCACTTCAGCAGTTAGAAAAAGACAGCTTTATCCAGATCATCATGGGCGTACAGCCAGTTGATTATTTTGACGAGTTTGTAAAAGAATGGTATGAACAGGGTGGTGAAGAGCTGACAGAACAGATCCGAAAGTCTAATCCAGGAGAATAAAATAAGCGGACGCGCCATTGACGCGTCCGCTAAATATTTATTTCCCAAGATGCCAGATATCATTATCATATTCTTCAATAGTTCTGTCAGAAGAGAAGAATCCGGCCTGCGCGATATTGATCAGAGTTCTGCGGCTCCAGTTTTCCTGATCTGCGGCGTAGTCATCCATTGCCTGCTGTTTACGTACCACATAGGCGTTGAAATCCGGAAGAGTCTGGAACCAGTCTTTCCAGATCAGTTCATTCTGGAGACGTTTCAGATGTTCCTCATCGCCGAAGGAGAGCATTTTTTCGCTGGTGAGGAAGTCGATCGCACGATGAAGGTTCGGGTCTGCCTCGTACCAGTCTTTTGCACAGTAATCACCGGCTGCATAGCGGTGGATGACCTGCTTGCTGCTCTGACCGAAGATATAGATGTTGTCGTTTCCGACTGCTTCAGAGATCTCTACGTTTGCACCGTCCATGGTTCCGAGAGTCAGGGCACCGTTCAGCATGAATTTCATGTTTCCTGTTCCGGATGCCTCTTTGGAAGCAAGGCTGATCTGCTCAGAGAGATCGCAGGCAGGGATCATCATTTCAGCGGCAGAGACGTTGTAGTTTTCTACAAAGACGAGCTGCATCCATTTGGAAACTTCCGGGTCATTCTCGATCACCTGAGAAAGTGTGAGCAGTCCGTGGATGATGTCTTTGGCGATAATGTACGCAGGAGCAGCCTTGGCACCAAAGATGCTGACCAGCGGAACGCTTGGTGTATGGCCGGCTTTGATCTCCAGATACTGATGGATCAGGAACAGAAGATTTAACTGCTGGCGTTTGTACTCATGAAGCCGCTTGGACTGGATGGTGAACATGGCATCTGTATTGACTTTTACGCCCTGTTTGTGAAGGAGCCATGCGGCAAGGGCTTCCTTGTTCTGCTTTTTGATCTCAGAAAGTTTCCTGAGGACATTCTGATCATTCGTATAAGCAAGAAGTTTTTTCAGCTCGGAAGCGTCTTTTTTGAATCCGTTTCCGATCAGGCTTTCGATCTCGCTGGTCAGAGACGGGTTGCATTTCAGAAGCCAGCGGCGGAAGGTGATGCCGTTTGTCTTATTGTTGAATTTCTCAGGATACAGATGGTAGAATCCTGCCAGTTCGCTTTCTTTGAGGATCTGTGTGTGCAGGGTTGCGACACCATTTGTAGAATGTGAGAAATGGATATCCATATGAGCCATATGAACGACCTGATTCTGGTCGATGATCGCAAGGGAGCCATCCTCCGTGCGGCTTTTTGCCAGGGCGTCCAGTTTCTCGATGATCGGCATGAGCTGTGGAACAACGGTGTCCAGATAATGTCTCGGCCATTTTTCCAGGGCTTCTGCAAGGATCGTGTGGTTTGTGTAAGCGCAGGTGTCGGTAACGATCTGCACAGCTTCCTCAAAATCAATGTCATGGAGCATCAGGAGACGGATCAGTTCCGGGATCACCATGCTTGGGTGTGTATCATTGATCTGGATCGCAGCATAGTCGGCAAGGTTATGGTAATTGCAGCCTCTTGCGGCACATTCCTCAAGGACAAGCTGTGCGCCGGCGGAAACCATGAAATACTGCTGATAGATACGGAGCAGGCGACCGTCCTCATCGGAGTCATCCGGGTAGAGGAAAAGAGTCAGGTTTTTGGCGATATCCTTTTTGTCAAAGGAGATGCCGTCACCGATCACAGATTCATCTACCGTGTCCAGATCAAAAAGGTTCAGTGTATTGGTGCGTCCTTCGTATCCGGTAACCGGAAGTTTATAAAGTCTTGCAGAGTATTCTTTTCCTGCCAGAGACACCGGGAAAACAGTGTCCGTAGCCTGTGCCGCACAGGAATCCGTCAGCCAGAAATCAGGAGTCTCATTCTGTACATTGTTCTGGAAATTCTGATGGAAAAGACCGCAGTGATAACGAAGTCCCACACCGTCGCCAGGAAGATTTAAAGTTGCGAGACTGTCAAGGAAGCAGGCAGCCAGTCGTCCGAGACCGCCGTTTCCAAGGCTCGGTTCTGGCTCCTGTTCTTCGATATCTGCAAGAGATTTTCCTGCTCTGTCAAGTGCTTCTTTGACATTGTCATAAAGTCCGAGGTTGATAAGATTGTTGGACAGAAGTTTTCCGATCAGGAATTCCGCAGAAATATAATAAAGTTTTCTGCCAGTTACGTTCTGAACATGCTGTCTGCTGCATTCGTCAACAAGTTTCAGAAGTGCATGATAAAGTTCTTCGTTGGAAGCGGAAGCAATATTTTTTCCGCAGAGTTCAGTAAGTTTTGTTGTCATGGTTTCACTCATTGTGAGCCACTCCTTTCGTCATTACAAAAATAGGTTTATGAAACTTTGGTTGGTCGTCAGAAAACATTTGTACTACGTTGCTATGGCTATAGTTATATCACACAGGATGTGTCATTTCTTGTAAAAACCTAGCAAATACTGATACTATTCTATCATCAGGGAGAAAAATACATTATGGAAAAAGAAAACAGCCAGAAATACCAGGAGAAGAAACAGCACGGAAGCAAACTGTTTCCGTTCAATATTTATCCATGCACGATCCCGCTGGATTTTCCGTCGGTGTCTCTGCACTGGCATAAGGATATGGAACTGATCTATGTCAAGAAGGGAAAGGGCGAGATTCAGATGGAGACAACGAGTTTTCTGGGAAAACCGGGCGATATTTTTGTGGTCCCGCCGGGGACGCTCCACGCACTGCGTAAGGCAAAAGGCTTTTCCATGGAATATGAAAATATCATTTTTGAAATGGATTTTCTGGGAGCGGGGGCGGCAGATCTCTGTGCGGGAGAATTTCTGGTCCCTCTCGCGGCAGGCAAACTGCTTCCACCGGTCTGCGTACAGGAACAGGACGAAGATTACACTGCATTGAAACAATGCTTAAGCCAGATGGAAGACTTATGTGAATCCAAAGAAAAAGGATATGAACTGGGCGTAAAGGCAGCGGTGCTTCAGATGATTTTTCTTCTTATAAGAAAATATCCCCGTGTAAAGGAAGTATCTTCGCCAGACCGTGAACGGCTTAAGGAAGTCCTCAAGCAGATCGAAAGAAATATCAGCGAAAATCTTACGGTCACAGAGATGGCAGAGTTCTGCGGCTGGAGCGACAGCCACTTCATGCGCTGGTTCAAAAAGATGACCGGTTTAAGATTTATCTCCTATGTAAATGAACGGAGGCTGGCGGCAGCGGCAGAGGCGCTTCGGAAATCAGATGACAAGATCCTTGGTATCTCCCAGGATGCGGGATTTGCGAACCTTTCCAACTTTAACCGCCAGTTCAAAAGCCGTTATGGAATGACCCCGAAGGAATACCGGGAAATGAATGATATGTAAGAAAAATTTTACAGAAAAAATCAAATATCTTCGGCAAAACAATCGAAAAATTGCGACGCAAAGCTATAGGGCCTGTGAAATGGCAGCCAGTTGCACAAACAAGAATGCTCAGAGAAGCACTGTAGGCAAAATCTGTCCCTATAGTGCTTTTTTTGTTCACAAAAGAAACGGGGGTATCACATGAAAAGAGAAACTTCGGTGAGAGCAGTAGGGCATGATGAGCAAAAAATCCTGTCATCGGCTTATGATGATGAGATCCAGAGAACACTCAGAGTGATGTCTGTTCTGAACAAAGACTATACAGCGATTTATTTTGTGAATCTTGATACAGACAGTTATACCAGTTATCTGAATACAGGAACGCCGAATGAGTCTGCACTGGAGATCGTGCAGGCAAGAGGAGTCTATACGGAGGCAATGGCGCAGTGCATACAGATGCTCGTAGCTGAGGAGGACAGGGAGTGGCTTGCCGGAATGACAGACCGCAGGACGTTGATGGAACGTCTTGAGAAGGAATATCATTGCGGGTATCGCAATGTGTGTAAATGGATATTTCAAATCAGAGGTTGCCCTTGGAATCATTGTCATACTGACAATAGCGGCACCGGTAGTTTATTCCTATGCACTGTACCTGAAAGAAGTAAAATAAGAGAAAAAAGATTTTTTTGGAAAAAACTTCAAAAAAGTGTTGACAGCGCGGTTGGAAAGTGATATTCTAACTGAGCTGTCACAAAGAATTGATTCTTTTGCAGACACAACTTAAAAAGTTTTGAAAAACTTCAAAAAAGTTGTTGACAAAGAATTAAAGATGTGATAGAGTAAGCAAGTCGTCGATGAGACGGCAAACAAAGAACCTTGATAACTAAACAGTGAAACACATACGATTCTCGAAAATTCTTTAAGAATCATCATTCAATAGAAT